>JASFMY010000031.1:0-55387 GCA_050117315.1 Ignavibacteria bacterium
CGTATTAAATCCCCATAGAATAAGGAGATGGTTTCGCACAACAGAATTTTATCTGTAAATGACATAATATAGCTTTATCCGCCTTTATATTTTTTTCTCATTTCCAGATAAAATTCTTTAAAGTTATGCTGACAAAATGTGGAGCATGGAAGATATTAAAGCAAACGTGGGACCTGCAATCGACAGAACAATTAGCTATGTAAAGGACCCCAAAAAAGTAATTTTAGCTTTAACACCGGCAGGTTTGGATCAAACTAACCTAGATTACTTTTTGAATGAAGTAATTTCAAAAAAAATCGGCGGGCTCTTTGTGTGGAATTTCCCTGAGCTTAAATCAAGCGATCTAAATATTATAATAGAAAAATTAGATATTTAATTTTTCATTTGATTTTTATATTTTATTGAAAAATTTTATAATAATTAAAATTTTTATTTTTTGTTTTCTATGGAAATTTTTTGAATTTTTTATAAAATAAAATTGGATTTTTTATTAACTTAATATGGTAAACTTTTACAATAACCTTTCAGAGGAATCACAATGTCAAAAACAACCATATTAGTTACAATAATTGCGCTCATTTTATGTGTTAATATTTATGGGCAGTCAAAAGCCAATACAGTTTCCATATCCAAAAGTAAGTTAATAAAAATTGTAAATGATGCAGGTACCAACCACATAATGTTTAATATAAAGAAAAGACAGTTATATATTTTGGACGCAAGAAGAAATGCCTTGCTTCCTAAAAGATATAGAGCTCCTCACAATGAAGTTTATACAGTTTATACTGTAATAGAAGTTTTAAACAAAGTTGAACAAACGACCAAAAGAAAAATAAAATTATACAAAAATGAAAATGGTGCCGTAAAATTTGATATTGATACCGAAGTTAGCACCAAAAGCTTAGTGTTGACATCTGAGGTTGATCGTTTTTGTCCCCCCGGTTGCAGCGGGCTTGATTAATTATATGATAACTAACGGAACAACAATAGAGTATTTTGTAGCATTTATCTGGTTGCTGCCTATAGCAAGGCAATATAGAACTAAACTATTTACTTTTTTTCTACTGATAGGTATAAGAGATGTTATAGACTATGCTTTTTTTGAATTAATATATCCGAATAATTATTTAATTAATATTTCCTTTTTCTATTTTGCCTTCTTAACTTTTTTTGACAGTAAAATTCTTATTAAACGGTGGTACTATTTTGTAATAATTTATCTTTTATTTGCAGCGGGGTGGTTCGTAACACCGGAGTGGAAAAATCATGCTTTATTACTGGGGTTAATTCTTTTTTTTCTTCTTCTTGCAGTTATTCACTACTTCATTATAGAATTGGTTGAGGGTAAATTAAACCTCTCAATATTTGTGATTATTACATATATATTTATTCAAATTTCTTTTGTTGCGATTATATTATTATTCGATTTCGATGAAATATCCAAATACTATTACTTTACATTATTTTGCGAAATTTTTATAGCCCTTTTCTTTGTATTATTTAGAGTTGACGATGATAGACTTGCTTTTCAATTATAAAAGCCCTTTACTTTGGGGATTACTGGGATCATTTGTATTTCTTGCTATAGTTCTGGTAGTTATAAAATTCTATATCGTACCGTTTACCAAAAAGCTACTAGGAATTAAGAATGAATTAGAGATGCAGAAAATGGAAAATGAGTTGCTTGGCCAAAGGATACGTACGGCTGTATTTCTTGAGACAAGCGAAAAAGAAAGAAAAAGGATTTCGCAATTATTGCACGATCAATTATTGCCGGTACTGTATACTTCAAAATTTAGCATTGAAAGTGCAATTGCCAAAGATATTGTTGACAAAAATATATTAAATGAAACTATTTCCAATCTTGCAGCAGCAAGTGATGATCTTAAGAATATTATTTATGAATTAACCCCTGTTGAGCTTGATGTTGTTGACTTGAAACATGCTTTGAGTAATTTAATAAATACATATAAAGATAAGCATGAATTAGGTATAGACGTTAACGAATTCAATATACCTTCTGATTTAGACAAGAACACATCACTTTTAATCTACCGAATAATCAAAGAACTTTTGTTAAATGTTAAGAAACATGCTGAAGCCGCAAAAACCGAAATAACTGTTTTTGAAGAGAACAAAAAAATTAATATCGGGGTTAAAGATAACGGCAAAGGGTTTGATTACAAGTCTTATGAAACAGGCAGATCACATTTCGGTTATGGTTTGAGTCACTTATATGAGAGCGTAAACCAATTTAAAGGTAAAGTAGATATTACTTCTTCAAAAGGCGAGGGTACCGAAGTAAATATTGAAATACCTGTTTAATTTTCCATATATACTTGTTGCAAATTGGTTTTGGTATTTTGTTTTTTTAGAACTCACCTAAATCCTCCCCGCCTCCCAAAGTCTCGTACAGCGGGCAGGTCTTAAAAAGAGAGGATTTTACGGCAAAATCCCAAAACCAATTTGGCTTGTGTATATTTTACTAACATTTGCGGAAATTTATTTTCATTTCCTTTCTTTTCCAAAATCTATTCTTATTGAAATTTTTTAAGAAGAAAACCACAACTATATACGATTTAATCGGAAAAACGTTTCTTCATTTTTTTGCAGTCAGTTTCCCGAAAAAGAATTAAAAAAAGAAGATGATGCACGAAAAAGGCATTTTCACCTTGAATCTAATTTAGATGATATTAGGAAATGCTCGAATTATGAAATATCGGGGATAATTATGGGAGCAATAAGTATCTTCCTATTTAAGGAAGACTCACGCAACGCATTAAAGGAAAAACATTGTGATAAATGCCCGGTAAGAGAACACGAAAGCGGGAAGAAGATATATTTTCACAATGTATTGGAAGCAAAGCTAGTAATGCCCAATGTGTTATCAATATCCTTGGCAACAGAAACAAAACAGAAGACGAAAAAATATTTTTAATTGTGGTTATTAACAGCCGCATGTTGTAAACCGTTAATTCTGTACTGTATTGATTTTATAGCTACATAAGCAGTCAATAGATGGAATGATAAGATCATTAAATGGAGTAATCAAATGACCGGATGGCATAATCGAGTGACTAGACGACACAATTAAGTTGTTAAATGGAATAATCAAATGACTAAATGGCATAATCGAGTGACTAGATGGCACAATTAAGTTGTTAAATGGAATGATAAGATGATTAAATGGAATAATCAAATGACCGGATGGCATAATCGAGTGATTAGACGGCACAATTAAGTTGTTAAATGGAATGGTAAGATGATTAAATGGAATAATCAAATGACTAGATGGCATAGTCGAGTGACTAGACGGCACAATTAAGTTGTTAAATGGAATGATAAGATGGTTAAATAGAATAATCAAATGACTAGATGGCATAGTCGAGTGACTAGATGACACAATTAAGTTGTTAAATGGAATGATAAGATGGTTAAATGGAATAATCAAATGACTAAATGGCATAATCGAGTGACTAGATGGCACAATTAAGTTGTTAAATGGAATGATAAGATGATTAAATGGAATAATCAAATGACTAGATGGCACAATTAAGTTGTTAAATGGAATGATAAGATGGCCGGATGTGATAATAGAGTTTCTGCAAAATTAGATATCTAAACGTTTTGTCATTTCTCAACGAACATAGTGAGGAGGCTGCCCGCCGGAGCATCTCTTGTGTAGGGGAACCTGTCCTCCGAAACATATTTTCATGAAGGTGTGCCGGTAAAGTAGGTCTATAACAAGATAAAAGATAAAAGTAAAAAGGCAAAAGAACCGGTTTCAATTTTTACCCGCCGTAACATTTTTTTTGTGAAGGCGGGCCATTGATGTGTCCTTTATCTTAATCTTTTTCATTTTATCTTTTATCTTGTCTTTGTTTTATCTTGTCCCCCGTAGCCCAACCGCCACTAAAGTTATGGTCGGTAAACTTTGGCAAAGGAGGACCCGTCCTCCGTAGCTGCCTTTTAGCGAAGGAGGAACTGTCCTCCGTAGCCTTGGCGAAGGAGGAATTAATAGTTGAGTATAAAAAGCAGTTTTCATATTTTAGAGTTAATAGTTAATTGAATATCATCTTGACTGTAAAAACTTACAAAGAGCCCCGTGAGATAAGAAGGTGTTAATATGTATTATTATATTTATGTATTACAATCTGAATCCGATAAAATGTTTTATGTTGGTTACACCAAGAATATTAAAAGAAGACTAGTGGAGCATAATGAGGGTAAAGTTAAATCCACAAAAAAAAGAATACCATTAAAATTAGTCTATTGGGAAGGATGTTTAAATCAGCAAGATACTACGAAAAGAGAAAAGTACTTGAAAACAGCATGGGGTAAAAGATATATCAAAAATAGAATTAAAAGTTATCTCACGGGGTGAATGGATGATGGAATATGTAATGTTTAACAATAAACAACACCCCGAAAAATTATCTAAAGAACATATAGAAAACCTTGCAGTTAAAAGAAGAGTATCTGCATCAACACAGAATCAAGCTTTGTGTGCAATAGTATATTTATATAAAAAAAAAAGATTTCGGATGGCTGGAAGATGTAGCATGGGCACATAGAAGCAAAAGAGTTCCTGTTGTGTTTTCAAAAAAAGAGGTTGATGAAATTTTCAAGCATTTTAACGGTGTACCTAAACTGGTTTGTTCTTTACTTTATAGTTCCGGTCTAAGATTGGGTGAAGCATTAAAACTGAGAATAAAAGATATTAATTTTGAATATAAGCAGATAACAGTTAGGGATGCAAAAGGCAATAAGGATAGGATAACTACATTACCCGAAACAATTATCCCCGAATTAAAACAGCATCTAAATAAAGTTTATTTGCAACATAAAGATGATATAAAGAAAGGAAAGGGTAAAACAATATTGCCTAATGCCCTGGCAAAAAAATATCCGAATGCAGACAAAGAATTTGAACCTGCCATGTGAGATAAGATTTGTATTATTACGTTTACATATTACTTTCTTTAAAGTTAGGCATACTAAACATTGATAATCATGGAAAAAGAAGAAAAGAAAAACGAGTTTAAGCCCTCTTCATTTATGCGTATGAGGAGACCACATGAATTTTCAGATACTAAATATTCTCAAAAGCCACAACTCACCAAATCAATTATTGAGTATCACCTTGAAACTTTGACCAATCGGAAACAAGAATCATTGTTTGAAAATTTTTGTATTGAATTATGTCAAAAAGAAATATGTCCTAATTTAATTCCACAAACTGGACCTGTTGGTGGGGGAGATAGTAAAAGAGACACAGAGAATTATCCAATATCAGAAGAAATCGCATTCCATTATTATTATGCTATTCCAGAAAAAGCATTAAAGGATAAATGGGCGTTTGCCTTTAGTGCAAAAAAGACTTGGAAATCTAAAGTTGATTCTGATGTTAAAAAAATATCTACTTTACAACGAAAATTCGACCTAATTTATTTCGTAAGCAATCAAAGTATTTCTGATAAAAAAAGATCACTTGCCGAGGATGAACTTCATAAATTATATGGTATTGAGGTTCGGATATTAGATAGGAGTTGGATAATAGACAAAATCGTTGGTAATAAGAGAGAAGAATTAGTAATTCAACACCTAAACATTGATATCCCAACTCAAAATATTGTCAAACCTGGTGAACAAGATACAGTTAAAACTCATCAATTAGACGAACTCAAAATTAAAATTAGCGATTCAAAAAATTATGTTAATAGACAATATATTTTAGTTGAAGATTTTATAAGAGCTACAAAATTAGCTAAGAGTCTTGAATTGCCACGTTTTGAAACAGAAGGCTTCATAAATCAAGCGATTCGAATAGCCAAACAAATTTCAATGCAAAGTCAAATTATAAGAGCCATCTATCAAAAAGCTTGGACAATGTTTTGGTGGTATGATGATATAAAGGAAGCTTATGATTGTTTCAAAGACCTAGAGGTATATGTTTATAATTCTTTTAATAGCTATGATTATGAATTACTTGGTAATCTTTTGATATCACTTAAATCATTTTATAGATTCGAAAATGATTCAGAGATATTGAAAGAGATAAACTCAAAAATAATAATTTACCTTTCTTCTCTTAAGAAATTATTTGATGATACATCCAAGCCAAACAATTCTTTGAAAGCTAAATCGTTATACTATACATTCAAAATATTCGATAATTACGGGGATGAGGAAGAAGTTAAGGTATGTTTGAGGAAATTAAATTCCATTTTAAAACATTCAGAACACCTTTTACATTTTGACGTATTAACAATAATTCAAATTTTTGATGAATTGGGCCACGTATTTGAGCATTTCCAAGAATTTGAGAATCTTTTTAACACTATTTGTGATATTACACAGACAAGAAGTGGAGAAGTCGAAACCGGTAGACTATTTCTTACTAGAGGTATTTCAAACTACAATAACAAGAAGTTCAAAGAAGCTTTAAAATATTTTGAAAATGCAAGAATAAGGTTTATAAAGGAAGAAACAATTGACGAATTTGTTAAGTGTTCAATTCTCACTAGCATGGTATATAAGAGACTTGACTTGCATTGGGCTTCAAGAAAAGAATTAATTTTCTCCATTAATCATTTGTTATATGAATTTTCTACATATGGCTCACTATCAAGTAGATTAGTGAATTGCTACAATGAATTAATTTGGAACGAATTATTACTTGGAAGGGTGCCAATAATCCTATCGTTATTCCAACATATTTATGCTTTAAATTCAGCATTAATTACTGAAGAAAACGATGAATATTCCAAAACAAAATATGATCAAGATTTAGTTCTCTCTTTGTTGTTAATTAAATCTAACATTGATCAGTTAAAAAGCATACCGAAATTGATCACCATATTAGAGCATTTTGGTTTATATGCTTCTTACCACACTTTAAAATATGCACTGGGTTATACTGATCTACCTAAAAGACAAGGGGAAGGCGAGATCACCAATCCTGATGATATATATATACATTGTTTAAAACAACCAGCCTATAAGGACTTACCCGATACTCCTGAATATCATTTGACAAATCATTTGGAGTATAATACAGTAATATTAGGATGTAATATTATTATAAAATTTTTTAATACAGAGAGTAGTATTGAGTTTGCTGAAGATTTACTTGGTGCAATAGAATCTTTCTTTGCATCAATGAGTTATAAAGATTTATTAATTACCAAATCTAAAATTATAATTGAATTAAAAGAATCTGACTTTACAAAATATCCTGGAAAAGTTACATTAAATGAGAGTAATTCCAACATTCGGATATTAATCCCCCAAAAAATAACTAATTATCAAAGTTCAGAGAATCAAAACGATTTTAAAAACTTCTTGTTAGAATGTATCATAATGTTATTTTCACAAGGAGTTCATTCAAAGGATGATAATATATTTGATAAATTGAAAGAACTTGCCGATGAAGGATTGTTTTTTAGAACGTTGAACATATCACCTAGTTATTTATTTAATAGCAATGTTTTTGGGAAAGAAAAAAAATATTCGATCTCTGATTGGATCAAAGACGTTTCTGATATTGAATATCCGTTAAAAAGATCACAAGAATGGTTAAAAGATATCCCTTCC
The DNA here is from genome assembly GCA_050117315.1 of Ignavibacteria bacterium. Taxonomy (GTDB): domain Bacteria; phylum Bacteroidota; class Ignavibacteria; order Ignavibacteriales; family Melioribacteraceae; genus JANQIV01. The sequence continues at coordinate 7,597 of JASFMY010000031.1, forward strand.
GAATTGCTTTTAAAATATACCAAAGAAGATGATACTCAATTAAAAGAAGTTAAAGAATCAGATTTGTTCCGCCATAAAGATATGCAAGTGCTAGATCAGCTAGTTGAAGAAAGGCTATGGGACAAAGCCAAATGGAATGCAATGCTCTACTTTGTAAGAGAAGATTATGATGGTAATAATTTACCAAAATTAGGATTTGTATTTCAAGAACAAGATGGAGCTACCAACCTATTTGTTGATTTGATAAAAAAAATATCAAATAATGACAAGAATGATTTAATACAAATTACTTTTATAGAAAACATAAATGCAGCAGAAGATTATATCGTTTTGTTTACGATTAGTGTCGATAATTATTTCAAACAAGAGAAAACGATTAAGAGATTTTTTGCAGTTAAACAAAGAATGCAAGTATTTCCCAAAACCAATAAAGAAGCTTTCAACTACTTCAAAAAAGCTTATCGGGAATTAATGTCATATGAATTATTCCCAGCGTTACTTAAAGATGGTAAATTTGTTTTAGGTTTAGGATTAGCAATAAAGAAAAAGGAATTATTTTTTATTGATGCTAAAAATGTGGAGGAAAATACTTTCGAATATGGTGTTCTTCAACTTTATAAAGAAGGTAAATTGTAAACGATTTGTATGCCTAACGAGACTGTCGAAAAAGGTAAAACAAGGCTAAATTCGAGAGGATAAAGCAAAGAGAGAATTGAAAAAAGCAAAAAGAATTAATACCTTCCTAAAGCAAACCAGGGAGGTAGAAAATGGCAAGACACAAGTCATACGATTATAGTCAAAGAACAATGATAGCAATAGACCTAGAAAAACAACTGGTAGCCGGATCAATAGAATATGTAATACACAGACTTGTGGAAGAACGCATAGATATAAGACTATTTGAAGAAAAAATAAAAAACGATAAAACAGGACGACCGTCGTATGACCCGAAGATATTATTGAAGATAATACTGCTTGCATATTCGCGAGGGATAATAAGTTCAAGAAAGATAGAGCAAGCCTGTTGTGAGAATGTAATGTTCATGGCGTTGTCGTGTATGCAGTATCCAGATCATTCAACGATAGCTCATTTTGTAAGCAGTATGGAGAAAGAGATAGTGCCGTTGTTTAGGGATATACTACTGGTATGTGACGAGATGGAATTATTAGGAGGAACAAAAGTTTTGCATTGGACGGATTGAAGCTATCGTCAAATGCATCGAAACACTTAAGTGGTACACACGCGGAATTAAAAAGGAAGAAAGAAAAACTGGAAAAGAAAGTAACAAAGTATTTGAGAAAGCAGCAATTGATTGATAAAAGGACAAAAGAAGGCAAGGAAGAAGAACAAAGAAGACAACAAAAAATAAATAAGTTAAGAAAGACGGTAGAAAAGATAGATCGATATTTGAAAGAGAATAAACCCAAGATAGGCAAACAAGACAAAGAGGTAAAAAGCAATATAACTGATAAAGACTCCTGCAAGATGTCGACATCAAATGGGGTACTGCAGGGATATAACGGACAGGCAATAGTAGATGAAAAGCATCAGATAATTATATACTCGGAAGCATTCGGCAGCGGACAGGATTACGGGCATGTAAGTCCAATGCTTGATGGAGCGAAGGATAATTTCAAAGCAATAGGGAAAAGGGGAAATTATCTGGAAGGTAAAACATTTACGGCAGATGCGAACTATCACAGCACTGAGAATCTGTCAAAGTGTGAAAAAGAAAAAATGGATGCCTATATACCTGATGTAGATTTTAGGAAAAGGGACAAAAGATTTGAAACACAAAAGAAATATAAGGGAGATAAAATTGAAAGGTATTCACTTGAAGACTATGCCTATGATAAAGAAAAAGATTTATATATCTGTCCTGAAGGCAAGGAGTTAAGACGGCAAACATCAAAGAGTATAAAGAACGGTTACAAACAATATGCGGCAAAAGCAAGAGATTGTTCAGAGTGTAAAGAAAAAGAGTACTGTATAAGAATGCCGAAAGGAAACACTTAACAATACCGACAAAACTACATGAAGAAAACATATCGAAGAGAATGCGGGATAAGATAGACACGGAAGAGGGACGAGAAAAATATGAAAAAGCGTATGGGTATTGTGGAGCCAGTATTCGGGAATATAAAGGCGGTAAAGAAATTGAATTATTTTACATTACGAACCAAGATAAAAGTGAATATACAGTGGGTGCTTTATTGTATGGTTCATAATATAGAAAAGATAGCAAACTACGGGACCATATGAGAGCACAACGTATAAACAGGCGGATAAAAACGAAAATATTTACGAGAATAAAATAGCCATGTAAGAATAAAAATATTTTTGAAAAAGTGATATGAATTTTACAAGGAATTAAAAACCTTTTTGCTTAAAGGCTTTTTCGACAGTCTCAACATGCAACTCAAACCGCCTGCAGTAATTGGTCGTAACATTTGCAGTTTAGCTTGATAGAGTTTTTTGCAAGTGAGTAATAACTAAATACACAGGTTCTACCTCATGCTTCCTCCAGACATTTTGTTTCCTTAATGCCCTTGCCTTGTTGGTTTTTCTTCCGTCCGGTCTCGGCGCTTTTTTTCCCTCTTCCTTTCCAGGAAGTTCAGCTTTTACGTCATGCCAGGCGCACTAGTGATCACTTCGCTCCCGCCTTGCCGGCGAGGCAGGTCGCTCGTGATGACAAGCTTACTTTTGAGACAGCCTCTATCATACTGGCAGCCGATAAAATATAAACCGGCTTTGATATTTTATTCCTCATTTTGGAAAAACATGATAACGGAACCGAAAAAAAGTAGCGGATAAGAAATTTATTTGAAATGATGAGTGTGAATAATAAATATTTTATAGTACAAAAAATACAGTAACCGGAACTGTCATCATAGTAATGACCGCCCGGTTAAGTGAAAAATTAATTTTCTGCCGACATACCACCTTTACTTCTTTCAATTGATTGAAGTGCCAGATAATTATCACCAAATTTTATTAAGTTTTTTACTTCCGTGTCAAATTGATCGTAGTGCCCTTCTTCATCCATAACCAAACCTTCAAATATCTGCTTCGTAACTGCATCATTATTTTTTGCGCATTCATTAGCCCATTGATTGTATTCTTCAGCACTTTCCTTTTCCATTTGAGAAGCTTGTTCAAGCATTTTCTTTACATCATGTTCTTTTTTTACTTCTTCGGCTACAACCATTTCTACATCACCGCCTAAGAATAATATTCTTTCGGCTAATTTTTCAACATGGGTCATTTCAGTGATTGCAATTCTTCTAAATAAACCGGCTAATAGGTCATAGCCTTGGTCGTCGCAGTGAAAATGGAAATACATATACTGATGTACTGCATATAATTCGTCCGCAACTGCCTTGTTTAACAGTTCAATACTTTTTTCGTGCATAATATTATTCCTTATTAATTATTTGAAATCAATATGTAAATATAATAAACGGACTAATAAGGAACGTATTGTCTTTGTAATTTTTTCATGTTTTTTAGGATTAAGTACCTTATATGCTATTTTTAATCCAAATATATTTCAGTTTTATTACCGGCATCGTTATCAACTCAAATAATTATTCATTGCAACAGCCCCGTTGCAGCCATAAGCCTCAACTTAATGCGAAATATTTATTTTTTGCAATAACTCCAACTTCTTCTTAAAGAATCCCTTTCGTACAAGTTGGCGAAAGGATGAACTATTTTTATGCATCATTGAATAAATTTTAATGATATGGAGACATTTACCTGTTGCGCCGTGGGGTAACAGTTTCTCTTTATCTCTTTTTCATTTCACGCAACTGGTTAGAATAAAACTCTTCAACTACTTTTTCTGAATTCAATTTATTCAGAATTTCGCTCTGCCACTTTTCTTTATTTTTACCATAAGCTACCACTTCCACGCCGAAAAAATCATTTATCATATTCCTGGTAATAAATAAATCCGTATCGTCGTTATATTTAAACCTTATCTCATCTACATTCTTGATCAAGGTAAAAATTACTGTTGAAGCGTACAAATGTTTTACTTCGGCTGTATCTTTATGCACTTCTTTTCGGCAATAAACATTAATACCATAAGGCCTTTCAGATGTATTCAACGAAAAATGATCTCTATCAACTTCCAATAACGTTAATATATTACCTACTGCGCTTGCGTTCCCAACATAGGAATCATTGTATTCCATGAGTTTGTTTATTACATTTTTTTCCACGCTTTGCCGTTTACTAATGCGTAAAACGGCAAACGTAACACTAATCAGAATAGCGACTGCTACAATAATTTTCTTCATTTGTATCTTTTCCTCTTTCTTATGTTCCGGCTTTAGCTTTCGTTTTTACTGTTCTTAATAAAAAGTCGGTACCTACACCGCTGGTTAATAATTTTTCTTTTTTATTGTTCAACAATTTTCTTGTCCAATCTGTAAAACCGCCGTCAATATAGTCGTATTCTTCATTGTTTTTAGCTGTTAAGCTAACAACAAATCTCAACCGGGAATAATAGTTTTTGCCAAATTCGCTGTTGTTTTCCACTTTAAAGCAAATATGATCTTTATTACAAAAAAGGGCTTTAATTCTCTCAATCAAATCCGAGTTATCGTATCCGGCATAGTTAAAGAATTTCACATTAATACATTTCAACTCATTTTTGTATACTATTTTTTCGAGAATACTAACATGAATTTTAATATGTTCCGCAAGATTACTTCCCTCCAAACCATCGTTGCCTTCAGCCTTCCAAGCGCTGCATAAAGCTATAACGTTAAAATGAGCCGAAAAAAATTCGCTCTCAAATAGCTGCGTCCTCGTTAAACGCTGGCCGGCACATAATTTTACCGGTTCTAAACTTTTGCTGTCTTTCTTTAATAACTCATTTCGTCTTTTTGCGCATTCAAGCGCCAGTATGTTTGTTGTATCAGCCGCTACCTCAACATTTTTTATGGCAGATACAACATTGTTTTGATGATTTGTCGTTAAAACACTTGTTGTTCCCAAAGGAGCTAAAGGCGACAAGTCAATAAGCTCAAATTCACCGGGCAATAGTGAAAATATTGCCAATTCAAGTTTTCTTTGAATTATAGGATTTATATCGGACGGCTTCACAAATCTATTAGATTGGAATTCCTTTAAAATATCTCTATAATTTTTTTTAGCGGTTTTTAGCTCAAACGTTTTTAGCAGCAATGAACTCAGTTCCCCAAAAGAAATTCTGTCTACTAAAAGTTCAATTATATTGGGAATTCCAATCTTGGCAACAATTTTTTCTATAATTTTATTGTTCATAGTCTTACCCAAAATTATAACTAAGGTTTTATATTTTTGAAGGGGCTATTTTCGAAACGCTTATTTCAGCTCCTTTTAAAGAAACCGTTTTGGAAAGGCAGGTTCCTGAATGCTGCAACGGTTCGCGTCCACGTTTATTTACTATTTTTAATAGTTAAAGGTAAACTTTTATCTAATTCAATGCAATATTCAATATCGAAAGTTACCTTTCTTATCAATTGATTTTTTAACACAGAATAGACCACGTCACGCAGTAGGCGCAGATTTTTATGATGGTTATAATAAATTAGGATCATAAAAAATCTTCGTTAATCAGAATAATCCGCCATGCCAAAAGCATTCTTGAGCAGGATGTTGCGAAAAAATAATCATAGCCACGACCTTTAGGGTGTGTTGCGTAACTCAATTAGGTGCTTCAATAGCCACGTGCTTCAGCACGTTGGAAATAAGAAACCGAATAGAATCCGGGCTTTAGCCCCATTTAGAGTGCTTAAATGAGGCTAAAGCCTATAGATTTCAGAATCTTAATAATCCCGTGGCTGAAGCCACGGGCTATTATTAGTTACGCAACAAACTCTTTAGGTCGTGGACAATAAGTCCTAACAAAAACTCCGGGCTTTTCCATAGGTTCGTAGAACTCCTAAGGCGAATCCTTCGGACAGCCCAATTTTCTCTAATATTTGGGCTATCCGGAGTATCCCTTATCGGGAAAGCCCATAGGTGTGTACCAATCATCCTTTCCCTAACTTCAAAGTTGGGGCTATTGCTAAAAGGATAAATATTTCACCTTAAGTTAACGCCTATGTGCTGTGGCAGGCAGGTCTGCGTTCCATTTATTACTGCGGATTATTTTCTTTATAAACATTTAGAATATAATCGGCAATCGCCTGTGCTTCATTCGGTTTAAGCCCTTGATTCGGCATCGGAGGAAAGTTGGGATCAACTTTTGTAGGATTTAAAATAAATTGTACCAAACCTTCCTGGTTGTTTACGTATTTAGGCAATACATTATTATAAGCCGGACCAACTAACTTTTGCTCAAAGTTATGGCATGCAACACATCTTCCGTTAAATATATCTTCACCGCTTATTTCAACAATTCCTAATCCAAATTCGGCTTTCATTTCTTCAAGATGCTTTTCATATTTCTCCGCTGCAAGATAGAATGGCTTAACTGTTGCTGAATTAAATGCCGACTGTTCCTTAACAATAAATCCGATAAAGAATAAAATTAAAAACGTAACTGCAGAGTTTATATACTTTGCACCTTCTTCTTTCATCATCAAATAAATTAGACTGCTTACAATAAGAATTGCAAAGAGAGCAAAAGCGGCTGCTATAAATGCAGTATCTGCAAGCGAAGCTTTCGGTGAAACTAGAAAAACAATTACATAAAGAAAAGATGCTGCCGCCCCGGAAGCTAATCCGAAGTTAAATAAGTTATCTTTTACAAATTCTTTATATTCGGCAGAACTATCTTCCAATTCCTCATTTAAATAAAATACTCCGACAATTGACGTTGTAACAAAAGCAAATGAAACAAATAACAAAAATTTTAATAATGCTGAAAAAGAAAATATCATTGAGAAAATGCTTGATACGCTTTCCCATCTCGAGGGATCAATTGCAAGGGATGCTGCCCCGAAGAATATGTACACAGCAATTAAAATTAAATAAAAGCCCCACTTACCTGCAGATTTGAATAGACTTTCGGAAATATTTTTGTATTTATTCAATTCATTTTTTACATCTTCCGTTTCTTCTTTTACCGATCCGAAAATATCTTTTAAATGAAATGAGTATTTATAAGAATAAAGGCTAATGAGTCCTGCGACTAAGAATAAAAGTGCTGTTAGTAAATATCCTGTTAAACTCACTTTACCGGAAGACAACAATTGAGCATAACAAAATGTTGCACTTAATAAAGGTATAATTCCTAATGCAAATGCAATACTTTTGTTTATTGTTGCAAGGTCTATAATATCTTTAGCAAGTTTGAAATAAAACTTATTGCCGCCTTGTTCTCCTTTTTTATTATAGCTTAACGATAAGTATGCAGCACCAAATAACACACTGATATAAGGGATAAATAATATATAAGTAAGTATCAATAGGTAACGCAGCAGCACCATGTGGTGATCTGACTGCGGAAGAACAAAGCTGTCTAAAAATTCCATATAAAACTTTCCTCAAAATTCTCTTATAATAATTTATCAATAGAGATTATCATTATTACAATAAGTACATATAGGTTGATATTTAAGAATGCCTTTCTGAAAACTATTTTTTCGATGTAATCGACAAGTATGTTTTTCGTTTTCCAGAGCAGAAGAATACTGCTTAACAAAAGTAGTATAATTGATATAATGTTTTTCGATATTCCGAAAAAAGGAATAAGTAAACAACTAACCGACAGAGCAGCTATCCAGACAAATGTAATTCTGCTCAACTGCTTATTTGCAAACTTTTGCGTTAAAGTCGGGAACCCGGCTCTTTCATAATCTTTTCCGAATATAAGAAGAAGGAGCCAGAAATGCGGAATCTGCCATATAAAGAAAAACAAAGCTACAGCCAAAATTTGAACATCGTACCAATTGCCGCCGGCTGCGACCCACCCGATTACGGGCGGCAGGGCGCCGATAAGCGAACCCGGGATAACGGCAAGTGCGTTTATTTTTTTCATGGGAGTATAAATTATATTATACCAGGATAAAGTAATCCAGCCGATGAGTAACGAAGTTAAGTTTGCAGAAAAATATATAATTAAAGAGCCTGATATTATTAAGAGTAACGAAACTATAACAACGGATTCTTCTTTTATCCTTCCGCTCGGTATCGGCCTGTTTTTGGTTCGCTCCATTAAAGCGTCCGTAGTTTTTTCCTGGTAATGATTTAATGCAGATGATCCGCAAGCAAGTAAAAACACTCCGAGAGTAGGCAGAAATAAGCCTGTATTAAAACCATTAAAAAGCAAGTACCCCACCGAAGTTGTCAGCGCTACAAAAAAAGTAATGCGTACCTTACAGAGGTCCATATATACTTCTGCCCTATCTTTCAGATAGTTATACAAATCCAACCGGAAATATTTATTGGCCGATTCCGGCTTGTCCCTTAGGGACGGATTCCCGCTGTACATCTTCACCTTCATTATACCAGTTATCAAATTCTTCTTTAGTCATTACAACAACTTTTGTGTACATCATTGAGTGTTTCAAACCGCAATATTCAGCACAGGCAATATCATAAGAACCTACTTGTTGGGGAGTAAAACTTAAATATGTTTTCATGCTCGCAATTAAATCTTCTTTAATCCTGAAAGCAGGTATGAACAAGGAATGGTTTACATCCAATGAAATCATATCAAGTTTAATAGGAGTATTAACGGGAACGTAGAGAGTATCTGTTTCTTTACCGTTTTTATATTTGAAATCCCATTCCCACATTTTTGCATTTACGTTAATAACAAATGCGTTATCCGGTACATTTCTTATTTCTTCAAAACCTGCATAGCCAAAATAAAACATGCCCAGTACCAGTAAGGTGGGGATTGCAATCCAGATTGCTTCTAAAAGCATGCTGCCGTGAATATCTTCGGGTTTATGTCCTTTTTTTCTATTGTATTTAAAAACAAAATAGATCATTGTAGCAGTAATTCCAAGTAGTAGAATTACTCCTGTTCCTACAATGATTAACATTGCTAAATCAACACCTTGAACCGTATTTGACGGAGCTGGAAACATAACCTAACCTCAACGAAAACTTATATCAAAATATGTTAATAGGAAAATTACAACGAGTGTAAACCCGCTTATTCCTATAAACACTTTAAAAATTGGTTCATCAAATTTTATGTGCATAAAATAATTTATTACAAGCATCGACTTAAGTGCAGCTATTCCAAGAGCAACAAATAACGTAAATTGGCCTAGGCTGATTCCCGCAACCGAAACAGTAACGGAAGTTAAAGCAAGAAGTCCAAGCCAAACAAGTACTAGTCCCCCGTAACTAATACCGTGATGTTCATGATTATCATCGTGTTGTGACATTAACAATTCCTCATTGAATTAAATAAAATAACGGGAATAAGAAAATCCATATCAAGTCAACAAGGTGCCAATACAAGCCTGAATTTTCCAATGCAACATATTTATCTTGTGTAACTTTATCTTTAATTATGAAAACAAGCATAAAAATTAAAACAATCATACCTATAATAACATGTAATCCATGCAGGCCGGTCATAACGTAATACAACCCGAAGTAAATAATTTCGCCGTTGCTTTTGTTTAACAGTTCTTCCGACCCGGGATAAATACCATGTTGAATTTTTGCAGACCATTCAAAATATTTATTTATTATAAAAGCGAGGGCAAATGCAATTGTTAATACCAGATTAAAAATTGTGAATATTTTTTTACCTTTTTGAATTGCTGTTATTGAAAGAGCTACGGTTAAACTGCTAGTTAAAAGAATAATTGTATTTAATGTTCCGATACCGGTATTTAATTCCGTAGCTGCATAATGAAATTGATCGGGATACTGGAACCTGTAATAAGCATAAGCCAAAAACATTCCTCCGAACAAAAGCAGCTCGGTAAAAAGGAAAAGCCACATTCCCATTTTAGAGCCAACATCATCGCGATGCACATGTCCGTGATCTGCCGAGGCAGCAATAGCGTGATCACTTTGACTCATATTCAATCTCCTTCAACTGACTAAAATCGTAAGGCTCATGTTTAACTGTAGGTATTTTATGAAAATTTTCCAGGGTCGGCGGTGATGGAATGTGCCATTCAAGTGTTACACCGCCCCACGGATTTGGATGAGCCTTTTTACCTTTTTTTAAGCTGTATAATAAACCTCCGAAAATTAAAATCACTGTTATTCCCATTAGCCAGGAACCTACTGTTGATATTTTTTGCAGTGTTTCAAACTGCGGAAGATAATCATAATATCTTCTCGGCATTCCCATATATCCCATTATGAATTTTGGGAAATACAATGTGTTAAACGCTACGAAATATAATGCAGCAGTCCAGTAGGCAAGTTTTATATTATACATTTTGCCGAACATTTTGGGAAACCAATAATACAATGCAGCAAAAAATATTGTACCTACACCGCCGAACATAACATAGTGAAAATGAGCTACAACAAAATATGTGTCGTGTACGTGAATATCTGTTGCAAGCGAACCGAGTACCAGCCCGGTCAAGCCTCCGATGGAGAATAAAAATATAAAATTCATAACCCAGACAAACGGCGGCTTCGGATCGATTGAGCCTTTATACATTGTTGCTACCCAGTTGAAAACTTTAACACCGCTGGGCAGGGCAACCAAAAATGTTAATAAAGAAAATATGATTCTTGAAGTATCGCTTATCCCGCTTGTAAACATGTGATGCGCCCAAACGAGGTAGCCGACAAAAGCAATTGCCAAACTTGAAATCGCTATTGCTTTATATCCGAAAATTGTTCTTCGTGCAAAAGTAGGTATTATTTCAGAGACAACTCCCATCGCAGGCAATATCATTATATAAACAGCGGGGTGAGAATATATCCAGAATAAATGCTGGAATAATAACGGATCGCCTCCCAATGAAGGATCAAAAATACCAACACCGAAATATCTTTCAAGAACAACCAGAATAATTGTAATACCTACAACCGGTGTGGCTATAATTTGTATCCAGGCAGTTGCGTACATTGACCATCCAAACAACGGCATTTTAAACCACGTCATGCCCGGAGCACGCATCCTGTGAATTGTTGTAATAAAATTTAAGCCTGTTAATATTGATGAGAATCCCAAAACAAAAGCCGCAGTAATTGCAAGCGAAATGTTGGTCCCGGAACGAATACTGTATGGCACGTAAAACGTCCAGCCGGTATCAATTGGTCCGTCCGGCAGCATAATGGACGTTAAAGCCATAACGGCACCTATTATATAAATCCACCACGAAAGAAGATTTAATCTGGGAAAGGCTACGTCTTTAGCACCAATTTGAATCGGCAAAAAGAAATTACCGAATATTGCCGGCAGCCCGGGAATAATAAATAAAAAGATCATTATTACGCCGTGAAGCGTAAATAACTGATTATAAAATTGTGCTTCAAAAAGCTGTTTGCCCGGAGCTATTAATTCAAGCCTCATTAAAATTCCGGCGAGCACACCTACTAAAAAGAACGTTGCAATACCGTATAAATATAAGAGACCGATTCTTTTATGATCTGTACTGAAAATCCAGGCTAATATTCCTTTTTTCCATCTATTTGTGGACACTTCGTAAAAGCTTTTTTCATCCAAAGCTATTGTACCGTTAGCCATTAATTCTTTAACTCCTTTGTACCTTTTTTCTTTATTAACAACAAAACACCCAAAAATATTCCCACACACAACAGCATAACACTGCCGATAATTCTTGTTATATTTAATGTGTATCCTCTGCCTTCCGGATCATAACTGAAACAAAACTGGAGTACCTTTGCAACTGTGGGAACAGTTTTCCCTTGCTGAGCATCATAAACCGCCATTTTAATATCGAACGGATTGAATTGTATTCCAAGCAGATACCTGGATATTTTTCCATCTGGAGAGACGGCAACAATTGCACCCGGGTGTGTATAATTGCCGTCATCAGATTGTTGATACCTGTAACCCAGAGCATCAGCCACTTTTTTAATATTTTCTTCATTCCCCGTTAAAAAATGCCATGCTTCATCGGGGAAATCGTTTTTCATCCCGTCGTAATAATTTTTCTTCCACCTTTTGGTTGTTTCTGGGGTTTCTCTAGGGTCTATGCTTAGTGTTACTACCTGGAAATCCTTAACCGGCGTTAAATCAACCTTGTTAATTACCCAGGCAATTTCAGTAAGTAATGGGGAGCATATCCCGGGGCATTCATAATAAACCAAAGCAAGAATTGTCGGTTTGGTTATAATGTCTTTTAACTGAACCGTATCACCTTTCGAGTTTTGAAATTCTGCTTCCAGCGGGAGGTAATCACCTAATTTTTCATCAATTCCTACTTTAATTTGTTTGTTTTGAGCACCTACATTTATATTTAGACAAAATATACAACTTATTATAATCAAATAAATTACGCCGTTTCTCTTATTCATTTTATATCATTTAATTTCTTAAATTTGCTATTTCAGACAAATAATTATACAATATATCCCATTCATTACCGGATAAACTAAAAACTCCAACGTTAAAACCCAAAGGTTGCGGATCAAGCGAAACTGATTCAATAAATTCTTCTTTACTTAAATTTATGCCGGTGTAAAAAATAGTTTTAACAATATTTCCCGGATCATCTGAATTGTAGATCAACAACTGTGCTCCCGGTTCATTTAATGAACCTGTCCAGAATTCTACTAATTTATTATGTACTTCATTACCAAATTCTTTATTAAGTTTTTTCATTGCCAGCTTAACAGGAATTTGATTTTGTTCAACTTTTTCTTTTGAAAGATTATAAACAGCATCCAGTTCTTTAATATCTTCATCAGTAACTTCAGGAAACTCGGCAAATGTTCTTACATAATTGATTATTGCTACCCTATCTTCCGGGATTAAATATTCGTATGCAGCCATCCCGTTTTGAATAATTCCTTCCTGCAAAGTTTTGTACATGTCAATGAATTTTCTGCCGTTTGTCCAGCCTTCTTGAGTATGGAAATTTCTTGGTGCCGGATTTAAATTAGCTCCTGCAGCACCGTCACCGTTTCCTTCAGTACCGTGACATGAGGAACAATTGGCATCAAATAAATCCTTCCCTTTACCGAGAAATTCTTGAGCCGGTTCTTTAATTAAACTTAAATCTACCGGTGGAATAACTCCTCCCTTTTTCATTGCGACATCTTTAAATGCATATAATGAATCATTAACCGGCGGCTGATGTTGCAGCTCCATTGTGCCTACGTTTTTATAATATCGCACACCTATAACGAGCAGCAAAAAGATAAATACCGGGAACATCCACCCGAATAATCTCACCGGGTTTTTAATAACCTGTTCAAAATTTAATTCGTATTCAAATCTTCTCTTTTCCATTGAACTTTCCGGTTATAATCTGAAGTTAATTCCTCTTATTAATTTCGGATCGCCAACAGCAACCAAGTTATTATTTTTTGCTTTAACACTGAAAACAAGTATTAAAATTCCATAAGCAAGAATCGGGAAAGCAATTTCAATCCAGCCAAAAGCGATACCGTCTTTGCTGTATGTCGGCATTATGAGCCAATAAAGATCAACCATATGAGCAAATAGCACCCAAATGGAAATAAATTTTAGTCTTTTGGGATCCATCTTTGATGGCTGTGACAATAATGCGAAGTATGGAATTACAAACCTTACGAATATTAATGCAATCGAAACATACACCCAGCTTCCTTCCATTCTATTTAAAAAGAAAAATGTTTCTTCCGGAAGATTTGCGTACCAAATAAGTAAAAACTGGCTGAATGCAATGTATGCCCAGAAATTTGTAAAGGCAAACATAAGCGCTCCAAGACTGTAGTAATGATCGCTGCCAAGGCCTTTTACTAAATATCCTTTTTCACTTAAATAAATAATAAAAAATGTTGCTGTAGCCAATGCTGCCAATACTGTCCCGGAGAAATAATAAACTCCGAAAATTGTTGAGAACCAGTGAGGCTCCAAACTCATCATCCAGTCAATTGATGCAAAGGTAATTGACAATGCAAAGATCGGCATAAAGAAAGCAGATAATCTTATGTTTTTTGTTGTCAGTTTTTGATCTGCAGTTTCATCCTGTTTTTTTGAATTCTTTTGAATAAACAAATAAAACAGTATCCATAATCCTATAAATACTATTGCTCTTATAATAAAAAACTGCGCGTTTAAGTATGGTGATTTTCCTTTTAATGCTTTGTCTGCTTCTACGGCTTCAAGATGTGTCCAATGAAACAAATCATGCAGGTTAAAATATATAGGAATAAAAACTACGGGAAGAATTAAAAGTATCGCTCCAAAAAATTCTACAATTCTTCTAAAAGGAACACTCCATACATTTCCCATTACGTATTCCAGAGCAACAAGAAACAAAGAACCTAATCCAATGCTGGTTAAAAACATTAATAAAATTAAGTTATTAAATGCGCTTCGTGTGTGATCAACAAAGTATGCCAATACTACCAATACTAATCCTACCAAAGTAAGAATAAAACCAACTTTGCTTAGTACCGGAGGAAATTCTTTTTTAGTATAATCCACTTTTACATCACTCATAATAAATCAGACTCCTTAGCATTTTGTGATCTTTGAAGTGCTCTAATATATAATACAATTGCCCATCTTTCCCGCCGGCTTAACTGCGAAGAATAACCGGGCATTACGTTTTGTCCTTCCGTTATAATATGGTAAACTCTGCCGTCGGGCCATTGTCTTGCTTTTTCAGAATGAAGGCTCGGCGGATTCGGGAACTGACCTCTCAACATGCTGTCTCCTTTTCCCAAATTACCGTGACACGGACTGCAATAAATTTCAAATTTCTTTTTACCGAGAGCCAATGTTTCTTCTGTAGGACTAAGAGGATTAATCAAAAACTTGCCTGCTTCTTCGGGTTTATCTTTAAATGCGTAGGGAATCAATCCTCTTGCAACAGTACCTTGAACGGGCTGCCGCATTCCCCTTCCGTTTTCAAATGCTGAAGAACTTTCCTGCGGAACAACTTTTTCCTGTTCCATCATCCATGAAAACGGCGGGATAATTATTAATTTATTTAACGAAAAATAAGTTGCCCCGCTTACAATAATAAACACAACAATTAGAAATCCTATAAACTTCGGCTCTAAAACTTTGTGCTTTGTATTTATCTCTTTCTCATCGTAATAAATCGGGGTAATATTTTTCGCACCGAGTTTTGAAAAATATTCTTTAACAGTATTCTCTTCAAATTTTGGATCATCCGCTTGAATGCTTATTCCATATTTATCACAGGATGTAGCTTTCATGTAATCGGTATCATGTAGAGGATGCGCATTATTGGGTAGCTTAAATAATATAAACAACATCACGAGAACAGTGCCTACGGAAGCCAGCAAAACGGTAACTTCAAACATAATCGGAACAAAAGCAGGAAAAGCAAAAAACGGTTTTCCACCAATAACAACCGGGTAATCAACTGCAACCATCCAGTACATTACTCCTAATGCCAAAAGTGTACCGGATAAACCTAACACTAAAGCAACATATCCTAAAGGTGATGCCCCAAGTTTCATTGCTTTATCCATACCGTGTACCGGATATGGAGTATTTACATCAAACTTTTTGTAACCGTCTTCAGCTACCTGGTTAGCGGCTTTAATTATTTCATCAGGCGTATCAAATAATCCCGTATAAGAGTATAAAGTCTTATCACTCATAATTAATGATCTCCATGAGAAGGCTGTGAACCTTCCGCAACGGCCTTAATTTCTGCCATTGAAACTACAGGTAACGATTTTGTAAATAGTAAAACGAATGTAAAGAAGAAACCAAAACTGCCCAGTAAAATAGCACCATCTACCAGGGTCGGTGAATAATAAGCCCAGCTTGACGGCAGATAATCTCTTGATAATGATGTAACTGTTATAACGAATCTTTCAAACCACATTCCTACGTTTACAAGTATCGCTATAACAAACATCATTGGAATACTTATTCTAATTTTTTTAATCCAGAATAATTGCGGGAATATCACGTTGCATGATACCATTATCCAATATGCCCAAACATAAGGTCCAAAAGCTCTATTGATAAATGTAAACTGTTCAGGCTGTACGCCGCTGTACCAGGCAATAAAAAATTCCATCATGTACGCATATCCAACCATTGATCCCGTAAGGAGAATTACTTTATTCATATTCTCCAAGGTTTTAAGAGTTATGATATGCTCATAATTAAAAATCTTTCTTACAATTATTAGAACATTCTGAACCATCGCGAAACCGGAGAATACAGCTCCCGCAACAAAATAAGGCGGGAAGATAGTTGTATGCCAGCCGGGCAATATTGATACGGCAAAGTCAAAACTTACAATTGTGTGTACAGATAAAACCAACGGAGTAGCAAAGCCAGCAAGTATTAAATAAACCATTTCATAATGCTGCCAATGACGGTTTGAATTTCTCCATCCCAAACTGAATATTGAATAAATAATTTTCCTGATTTTATTTACAGTGCGGTCTCTTAAAATAGCAAAGTCGGGCACCAGACCAACATACCAGAATACAAATGAAACCGCAAAATAAGTAGAGACTGCGAACACATCCCACAACAGCGGCGATGTGAAGTTTACCCAAAGCGAATGTTGATTAGGATAAGGCAATAAATAACCCGCCAGCCACGGACGTCCGGTATGAATTACGGGAAATATGCCGGCAGTCATAACTGCAAAGATTGTCATGCCTTCTGCAAAGCGTGCTATACCGTTACGCCATCTTTGACGAAGTAAAAACAAAATAGCAGAGATAAGTGTTCCTGCGTGACCTATACCAACCCAGAATACAAAGTTAACTATCGGGAAACCCCAACCAACAGGGTTATTGTTTCCCCACATGCCAACACCGTAAATAAAAGAAACAGCTAAAGCAATAGCTCCTATGCCAAGCATTGAAAGGGTAATTGCCAGCGCTATATAAAATTTTTTATCAGGCTTTGCATCGAGAGGTTTTGAAATTATATCATCAAGTTCTCTTAAAGCCGGTTTCCCCTCAACAACCGGAATTTCTTTTCTATAGTCTACCGTGGAATCCACTAAGCATTATCCTCCGACTGAACGTTTCTTAATTTAGCAAGATAAGTAACATTTGGTCTGACATTTAATTCTTCCAGAACATGATAGGCTAAATCATGTTTTCTATATTTTGAAACTTTTGAGTCAACATCGTTTGCATCACCAAAAACAATTGCGTTTGTGGGACATGCCTCCTGGCAGGCAGTAACAATGTTCTCGCCGTCTACTTCCCTATTATCCTTAATTGCATTTGATCTTTCTTCCATAATTCTTTGAACACAAAAAGTACATTTTTCCATCACACCCCGTGAACGTACAGTTACTTCAGGATTGTTTACAAGATATGTCAATTCGTTGTCATAATATGAGTCTGCAAAGTTGTCTCTAAAATTGAAGAAATTAAATCTTCTGACTTTATAGGGACAGTTGTTAGCACAGTATCTTGTCCCGACACAGCGGTTGTATACCATTTGATTTAATCCGTCGGGGCTGTGGTTAGTTGCATTTACCGGGCATACATTTTCACATGGTGCGTTATCACAGTGCTGGCATAGCATTGGCTGTGTGCTTACTTCAGGCTCATCAGGTGTACCGGAATAATACCGGTCAATTCTAATCCACTGCATTTCCCTGCCCACAGCAACCTGGTCTTTTCCAACAACAGGAATATTGTTTTCAACGTTACATGAAGTTACACATGAACCGCAGCTTAAACATTTATTTAAGTCAATAGCCATTGCCCATTTGTTGCCTTTATACTTGACGTCATCCCCAATACTAAAAATGTCGTGTTTTGCTTTGTGTAAAAAGTGATGATCTTTATTATATTCTTCTACAGTACCTTCTTGAATAATTTTTCTAATCTTGTGGAAGTCCTTTACAAATGTACCGTCCAATGCATGGTGCTCTTGTGTAGAAGCCAATTTGTATGAACCGGATGACTTTACAACTTTAGCGTTGTTGTAAATCCACGGAGAATATCCTTTAGTATTCATTAATACAGCAGCATTAAATCCTGATTCTTTTCCTGCATCACCGATTACTTCCCTGCCGTAACCTAATTCGATTGTTACAACCTTATCCATTGCACCGGGCTGGATCATAACAGGGATTTTCAGTTTTTTATTTTCTACTTCAATTTCAATGTAGTCCTCGTTTTCAACCTTTAATTCTTTTGCTGTAGTTGATGAAACAGCGGCATAATTATCCCAGGTAACTTTTGATACCGGATGCGGTAATTCTTGGAGCCAGCCGTTGTTTGCGTATGTGCCGTCACCAACGTAGTAGCTTGATTGCAACTGGACACAATAATCTTTACCCGGCATTTTGTTTTTCATTGATGTAAATGATGTAAAGTCGAATTCCGGTTTAACTGAAACATCATCTTTCATCTTTACAAAACCGTCGTGCAGCGCGTTATACCAATATTGTTTGAAGCTGACACTAAAACCGAGTTTATCGTAAACTTCAATTCTGAACGTCTCCATCAAATGTTTTTGTGAAATATCTTCCGCATAACTTTTGGTGCCTGAAACCCAACTTAGTAAGATTGATTCTTTTTGCCTTGTATTAAATATCGGTGCAATAACCGGCTGCTGTAAAGTATAGACATTTTTCCGATTCTGTGAATCTCCCCATGATTCCAATGCATGGTTAATCGGAAGGACATAATCACATAATGCAGAAGTATCATTTGCTGTTTCAGTTAACGAAATTTTTGTTTCAACTTTTGATAATGCAGAAGAATAGCCGTAAAGTGAGTTCAAATGAAAAACCGGATCAGAGGAAAAATGAATAACGACATAAACCTTGCCGGAATTCATATTGTCAATCAAATTTTTAAAATCGTTTGATACTTCCCAATCCTTGTTAACAAAAGAATTTTCAAAATTGTATAAATCATCATTGCCCAAAACTTCGTTGAGAAAATTAACAGCAACGTGAACTTCCTCGGGCAAAATGTCACCGGCATAAACAATTGCATTGCCGCGGTTTTTAACCAAATCGTCAACCAGGCCGAAAACTTTTTCTTTGTTTAGATTGCTGCTGCTTATAAAATTATTAATTGAAAATTTGTTTAATTTATTTTTTACCGCATCGTTGATTTCAATATTTGCTGACCCTCTTTTTAAAACTATTTCATTCAACAGACTCATCACAAAAACGTATTGCGAATCGGGACGAACACGTAACCTATAATCAGCATTCATTCCGGTTAGGCTCATTCCGGCTTCTGCAACATAAAGCCTGTTAAAATCTTTTCCGTTCATTATGTCACGGCGTTCGGCATACAACATTGAATTTTCAACAGTGTTACCTTCCCTGCCGAGAAAATCGCTTTCTAAAGAAAAAATTACATTTGCTTCATTCCATTTGATTGACGGGAGTTCTTTAGTACCGTAACACTTTTCCCATGTAGTTACTCTTTGGAAATCATTAACTAATTCATAAGAATAAATATTTACAGTAGGGTACTTTTCTTTAAAATCTTTTAATACTCTTTTTGTGAAAGGAGAAAGAATAGTGTTGGTAACTATAGCAATTTCTTTACCGTTAGTTACCGCGGTATTTAATTTATTAACAATTTCTTTATCAGCTACATCCCACGCAATCTCTTTATTATTTTTTAAAGGATTTTTTAATCGTGAAGGATCGTAAAGGCTTAATATGCTTGCATGTACTCTGTCTGTTACTTTACCTTTATTTATAGGGTGTTCCGGGTTACCGTCAATTTTTATCGGTCTTCCCTCGCGGGTTTTAATTAGTACACCGTAATTTTCATTACCATCCTGAATTGATGATGCATAAAAATTAGGAGTACCGGGTAAAACTCCTTCCGGTCTTTTATTGTAAGGGATAATTTCACCTTTATCCCTGTAATCCGAACAAGCTGTTGCAGCGAATGCAGCAGATGCACCCATTAAAGCTAAAAACCTTCTTCTTGACATTCCGCTTAATTTATCAGGATCAAAATCATCCGTCACGCCTTTCTTAAATTCATCGTGTTTAGCTTTTAAAACTTCTTCATCATTATTATATTCTTTAATGCTTTTCCAAATCTTGTTATCGTTGGTAGAATTAGACATTTCCTGCAATCCTATTATTTCTTTTTACAGCACTTTTATGAATATCAACTTTAACATTATTGATTTTATTTTTTTGTTTCCCCAAAAGAGAAACCGGTAACGAAGCAATTAACGCCGCACCTAAAGCACCCTTGGTAATTCTGTCAAAAAACTTTCTTCTGTTTAAACTTTTCATTTTATCCTCTTATCTATGACAGGCTGCACAGTTCTCAGGTCCGTTGTTTACCTTTTTTAAGTAAGGCAATTGTTCATGCGGATTGCGATGACAATCCAGACATGCAGTCATTGTCCAGCCTCTTACTTGGCTTACTACCTCCATAGTTTTAATTTCACCGTGACAGCTTTCGCATTTGATTTCTTTGTTTACATGCACACTGTGATTAAAGTAAGCATATTCGGGCACCTTATGAATTCTCTTCCATGGTAGTATAGTTCCTTTTTCGTAATATTCCGTTAACTTAATAATTTCAGGCCGGTTTTTACGTGCAACACTATGGCAGTTCATACAAATATTAACCGACGGTACTATAGCATGCCGTCCTTTTTCAACACCTGTATGACAATACTGGCAGTCAATACCCAGGTCACCTGCATGTAATTTATGAGAATATTGAATAGGTTGAACAGGTGCATAGCCAATTCCGTCTCTTTCCTTTTTAGAAAAGAAAAAAGTTATCATAAAGGCAAGAATGACTACAAATATTGTTAACGGCAGACGTACTTTTAGAATGTAATCAAGTACAGTTTTTTTCATTGTTTTCCCAGGATTTATACAGACATAGACTTATAAAAATTATCGAAACAGCATTTCATAATTTTTTTGCGCCCTGAAGCCTGGTTAATTTAGTTTACCCTCAAATGGTTAAATTATATAAAATATCTTCACTTAATTAAGACACGATATATAATTTACAAAAAAGTATAAATCCAAAATAGGAAATAAAAATATAATTGCAAAAACTAATTTAAACTATTTTGCTAGAAGATTTTTTAGATGGGAATATCAATTACTTATAAGTGTCACATCACCGTTTAAATCGAATACTCTTTTGAATAGAAGGGTGCCTTTCTTGTAGTATTCTTCGCTTTTCACTCCCCCGGTTTCATAATATTTTTTAGACATACCTTCCAGTTTATTATCTTTATAATTTTCTTTAGCTTTTAATCTACCGCTCTCATAATAAAAACAGCTTATTCCTTCCAGCTTATTATCATTATACCTGCATTCTGCTTTTATTTTACCATTAGAATGATACCATCTAACCAAGCCGTGCTTTTTAACCTGCTTAAACGGGTTTTTCCATAAGCTTTCGCCATCAATAATTTTTACTTCTTCCCCGTAATCTCTTTTGATTATCCAGGCTTTAAAGAAGTTCTTTATTCTTTTTCCAACAGAATAAACAATCATATAATATCTATTTATACTATTCCACTATAATCATCGTATAAATTCAAATTTAATTTAATAGCTGATTCTACTTATTGCGGGAAATAATGTAGTCAACAAGATTACTTAAAGCCGACTTGCTTTCCGAATCCGGAAGAATTTTTAATTCGTCTTTTGCATTTCGGGAGAATCCGTTTGCAGCCTCGTAAGAATATTCAATTCCGTTGTGTTTATTGACAAACTCAATAACTTCCTTCTCACCCCCGTTCTTAAATCCCTTTCTAATGAGTTTTATTATTCTTTTGCTATCGCTGTCATCAGCTTGCTTTAATGCATGAATTAAAGGAAGTGTAATTTTTTTTTCTTTGATATCTGCACCAAGTGGTTTTCCTACAACAAATGTTCGCCCTGAATAATCCAGAATGTCATCTTTGATTTGGAAGGCTATTCCCAGGTATTCTCCGTAATTTCTCATCGCTGCTCTTTTTTCAGGATTATCACTTGCACTTAAAGCACCTATTTCGCAACATGTTGAAAGTAGCGAAGCAGTCTTATCTGAAATTATCCTGTAATACGTTTCTTCATTAATATCCAGCTTCTTAGTTTTACCTATTTGCAGCAGTTCCCCTTCCGACATTCTTTTAACTGTGTTAGTTGTAATTCTTAAAAACTCAAAATCACCGCCCTCAACTGCTATCATTAGTCCGCGGGATAAAAGATAATCGCCAATAAGCACAGCAACTTTATTTTTCCAGACAGCGTTAATTGAAGGAAGCCCCCTTCTTTTTTCAGCCTCGTCTACAACATCATCATGAACCAAAGTAGCTGTGTGCAGTAACTCAACAAGTGTTGCGCCCCTAAAAGTGCTTTCGTTTATTCCACCAGAAGCTTTGGCAGAAAGAAGCACTAAAGTTGGACGTATCTTTTTTCCTTTCTGTTTAAGAATGTATTTTGTTACTAAATCGACAAGCGGAACTTTTGATTTTAATGATTCTTTGAAATGGTCGTTAAATTTTGATAGATCATCATTTATAGGTAGTGTTATATCACTAAGTTTCAGGTTCTTCAATACTTTTTCTTTGAGATAGTTTAGACACAAAAATACTTATTTCATATAATAAAGCCAACGGAATAGCTAAAAGAATCTGCGCGACAGGATCAGCACCGGGAGTAAGAACAGCGGCTAGAAGTAAAATACCCACTATAGAATGTTTCCTGAATTTCCTCATTATTTTTGGAGTTAATATTCCAAGTTTGGAAAGGAAAAAAGATAACATCGGCAATTCAAAAACTACACCGGCCGCCAGCATAACACTAATAATAATTGAAAAATATTCATTGATGGCAAAGTTATTTTCGATTTCTTCAGTCCCAAACTGAGCAGCAAACTTTAATGTGAGAGGAAGCATAACAAAATACGCGAATACAATTCCTGCAATAAAACAAAACGAAGAAAATGCAACTACCCAGAAAGCATATCTCTTCTCATTTTCTCTAAGTGCCGGGCCAATAAACTTCCAGATCTGGTAAAAAACATTAGGAATACTTACAACTATTCCGGCTATAATTGCAATTTGAATATATAAAAATAATTGTCCGAAAGGTTTGAGGTTTTGAAGATTTATACCGGCATTTCTTGCAGGTAATAATAATATTCCTTCAACCAGATATTCTATAACTATCCACGCTACGAAAGTACCAATAAACAGGCCGAGAAAAAGGTATATGAGCCGCCATCGTAATTCTTCCAAATGTTCAAGGAATGACATCCCAACTTCGCCATTCCCCGATTCATTATTATTTTTTTCGGAACTCAATGTAGTCTTTTATACTAGTTCGGGATATAATGGGAATTTTGAACACAGTTCTTTTACGTCATTTTTAATTTCAGTTAGAACCTGTTCGTTCTCATAATTTTTGACAGCCCTATCTATGAATTCAGCAATAGTTACCATATCAACTTCTCTCATGCCGCGGGAGGTCATTGCAGGTGTACCTATTCTAATTCCGCTTGTTACGAAAGGACTCTTTTCATCAAACGGAATCATATTTTTGTTAACTGTTATTCCGGCTGCCTCTAATGCTCTTTCCGTTTTTTTACCGCTTATTCCTTTGTTAGTCAAATTAACCAGAAATACATGATTTTTAGTCCCACCGGAAACAATTTTATAATCCAGACTTGACAGTTTGTTTGCCATAGCATCTGCATTTTTAATTACTTGCCCGGTGTATTCGCTGTATGCATTAGTTAGCGCTTCACCGAATGCCAAAGCTTTAGCTAATATTATGTGCATTAGGGGACCACCCTGTACACCCGGCATAACAATTCCGTCGAATACTTCCGACATTAATTTTACCCTATCGCCTTTAGGTGTTCTGATACCTATTGGATTTTCTCTGTCTTTCCCGATAAGAATTATACCACCGCGCGGTCCTCTTAAAGTTTTATGGGTTGTTGAAGTTACAACATCGCAGTACGGTAAGGGGTTATTCAATCTTTTTGTTGCTATCAGCCCGGCAGGGTGAGCCATGTCACACCACAAATATGCTCCAACCTTATCTGCGATTTCCCTGAATTTGGCATAATCCCAATCATGTGAATAAGCGCTAGCACCGGCAACAATCATTTTGGGTTTCTCTTTGACTGCTATATCTTCAATTATATTATAATCAAGCAGTTCGGTTTCTTTGTTCAAAGTATAGCCGAGAGCTTTGTATAGCTTCCCGGAAAAATTCACAAGAGAACCGTGAGTTAAATGTCCGCCGTGGTCTAAACTTAAACCCAAAAATTTATCGCCAGGATTCATCAAAGCCATATATACTGCTAAGTTTGCATTGGAACCGCTGTGAGGCTGAACATTTACATATTCAGCATCAAATAATTTCTTTAAACGATCTTTCGCTAAATCTTCAGCCTGGTCAACAATTTCACATCCGCCGTAATATCTTTTGCCCGGGTATCCTTCTGCATATTTATTAGTTAAAACAGTGCCCGCAGCTGCTAAAACCGGCAGGCTCACAAAATTTTCAGAAGCTATTAATTCAATGTTATTTTGCTGTCTTTCAATCTCTCTTTTAGCAATATTAAGAACTTCCTGATCGGTATTTAATAAATTCAGCATAGTTATTTTATCTCAAAATTAGTTTAATGACTAAGGTACTGTTATACTTCTTCCAATCCAATCGTAACATCTGCCTTCGATTTTTATTACATCGCCCGAACTTAGTTTCCTGAAGAAATAATCTTCCTGCTGCGGCACAGATGTTTTTAAAGCGTTTATTCTATCACCGGAATGACCGGCATAAGACCCGCCTTTGCTTCTAGCTTTTCTGTAAGTATCAACAGCCAACTGATAAACACATTTATCCATAAATTCAAACTTGCCCGAGTAACAGTCTCTTGCGGTTTGTTCATACAACTGTGCCTCAATGTAATAAGGGTAATCCCAGCTAGGATCAGTGTTTGCTGCTTTCTGCAGATACGACCTTGCAACAGATAACTGCCCTAAACCTTTATAAATGATAGCAATATTTGCGTAATTGTCTCTGTTGTCCGGCTGTAACTCTATTAATGTTTTATATGCGTTTATTGCTTGCTCAGTTTTTCCCAGCTTATCATAAGCAGTAGATAGCTGTTTCCAGTAGTTAATTACTTCCGGCGCTTTTTCTGTTAGAAATTCAAAGGCTACAATAGAACTGTCGTAATTTTCATTTCTAAAACATAGAGAAGCATATTGATAAGCTTTTTCTAAATTCTCTTTATCCAGAATCCACGTTGTTCGGTAAATATCTTCTAATTCCTGAGGATCTGAAGCTACTCTTGCCATCATATCAGGCCACATAGTATTTTCAGGTTCTCTTTGCGCTAACTTTGAATAGAGCTCTAACGCTTTAATTTTATAATCCGAATCTTCTTCAACATTCCTTAAATATATTCTGCCAAGTCTATCATAATAAAAGGTAGATAAATCTGGATTCATTTCAATTGCTTTTTCATACTCTGACACTACTCTTTCATGAGGAAAGTCATGCCATATTTCGGAAACATAAGCCTTTTTGATTTGAAAATAATCGGCTTTTTCAGGATTCTTTTCCATTGCCTGGTCATAGACCCATAAAATTGTATCTGCGATTACCTGCTTTCGTTCGTCCGTAACATCACTACTATCATGCAGATACCACAAAATATCTTCCATTTTTTTATAAGGTCTGTATTTGATAAATTTGACCGGATCTGAATGAAGAATATTCCAGCCATGAGGTTCAGCGCTTGCAAAATCATCATTTTTATGATATTCGTAAAACAGACTGAATTCCTGCATTAGATTGATACTGTCTACTGCTGTTTCAGTATTCACACCTTTAATAGGTGAAGCTACCAATGAAACGCCAAATACAATCAACAGCGGTATAAATTTCATTAGTTTCAATTTTAGCTTCCTTATTTTATTGTTATTAACTTTTCTTATCAAACAAATTAGAGCCTTCACAAATTAAAAAGAAACCAGAGCTCTATAAAAACTTTCTTATCACAGATCCTCTTCTGTGGTAAATCCAACCAGAATTGGAAACCGAAATCAACAAACTTTCAAATTCAAGCAGCAAAAAAATGCTGTATTTATTTAGTGCTACTTACATATCGTACCATCAAAACTTTTATGGGTACGTTGTTATGTTAAACCTCACTAGAAATCATCTGTTCCCAAATGACTGGAAGAAATCTTGTAGATTGCTATGTTCTGCCTCAAATGTGATCTGGTGCAGATACTTCAAATATTGCAATTCGCTTCCATTAAACTCTAAATAACTCTTATGCTAATAATTACAATCAACATAAAACAGATAATTCTAATTCTCATTCTATCTCAAGCTTGTACCACTCTCCACTCTTGGTATTTACGCTTTCTTCGAAGAAAACAGTTTCACCCAAAGTTGTTACGAGTTTGACAGAATTATCTGTATTTAATTCAGAAATATAAGTAAAAGAAAACAAAAAAATAAAATCAGAAACTGATTCGACAGCAAATAATTTTAAAATATTTTCGTTAACCAGTTCTGAAGCTGCTCCCCCCATATATCTCAAGTTACTTCTAACTTCCAAACCTTTCATAAAACAATCATTCAATTATACACGTAAAGAATACTACAGACTATTTCATAATTTAAAAATAGTCATGCAGGTATTCCAGAAACAACTTTAACCTTCTTTCTCCACAAAATCATTTATAATAAAATCACAAGCTTCCATAAAATTTTGAGCTACAAAGCTGGGAGATTTTCTATGTTTTTGCAAAAGATTTATTTCATTATCAACGTTATCAGAACTTAATAATATAGCCTTTATTCCGGCGTTTAATCCGCATTCAACATCTGAAGCTTTATCTCCTATAAAATATGATTTTGCTAAATCCACATCAAAATCTTTGCTTGCTTGAAAAACCATATCAGGAGAAGGTTTACGACAACCACAATTTTCTTCTCCAGATGAAAAATCCGGGTGATGAGGACAATAATAAAAAGAATCAATTGCTGCACGATTTTTACTAAGTAAAGAATTAATTTTTGTATTTACGGAATTAACTTGCTCGTGAGTTATCAGTCCTCTAGCAATACCTGACTGATTTGAAATAACAATTAATTGAAAATTATATCCGTTCTTAAGTTTTTTAATACACTCAGGCACTCCAGGTAAAAACTTCACTTTATCGGGGTCACCCAAATATCCTTCATCAATGATAATTGTTCCGTCTCTATCTAAAAATACAGTGGGATTGGGCATTAAAAGTTAACCGGCAATTTTTTTATAAAGCTCAACATAACTCTTGGAAGAATTTAACCATGAAAAATCCGATTTCATTCCGGTTTTGATAATTTTCTGCCAACTCTTTTTGTCTGATGAATAAATTTTTATAGCTCTTTTTATTTCTTTTAACATCTCCCCTGCATCATACTTGCTAAAAACAAAACCGTTGCCGGTTCCCTCTTTTTCATTAAATTTAACTACAGTATCAGCAAGTCCGCCGGTTTTGTGTACTATTGGAACAGTCCCGTAAACCAGGCTGTACATTTGATTTAAGCCGCATGGCTCATATTTGGAAGGCATTAAAAACATATCGCTGCCTGCTTCCATCAAGTGAGCAAGCTCGTCATCAAACCCTAAATAACAGGCAAATTTATCAGAATAATTCATTAAAGCTGACTCAAAAAATTTATGATATTTTTTATCGCCAGTGCCCAAAAGTAAAACTTGAACATCAAGTTTCATAATATCCTTAAAACCTTTCTGAACAAGATCAAAACCTTTGGTATCATATATCCTTGAAATCATTCCGATTACGGGAACGCCTTCTTTATAATCCAGACCAAACTTATCTAACAAGGCTTTTTTATTTTCTTCTTTATCATCAAGTTTTTTTAATGAATATTTCTTCGCGATTTTTTTATCTTTTTCAGGATTCCAAATCGAGGTGTCAATACCATTAACAATACCGTAGACATCTTTTTTCCTTTGGCACAATGTATCTTTTAATCCCGCGCCAAAATCATTATCTCTACAAATCTCATCAGCGTAAGTTGCACTTACAGTATTAATTAAATCCGCAAACATTAAACCGCTTTTTATAAAGTTTACTTTGCCGTTGTGCAGAATTCCCTCTTCTGAATTCAGCTCGTCGGGTAATCCTGTTTTATTAAATGAAGACTTGGCAAAAACACCCTGATATATCAAATTATGAATAGTAAAAATGGTTTTCACATTATTAAAAAGTTCTTCATCCTTGTGAGTATTTTTAAGGTATGCAGGAATAAGACCACACTGCCAATCATTACAATGAATTACATCGGGTACCCAACCAAGCTTATTTATCAGTTCAAATACTGATTTTGCCAGTAATACAAATCTTTCATCATTATCTTTAAAATCTTTGCCGGAGATCGGGTCAGAATATAAGCTGTGCCTGCTTCCGAAATACTCATCGTTGTCTAGAAAGTAAATCTGTACCCTGGCTTTTTGCCCAACCAAAAAGGAAGAACGAAGTGAGAAAATAACTTCCTTATTACCTATATCAACTGAAAGATCCTTTAATCTGACTACTTCATGGATTTTGAACTTTCTTTCATCTATAGCGCCATATTTGGGAACAACAATTCTTATTTGGTGTCCCATTTCCAGGAGTTTTTGAGGGAGGGCGGAAGAAACGTCTGCCAAACCGCCGGTTTTTACGAAAGGCACCACTTCTGAGGTAACAAAAAGTATTTTTAATTTTTTGGAAGGAGGCATGTTAATTCCTTTTTATTTTTAAGCATGAAATTTACAAAATTATTGACTTATTAACAAAAATTTTAGCATATTAGATATTCGTTTGCATTTTTCACAACTCAATTACTTCTTCGATTTTATAAGTTAATATTACTCTTATGAAAAAAATATTATTTAATCCCTCTGAAATTGTTACCGTAAATACAAACGGCAAAAATTTTAAACGCGGCAGCGAAATGAATAATATTGCTGTTTTAACAGACCACTCAATTGTTGTTGTAAATGGGGTTATCAATTCAATAATACCTACCTCTGAATTGGAAATAACTGCTAAAGACCAAGTAATTGATATTTCAAATAAAGTTATTATGCCAGGATTAATAGACTGCCATACTCATACTGTCTTTTCTGGCTCACGTGCTAATGAGTTTAAAATGAAATTGGCGGGTGTTGATTACGAAGAAATAGTAAAGCAAGGAGGCGGAATAATTTCAACCGTTAAATCTGTTAGGCAATCATCAAGTGAAGAGCTTTTTGAAATTGCAAAAGAAAGTATAGAGTATTTTATTTCGCAGGGTGTTACTACTCTTGAAATAAAAAGCGGGTACGGTTTGGATTTTGAAAACGAAATAAAAATTTTGGAAGTTGCAAAAAGATTAAAATGGGAAACCCCGATTGATATTGTTACTACTTTCCTGGGAGCTCATACTACCCCGCCGGAATTTAGAAACAGGAAAAAAGATTATGTTGATTTGATAATTAATAAAATGCTGCCTTACGTTGCAGAGAATGATCTGGCAGATTACTGTGATGTTTTTTGCGAGGCCACTGCTTTCTCAACAGAGGAAACTAAATTAATTTTTGAGAAAGCCGCTCAATTGAATTTAAGATTGAAGCTGCATACGGATCAATTTAATAATTTGGGCGGATTGGATTTGGCTTTGGCAATGAACGCAGACAGCGTTGACCACCTTGAGGTTTTAGCCGATGAAGATATTCCCAAAATTGCGGGAAGCGAAATAACCGTAGTGCTGCTCCCGGGAGTGTCTTTCTTTTTGAATTATGATTTTGCACCCGCAAGAAAATTGATTGACAACAATACCGTTGTTGCTCTTTCAACCGACTTTAATCCCGGCTCGTCTCATATTGCAAACATGAGCTTAATTATGTCTCTTGCTGCATTAAAGATGAAAATGACAATGGAAGAGATTATTACGGCTGTCACAATAAACGCAGCCAAAGCCATAAATGTTCACCGGCAAACCGGGAGCATAGAAGCTAATAAAAAAGCCGACTTTGCTGTATTAGACACAAAGGAATATGCAGATATCATTTATAATGTCGGGAAAAATTTGAATTGTATGACAATAAAAAACGGTGACATTATTTACCGGAAGTAATACTTTATGAAACAGCTAATATTTACCCTTCTTTTGCTTACTGTCTCCTTTTCTCAATCACCAAAAGTAAAAACAGGAATTGAAGTTCTAAAGGAAAATGGTTTTGTTCAGCTTGATAATAAGACTATCGGCTTGATAACAAATCAAACAGGTGTTGATAATAAATTAATATCAACAGTTGATATTTTTTACAACTCCGGGAAGGTTAACTTAAAAGCATTATTTGCACCTGAACACGGAGTACGCGGCACTCAAAATGCCGGAAGTTATGTTAAAAGTTACATTGATAAAAAAACACAGCTCCCGGTTTATTCTCTGTACGGTAAAACAAAAGAACCGACACAGGAAATGTTGGAAGGAATTGATGTTCTGGTTTATGATCTTCAAGATATTGGAAGCAGATCATACACATATATATCTACACTTGGATTAGCAATGGAAGCCGCTGCTGAAAATAACATAGAGTTTATTGTTCTCGACCGGCCTAACCCTTTAGGCGGCTTACGAGTTGAGGGTTCATTGGTAGAAGATGGTTTTCATTCTTTTGTAAGTAAATATGAAATACCTTATATATACGGATTAACCTGCGGTGAGCTTGCTTCATTCATAAAAGATGAAATTTATAAAACATCAGGTAACGAGTGCAGATTGACGGTTATAAAAATGGAAGGTTGGGAAAGAGAAATGTTATGGTTAGATACCGGACTTCATTGGATACCAACTTCCCCCCACATTCCGAATTGGGAGACTGCGTTTTATTATTCTGCTACAGGCATTGTTGGTGAATTAAATAAATTTTCGAACGGAGTTGGTTACACCATTCCATTTCAGACAATTGCGGCAGAGTTTATCAACCCAGATTCGTTAGCAGAAATATTAAACAGTAAAGAAATATCGGAAATAATTTTCAAAGCAATTTCTTATAAACCTTATTATGCTTTTTCAAAAGACAAAACCGTAAACGGCGTTCAAATTTATTTTGAAGATTTCTCAAGTTGTATGTTAACGGAAATTCAATTTTATGTATTGGAAGCTGTTCACGAATTATATCCGGACAAATTAATTTTTGAAGACATAGATAAAAACAGCTTATCTATGTTTGACAAAGTATTAGGTTCAGATAAAATAAGATTGATGTTTCAACAAAATTATAAAGTAAAAGACATCAGAGAATACTGGCGAAAGGATGTTGAAAAATTCAAAGAACTGAGTAAAGAATATTATCTATATAATTAGTTAAACACTACCTCTATATCACCTACCGGCCAGCGTGCTTTTAATTCAAGTGTATCCGGATAGTAAACAAACGGTTCCGACTGTTCAAAAGGATAAATTTTACCGTAACTAAAAACTCCATTGCTGTCTTTATCTATAAAAGACCACAATAAATATTGACCCGGGAAAACTCTGTCATATTCAAAAGTTAAGTTACGTTTAACTTTTTTTACCAGTTTGATTTTTTTATCGGATAAGTTTTCCAAAACCGTGTAATAGTTTAACGAATCCTTGCTAGTGGTGATTATCCTGCCAAATGCGCCGGAAAAATTAATTGCATTGATTGTCGATACATTAATCGTATAAACCGAGTCAATTACATTCCCTTCTATATCCACAATATTACTTAAATCAATTTCAACTTTATAACGGCTGTCACTCTTCAACTTATCTTTAACATTTATCTTTATTGTACCGTCATCTATTCTGTCAATTGCAAACGAATAGGATTTAGTTTCATCAGAAAATTTTATTGTATTCTGTAAATTGTTTTGTTCAAATCCATCATCGAAATTTATCAGCACCCATGGATTGTCAAAGTCAATTTGATTACCGGTAAATTCTGTAATAACTTTATTAACTTTTACTTTTGCCGTATCTATTCTGTCACTCGGCATGAACCTTATCTCATCTTTGTCGCTTATATTACCTTCATAATCTGTTATATTATTTGTGATGAGATATTTATCATCAGTATTTTGCAATGTATCATTCAAAACTAAAAAGGCCTTCTGACTTTGAAGATCATTTTTGTAATAATATCTGAAGTTAGTTACACTGTTGTTTGTTGAATCTATAATAAAAAAGTCATCTGTAGTTATCTTTGTTGAATCAATGTGTTCATTATATTCTATTAAAATATGATACCTGTCAACCATAGTGGTCGACAAAACAAAAGGCTTGGTAGTGTCTTCACTAGTTAATTTAAAGTTAAGATCATTTATATCAGGCAGTTCTTTTGTTATCATTATTTCCTTATCCTGAACGCCGTAGAAATCGCTTTCAACATTGTAAAGCAAGTCTTTAAAACTGTCGTTAACAGCATAAATATTATATTTTCCCGGGCTCAGGCCAAGCAACTCGTATTCGCCGTTCTCACCAATTTGAGTAATATTCAACGGTTTTTCTTCAATTGGATTCACTTCAACAGAATCAACTTTATATGCAAATATAAAAGTGCCGTCCGGGTTATCATCATAAACTTTCCCGGTTATTTTGCCGTTAAATATTTCATCACCCGTCGAAAGTCTATAGGTAAATGCTTTCGCCATTCTGTTTTTATTGTTGTTGTCAACAACATCAGTCCCAATCGTAAAAATATAAGTTGTGTTTTCTCTTAAAGAATCGGGAAATACAATTTCCAATGTTCTACCGCTCCAATCGTACTCAAATGTTCCTTCAATTTTTGGGGAAATAAAAACAGCGCTTTTCACTGAACTTTTATCAACATATTCTGAAAAGGTAAACTCAATAGAATTGCCTGTGAAGTTAACTGTTTCGTTCGGCGGGTTTACGTTAATGATTTCAGGCGGTACTTTATCAACCTTTCCGCCGCCGGGAGATAATTGATTTGCACAACCGGCAATGCAAAGTATCACAAATACTATTTTAATTAAATCAATAAACTTCAATTTTGATATTTTCTCCAAAGCCTGTACTGTCTTACATTTTTATTGTGTTCTCTCAATGTCTTTGAGAAAACATGATCACCGTTTCCCGAAGCTACAAAGTAGTAATACTCATGTTCTTCCGGGTATAATGCAGCAATAATTGCTTCCTTACCGGGATTGTTAATCGGTGCTGGAGGAAGCCCTGGATATTTATAAGTATTAAAAGGTGAATCAATTTCCAAATCTTTGTAATATATTTTATTATACCTTCTCTTATGTCTTTTTAGATACTGTACTGTTGGATCAGCCTGCAGTTTTATGCCTTTCTTCAACCTGTTATGATAAACTCCCGATATGGTTTTGAATTCACTTACAATGTTTGACTCCCCCTCTATTATTGAGGCTAATGTTAGAATTTCATGCTTAGTCATATTCAATTCTTTCATGCGTCTTTCTATTTTCTCATCAAACAAGTTATCCATTTCAGATTTCAATTTAAGTATAATTTCTTCCGGTGTCATGTTTTCAAAAAAGTAATACGTTTCAGGGAGTAAATACCCTTCTATTGATTTTTCTGTTATATCATGCCTCTGTAAAAATATTTTATTGCTACTTAAGTTCATAAATTCAGTTGAATCTATATTTAATTCTTCTTTTAAAAGTTTGGCAAGATTATGCTGCCAGATACCTTCGGGAATGGTTACCAAAATTTGAGGTTCGGCTGCACCTTTTGTTAAAATGCTTGTAAGCTGCAAATAACTTAACCCGTTGGGAATTTTGTATCTTCCCGCCTTTATCTTTCTTTCGGCACCGTACAAAAATCCGGCAATTTTCATATTTAACTTATTGGGAATTATTTTTTGGTCGTAAAGAATATCTACAACCTTTACAAAAGATGCTCCGTTTTGAATATCAATTTCTTTTACTTTATCTCCTTCAAAATAATTAGGAGTAAAAAAAGTATACAACAGGATTCCGAGAACAAAGCCGAAGACTGCCGAAATAATATAATAATCGTTTTGAGATATAGTTTTTTTATCTTCAATTATAGTGATTATCGGTTTGTTCATTTATACAGACGAAAATTGTTAAAGAAAAGTTTCTGGCGGAATACTTGCATATGCATTATAACTTAACGAATATTTTCTTCCAAGTTCATTTAGCTGCATTCCCCTATTTGCAATCATTGCAGCATTATCACCGCAAAACTGTAGATCCGGAATAACAAGTTTTACATTGTGTTTTGCAGAAAGTTCTTGAAAAGTTTTTCTTAAACTTTGGTTTGCCGCAACACCGCCTACCAAAGAAATAGTTTTATATTCATTCAAAAATAAGGCTTTTTCGGTTTTTTGTTTTAGAGCACCGACAACAGCTTTTTGAAATGATGCGGCTATGTCAGGCAATTGTTTTTTATCAATCTCTTTAGAACTGCCGTATTCTTTCTGAATATATCTTAATACTGCTGTTTTTAATCCGCTGAATGAAAAATCAAATATGTTTTTGCATTGAGATATTGGGAATCGGATTTTGTTTTCATCACCCTGGGCAGCATACTTTTGAATACTTGGTCCCCCCGGATATTCCAGTCCGAGCATCTTTGCAACCTTGTCAAAAGCCTCTCCGGCAGCGTCGTCAATTGTTGAGCCTAACTTATATATTTCCGACTCACTTTTAACATTGAGAAGCAAGGTATGTCCGCCGCTTACAACCAAACATAAAAAAGGGAACTCCGGTTTTTCTTTCATCAAGAATCCCGAGAAAATATGTCCTTCAATATGATTTACGGGAATGAACGGTTTGTTTAATGAAAGCGATAACCCTTTTGCAAATGTTAAACCAACCAATAAGGCGCCAATTAATCCGGGACCTGCTGTTGCACAAATTACATCAATATCGTTTAAGATTATGGAAGCTTTTTTTAATGCCTGCTTTACAAGCGGTAAAATAATTTCAAGGTGTGCCCTGCTTGATAGTTCCGGTACTACTCCGCCGTATTCTTTATGAAAATCCTGTGATGAAACCAGATTTGCGAGTACTTTGTTTTCTGAAACTACTGCCACCGAAGTTTCATCACACGAGCTTTCGATTCCTAAATATATCATCAATTCGGTATAAATATGCTTTTAGTTATGTACCATGCTAACGCCGGGTTTTCCTGGAGCCTTCTTATTGAGTAAGCATACCAGTGATCACCGTAAGGAACATATATTCTAATCCGATGGCCATCCGCATTTATTTTATCTCTAAGATTTTCTTTAACCCCGTAAAGCATTTGAAACTCGTAACGATCTTTAGGGATATTCATTTCATCAATTAGTTTATAAGCTCCTTTAACAAGATAATCATCATGGGTGGCAATTCCAACGTAATTACCGTCTTCAAACATTTTCTTTAAGATATCTAAAAAATTGTCTCTAACTTTTTGCCTGTCTTTGTATGCTATCTCCTCAGGTTCAACATAAATACCTTTACACAGTCTGTAGTTTGTGCCGTTCTTGTTAAGTTCAGTCACATCGGCTATTGTTCTTCTTAAATATGCTTGAACAACAATTCCGACACCTTCGTATTTTTCTTTCAACTGTTTAAAAAGTTTTAT
This sequence comes from Ignavibacteria bacterium, assembly GCA_050117315.1. Classification (GTDB taxonomy): domain Bacteria; phylum Bacteroidota; class Ignavibacteria; order Ignavibacteriales; family Melioribacteraceae; genus JANQIV01. Next base: position 43,249 of record JASFMY010000031.1, read on the forward strand.
GGTTCTATCCGTAGCGGGAGAATCTTCCATATCGATACGCACAAAGTTATTCATAGAATTCGACTTGGTAATAATTTCATCAAACATGTTAAAAGCAAATTCTTCATCAAGCATTAAACCCATTTGAGTGGGTTTAACGGAAAGGTTCGCATCAAGATTATATCGCCTGATAGCATCCAATGTTTCAAGGCATTCCTTCTGGGCTTCAACTGCTTCTTCTTTTGAAGATATTGATTCGCCTAAAACATCCATAGTTACCATTATGCCTTTAGCATTCAATTCTTTAGTAACTCTTACAGCGTCTTCTAATTTCTCGCCTGCAATATATTTTTTTGCAAAGATGTGTACAACCGGCCTGGGAAGTATTTTAACAAATGAAACAATAGCAGAATTTAAGATATTCACTTAATTACTCCGTATTTTTGACGAATCAAATTTACGCCATCACTGCAATCAAATCAAGTAAGACATCATCATCTTTTTAAAATATTTTTCAGTTTATCTGCTTAATAAGATTTATTATAAAATCTATTTTGCTTCTTAAAATTTTCAAAGAGGAATTATTTACCACAACAAATGAAGCTAGTTTAACTTTTTCTTCCTGCGGAATTTGTTTGCTGTCTCTTTTTTCAAAATCATCTTTATATGAACCGTCTCTTTTGGATAATCTTTCTTTTCTAATCTCCTTATCGGCGGCAACAACTATTACATAATCATAATACTGCTCCATTTTTGCTTCGTAGATCAGAGCTGCTTCAGTAAAAACCATTTCGCATTTCTGCAACGCTTTTTTCATCAACAAATTTATTTTTTTTATTGTAGGAGGATGTAGTATTGAGTTAATCCTTTTTAAATTTTCTTCATTTGAAAAAACTTTCTCTGCAAGGTAAGATTTGTTTAATTTACCATCTATGTAGCTCTTTACCCCAAAATTATCAATAATTTTCCTTTTAACATTTTCATCAGCTACGTAAAACTCTTTTGATATATCATCGGCTTTAATAACACGGTAACCTTTCTCTTCAATAAAAGCTGCTACCGTTGATTTACCGGAACCAATATTCCCAGTAATTGCTATTTTTAATTTCATAATGTTTTTTAAAGCAAAAATGTCATCCCGTATATTACAGAATGACATTTTTTGATTAATTATTAATTCTTACAAGATCTATTTTGCATAAGCAATTTTTCTGACTTCTCTAATTACAGTGATCTTTATCTGACCGGGATATTCCATTTCTTCCTGTATTTTTTGAGCTATATCATAAGCTAATTGATCGGAGAAATTATCGTCAACTTTGTCGGGTTCAACAACAACCCTTACTTCTCTTCCGGCCTGGATAGCATATGTCTTTGCAACTCCTTCAAATGATTTTGCAAGTGTCTCAAGGTTCTCTAATCTTTTCACATAACTTTCTAACGGTTCCCTGCGTGCGCCGGGGCGTGCACCGCTTATTGCATCTGCTGCCTGGACCAAGGGAGAAATTGCATTTTCCATTTCAATATCTTCGTGGTGCGAACCAATTGCATTTATTACAACAGGATGTTCTTTATACTTTTTAGCAAGGTCATATCCAACCAGAGCATGCGGTCCTTCTACATTTTTATCAACTGTTTTACCTATGTCATGCAATAAACCTGCACGCTTTGCAAGGTTTACATCAAGTCCTAATTCGGCAGCCATTATTCCGGTTAAATATCCTACTTCAATACTGTGCTGTAAAAGATTCTGACCATAACTTGAGCGATATTTCATTTTACCTACATGTTTAAGCAGTTCCGGATGCATGTTATGAATACCAAGTTGTATAAGTGTGTTTTCGCCTTCTCTTCTAATTTCTTCTTCTAATTCTTCCTGTACCTTTTGAACAACTTCTTCAATTCTTGCCGGATGAATTCTTCCGTCGGAAATTAATTTCTCTAATGATAATCTGGCAACTTCCCTTCTAAACTGGTCGAAACCCGATAGGATAACGGCTTCAGGTGTATCATCTACAATTACGTCTATGCCAGTAGCCGATTCAAAGGCACGAATATTTCTACCTTCACGGCCAATAATGCGGCCTTTCATTTCATCGTTTTGAATTTGGACGACCGACACGGTAGACTCAACAGAATGATCTACTGCTGTTCTCTGGATGGCTTGAATTACAATTTTTTGGGATTCTTTTTTTGCCTCTACTTTAAGCTGGTCTCTAATGACCTTTATCTGCTGGGAAGCTTCCGTTTTTGCTTCATGGATCATATTTTCCATAAGCATTTTTTTAGCTTCATCAGAAGTAAGGCCGGCTATCTTTTCCAATCTTACGTTCTGTTCAACCAATAAATTATCCAGCTCAGTTTGTTTTTTCTTAATAAACTCTAACTGTTCGGAAATTTTCTTATCCGACGCTTTATTTTCTTTTTCCTTTTGAAGTACAAGATCATACTTTTTTTCTAAATTATCTTCTCTGTTATCAAGTTGCTTTTCATAATTTTGAAGTTTTTGCCTTCTTGTGTTTACTTCATTATCGAATTCCTGTTTCTTGCGAAGCCATTCATCTTTAACTTCTAATAATTTTTCTTTCTTAATATGCCTCGCTTCTTTTTCCGCATCTTCAGTGATCTTTTTTGCTTTTTCTTCTGCACTGGCTATATTACTCTTTCCTACCTTTGTATTAAAAAACCAACCCAAATAAAAGAATATAATAGCAGACACCAGTGCAATCGGTATTAATAGAACTAATTCCAATTGCATAATCTATTTCCTCCATAAATACAATATAAAATTCCGCTGCTGTCATCCCAGTTAGGAAGAACTCGTCCCTAACCAATGCGGGAAACTGCCCGATGCTTTTTACTTCCACTGTCCCGCCGAGGCAGAATTCCGGCAAGCCGGAATGAGGCCTGTAATACACACCGTGAGTCAATAACCCTTGTTATGAATTGTTAGTTCTTCATAATGCGGGATGAACAGCGCGGTAAAATTTATGAATGGTCTGATATGGATTTAGATTCGCTCAAAAGAAGCTTTATTTTTTTTATTTTGTCCGTAGCCTGAATACTAAACTCTCTAAATCTATTTTTCTCAACAAACAGGTCGTAAGCTATGTTCAATGCTGCTATAATTGCTATTGTTTCTTTTGGTTGATCCGGCAATTCTTCCTGGGTTTCTTCCATTATTTTATTTACATACTTTGCCAGTTCGGTAGCAATTTCTTCATTATCTACCAATAAAGAATAATCTTTATCAAATATGTTAACTTTTAGCTTCTTTTTTTCATTCATTTTTTACAATATCAGTCCAATCATCAAACAATATGTTTAAGAGCGTAAATGATAATCAATTTTATTTATCAATTCGCTTATTTTATTTTTTAGTTGTTCTTTCTCCTCCGAATTCAGAGTTTCTGAGCTGTTATAAATTACATCAGCTTCTCTACTGAATTTTTCCTCGAATTCGTAAAATTTTTGTTTAAGTTCTGTATTTTCTTTTTCCAAAAATTTATTTCTAGCTGCAAGTTGCTCATTTTGGTCAGTTAAATCAATGTTTTTATGCACAAGTAAATATATCTGCTTTTCAAGAGAATTTAGTTCATTCATGAATGAATCATATTTTGAAGATTCCGCCAAACTAACCTCTCAATTGTGCTTTAAATTTTGATTTAACTTCTTCAATAATATTCCAAAAATCTTTATCAACTTCTTCTTCAGTCAGAGTTCGGCTATAATCGTAGTATTCCAACTGGAAGGCCAGGCTTTTTTTCTCTGTGCCTAATGACTCACTCTCAAAGATATCAAATAACTTTATATTTTTCAATAAGTTACAACTATTATCATTTATACAGTTCATTACTTCTTTTGCATCTACACTTTTATCCAAAACAAACGCCAGATCTCTAATAACTTTTGGATATTTTAGTAACTCTCTGAATTTTCTTTCTTTGACATGAATTTTGTTTAACAAAGATAAGTTGATATCATAAACAAAAACATTCTGTTTTATGTCAAACTTATCAAGTATATCTCCTTTGAGTTTCCCTCCTTCAATAACTAAATCTTTTTTATAATGAAATTGCGAATAATAATCGTAAAATCGATTATTATTTTTATAATATGAATCCTTTAACTTATTGTCAAGCAAAATATTGGAGAGGAATTCCCCGAGATATCCATTTAAATCATAGAAATTATATTCATTTTCTTTTGCATACCACTCTTGAGAATTCTTCTTACCTGTAATTGCAATCAATAGTCTTTCCGATTCTGTAAAGTCCTTAAAGTCTTCAATTTTTTCGTTTATTCTTTGAAACACTTTTCCAATTTCAAAAAATTTTAGATCCGTTTCTTTTACTTTTATATTTTTAGAAAGCGTCCATAACATACCGGGAATTAAGGAGGGTCTTAAGTGACTCATCTCAATATTTTGCGGATTGATTACATTTACCGGTTCACCGAAGTTTTCAGCCGCTTTTTTATTCATAAGAGAATTAGTATAGATCTCATTGAACCCAAGTGCAGAAAGTGAATTTCTAATTTTCCCTTTAAACTCAGATTGGTCTATTCTTTCATCCATTGTTACTGTAATTTTTTCTACTGCAGGGATTTTTTCATAACCGTTTATACGCGCAACTTCTTCAATTAGATCAATCTCTCTTTCAATATCATGTCTAAAAGGAGGTACACTTACAAGTAATGTTTCATCATTTTTTTCTTTTATTTTGAATTGAAGTTTTTCAAAAATATTAGAAACTCTTTCCGGTGCAACGTAGTACCCTAAGATTTTATCAATACGTGCAAATCTTAATGTTATGTCTTTATACTGCAAAGGTTCCGGGTAAACATCTATTTCACCTTTAGCAATCTCACCTTCGGCAAGTTCACCAATTAGCTGAGCTGCTCTTCGTGCTGCATATAAAGGCATTTCAGGATTTGTTCCTCTTTCAAATCTATATGATGCATCAGTTGACATGTTTAAATGCTTTGCCGATTTGCGAACCATAGACGGATTAAAATAAGCGCACTCAATTAAAACATTTTTGGTGTTTGCAGTTACTTCGGTGTTTTCACCGCCCATTACTCCGGCAATACCAACTGAACGTTCGGCATCGCAAATCATTAAGTCGCTAGATTTTAATTTTCTTTCTTTTGAATCAAGAGTTATAAACTTCTCACCTTCCTCTGCATTTTTGACTATAATTTTATTGCCGGCGAGAGTGTCAAGATCATAAGCATGCATTGGCTGTCCGAGTTCATGCAGTAAGTAATTAGTTATATCAACTACGTTGCTTATTGGTCTTGAACCGATACTAACCAACTTTTGCTTTAACCATTCAGGTGATTCTTTAATTGTAATGTTTTTTATTACTTTGCCGACAAACCTGGGGCAGCCTTCAGTGTTTTCAATCTCAACACTTGCAAGGTCGGAAGAATGAAAATCTTTTTCTTCATAATTTATTTCAGGCAGTTTAGCTTCTATGTTGTAAATAGCTGCTAAATCCCTTGCCACCCCGTAATGGCTCAAAGCATCCGCTCTGTTGGGCGTTATTGCTACTTCATAAATTACATCATCCATACCCAATGCTTTTGCAATAGGAGTACCCGGTTCAAGCGAATCATCAAGAACCATAATTCCGTCGTGATTGTTGCTTATCTCCAATTCTTTTTCCGAGCAAATCATCCCAAAAGAATGTTCACCCCTAATTTTTGCTTTGGTTAGTTTCTCGCCAAAGGAAGGAATAACCGCTCCAACTTTTGCAAAAACAACTTTCTGATTTGCCTCAACGTTAGGTGCGCCGCAGACAACATTAAAATCTTCTTTGCCGTCGCTAACAACGCATAACGACAGCTTATCAGCATTGGGATGTTTCTTTTTTTCTTTTACGTACCCAACAACAATGTTTTCAAAAATTTTATTCTTATCAATTACATCATCTACTTCCAATCCTGCGAGCGTTAACTTATCTTCAATCTCTCCAGCACTAATCCCGTCTAAATTGATATAATCTTTTAACCACTTTAATGAGATAAACACTTTTTCTTCTCCAGCTTAAAATTGTTTAAGAAATCTTTTATCATTATCATAGAATATTCTTATATCGTCTATTCCATATTTAAGCATTGCAATTCTTTCAACACCCATTCCAAAGGCATAGCCTGTATACTTTTCCGGGTCAATATCAACATTCTCAAAAACATTTGGGTCAACCATTCCACAGCCCAATATTTCCAACCATCTTCCTTCTTTACCCTCAGGCTGCCACCAGATATCCACTTCGGCACTCGGTTCTGTAAACGGAAAAAAACTCGGCCTGAATCTATACTTTACATCACTTCCGTAGAACTGTTTTGCAAATGCAACCAATGTCCCTTTTAACTCGGCAAAGGTAATGTCAGTATCAACAACCAATCCTTCAACCTGGTGAAACAAGCAATAGCTCTTGGCGCTTATTGCTTCGTTTCTATAAACTTTGCCGGGCATAATGGCTCTAAAAGGCGGCTTTTTTTCTTTCATTAACCTTACTTGCACAGGTGAAGTATGGGTTCTCATTACAAATTTTTCCGTTACAAAAAAGGTGTCTTGCATATCTCTTGCCGGATGATCGGCAGGAAAATTAAGCGCTTCAAAATTATTATAATCAGATTCGAGTTCAGGGCCTTCGTACACTGAAAATCCCAAACCTTTAAATAAGTTTTTAATCTCATCCATGGTTTGAGTTAATATATGCTTTGATCCCAACTCATATTTGACCGGGGGTAAGGTTAAATCAATATAACTGTCAAAGCTTTTGCTAATAGCTTCAATATCATCTTTAGCAACTTTGAACTTAGCATTCAACTCATTCTTTAATTGATTTAACTGCTGCCCGTACTTCGGTTTTTCTTCTTTCGGCATTTGCCTGAATTCTTCAAACAACCCATTCAGCAGTCCATTTTTACTTAAGTACTTAATACGGAACTCTTCAAGACTTTTGCTTGAGTTAATTGCTTCAAGCTCTCTGTCGAAGTTTAATTTTAATGATTCAATTTTTTGCTGCATCTTTATCCTCAAGAATTTAAACCAATGCCCCCATGAAAAATCATATAAAAGTGATATTTCATGAGGGCATTAAAAATTATTCAGTTACAAATTTAACTAAGTCAGCAAATGCTTGCGGGTTATCAACCGCCATGCTTGCAAGAATTTTTCTATTTATATCAATACCTTTACTATTCATTGCATGTATAAGTTTTGAATATGTTGTACCGTTTTCTCTTGCAGCAGCATTAATTCTAATAATCCACAATTGTCTAAATGTTCTCTTTTTTAATTTTCGATCATTGTAGGCATGTACAAAGCCTTTTTCAATAGACCCTTTAGCAACAGTATAAACTTTGCTTCTTGATCCCCAGTAACCTTTTGCCATTCCTAATATTTTTTTTCTTCTTTTGCGTGAAGCAACATTATTCTTTGCTTTTGGCATTTTCTAATCCTCTATCATTTTTGAATCATTATTTTAACTCTCTTGGAATCAGCTTCGGATACAAGAGTTGCTTTTCTTAAATTTCTTTTAGTTTTTGTTGATTTCTTTGTTAGAATATGAGCCTTATATGCTTTATTTCTTTTAATTTTACCGGAACCTGTAACTTTGAATGTTTTAGCAGCTCCTCTATTACTTTTCATCTTCGGCATTATACCACCTTTGTTTATTACTTTTTCTTTTTTCCTTTTTGCGACGAAAGTAGAACATGCATCGTTCTTCCTTCGAATTTAGCATTTTGTTCAACTTTGGAAATATCTTCCAGTCTTTCAACAAATTTATCTAACAGTTCTTTACCGTGATCTTTGTAAGCCAGTTCTCTCCCTTTAAAAATAACCGACACTTTTACTTTATTGCCGTCTTGTAAAAATTTTTCAGCATGTCTTGCTTTGAAGTCAAAATCATGAGTATCAGTATTTGGGTGCAGCCTTATTTCTTTTAGTACCGTAACATGCTGCTTTTTCTTCTGCATCTTTTCTTTTTTCTGCTGCTCATAAAGAAATTTACCGTGGTCAATAATTTTACAAACCGGCGGTTTTGCTTTTGGAGCAATCTCTACTAAATCCAATCCTAAATCTTCTGCTTTTTTTAAAGCCTCTTTAATACTAACAACCCCCACCTGCTTACCTTCCGGGTCTATTACCCTAACACTTGAAACCCGAATTTCAGAATTAACCCTGAACTTATTGTCTGCGATATATTACCTCTTAATTGTGATTACTTTTGTTATTTATCTCGTCTTTTATAAAATCAACAAACTCATGAATATCTTTACTACCTACGTCGCCTTCCTTATGTTTTCTAATTGAGACTGTTTTACTTTCTTTTTCTTTTTCACCTACTATCAACATGTATGGAATTTTTTGAGTTTCCCATTCCCTAATTTTATAACCTAATTTTTCGTTTCGCTGATCGTTCTCAACTCTGATTCCATTCGAATGGAGAATATCGTAAATTTCTTTGGCGTAATCAAAGAAATTTTTAGAAACCGGAATAACAACCGTCTGTGTAGGGGCAAGCCACGCTGGGAAAGCACCTCCATAATGTTCAATTAAAACACCCATAAATCTTTCGATTGAACCGAGCAATGCTCTATGAACCATGAAAGGTCTGTGCTCTTTTCCGTCTTCACCTATATATTTCATATCAAAACGTTCGGGAAGATTGAAGTCAAACTGTATTGTGCTCATCTGCCATTCACGGTGAAGGGCATCTTTAATTTTAATATCTATTTTGGGGCCGTAAAAAGCACCACCGCCTTCATCCATTTCGTACTTTAAACCTTCTTTATCAAGAGCAACTTTTAATGACAATATAGCTCTTTCCCAAAGTTCATCTTCACCTACCGCTTTCTCAGGTTTGGTAGCTACATAAAATTTAAGGTCGTTAAAACCGAATGACTTCCACATGAATAAACAAAAGCGTATCACCTCTATAATTTCGTCTTCAATCTGTTCCTGCGCACAGAATATGTGGGCATCATCTTGAGTAAAGCCGCGCACACGCAACAAGCCATGGAGCACACCGCTTTTTTCGTATCTGTAAACAGTACCAAGTTCCGCCCATCTTAATGGTAAATCTCTATATGAATGAAGAGTAGATTTATACATCATAATGTGAAACGGGCAGTTCATCGGCTTTATATAATAGTCGTTTTCGTCTATGGTCATCGGGGCATACATGTTCTCACCATAATTTACAAGATGTCCGCTAGTTTCCCACAACCAACCTTTGCCTATATGAGGTGAATATAATAATTCATAACCATTATCATAATGCGCTTTACGCCAAAAATTTTCAATCTCGTTACGTAGTCGAGCTCCCTTGGGGTGCCAGTAAATTAAACCCGGTCCCGCTTCTTCATGAATACTGAACAGTTCTAATTGTTTACCTAATTTTCTATGATCTCTTCTCTTTGCTTCTTCCAACAATTGAAGATGTTCTTCGAGCATTTTCTTTTTAGGGAAAGAAACACCGTAGATTCGTTGTAATTGTTTGTTCTTCTCGTCGCCTCTCCAGTATGATCCAGATACACTAAGTAATTTAAAATACTTTATAGCACCTGCACTGGGAACGTGAGGCCCGCGGCATAAGTCGGTAAAACCGCCTTCTCCATAAATACTGATGGCTTGATTATTCTCATCCATCTCGCTGAGAAGTTCGATTTTATAGTTATCGCCTTTTTCAGTAAAATATTTTATCGCGTCTGCTTTGGATAATTCTCTTCTTTGGAAAGGATTATCTTTTGCAGCAATATCGGTCATCTTCTTTTCAATTTTAGCGAGATCATTTTCGGTTAGCTTCGAGTTAATATCTATATCATAATAAAATCCGCCCTCAACAGCCGGGCCAACACCGAACTTAGCTTCAGGATGCAATTCATGAATTGCGTGTGCCATCAGATGCGAAGTACTATGCCAGTATGTTTCCTGCCCGATAGGATCATTAAACGTATGAATAGACAACGTCGCATCAGTTTCAACAGGTCTATTGATATCCCAAAGTTTACCGTTAACCTTAGCTACAAGGGCGTCGGAAGCCAGTCTGTTTGAGATTGATTGAGCGACTTGATAAGGAGTTAGTCCTTTCTCAAATTCTTTTACTGAGCCGTCCGGAAAAGTAATATTTATTTTGTTATTATCCATTATAGTATCATATTTTGTGGGTTCTACAAGATTCCTCCATAGGAGTCCCTTCGGGAGAACTTGGGACCTTTCCAGTGAATCAATGTTTAATGCAACTAAACCCACCCAAAAAATTTCAGAACTTTTCTTCACACGTGGGTTCTACAAGATTCGAACTTGTGACCTTCTGCACGTCAAGCAGACGCTCTAACCAACTGAGCTAAGAACCCTTGCTTAGTTACAAGTTTATAATCACCCCATAAACAAAATGCAAAGCAGGTCTCAAATTATTTTCTACTTTGCACTTTTAACTTGTAACTGCCATGTACCGAGGGCCGGACTCGAACCGGCACGGGAATAAATTCCCACTGGATTTTAAGTCCAGTGCGTCTACCAATTCCGCCACCCCGGCAGACGAATTACAAATATAAGTTTTATTTCATTTCTTTGCAATAATCAAAGAAGAAATATAAAAACTTAAACATCAAATCTAGAACAATAAAAAACCCCGAAAACTCGGGGTTCGTGGGCCCACAGGGACTTGAACCCCGGACCCTCTGATTATGAGTCAGATGCTCTAACCAACTGAGCTATAGGCCCCTAAAGAAGAGCAGTAAAAATACTATAATGTTTTATATAAATCAACATCTAATTATGGATAAATTCTTTAATTTTCTTTACAACATATTCAATTTGCTTGTCAGACAGCTCCGGGTAAATCGGTAATGCTAAGGAATGGTCTGCAGCAAACTCTGCGACAGGATATTTGTCTGATGAAGACGGAATGCTCTCAAAACATTTTTGTTTATGAAACGGGACGGGATAATATATTTCCGTAAATATTTCATTCTCTTTTAGGAAATCTTTTAGTTCATTTCTCTTTTCTACTCTTATTATATACTGGTTATAAATATGATAATTTTTATGACCGGTATTTTCATAAACAGCTTTAGGCAGTAAAACCTTATTATTACTACCAAATTCTACCTTGCCTGTTTCTTCAGCAAGATTATTTTCAATAAAAAGCTTGTTATACAAATCAGCATTCTTTCTTCTTTCTTCTGACCACTTATTTAAGTGAGGTAATTTTACTCTCAATACACCGGCCTGCAATGCATCCAGCCTAAAGTTACCGCCGATTACTGAATGATAGTATTTTGGTTTGCCACCGTGAACTCTTTTAATTCTCATCATATCTTCAAGTTGTTCATCATTTGTAACAATCAAACCGCCGTCACCAAAACAGCCAAGATTTTTACTCGGGAAGAACGAATAACATCCAACATCGCCAATTGTACCGACACATTTGCCATCTTTGTATTGAACGCTAATAGCCTGAGCTGCATCTTCTACTACCTTTAGATTATGCTCCTTTGCAATTGCCATAATTTTGTCCATCTCGGTACTTTGACCGTAGAGATGAACGACAATAATAGCTTTAGTTTTGTCGGTGATTTTTTCTTCAATCAAGTCGGGGTCAATGTTGAATGTGATCGGGTCTGAATCTACAAAAACAGGAGCAGCATTCATTCTTGATACAACACCTGCTGTTGCAAAAAAGGAATATGTAGGCAGAATAATTTCATCACCTGGTTGAATATCTAATCCCATCAATGTAAGCAATAATGCATCTGTTCCGGATGAAACACCAATCGCATACTTTGCATTTAGGAATTCAGATATTTCAGTTTCAAATGCCTGTACTTCAGGACCGAGTATAAAATATTGTGATTCAGAAATTTCAATAATTTTATCGTCGAGTTCATTTTTTAACGACTTATATTGAGGTTTAAGATCTAATAAAGGGACTTTCATTTTTTCTCCAGAATATAAAAAAGTATTAAAAAATTTTTGATTGTGAAAATAATTTGATTATTTGAAATAATAAATAGAAATCTTTGCATAACCAAAAAAAAGCCCTGAAAAAGGGAAAAGAAATTAATAAGTTGAGATCAAAAAAAAAGGATCATATAATGAGGCAACTCAGCTTTGCAGAGATAGAGATAGAGTCAACGA
>JASFMY010000032.1:0-53249 GCA_050117315.1 Ignavibacteria bacterium
TATCAAGAATTCTCTAAAGCTTAGAAAAATGGCTTATACACTGAGAGCTTTGTGCCATAAGCAACATAGGTTTGAATTTTGCATCTGAGAACTTCAGCAATCCCTAATTTAGTTCTGCCACCCATCCTCTTAAGCGGCGGGACTATCTTCATTTCCCCACATTTAATGAAGCATCTACGAAGCTTAAGGGGGAGGTTTGGTTTATATTTTTCTACCATAATGGAAGTCCCACCGGACTTCGAATAATATTTCCTCCAATAAAAGGTAAATATTAAAATTTAGACAACCGTAACTGGGGTTTAGCCGTTTGATAGTGTTGGAATCTACAAGAAAGGAATGACTAGCACCGGGATTTATCCCGGTGAAAAAAGAGAAAGTTCCCCAAGGGCTTTAGCCCAATTTTCTCTCATATTTGGGCTTCACGGAAGTGAAGCCCCTAATTTAGTTCTGCCACCCATCCTCTTAAGCGGCGGGACTATCTTCATTTCCCCCCATTTAATGAAGCATCTACGAAGCTTAAGGGGGTTGTTGGTTTATATTTTTCTACCATAATGGAAGTCCCACCGGACTTCGAATAATATTTCCTCCAATAAAAGGTAAATAGAGTTTCTGCAAAATAAAAAATCGGTCATTTCGAACCCGTTTTTTGGGTGAGAAATCTTTCAATTAGAGTACAATTTCAAAGATTTCTCCCTCCGGTCGAAATGACAAAACGTTTAGATATCTAATTTGGGAGAAACTCTAATTAACAAACCCGGTTTCTTCAAGAAACCGGGTTTGTTGTCAGTAGTAAATCGGCATTAGCTGTTCAATTAGATTCGATTTCAAAAATTTCTCTCCCGGTAAAAAACATCGGGATCGAACCGACAAAATGTTTAGATATCTAATTTTGCAGAAACTCTATTGTATGGGCGATTTACCAAATCGCCCTACAACTTGAATTTGAAATGACGTCTCTACATTTTCACGTCTACCGTTTAAGCATCCGACCTGGCAAGAATACCGAGTTTCTCCAGCCATTGCTCATTTTCTTCCAAAGCTATTTTGGCTACCTCCCTTAAGTCCCCGGTCCATTCAAGTAATTCATTTATCTTTAAGTTCCTTTCCATGGTTGCACTCTGGGCTTCTCCCTTTTCTTTTTCCTGTTTACGGTTGGCTTCCGTTAAATCATCAACCAACAGTTTTTCAGCCTCCAGTTTTTCTATTGTATAACCGTACTTTAGCATTTCACTTTGGAATTCCGTTTCTTTTAACATCGTGCCGTAAAATATACCTGCCTGTTCAATAAATCCGCTTATTGATTCTTCTCTTTTACCTGTTAATAACAATGCAGCCGGGGCTTTTGCGTTTCCTTTTAATGCAATTCTTGCAAGCTTTACGGCTTTCATATATGCCTTATATGCAACAGCAAATTTAGATTTTACATCTTCAGTTGCTTCAAACTGTTCACCGTATTCTTCTTTTTGTTTACGGTTTAATTCAATTACTTCATCAAGAAGAGCTTTCCCTTCATTTAACTTTGTTTCGTCATAACCGAATAATGCTAATTCCGTACTAATTGCTTCGTCTGATAATGCATTATTAATTAATACATCGGATTCAGAGATGATTTGCTTGATAGGTTTTAGTGAAGCCATAGATTTTCCTCATAAATTAGTTTAATGAATAAAAGAACACAGCTATGTATTGATAAACTACCGGTAGGATATCATTTCCTGGTGATCGGGAACGATTTCCTGGTGGTCGGGAACGATTTCCTGGTGATCGGGAATAATTTCCTGGTGGGCGGGAATGATTTCCTGGCGGTAGTATATGATTTCTTATAGGTGGTATATCATTTCCTATTGGTGGTTTACAATTTCTTACCGGCAGTTTGTAGTAGTCACTATTCATAAACTCAACCCCACCCTCACTCCCTCCCCTTAGTAAGGGGAGGGCCGGGGAGGGGTCCTTCTGCTTCTTCTTTGCTTACAATTTGCCGGTTTGCCCAGACTACACCGTTTGTTAAAACTTTTGTAACAGCTTTGTTATATAATTTTTCAAACTTTTCTTTACCGAGTTTTTGACTAAAATTATTTAGCGCGCTTGAAGCAATGTTTACTTCCGGGGCGGCGCCCAGTTTCATAAATACAAATAATATTTGAACCATTCCGTCAATTGCTTCTTCATATTTATCTTTTTTGAAATTTAATAAACTGATATTACCTTTAGTCTGCGCCATGCCGTGAATGTCTCCAACTTTTTTCTTTCCTTCCAAAGATTTATTATAGAACTCTATAGCCTTGTCCCATTCGTCTTTAGATTTATATACCACCCCCAAATTACCGTAGGTTATCGCCATACCTTGAATGTCTCCTATTTTTTCATATATATCCAAAGATTTATAATAGAATTCCAGAGCCTTGTCCCATTCGCCTTTAGATTTATATACCACCCCCAAATTACCGTAGGTTATCGCCATGCCTTGAATGTCTCCTATTTTTTCTAAACCTTCCAAAGCTTTATCATAGAACTTCAGAGCCTTGTCCCATTCGCCTTTTAATTTATAAACGTTTCCAATATTACCATATGTCTGTGCCAAGCCTTGAATGTCTCCTACTTTTTCATATATATCCAAAGATTTATAATAGAATTCCAGAGCTTTGTCCCATTCGCCTTTATATTGATATACTACTCCCAAATTATTAAAAGTCTGCGTCATGCCTTGAATGTCTCCTACTTTTTCTTTTCCTTCCAAAGATTTATAATAGAATTCCAGAGCTCTGTCCCATTCGCCTTTATCATGATATACCATCCCCAAATTATTAAAAGTCTGCGCCATGCCTTGAATGTCTCCTATTTTTTCTAAACATTCCAAAGCTTTATAATAAAACTCCACTACTTTGTCCCATTCGTCTTTAGATTTATATACCACCCCCAAATTACCGTAGGTTATCGCCATACCATGAATGTCTCCTACTTTTTCATATATATCCAAAGATTTATAACAGAATTCCAGAGCCTTGTCCGGTTCATCTTTATCTCGATATACCACTCCCAAATTATTATATGTCTTCGCCATGCCGTGAAAGTCGCCTACGTTTTTTTTACCTTCCAAAGATTTATTATAGAATACTATAGCTTTGTCCCATTCACCTTTATCTTGATATAATATCCCCAAATTATTAAAAGTCTGTGCCATGCCGTGAATGTCGTCTGTTTTTTCATATATATCCAAAGATTTATAATAGCACTCCAAAGCCTTGTCCGATTCCCCGTTAGATTGATATACCATCCCCAAATTATTAAAAGTCTGTGCCATGCCGTGAATGTCGTCTACTTTTTTACTTATTTCTAAATCTTTATAATAGCACTCCAGAGCCTTGTCCGATTCCCCGTTAGATTGATATACCATCCCCAAATTGTTAAATGTCTGTGCCATGCCGTGAATATCGCCTACTTTTTCTTTTCCTTCCAAAGCTTTATAATAGAACTCAATAGCCTTGCCCCATTCGCCTGTTTTGTGACAGACAAAAGCCCGCGCAAAAAGAACAACGTTCAGTAATTTTTCGTCATTAATTTTATTATGCTCAAGCTTGTCTAAAATATGTTTTATCTCTCTCCAGAAATAACCCTTGCTGACATATTCAAACCAGACAGGCATAAGCATCTCCGCAGATTCATTATGTTGCCCGGCTTTTAGAAAATGGTGCGAGCCTTCAATATTGTTTATTACATTTTGTTCTTTTTGATTTCTTTCTTTATAAAGCTGGGCGCTTTTTTCATGCAGTGTTTGTTTATCATCCTGCAGGTGGTAATAAAACTCACGCAGAAGGTCGTGCATTGTGTAAAGTTTATTGCTGCCCGTTTTTATTCTCTGTATTAAGCATCGTTTGTTTTCCAGTTCAAATAGGGTTTCTGCAAAACCGCTGCCATACAGTGTTTTATATGTTTCTTTTATAAATTCTCCTGTTTCGGGTACTCTAAAAATTGCCGCTGCCGTAAGCAGTTTGTTTAAGCTGCTTTCCGCACCGCCTAATGCTTTGTATAACTGTGTCATTAAATAATTTTGCAGTTGTTTATCTTCACGCGGGGCGTGTTTAAGGTATTCTTTTATTTCATATTCCGTTGGGTTTTCAAGTTCAAACCATTCATAAAAGAACCGGAGGAATTGCGGGCTGCCGTATAACGTATTTATTATTTCTTTTCTTAAATTATTGTCAAGCTGTAGTTTGTATTTTTCGGTTAATAATAATTCCGCTTCCTTTTCATGCAGACCGGTTATGTTTATTGCGGAGATACCGTACGGCTGTAAAAAGTCCGCCTGCTCCCGGCTTGTTAAAATTATTGTGCAGCACTTCTGCTCAACGGCATTGCTTACAAAGGTTGAGATAAAATCTTTAGTTTTATCGTCTTCAACATTCTGCAGGTCGTCAAAAAATAAAGTAACCGGTGATAAAGGGAGAAGGGAAAATATATCTTCCTTTTCCGAGTTGTTAATATTTTGAAGGAAGTCTAATAGGCTTAAGGTAATTTCTTCTTTAGTAATAAACTTGCTCCTAAAGCGGAACCAGAATACGTTTTGGTTATCTTCCATTTTATCCAGTGCAATCCTGGAAGCCAGCACTGATTTACCCGAACCTGGATTGCCGTAAATTAAACAAACGTTTTTCTTTTCCAGCGCAGAGTATACTTTATTCAGCGAGTCTTCCGGCAAAACAAAATGACCCGGCAAAGGAGGAATAGCCAGAAACCCTGTTGCCAAATCCGGGTTGCCAGCTTTTTTAACTTTTGCATATATTTCTTTCAGCAAAGCTTTTACTTCGGTGAATTCACCGCCTAGAGATTGAACTAATTTTATTAATATATTCTGGTTTGTAAGAAGTATATCATTTGCAATTGCATTATTTTCGGCAACCTTCCGGCGGAAGTTATCGAAGAAGTCATTAACAATCAGCTCAGCGTGTACTTTACTTCCGAGCTGTTCCTTAAACAAATCAACAAAAACCCCTTTGTCAATAGTTTCACCTTTCTGCTGAAACGCCGTTATCTTTTCGGATATTTTGCCGTAACGGAATGCGTTTCTTATTGCTTCTGCTTTCTCTTGTTTTAAATCTTTTATGCTTTCTTTTAATGCGCTGTTAAAAATCTTTTCGATGTTCTCGATTGTTGGTCTGCCGAATTTTGTTGTTGCCGTAGCGTGCAGAGCTGAAGCAATAAATGAAACGGCGATGCCGGTAAGATTTGTTGTAGTAAAAATTTGTACCGGGTTCATTGGCTGAGCTTATATTATTGAATAGAGGGTAGTAAAATAAACAATTAAGTGTTGTTTTAACAGTTAAATAATTTGATGGTTTTGTTGATACGGAATTTGGATGGGATGGATTGGATGATTGAATGATTGGATGGCTGGAAATATGCTGCTTTGGAAATATGTTTAACCCCGCCGGGATCAAATATTAGTAGGTAGATAAGCTCTACCCTGGAATAACTAAATTTTAACATTGCTTTAAGGAATATATTGATTTAAATTTGTTCCAAATTCAAAGAAGTTAATTGAAAATATACAACCGGATAATATCCATTCTGCCTTTTTAATGATGCTTACATCTAGGTGCTGCAAAAAAAAGGTACCTACGAATGAATACATATAACACGGTGCACGTAAGTATTAAATACTAAATCTGTTAAAAAAACCGTTATGAATTCCGAAAGATTTTTTAATAAGACAAATAATTTATTTCTTATCATCATAACGTTTATAATGCTTTGGAATACTCACCTGTATAAAGCACAATTAAGGTACCCGGTCAATTCTATCAACAAAGAATTTTTTAGGTGGGGGTAATAACATGAAAAAGTTCTTAAAATTCGATCTTCTTATTATTTGGCCGGTTATAGTGTTTATTTCTTTTTCTTGTAGTAATTCAATTGACCCAAATATTGATATTGCTTTCGAAAATATTACTTACTCAGAATTAACTTCATCAATTGATACAAGTACATTTTATTATAAGTATTATGAAGATTGGGAATATCCTTTTGATTCAAGTAAAGTTAATGCATTGGTTACATATTATGTACATAGTTACTTTCCCGTCAACAAAATGTGGGTACCTAATTGTAGAAGTAGTTGTGAATGGGCGTTGAGTGATAATTTTGTATTTATAAATTTAACTAATCCTGTATCTTCCTTAATTAAAGAAGGATATAAAAAATGTAACCGGGGCTTTATCTCTTGCTGGGATGAGTTTCGTTACTACAAAATACATTAGTATTATAAGTTAAATATTAATATTCCCCAAATATAAAATACCGTTTGTTTCCAGCTTATTACTAATTAGAACTGATTCTTTTAAAAGTAGAATGAATTATAAAAGGAGGTGAGGAAAAAAGACAAATAACAAGATGGTTTAGTTGAAAAGCAGTTGTTTTTTTCATCAAAACTTTATAGGAGATAAGCATTATGCTACCTAAAATTCTGTGGAAGATTACAATCTTAGTTTTATTCATCCCGTCTTTAATTTTTACACAACCCGAATTTATTCCATATCATTTTGAAGATACTAAAATTAATTCGGGAACCCATAACGGGCTAAAATCAGCAATGCAACATTCTATCGCGTACAGTATTGAAATCCGGAAAGATAATGCGCCCTGGCTTCGTTTAATTTTTGGTGAAGCGGAATTATCTTCGGACAGCTATATTCTTATTACTGCGCTAAAAGATGGTGCACAACAAAAACTTGACGCTGCATCATTAAAGGAATGGAATAACACAAGCGCCTTTTTTAACGGTGAGAAATTGAAAGTAGAACTGTATGTTGCCCAGAAAGATTCAGATGTGTTCTTCAACATTGAAGCAGTGATGGTTGGAGAATATAATTTGAAAGAAACTAATTTTAAGAAAAGTGGCGGCCAAGACGGAATTAAGACTATTTGCGGTACTGTCGATAACAGAACGTCTTCCGATAATCCGGCTGTTGGAAGAATTGTTCCTGAGGGTTGTACAGGTTGGATTCCTGCAGCAGGAGTGTTAGTTACTGCAGGTCATTGTGCAGGCAGTGATGGTGAAGTAATAGAGTTTAATGTGCCTGCTTCTCTTTCCGACGGAACGATACAGCATCCTGACCCTGAAGAACAATATACTATTAAGCAAGGGACATGGAATTTTGTAAATGGAGGTTACGGAAATGATTGGGCAGTATTCGAGGTATATAATAATTCTGCAACCGGGTTACAACCGATTCAAGCCCAAGACGCATATTTTTTGGTTGATCAGGACTTGACCGGTTCAACATTGCGCGTTACAGGATGTGGTGTTGATGGCCCTGCTCCCGATTTTGGGACATATCCAGCGCCAAGAAACTCTGATAATCAAACCCAGCAAACGCACACGGGAGACGATGAAGGATCATCCGGAACAATTTTGAGATATTCGGTAGATACGCAAGGAGGAAATTCAGGAAGCCCGGTTATAAATGAAAGTACTCAAAAAGCTATAGGGGTCCATACAAACGGCGGCTGCACAAGCGGTGGAGGTTATAACATTGGGACAAGCACATATAACACCTCCTTTTGGAATTCGATTTCGTTCAATATTACTCTTTCTTCAGGGCAATATGTAGAATCGGGTTCGGGAGATTATTATAAAGTAAACGGAAGCAGTGTCGGCGGATCCTTTTCAGGCCGCGGGGGTATTATTGAAGCTGTTCCACCTAACGGGCATTCATTTGCAAATTGGAGTGACGGTTCTTACAAAAATCCAAGATATCTTACAGAAGGTACAACCACCTATGCTACCTATAAAATTATCAACGGATCCGACGACGCACTTGCTTTTTCAAATAATAGTCAGCGTAAATTTATCGAAACGTTAAGCGGCGGAGTTACTTGGCTGCATAAGGTTTATACGAGTGGGGGTCACGTATGGATTGAACACTCCAGCGACGGAGGAAGCAACTGGATACTTGGTAATAAGGGTCAGCCCTTAGACGGTACTGCCGGGGGTAAAAATCCTTCTATTGCTTATACTAATACTGACGGATATGATTTTAATTATATCGGGGTAGTTTGGCAGCAGTCTTATAGTTCTACATATGAAATTATGGGTAAGATGTTTAACCAAGATATAGTTTACTCTGAAGTTCCCGATCCGGTAACTTATGTTAGAACATTACATACCGAACCTTCGGATGCATACGGCATCAATGCAAATCCTAATCTTGTATTAACAGGAGGCAGAGGAGGTCCATATTTTGTAACCTTTGAAAGAAAGAGCACAAGCGGGAGCTTGCAGCCGGGAATAAACTGGGTAGTTGGGCATACAGGATATGGTTCCGGTCAGCTAATTGGTTCCTTCGAATATGTTGAGGATAACGGAGTTGTTACCGGAACAAATGCCGGTACGATAAATACACAAATGTCTCAGTATCCCGGTGTATCGGATATAGCAGTGAACCTTATCAGGCAGCAGGGATCACCGGGAACGATATACAACTATTTAATATCATTAATTTGTTATAATGATATTTGGCAGTATACTCAAATTGATGATGGAATGATATCACATGACGGCGCCGTAAATTCCGGTCCTTCGGTTGTTTCGTTTGCAGACGGCAATTATTCAGCCTGCTGGATAGAATATTACGATATGGTGTTTTACTATTTTGGTAATTCCGTAAAATATTACTACGGAGATTATGTAAAATCCTGTTCAATAAACCGTGGAGGGGGCAGCAGTAATAATGGTTTTGCAGTATGGAGCCAAAATCCAAGCTCGAACTGGTCTAATAAATCTATCCGCTTTGAAAATGGAATCCCGGTAGGGGGCAGTATAACAACATTAAGCACCACCGGCAAATATGTTCAAGTTGGTAATTCCGCATCATCATCGGGTACTACCGGTATGTATGTAACATCATTTTATCCTTTTTCTTCCCCGTATTATTTCAGTACTGCTTCCAGTCCGCTGAGCAAATCGAATCCCGAAATTGTAACCGGCAGAGGGTTTGAGATTAACGAGGGAGAAGCGTCTTTCAGTTATAGATTTGAGGATTTGAATGTAGACGGGGAAAATATAGATTTTATATATGCCCCCGACACTGCGGATTACGGTAAAATAGAAGTATTGAACAATGCACTTGTTACCGAGCCGTTTCGAATAAACACCGACTCGAAGATTGTCTTCACTGAACGGTCGGGATTTGCAGATTCCACGGCAGCAGTTAATATGCTCGGTAAAGACGGGTACATCAATTACAAAGTTGAGTTAATAGATGAAGCAACAGGTGAAGTGATAGGAACTGTAAAGGATGTGAATCTCACTTCTTCAAATGCACCCTCTATGGAAATTTCTTCGTACTCATTGAATACGGAAGGACTAGGCGGTAAAACAGTGAGAGCACAAATTACGCTTGAAACAAATGTAGTTTCGGTTTCAAACAACAGTGATGAATCATTGACCCAGTTTCTTCAAAATGATAAAATTCCAATTGCTGTAAGGAACGCACGCAAGGATGCCCGCCGTTCCAACCTTGTATTGACGAAGAGCTTTTCAGATAAAAATGAAACACTTGCCAAATCATTACTCAATGAGATAACCATGGAAGATATGAATATTCCTACAAGTTATTCACTGGAGCAGAACTATCCGAATCCCTTTAATCCTTCAACGATAATCAGCTATCAAATACCGCAAGAGGGTGTAGTAAGCTTAAAGATATACGACATATTAGGGAGGGAAGTAACAACATTAGTTAATGAATACAAAAGCATAGGCAAATATGAAGTTGAATTTAATGCGGGTAGTCTTGCCAGTGGAGTTTATATCTATAAACTAACGGCAGGTAACTATGTATCCAGCAAGAAGATGATTTTGATGAAATAACATTATCGCGGATTAAATTAAGAGCTATAAGGGTGCAGTTAACTGCACCCTTTTTTGTTATATACTTGTTGCAAATTGGTTTTGGGATTTAGTTTTTATTTAGAACTCACCTAAATCCTCCCCGCCTCCCAAAGTCTCGTACGGCGGGCAGGTCTTAAAAAGAGAGGACTTTATGGCAAAATCCCAAAACCAATTTGGCTTGTGTATAGTTATATTTACTTTGTTTTATTCGCACTGTGGGTAGTAAGATGTTTTATTTTTTTGCAATAACCCCGACTTTTTCATAATGAATCTCCGGGGCAAGTTGGGGAAGAATTATTAGCACACACAACCATGGGCTTTCCCGGAAAGGGATCCTTCGGATAGCCCAAAATCATTAGTTTTTTTTGTACTAAAGTCCGGGAAATTTAGGGTAATATTAACCTCCGGCATTCAGGGTGTGTTGCGTAACTCAATTAGGTGCTTCAATAGCCACGTGCTTCAGCACGTTGGAAATAAGAAACCGAATAGAATCCGGGCTTTAGCCCAGATATTAGAGAAAATTGGGCTAAAGCCCAGAGTTTTTGTTGAGACTCATTGTCCACGACCTGAAAGGTCGTGGCTATGATTATTTATTTTAGTTCCGTAACACGCCCTGAATGCCGGGGCTATGAAACACTACATTCATAGTTAGGTTGACTCTTATGCGATTTATCGGGATACGGAGGGCAGGTTGCGACGGAACAGGGTTCGGTTCGCCACGACAAATTGTCCCGAGGTTCATACCATTTATTTCAGTTTAAAAACGAAACCAAAATTCGCTTGGCACCCTATTTTCACACACCCTCTAAAGCAAGAGTGTTCCTGCTCATCCCGCAGCCGTTTCTTAACTTTTACCCTTGCATTCCGGCTTTTCTTTTAGAAAGAATGGCAAAAACACAAGGTAATTACAATTATAGTTGTATAATTATAAATATAGTTATATATTTGTACCGTTATGCTGACAGAATTCTTTTATGGTGCACAATAGAGTTTTCGCAAAATTAGATATCTAAACGTTTTGTTATTTCGAATCCCCGGCGTAGTTTGCCGGGGGTGAGAAATCTTATAAACTGGAGTAAAGAAAGATTTCTCAGTCGCAAAAAACGCTCCTTCGAAATGACCGACTTTTTATTTTGCAGAAACTCTATTGGTTGAAACTTCTAAGTATTTCTCCATTATCAAAGCAACAGAACTAATTAACACATGTGCACCTACCGGGTCTTCCTTGTGATGAAAAATAGGCTTGGTTTCTAAATCAGTTTTTCTTATACGAAATGATTGCTCAACCCTTCATAAAATATGATAACGGGCAATGACTTCTTCGCTTGAAAAATCTGATTCAGCAATATCAGTGCAATAACCTTTTATTCCCAAAAGAAGTTTGTGCTTTTCAATTAACGGCTTGTTAACTTCGACTGCTTTAGCAGAGAATTTTTTGACAAACTTTATTCTTTTTCCATTAGAGCCCTTTTCTACAAATTCTTCTGCTTTTTCTATCTGCTTATTGAAATCGTTGAACTTCTTTTTGTAGCGCTTAATAGAGAAATCACATATCAGATCACCATGAATTGATGGTATGCGAAGGACAGCACCAGCATCAAAATTATTCCTAGCTCCGCATTTATCTCTTTTGATACGAAATTACTCCATTTAGGTCTGCAATTATTCCATTTAGGCTCGCAATCATCTCATTTTGATACTGAATTGTCTCATTTAGATACCAAATTATTCCATTTAACTACGTAATTATTTCATTTAGGTTCATAATTATCTCATTATGATACCAATTCGTCTCATCTTGGTACTAAATTATCTCATTTAGATACGCAATTATTCCATTTACCAACTTGATTACTCCATTTAGCGATCTAATTATGTCATTCGGTCATTTGATTATTCCATCCAACAAATTTGATAGAGACCTCTGAAAAATTGACTGATGCTCAATATTTAGATTCTTAACTTTGTCAACAATCCCAGGCATGTTTTGGTATTTTTTTCTCAAGTCCTTTACCCGGCACTTGACTTCCATAAATTGGAGATATAATGGCCGGAAATGGATTGTAGAAACGTCACTATCCGCCGGTACAACCTGGCGCGGGTGATGTTGCATACCAATGTAATGGGGATTAAATTAATATTTTCAAATCTTGTGATTTAAGATTAATTGTCGCAAATCTGGTTATATAACTCAATATTTTTTATTCTAGTATTTTGCTAAAAGCTGAAATATTACCATCGGTTTGAGCCGGATTTATTTTCATCATCTCACACAAAGGGGAATATACATGAATGTTATCTACCGGACCAATTTTGACACCTTCTTTTATCTTTGGCCCCATAGCAATAAAAATACCGAACATATCTTCATTTTCAATAGGCAAAAAACATCTGATTTTTCTACAATTTCATTTGTAAATGCTTTAGCACTTCTTGAAGTTGCTGCAACCCTGTAACAGAATGAATTCCAAATTATTTGAACTTTCTACAACTATTCTTGAAATTGCACATAAAGCCAGCAATAAAGAGCATGCTCTATAAAGGGATTCTTAAAACAATATTGATCTTGTAAAGAAATAATTGCAGCCGATACTAAAGTAATTATCTTCTATGTCAACAGTACCGTACATAGTGCTGTTGTTGTAAAAACCTTTTATATACTCGTAATTCACGTTGATGGAAATATTGTCTTCTATGAAATAATCCAATGAAAGTTCACAGGTGAAACTCTTGGAAGTACCTTGTTCGAAACCGTTCTCTATATTGTATGTATACTCTGCATAAAGAGATGCAACTAGTCTATCGGTTAATTCATAATTGTAAATGCCGTTAATCTCTAAATTATACTCTTGTTTTATTTCACTGTTTTCTATTACGTTGGGTCCGCCTTCAAGCGAACAATTTAAATAAACTTGCGACTCAAGGTTAAGCTGTTTGGCATAAGAAGCTGAAATACCCGCTTTTACGTAAAACTCTTCGGAAATGTGGGTTTGCCTGTTGAGTAACTCCGGGTATCCATGATCATGCATATAGTAGTGATTGTAATAACTGAAAAATAAATTTGCTTGTATAAAATAACCCTCTCGACGTATAAATCTTAGTTCCTCCGTGACTTCTTTTAAGTATTCTAAAGCAAAAGGGTTAAGAGTTTCAAAGGTTTTTTTTAGTGATGGAACGGAGGAAAAAACATCTCCCCAAAAATATTTTCCGGGTCTCTCATAAGCCTTTTCAAAATAGTTCTTTTTTGCAAAGGTTTGAGATAAAGAATAAATTTCTTCATTGGTTAAATTGCTCGAAATAAGGTTTAACTGCTTCATTCTTTCCTGAAGTCTTAATGCAGAAACCACAGGAGTTACGTTTCGTAAATGCCCTGTGCCTATGCTTAAACTGACAGTATATATTTGAGATTTATTTCCTGAAACATTTTTACTAGTTGTATTTTCTTCTTCATTTTCACTCATTGTAACATTTATCTGAGATCCCAAACCGTAATACAAATCAAGTTTATCTGAAAAATATTTTTTGTGTGTAAGAGTTAGGTTTAGATATAAGTATTCCCTGCTTTTGTCTCTTCTTCCGTTATCTTCACTTTTATAATGTGAATGTTGGAGATTTGAGGACGTATTTAAATATATTAATCTGTCATCCGATTCTTTTAAATAATAATACTTAGGGGAGAGCGCTGTAGTAAAGTTCCTATAGTATATAAGCTATTGTAGGAAGATTCTTGCTCGTAATCTTTTTCATTGGAGGTAAGGCTTAAGCTGGCACCGGAATTTAATATTGATAGTTTTGTTTCCGGTATTTTGTACTCCGAAAAATGTGAAAGGCTGTTGTTGTCTAGTCCGTATGATTGAGAAAAAATTCTTTGAAAGCAGAGTAGCGCGATTGAGATGGTAAATAGAAATAATTGCATTTTCTCTCCGGTTTTAGTGTGATAGTTAACAAACTACACAAGAAATATGCCGTGATGAAATTATTGAAATCAAGAATAACCCAATGAAAAATAATAATATGTACTTTTTTGAATACTTTTATGTGTTTTAAATTGAACGATTTGATTTATCCACAAATATTCGGCTCCGGGTCAGCAATGACTCCAGGGAAATTAGACAAATCAATCGGCTTGAGCCGTTTAATCCGCCTTCGCGTTAGTTACGGCGGATGAGAAGGCTGGGTTTAATTCCCGTCGCCCCGTCTTCCGAAGTAAACTTCGTACAGAGGACAGGTTGCGGCGGAACAGGGTACGGTTCGCCACGGCGAATTGCCCCGAGGTTCATACCATTGATTAACTAACAGAAAGAAGACGCAGGCTATTTATTAAATAGCTTACCACTTAGGCCTAATACCGGGTGCATAAGGGAAATTAAGATTCATGTAATACTCTAAAGATTTATCGGGTTTTCCAAGTTCTTCGGGAATCGGCTTTTTGGAGAACGTCTGGAAGTATAATAAGCATGCATCTCTCCACCACCCGGCCTCATTAACTTGAATATCCAGCAGCATTTTTACCCTATTAAATCTTTCGTTATCAATTTTTCCTTTTAATGAATTCCATGTTTGCCGCATAGATTTTACGGAATCAACACCTTCATAATATTTATAACACATTTCATCCCATAAAGTATTGCCCGATTTTTCCGAAGGAGTTCTTCCGGACATTTTATAATCCCAGCTTAGGTGATGAAACCAGAGCAGGTATTTATCCGGGCAGGTTTCCAGTGAAGAAAACATTTTTGTAACCGGCGGGAAGTATTGACTAACGGCATTGCTTCCGGTTGCGGTACGGTCGAATCCTATTCCGTTGCTGTCTGCCTGGTGATAATAAACCGAAGTCCAATCGGCTCGCGGTTTATCTTTTATCCACGGTGCCGGGCCGTAGTGATGATCCCATCCCATAATATGATGAAGCCCGAGGGGAGTCATATAATTAACAGCGTTTTCCCTTGATTCAATCATCATTGATTTGATTGGGTTAATTAAATTTTTATCGTTGCCGAAAGTCATTCTTATCCATTCTTCTGCAATTTGTTCCGAAGTCAAATCATGATTCCAGGCTAATCTTCCTAAGCAGTACCAGTTTGCCTGTCCGAAAGTATGTCCGGTCCAGTTCCTGTCTGTTCCTATGTTTGCAACACCGGCCATGCCTGTTAATTTATGGTTATCCAAAGTTCCGTCGATAACTTTTGCTACTGTTGAGCCTTTACCTTCAGCGTAAGTATCAGCTTCCAGGATTTCTTTATACATTGTTGAGAGATAAACAAGATGAGTAGCCTGGCCGAGATATTCCTGCGTTATCTGGAATTCCATCATCAAAGGGGTTTTGGGCATTGCACCGAAAAGGGGATGGAACGGTTCACGCGGCTGAAAATCTATCGGTCCGTTCTTTACCTGTATTAAAACGTTATCTCTAAACTTTCCATCCAGCGGTTGGAATTCATTGTAAGCTTGCTTGGCACGGTCTTCTTTGATGTCAAAACTATAAACGAAGGCACGCCACATAACTATACCCCCGAAAGGTTTAACAGCATCGGCAAGCATGTTGGCCCCGTCGGCGTGTGTTCTCCCGTAATTTTGCGGACCGGGCTGTCCTTCGGAATTTGCTTTAACAAGAAATCCGCCGAAGTCGGGAATCAGTTCATAAATCTCTTTTGCTTTTTTATTCCACCACTTTTGTACTTCTGGCTCAAGCGGATCGGCCGTTTCAAGTCCGCCGAGTTCTATTGGTGAGCTGAATCTTGCCGTTAAATAAACTTTGAGTCCATACGGTCTGAATACTTCTGCCAGCGCAGCAACTTTTAAAAGATAATCATGAGATAGTACAAGTGAGTTGGCGTTTACATTTGTAAGTACCGTCCCGTTAATTCCAATTGAGGCGTTTGCTCTTGCGTAATCTTTATACCTTGGGTAAATGCAACAGGGGAGTTTATGCCAGTCCCATATTGAAAAGCCTGCGTACCCGCGTTCAGATGTTCTGTCTAAATTATCCCAGTGATTCAGCAGTCTTACTTTAATTTTAGGTGAGCTTTTAATAGATAGTTTTTTTATATCGCTGTTTGTTTGCAGTAGACGGAGGAAATGGAATGTACCGTAAAGTACTCCTACATCGGTGTTTGCTGAAATTAAGAAAACCTTTTTACCATTAATTGATTCTGTGGATATTAAATACCCTTCATTTCCCAATTCATTAAGTGCCGGGTTTAAATCTTTAATAATAGAAGACGACGCAGGTGTTCCTGCTAATATAATTCCGTCAATCGAAATTTCATTAATCTCGTTTATATCTTTACCAAGCAAACCGTTTAAGCCAAGTTTTAATTCTTCTTTAGCCGCTTTTGTTGTTGGAGAATTACCTTCAAACTTAAAAGCCGAAATTAATTCATTATATTCTTTTCGAATTTCAGTGTTCTCAATTATATTGTACCTAAGCCATAAGCGGTAACCGTCTTCGGCGAAAGTTAAGTAAGAAAACAAAAAACCAAGGAACAGATAAAATATTATTTTTTTCATAGATATTATTCCGGTCGAACTCGTGTTTTAAATAGATGTTAATAATCTTAATTAATAGTTAAAAAAAACTTTTATTTCAGTTCCAATATTTTTTTTACTTGTAACTTCCAGTGTAATATTGTTATACTCACAATACTTTTTAACAAGAGCCAGCCCTAAGCCATTTCCTTCAAACCTTCTGGTATACCCTTGTTCTTCTTGAGAAAAAGGTTCGAAAAGATTAGATAAATATTCTTTGTCAATTCCGATTCCAGTATCTTTAACGGAGACAAAAAATTTGTTGTTATTTGATTTATCTAATTTAATAATTATACCACCTTCGTGTGTGAACTTTATTGAATTATCTATTAAATTGGCGAAGATTTGATTAACAGTATATTCATCTAATTTCATATCCGGGAGAATTTCTTCTTCCAAAAGTTGAAGATTTATTTTTTTTGTATCCGCCATGGGTTTATATTCTTTTAATAGTTTTTCCAGTATATCAGATTTAATATTAATTGTTTTCGGATTAAAATCGTACGTACCAGATTGCACTTCCGACATATTTAATATTAAGTCAATTGTTCTAATAATTCTTTTCCCAGCATTATCAATACTATTAAATGAATCTTTTATAAACTCGTCTTTTGTTCCTTTAAGTTCGTCTTTTAATAATGAAGTAAAACTGAGAATAATATTTATCGGGGATCTAATTTCGTGTGACATTTGAGCAAGAAATTCGGTTTTAAGTTTATCTGCCTTACGTAATATCTCTAATTGTTTTTTTTGCCTGGAAGTACGAATTTTTACATAACCAATAAATATTCCCAAAACAAGAAGAGTATAAATTATATATGCCCACCATGTTGACCAAAGCGGGGGTATATAAGTGATTTTTAATGAATCACCGGTTTCGTTCCATAAACCGTCATTATTACTTGCTATTACTCTGAATAAATATTCACCGGGATCTAAATTTGTATAGGTAGCAAAAGCCCTGTTAGAATTTGTTGTTCTCCAGTTTTCGTCAAAACCTTCCAATTTATAAGCGAATTGATTTTTATCTGGAGATGAATAATGCAATGCTGCAAATTCAATTGTAATTACGGATTCCTTATAGCTAAGTGTGATTTCTTCGGTTTCTAAAATTGATTTTTCAAGAATTACTTCATTATTAATTGTTTCTCCGATAGCTACTTTTGAATTAAATATATCCAAACCGGTTATTTCAACTTGCGGAATAAAATTATTGCTTTTAATGCTGTCAGGATGGAAATAAACTACTCCAACATCACCGCCAAAAAATATTTTTCCCGAATCATCTTTATATGAAGAGTTTTCGAAAAAAGAATTATTGATAATACCGTCATTGTAATCATAATTTATGATTTCTTCAGTAACAATATTAAATTTTGAAATTCCATTACTGGTTGATAACCAAAGATTATTATTGTCGTCTTCCTGAATTCCAAGAATGATATTTGAAGAGAAACCATTAGATAGTGAATATCTTTTAAAGGAATCGGTTTCTTTTATATATTTGCAAAGACCGGCAGTGTTGGTGCCTATCCATAAATTTTTATTTTGATCTTCATACAACGAGATTAGTTCATCAGATGATATTGAAGTTTTGTCATCCGGCATGTTTTTATAAATTTTAAATACCGGTTCATTAGTATCATCATATCCTATAATTTTGTTTAGGCCTCCTCCTTTCGTAGCAACCCATATTGTACCTTCACTATCCTGTAAAATGCAAGTAACGGTCTTATGGCTAATAGAATTTATATTTAGTTTATCCGGGATGTAATTTTTAAAACCCATTTCACCTTTTTTATCAAGTTTACATTTTACTAAACCGCCGTGCCAGGTTCCGATCCAAAATATACCTTTGTTATCCTCAATCATATAATTACACACATTATCGGGGAAAAACGAATTGTGATTATCTTCGGAGAAATGTGAATATTGGTTTGTATTTAAGTTTAAAATGGATAAACCGCTGCCATTGGTACATATCCATAAATTCTCTTTTTTATCAATATATAAATATCTAATAACATTTCCCGGAATTGTATTAATATTTATAGGATCATGCAATAGTTGAGTGAGTTCGTCAGTTATAAAGTTATACTTTAAAATTCCGGAAGCCCATGTGCCGAACCAGTAATTTTTATTATTGTCTTTTACGATAGTTGTGGTAAGATAGTCATTTGAAGAACTTTTAATTTTTTTCTCAAAAGGAATGGAATTGAATTTTTTTCTATTGTAATCAAGAATATTCAAGCCATAATTCGTGCCTATCCAGAGTATATTCGTATTATCTTGAAAGAATGTTAAGATATAATTATTACTTAATGTTTTGTTGTCGTACTCATCATTTTTCAAATTAATAACAGTTTCGGACTTATTATTTATTATTTCGATGCCATTGCCTTTTGTTCCGATCCAAACATTATTATTATCATCAACAAACATACTTTCAATACCGTTGCCGCTCAGTTTTATTTTTCCTCTGGAATTGTCTTTGTAATGATTAATTACACCTTTTCCAATTTCAAATTCTATAACACCGTTGTTCAGCGAACCAAGCCAAAACTTATTATTTTTATCCTGAACGATTCGATAGTTTGAAAAATCAGGTAGATTAGC
This sequence comes from Ignavibacteria bacterium, assembly GCA_050117315.1. Lineage (GTDB taxonomy): Bacteria > Bacteroidota > Ignavibacteria > Ignavibacteriales > Melioribacteraceae > JANQIV01. The sequence goes on from JASFMY010000032.1 coordinate 19,034, forward strand.
AATAGTAATAAACTTTTCTTTAACAAAATCAAAATAACCGAACTTATTCCTAATCCCGAGCCAAAGTTTTTGCTGCTTATCTTTATAAATGGTAAAAACTTCTCTTGTATTAATGTAATCCGGATTATCAAAAAAATCATAGTAATGCTTTAAATATTTGCCTTGCACTGGATCAAATGAACATAATCCTCCTTCGCTGCCAATCCACAAAATCCCGGAGCTGTCTTCGGCAATTATCATGATATTCTCTAAATTGCCGAATCCGTGTTGATCTAAAGTATTTGGATAACGTATGAAATTTTCTTTTTTTCGATTAAATTTTAACAATCCTCCATTATAACAGCCTATCCATAGATTTTTTTTACTGTCTTCAAATATATATTTAATTGCATTATTAGTTAAGGAAGTAGAATCATTGACGTCATTCTTGAATTGCTTTACTTTTGTACCGTCATATCTATTTAATCCTGTATAAGTACCTAGCCAGATAAATCCTCTATAATCTTTCAGAATAGCTGTTATTGTATTTTGAGTCAAACCTTCTTTTACTGTTAAATGTCGGAAATGATAGGATTGACCAAATATCAACGTAATCGAAAAAAATATGATTACATGTAGTCTCATACCGAGATGAAAGATTGTTACTTAATTATAGTAAAAAAGTTTCTTAATTCTCAACTTAATTTCACATTCACCAATTAATTTTAAAAAAGACTACAAATGAAATTATTAAAGTTTCTGCAAAATAAAAAGTCAGTCATTTCGAATCCCGCTTGCGGGATGAGAAATCTTTCAATTAGAGTACGATTTCAAAGATTTCTCCCTCCGGTCGAAATGACAAAACGTTTAGATATCTAATTTTGCAGAAAATCTATTAATAAAGATAATTAGTCTATTCTTTTACGGAGTAAAATTTAGTATTTCCGCACCTGCTAAAATGATAAATCCGATCCCGTGAACGTCATTTAAAGGAGCAGGGCGTTTATAATAATAAACAAGATCATCACTTACAACTGTTCCGGTACAGACTCCTTCTATTTGACCGTCTTCACGTATAGTTGACATTACGCCTTCCCACCCGCGCTGTGCAATCGTAATATATCTCGGTTCAATATAGCCTTTATTTACTGCCCGTGCTATTGCATAAGTGAACATAGCAGAGCATGAAGTTTCAAGATAGGAGTCAGCTTTATCAAGCAACTGGTGCCACAAGCCCGATTCACTTTGATAGTGTGCTATTCCCAAAATATGTTTTTGTAAGAGTGAGATTAGTTCATCCCGTTTCGGATGATCTTCAGGAAGTCTATCAAGCAAATCTACCTGTGCAAGGAGTGCCCAACCGTTTGCCCGGCCCCAATATGCAACGCCCCGTCTGTCAACGTCCGAATACATGCAGTGGTGCATTATCCCTTTGCTTTTATCGAACAAGTATTTATGGAAATTAATTACCTGCTGCGCAGCGTCGTCAAAATATTTTGTTTCATTTGTTAATTCACCCATGCGACAGAGGAAGGAGAGTCCCATGTATAAATCATCTGCCCAGAGAGTCCACTTATGGGGGAAAGAACGCACGAAGGTTCCGTCATCAAGCCGGGTTTGTTTATTCATCATTTGATCTGCAACTTGATCTATGTATTTTTTATAACGTTCTTGCCGGTCAAGTTTGTAAACTTCGATAACACTCGCGCCCATTGCGCCGCCGTCGTCAAGTTCTTCAAGAATAAAACGCTGACCGAAAGGGTAACTCCATTTGTTTTCACCCGTATGTTTTTCTTCAAAGTATTTGTAACTGTCAAACATAAAGGCAATATTCTTAACTGCGAAGTCTTTATATTTTGTTTCATCTAAGGCATCGGCCAGGTTTATCATCGCAATATTTAAAACCCCGTTCCAGTACCGCCAGTCGTTATAAGCGCTGGCCGGTTTTATCTGTGCCTCCGAAGGAGCTTCATCGGTGGAATTATAAATTGTCCCGGTTTGCTGATCTGTGAAATTAAACGTAACATCTTCAAGTACCGTTTCCGCAACAAGTTTTAGTTTACTTTTTGTTAACAAGCTGTCTTGAGCTGTTACTGAATTAGTAAAAATGATTAATTGCAAAAATAATAGTCCGCTTACGGTAAATAAAAAACCGTACTTACTTCTAATTAAATTATTTTTTTCCATTTTATTTTTTAGTTATTTGAAAAAGTTTTATTTAATTCTGATCCAATCAAAATCAGCGTAACCTTTGCTTTTATTTATGTTGGGATTTATGCTGAACAAACCTACCTTAGCACCAATCCATACACCGGTAGTTGCTGTAAATTCTTTTCCTATTGGTTTAAAGTTTGTTCCGTCAAAACTATATGAGAAGGTGCAAACTTTATTGTCGTCCACGTGGACTTTTAGATAACATGAATTATCTTCCGCCGGGATAGATTCAATTTTTTCCGTTTGGTCGGAACCTTGGAAATAAGAACCTGTGTGCATTCCTAATTCCAGGCCTTCTTCGGTATTTGTAAGCGCAAGGAACGCCCACTTTCTTCCCATTATTACCAGTCCGCTTTTTTCATTTAGCTGATCCGGGTTAAATGTGATTTTTGTTGTAACGGTAAAAGACGGCGCCGGAAATTTTTGAAGCATCAAATTCGGTACAAACCATAAGTTTCCGTTTTGCGTATAATTTTTTACGGAATATAAACGTATGTTACCCGATGATTCAGTTAATGAATACCACTCACTTTTAGGATTAGCATGCCATTGCCACTGCAGTCCCAACTTACTTTCATTAAACTCATCGGTTGTTTGCGGAATTGTAACCGGGTAAGTTTTCCCAACGTCAGGTTTTTTATATTCGGCAACCGGTTCGCCGATGCCGTCGTTGTTTATATCTTTTCCCATGTAAGGCCAGCCGTCTTTCCATTCAACTGGCTGCATGTGTACAATGCGCCCGTAAGCGCTGCTGTCCTGGAAATGCAAAAACCACCATTCACCGGATTTTAATTCTACAAGACCGCCCTGGTGCGGACCGTTGATATTTGTATTTCCCCGGTGAAGTACAATTTTATCTTCATAAGGCCCGTAAATGTTTTTTGAACGAAGTACGGTCTGCCAGCCTGTGGGGACGCCGCCCGCCGGGGCAAGTATATAATAATAGCCGTCCTTTTTCAAAAACTTCGGACCTTCAATAACAGGCTGCTTTGATATATCGTTAAAAATGATTGTGCCGTTGTCTAGTATTTTTTTACCGTCCGGCCTCATACGGTGAAGGTAAAGAATATCTGCACGCAGTTTGCTGCGTACAAGATAAGCATTGCCGTCATCGTCCCAGAGAGGACATGGGTCTTCCCATAACTCAACGGCTTCAACAAGGTGCAAATCCCATTTGCCGGCCGGGTCTTTCGCGGTTGCCATAAATAAGCCGTCATGCGGGGTACAGAAATAAACATAAAACAAACCCTTATGATAACGAATTGAAGGAGCCCATGAACCATTCCCGTGAACGGGTTTCTCATATTTCTCCAACGGCAGGCCGTCATAAACATGCCCGATTATTTTCCAGTTTACCATGTCTTTAGAATGAAGTACGGGTATGCCCGGCATGCAGTTGAAGCTGGACGCAACCATGTAAAAATCATCTTCAACTCTAATCACATCGGGATCGGAATAATCCGCAAAGATGACCGGGTTTTTATATTTACCGTTTTCCAGATCGGGGACCCATTGAGCAGCCGAGTTAAAACTAGTCACAAAAAAAAGTATTAAACAAGAAATAACAAACTTCATTGATTTTCCTCGCTGATAATTTTTATTCGTAAGTTAATGAACAGCTTTTCCAAATATTACTCCGTGAAAACAAATTCAAGATTAATCGTCTCATCTTTACCAAGACTTACTGAAGCTGATTTATAAACGTCATCAAACTCAAAGTTGACCTGGTTACCGTTTGACAAAACTCTTTCAGGTTTAGCCGGGCACTTCACTTTTATTGTTGATTTTGTTTTTACCGGAACAGAAGTAAAAACTATCTTGCCGGTTTGATGCTCAAGCTTCATTTGCTTTTCTTTATCAGCGTCAAAATAATCTACATAATCGAATGTTGTGCTGCTTCCTGCTTCGCCCGGGAAAGCATGAACAGTAATCTCTTCATTTCCTTCTAATTCTTTTTCCCAAAGTTTTGAATTGCCCTGGAAAATATTCCCGGTTATATAAACTGAATTTTCTTTTATGAATACCGGGATTGATTCAAGCGGAACATTTTGTTTAAAAGTTACAGGTCCCTTGTATTCAACGCTTTGATTCGCTAAATCATACCATTTGCCTTCGGGCAGGTAAATTTCCCTGTTGTTGTCTTCAGAGAAAACCGGGGCCACTAAAAAGGTGTTTCCTAAAATGAATTCGTCCCATATATTATAAGTGTTTTCATCGCCCGGGTAAGTATAGGTAAGCGGTTTCATCATAACGCCGTTTTTATAAGATGTATTTGCACATGAATAAATATAAGGAAGCATTTCCATTCTAAGATCACTTACGTTTTTGTAAACTTTTTGTAACTGTTCTGAATATTTCCATGGGGGACGGTCTTCGCCGCTTCCGCCTGCGCCGTCGATTTTAACCTGGAACATTCCGTTCCACACGCTTAACTGCAGCCATCTTATATATAGAGTTTCATCAATTCTACCTTCACCGAGATAACCGCCCGTATCGCTGCCCCAGACAGGGAAGCCCATAAATCCGCATCTGATAGCGTTAGCCACATTGCCCGACATTCCGATCCAGTTGTTACGGCAATCGCCTCCCCATACCGCGCTTAAGTAAGGCTGTGACCTGTGGAAAGCGGCTCTTGCGAAATTAAACTGGTCTTTGCCGTGAGCATTGGTAAGAAAATCATTAATTACTTTTGAAAAAAGATAGACATACTTATTCCTTGATTCCGATTCGGTTACAGGTTCATTCCATTTTGCAGTAACGGGAAAGTTTTCATCTGCTCGGTCCATTTTATGACCTTTTACACCAACGGAGTATTGATGTTTGTTCAAACGATTTTCAAATTCTTTTACCGCTTCGGGATTTGTTAAATCTATATAGCTTCTGTAATTGGGAAGGAGACCGGGAAAATCCTTATCAGTAAAAGTAAGCGAACCGATCCATGTCATGAATTCCATCCCGTATTTTTCGTTTATTGTTTTAATCCATTTTTCCGGTTCGGCAAATTTGCTGTTGAAATTCATTTTCGACCATTCATGTCCGCCGTCGCAGTAAGGGCGGTCAACAAAACAACCCGTCAATGGAATTTTCAGATCCGTGAATTTTTGAATATCGTCTAATATTTCGTCTTTACCGCCTTCGTTTTGATCGCGCCAGAAAATAGGTCCGCAAGCCCAGAGAGGAACAAATTTAGGTTTGCCTATTACATCATAATATTGTTTATGAATTTTATCGCCGGTCGGCCCGTAAAATAAGTACCAGTCGAGAGTTCCGGTTTGATGATAAATTTCGGTAACGCCGTTTATTCCCAAATGATACCTGCCTTTGGCAAAGGTATCAAAAAAGCCGGCGTAACCTAAATTACTCATATAAAAAGCTGAATATGCCGATGCATAGTTTTCCGCATAATCTTCTTCTCCTCTCGCGTAGATTTCAACATCAACAACGTTTCCGCGCAGGTCGGGACTTTTAGAATTATGCGGATAAAGTTTTTCGATCAATCCGAAATAATGTTCATCCTGGTCTTTCAATCTTATGGTTATATGATTGAAGGTACTATGTGATGTGTAAAAGTGAAATGAATCGTTAAACTGTGAGATCGATAATAAAATGGAAGCCGGGAAATCCTGGTGGTGACCGTCGGCTTCGGTAAATGTTAATTTTAAAATTAAGCTGTCGGGTGTTGCCGATTGGACAAGAACTTCATCCGGTTTTACGAAATTGAATTCAAATGAAGTTATCTCCGCTAATTTTAATTGATCGTGATAAATTTCCAACTCATTATCTTCAAGGTAAATCTTAAATTCGTCTTTTTCCCATACCGGCTGTGAGGTAACATTGTTACTAATCACAAGAAAGAGAATTAAATAAAGAAAATAGGTTTTGTTACCATACTTCATAGTAGTCTCCGGATTTCTTTTATAAAATGTCGCTAAAAGTATTAATCAATTTATTTAGAGTAACGGTTTTAATCCTTCGTACTTAACAACCCAGTTACCGTCTTTAGGAAAACCGGGTGCCTTAATATCGGGAGAGCCGTCCCACCCGGCAGCCATCATAGCAACTGCCGTTAATAATCCTCCGTTTCCCGGTAAATAAATTGTAAGAGTTTCGTTTTGATAATTATGACCGTTATTTAAATATGTATTTTTTTGTACATCCATTAGCAATGCATCGATTGCTATTTCGGGTTCTCCTATACGTGCTGCCGTCATTGCAATCATTGGATAGTCCCAGCCCCATGTATGCCGCCAGTCCCATGATTTCATCACTTGTTTTAGTGTACTGCGCATTATTTCAACATCAACTTCATTGTTGTCGTTTGCGTCAAAAAATCCCGGGAGCATCCCGAACGGAGCCACCAATGTAGGGTGGTCTTTTCTGTTTGCTTTATCTTCAAAAGTGTTTAAAGCGTTTTCAGCATTTTGATAAAAACCGTTATTCTCAGGAAGTTTTGAAAGATTATTAATTACGTGATCCCACTTTTCATTTCTCTGTAGTCCTAATCTTTCGCGCCATTTCTGCGCTGTTCTTAAACCGAAATTCCAATAAGCTAACTCGAAGGCCGGGTTAATAGTTGAATCGGGTTTATATATCTCCTGCGCCGGAATAAGCGGGGGACCGAGAACATAACGTTGTGTTGATTCGTCCCAGTGTGCATAAGAAGCCATAAACTCTGCGGTTTCGAAAACTATTTCTTTGTAGTTATCACGTGTTGCCTGATCTTTATAATACATGTACAATAATTCCGCATAATAAATAGGGTGTGGCTGCTGCCAGATTAAAAACACACCTACTTCCGAAGGCCCTTCATTACTACCTTCCGGCCCGACCATTTTTTGCCACCTTACTCCTTTATAGCCCTGTCTTTCAGCGTATTGCTTTGTCTTAGGCATTATCGTTTTATAGAAGGATAAACTCTTTTCAAAAAGTTCGGGCTTTTCCCAAAGCACAAATTGAACTCCATGCCACCAGTGCATTTCAAGGTGGGGCTTGCCGTACCAACTGTTAAACGTAAGCCCTGTTTCCTGAGGCGGAAGCGATCCTGCGCATTGAACGGCAGTTAAATATCTCGACAGTACAATTCGTCTTTCAAGTTCAATTGCACGCGGATCTTTGCTTTCCGAAAGGTCTAGAGCACCTCCGGTTTCCCAAAAGTTTTTCCATTTTTCTTTTGATGCTTTGAATGTATTTTCTGCACCCGGGAGAGTTCCGGTATTTTCTTTTTTTGAAAAATTGCATGTGAATTTAAAAGTATCCCCGTCATTTATTGAAAGGATGAAGGAATGTGCTTTTGTCTTATTGAAAACGGCAGTGCCTGCCCAGCTAATATTTACGTAATATATAGTTGTGTCCAATGTTCTTTTTATAACGGCAGAATTTTCTGCTTGGCTTACAAGTTCGGATGAATGACTGCCGGGATTATTCCAGTCAGCCGCATTTTTACCCCAGCCTGATGAGCCGTATGGAAAATCGAATTTAATTCCAACCATGCCTGTTCGCAACATATCTGTTTTTACCTTTACCGCTATTTGGTCAAGTTCCGGATGGCATGTTGTTGCAACATTTATTTTAGTGCCTTCAACCGTGAACGAGCTTTTAATTATACCTTCCCAGATATCTTCGGATTGATTGATATTTTTAACATCGCTTAATTTTATTTGAGAGCTGTCCGGCTTTATTATACTAAAACCGATTTTACCAAGATGAAGCCGGTGGGGATTAGCTCTTAACCATTGCCCGGCATCACTGCTCTGTTTGGAAGCGTAAGAAACATCTCTTCCGTAGGTATTATAATTTCCCGTATTTAGGGTGGAATGCCATCCCCATTGTGATTGAGTACCCAAAGGGATGCTGTTATCGTATTCCTCTGCAAAAGTCTGCAGCCCTGTGATATCAACAGTGTAGGCAAACTCCCCGTTGCCCACTGTAAAAGGGCTGAGAGTATCAGCTTCGGAAAGGGAAGGGATATGGCGTTTTACCAGGGCTTCCCTATCGATTTTATTACTGCAAAAGGTGAGTAAGAAACTAAAACATATTAAAAATATTGGTGAAAATTTACTGATCATTTAATTCTCCGTATAAGTGAAAATACTTCTATAGAAAATAGACCCGTTTGATTTTACTGTAATATCGTTCGGGCTGTTTAATCTTTTTCCATTGTATGTTTTTCTTATTCTTCATTTTTAACGGTTTTTATCACGGCATCAAATGCAGGCTTCGGCTTATAATCTTTATCAAACAACATTGGGTATGCAGACCTTCCCCTAACGGGCCAATTATTCCGCCAGTTATATCTGTCATTTACACCCCAGAATGTTACACGTGTGATACTATCTTTATATCTGTTGAATAAAGAAAAATATTCCACATACCTGTTTGACTGAACAGTCTGCATTGAATCAGGCAAGAAATCGGGCCATGGGTTTAATTCTTTTCTCAATTCAAAGTTTGTTGAGATTTCTGCCCCGGTATAATTTGAAGGGTTGGGAAGTATATCCATATCAAGTTCTGTAATCATTAATTTTACATCAAGTTTTGAATAAGCTTTTAAAGCTTTTTCCAGTTCGTCCCTTGGAGGATAGTCTAATCCCCAGTGACCCTGCAAGCCGATACCGTCTATTTTAACTCCGTTCGACAGTAGTTTTTTAATAAGTTCTACAAGGCTGTCACGCTTTCCTTCATACCACATATTAAAATCATTATAATATAATTCTGCATCGGGATCAGCTTCGTGAGCCCATTCAAAAGCTTTCTGCATGTAGTCTTCGCCTATTATTTGTAGCCATTTGCTGTTGCGAAGTTGACCGTCTTCAAGTACGGCTTCATTAACAACATCCCACCCGTGAATTCTTCCTTTATATCTTCCAACGACCGTGAAAATGTGGTCTTTCATCCGTTTCAGCAGGGCATCGCGCGAAAGCATGTTGCCGTCTTCATCTTCAAAAACCCAGCCCGGTGTTTGGCTGTGCCATACCAGGGTATGACCTACAATAAACATATTATTCATTTCACCGAAAGCAACCAGGCTATCGACCGGTTCAAAATTATAGACTCCCGGCTCAGGATGAATCTTTTCCCACTTCATTGAATTTTCCGGGGTAATGGCATTAAATTGTTTTTTGATAAGTTCAATTGCAGCGGAATCATTACCAAAAACTTGATAGTCATTCATCGCGGTGCCTATCAGGTAATAATCTTTAAATGTTTCTTTCAAAGAAGGCTGGGCATAGAAATATGAAAAGTTTAATGCCAAGCATAGAATTATAAATTTCAGTGTTGTTTTGTTTGACAGCTTAATTAAAAGGTCCATTTTTTCCTCTAATTTATTCTAAGTAATTTTATAATTTCTGCATGCTTTCATAAATGCTTGAATGTTTTCAACGGGTGTTTCCTGCGGAAGGTCACATCCCGAACTTAAAACAAAGTTTGGAAATTCATTCATATCCTTTAAAAGTCGGGTTACTTCATCCTCTACTTCAGGCGGTTTTCCGTTTAATAATGTTCCAACAGTACTTATGTTGCCGATTATAATTATATCTTCCGAGACTCTTTTGGCTGCTGCCGGAAGATCAACACCGGTTTCAGCAGAATCAAGACTTAAGGCATTAACACCCGACTCACACATTTTTTCCAGAAGGTGCATCGTGTTTCCGCAGATATGATATATCATTGCAACATTTGTATGAAGATAACTATCAACGATTCTTTTTACGTATTGACCGGAGAATTCTTCGAACTGGTCGGGCCCGAGCATTACGGCGCTCGGTTCAAGAATACAGATCATCTGTGCTCCTGCAGCAACAAGAAGCCTAACATATTCTTGAATTTTATTTGTTGTTAATGCACACAAATCATGAAGGTCGTCCGGAGTCATCACTGTTGCAATTGCCGCTTCGTCTGCACCCATCATTAGTCCCGTCAAGGTATAGGGGCCTGTAACGTAAGCACCGCGCATAATTGATTGAGGCAGTCCTATCTTCATAAATTTTAATGTTTCAACATATCCGAGCAGCCTGGTATCAAACTGGATATTAATTCTCTCTATTTCTTTGATATTGTTATGATTGAATTCATCTTTTACTACGGTTGCGGAATCTTCTTTGGGAAAGAGAGTGTATCTTCCGAGCGCATTTGCTTCAACGGAAAGATCCATCAAAGGGAAAATTGCATCAGGTTCAAAAGTTTCCGCGATTGCTTTTAGTGTTTTAAAATGTTCGTCATAATTCTGCTGTGCAAGTTTTATTGTAGAACCCGACATGTTCAACCCGGGGAATCCTACCAGGGGCGCAACAATACGGCGTCTCTCATCGTATGCTTTTATTACTTCTTTTACCAGCAGTTTACTCGCAGTTTCGGCTGTCTTAATCATCTAACTTTTTACTCCATCGTTCCGATTAGTTTATTTGCTATTAGGATATTTGTCGTTATTTCAGCAACACCATCTTCTTAGTTTGGGAGTAATCATCAATCGATAATTTATAAAAGTATTCTCCCGAAGGTAAATTACGGGCATTCCATTCAACCCGGTATTCACCGGGCTGCATTACCTTATCAACAAGTGTTTCTATTTCCTGTCCAAGTGAATCATATATTTTTAATGTTACAGGTCCGCTGTTAATAATTGAATAATTTATAGTAGTCGAAGGGTTAAAAGGGTTCGGGTAGTTTTGATAAAGTAAAAAACCGTCAGGAATTGATCCCTGATAATTATCTTCTACTCCTGTTGTGTTACTTTTTGTAAGTATAATTTCACCGTTATCCGGAATAACGTCAAACATAATATAGTTTATTGAATCGGTTTCAACTACTTCTACAGTTAAATCTTCATTGTTTTGTGCGACGGCATAAGTCCATCCGTCGGGCAGCGGGCGGCGGATTGTTACCGGGTAATTAAAATATTCGTTATCCAGGTCATCAGTTACTTCAACAGTAATACTGTCTTCCGTACTGGACGTTTCAGAAACTGAAACGGAATTCCTTTCTTTAATATAACCGGCAACATTGGCGAATGTAGCCACCCAGAATCTGTCCTCGTTTGCTTTTAAGTAATCAAGGCTTTTCCTGAGCGTGTCGGAAGACAACGATGAATACCCGCCGTCGTTATCAATTCCGTGGAGAAGAAATACACACCATCCTTTTTTCTTAACAGCACTTTCAACTTTAGTATTAAAATGGGATGTTGTTTTAACATTTCCTTCTGAACCGCAAATAATGGAGCTAATATTGTTGAAATCGTTTGGTGTTTTATCTTCAATACTCCCGCTGCATCCCCGTGCTGCAAAATAGTATTGTTGTACAATGGAATTATTTCCCGTGTTGCAATACGGATAAGCAATAGTAACACACTTCTGCTCAGGGATATTGGAGTTAATAATATCGTGAGAATTTTTTAATTCGGTTGTTTGTTCTTCATCGCTTAATCCGCTTAAAGAGGTATGGGTTACCGTGTGGCTTCCTATTTCATGTCCGTTTGCTGCGGTGTTTTTTAACCTGGTCCAGTTTGGGCCCCAGCCTGTTACTATGTACATGGTTAATTTAAAATCGTATTCGTCGAACATAGGAACAGCAAGCTCAAGCTGGTTGGAACAATTGTCATCGAACGTATAAGTGACTGCCGCAGATTTGAATCCCTGCCATGTACCTACTTTATAAGGTGTTTCCACTGTTTGCGAATAGAAATAGTTGTTGAATAATAAAAAAATTACCAAAAGTCCAAATGATTTTTTATCGATGTTTTTCATAGTGTTACCCATAGAGTTATTTGTTACAAGTTAATTTAAGCCAAAGCTTTTTTTTTATTATTGAACATCAATGAGCACCTCCGCTCTGTATTACACCTGTAGTCAATTATCCGGTAACTATGTTTTATACAATTATTTTATTCCGTATTAAATTAAGTTTTATGGAACTTTGTTATGCAAAGTTAACTCCGTTTAATTAATTGTTTTTTTTATAAAGCTTTCATTGCTGTATTGTTTTAGTTGAAAGCCTGTAACATTTCCCGCATCGTCCTTTTTAAAGTGTACAAAAGCAAATTCACCGTTAACGTAAAAGTCTTTTTCTGTTTCCGGCTGAAGAATAACTTTAAATCCGTCCGGCTGTATAATAACAAGATGACCATCTTCAACAACTAATTTTAATTCTACCTCCGGACTATATTGATAACTGCCCGTATACTGATCGAGTATCAGAGGATCAATATCAATTGGTGATTTAGCAAACACGAATTGTAATCCGCGTGAATAGCCGTCTGCTTTGCCGCCGGAATGTCCAATACCTTCTATTATTTTTGTCTGCATCTTAAGGCTTTTATAGTTATGTCCCTTGATTTGTGCTACTAATTTTTCAAACATGGGAAGCATCCGCCTTTCGAGTCCGCCTATAGCCATAAAAAGCTTTGCATCAAGTTCGGAATTAGTTTTTGCGTAATTTTCTTCGTAAGTAAATGCTATCCCGTTATCCCATTGTACTGCCGGGCTGGTTAGTACGTAATGGTTAAATAATTCCGTATGATTAAAAAGTACATAAAGTGTAAAAAGTCCGCCGAGTGAAGAACCTATAAGGGTTCTGTCATTTGACACTCGGTAATTTTTTTCTATAAAGGGTATCAATTCTTTTCCAATAAATGATATGAAGTTGGGGGCATTGCCTGAAGGCCCTTCTGTGTTGATGTCTGTAGGTGTGAAGTCTCTGAATCTGAGATTATCCGGGTTCGGGTTTTCTCCGCCCCACGTAATACCGACAGTAATTAATTCGGGAAGGAAACCGTCATAATACTGCTCGCCGTAAATTGCCGATACTAGCGGGAAGTCCCATTGAGAGTCAAGAAGATAAACAACGGGAAAAGTTTTTGTCGTATCGCTGTAACCCTGCGGTAGGTTTACATGAAGTTTATATTCCTGACCAACTATCGACGAATAGATTTCCCGGACCTGCGAACCCGGAATATCTACGGCAGGATACTTTTCATCCTGTGCATTCACCTTATTAAAATTAAAAACGAGCAAAAGTAAGATTATTATTTTACTTATTCGTATTACATTACCGTAAATTTTTTTGATGTTACTTCTTTCTGTTTTCATTTTATTCTTCCCCGTTAAAGTTATGTGTTATTGTTTCCGTTCAATATTTTGTTAACACTTTTAACCGGATAGATGTAACTTGACCAAGGCTTATGAATTATAACTTTCGCCCCGGAAAAAAGCTTTCCTCTTTAAGTGCTTCCAACACCGTAACGAATAATTTATCCGGTTAATCTATTCTCATTATTTTTCCTTTATATATTTCAAGAAATGAATTTTACCAGTTAGTAATTATTGAATAAATCAAACACATTAACTTGCTTCGGGAAAACGTTTAATCAAGTCAAACAATTCGTCTTATTTTTATTTCTTTCTTCCAACAGCATTTATAAATGCTGTAATGTTTTCGCTTTTTACCGCCGGTGGCATTCCGCCTCCGCAAGAAAAAATTACTCTTGATTTATCTTGCAGCGAATTCATTAATTCATTAGCCGCGTTTTCTACGTCTGCTGTATTTCCGGCTGCAAGTACATCGCGTGGTGGAATATTTCCAAGCATTGTAATTTTATTTTGAGTTAATTGTTTTAATTCGTTTAGTGTGATATCGAAGCCCATGTTAAAAAGGTTAATTCCCATCTCCGGTAAAAGCGGGGCTGAAACTTTACATGGAGCATCGTTATGCAAAAATTTGACCGAAACATTTAGTTCGAATAATTCTTTAAAGTAGGGAAGACCGAATGTACGGAACTCTTCTTCACCCATAAATCCTATAATATCATCAAGCAGTAAAATACCGTCCGTTGAAGGGAAAGTTTCTATCTGTAATTCAAGCCAGTCTTTTAAGAATGCAGTGATTTTTTTTATAAGAGTTTCGGCTTTATCTGGCTGCATCATCATTGTTGTTAGGAATTCCGTTGTACCCATAAGATAGCTGGCAATATTGAGAGGGCCCCGTGCCACAGCTATACGAATTTTGTGTTCTGCTTCTTCAATCTTGGGTTGTGCCAGTTTAAGCCTGTTTAAAATAAACGGAAGCAGACCGTCTGTTTTGGGGTTAGGCACCGGTAATGAATCAATATCATCTGCAGATTGAATAATTTTATGTGCATGCGGAAATTCATTATGAGGGAAAACACAGCGTGTACCAAAGGCAGAAGGCTCAGTACACATTCCGTATTCCGACCAGAAGCCGGGTAAAAACATTACATCAGGAAAGTCATTAATTGCTTTTAAATTTGCATTAATCCAGAGTTCGTCGTTTGAATAATAATCAAGTATGTTTATTCCGTACCAATTAGGCAGCCAAGGGCTGTCAATAATAAATCCCACCGGGAGGGGGGTAACAGTTTCACCTTCTATTACTTTTAGCAGGGTATCCCATTGCTGGTCTGTCATTTTAAATTCCTTTTTATTTTTTAGTACAATTTATTTTTGTGTTGTTTTAACTTCCTGTTGAGTAATTTTTATTTGTTTCTCTCGTGCGGATTGCCCTGTATGTACAGTCTTTAACCCCGCACCTGTCGCACATGTATTCTCTATATTTTACATTTTTCCCGATACCGATAATCCCGCTCGTAGATTTAATAGGGTGCATTAATGCGGATTCGTTTAAAGTTATACCGCAAAATTTTTCCGGCAGTAATGAAAACAATAAATGCTGCTCGGAGACAGACCAATTGCAATATCCCGGGCTATACCTATTTGTAATATTAAAACCATGTTTTTTCATTTCTATGCCGATGTGATCGTGCAAGAAATCAGTTGTATTTTCTACTGTGACTGATGCAACAGTATCTACAAGGTAACTTATCATAGGATCACCGTTATGCAGCATCCTTTTTGATCGTTCTTCCATAAGCGGTCCTATTGTGCAAACAAATAGAGCTGCCTTTTCGGCTTTATTAAGCTGGGAGCTCACTATCTTGTCTGTCTGTAGAAAGGGTTTTCCGGCATACAAACCGTCATTACGTCCGGTGGGTTTATGTAGATCAATTAATCTATAACCTGCTTTGATTTTACAGTATTGTGGTAGTTGCAAAATTATTTCGTCAATTAATTGACTAAAATGCCCGGGAATACCGATATCGGAATAACCGAGTGTAATTTCGATTTCTTTTTTGCTTACTTCAATATCATTTACGTTTATGATTATTTCGTAAACATCTTTTTCGATTTCTATCTGAGGGAGAGCAATATTCATTAATGCTCTCTTACTTTTTTTAGAATTGTGCTTATATGCTCGGGAGTTGTACCGCAGCAGCCGCCTATAATATTTGCACCGCTGTTAATTAGTTCATCAACTCTTTCGGCCATCATACTTGGTGTTTCCGGGAAAACGGTTTCATTGTCTTTAAAGATAGGTTTTCCCGCATTAGCATGAACAAGTACAGGCGTTGATTTATCTTCTTCCCTAATTTCTTTTACAATCTCTATCATCTGTTCAAAGCCGTTCCCGCAATTTGTACCGATTACAGAGGCGCCTGCTTCTTTAACAGCTTTAACCATTTGAGCAGGGGAAATCCCCATCATTGTGCGGTATTCTCCCGAGACTGTTTTTTCAAATGTAAAAGTGCAAACAACTTCCAGCCCTGTTGCTTCAGCCGCGGCACGAACGGCAAGGCTTGCTTCGTCAATGGCGGACATTGTTTCAACGCATATAGCATCTACTCCGCCTTTTTTTAATGCTTCCGCCTGGATACGGAACCCGTCGTACAGTTCATCATACGATACTTCATCCATCATAAGCATAACACCTGTTGGGCCAATTGAGCCCAGCACCAAACGGTCATCACCTGCCGCTTTTCTTGATATGGCGGCAGCGGCTTCATTCAATTCAGCAGTTCTTTCTTCCAGTTTGTAATGTTTCAGTTTCTGCGGATTTCCCCCGAAGCTGTTTGTTAATATCATGTCCGAGCCTGCATCAATGTAACTTTTAGCAATTGCGAATACATCATCGGGATGTGTGATATTCCAAAGTTCGGGGCATTCTCCTGGTAGTAATCCTTTTTTGTGTAAGAAAGTACCCCATGCTCCGTCGGAAACCAGTACTTTTCCGTCTTTAAGTTTTTCTAGCAATGATCTCATTTATAATTCCAGTTTCTATTTTTGATTATTTCTCATCTATGAAAATAGCACGGTCAAATAGGGATAAACCCTGTCAGCTATAAGCCTGATCCAACTTTGTTAAGAAATGCTACAGCACCCTGGGGATCAACCGCATAGTCATCGGCTCCCATTTCCTCGGCAGCTTCCATGGATAAAGGAGCTCCTCCTACAATTACGTTTGTATCAGGAAACTGTGCTTTGATTTCTTTAACAGTACTTGACATGTTTGCCATAGTTGTAGTTAGTAATGCACTTAATCCAACTGCACTCCCGGGATTTTCTTTTATAGTGCTAATAAATTTCTCTGTTTTAACATCAACACCTAAGTCAATAACTTCCCAGCCGTTGCCTTCAACTACCATTGAAACAAGGTTTTTCCCTATATCGTGTAAGTCGCCGGCAACAGTACCGAGAATAAATTTACCTTTGGCTTTTACAGTACCTGCTTGGAAAAAGGGTTTTAGATGAGCCATTACGGCATTCATGGCTTTTGCAGCCATCAGCAGTTCGGGTACGAATACTTCGTTACGGCTGAATTTATCTCCTATTCTCTGCATACCGTCGTTGCATGCCAGTAAAATAGCGTCGGGGCCTATGTTTGCTTCAAGAGCCTGCAGTGTTAATTCATCTGCACCATCCTGTCCCATCATATCTTTCGGAAAGGGAGCCGCCTTGTTGACTTTTCCTCTTTCGATACAAAGGCTGATATTTTCTACTAACTGCTCCATCTTAACAACTCCTATGTTTTGTTCTATGCTGTTTTTAAAAATATCATTTTTACTTTCCGAATGCCGGAAGACGCATGTTTCTCTCGGCTTGGTTTTAACCGCTGTTTATTTTCACTTTTAAAATTCATTTTTTCATTTTTAACTGCTACAAATAACAGCTTTATAATTCAATTACAAGTATCGTATCAAATTCATCAATTTTCTCATCCGGGATTTGAACAGCAATGCCGAATTCATCTTTTTTATAATTTACGTTCGAACCGTCAGATAAAAATTTTATACTTTTTATATTTTTACCAAGATCAGGCAAAAGCAAATTTGAGTTATCGTCGCTTAGTATATGAACATAAACTTTATTGTCTTTTTGAGTAGTAACACCCCAAGACTTGGGAGAAACCGGACCTCCTCTTGTACCGTAAATTGATTCACCGTTTTTATCAAGCCATTTTCCTATTTCTTTTAATTTATTAACAAACTCCGGTTGAATTTTCCCGTTGGGCATCGGACCAACGTTTAATAGAAAATTTGCATTGTTGCCTGCAGCTTTAACAAGGTATTGCACAAGTTCTTTAACGGATTTATAATTATGATCCTGTAAATTAAATCCCCACGACCTGTTCATGGTTTCGCTTGTTTCAAGCGGCAATTGTCCGATTTCTGCTCCTGCACTGAAACCGGAAGTATTTTGCCCGGGCAAATCTTTTTCGAAAGTCTGTAAATCCTCACCGGGTTTAACAGCCTGGTGGTGGTTGTTGGCAATTAAACATTGGGGTTGAAGTTTATGAATAAGTCTGTAAGTTTTTTCAAACTGCCAGTCGGCATCGGGTTTATCCCAGTAACCGTCGAACCAAATGCCGGCAATTTCACCGTAGTTTGTCAGCAGTTCGGTAAGTTGAGCATTTATAAATTCAATATACTTATTCCAGTCGCCGCTGTTGGATCTGCCGGAATATTGCCCGGTTTGTCCCCGCGGGTAATAATCATCATTATACCAGTCAACATGTGAATAATAAAGAAAAAGTTTAATACTTTGTTTATGGCATTCATCAGCAAGCATTTTTATAACATCTTTCCCGTAAAGAGTACGGTCAACAATATCCCAATCTGTTTGTTTTGAATCAAACATTGAAAAGCCGTCGTGGTGCCTTGCCGTGATTGTTATATATTTCATGCCTGCAGCTTTGGCAATTGCTACCCATTCTTTTGCATCGAATTCAACCGGGTTAAAAAAGGTGGCAAGTCTTTGGTAAGTCTTCTTGTCTATCTTCTGTACCTGCATAACCCATTCTGCATCGCCCAGTACGCAGTATACACCCCAATGAATAAACATACCGAATTTAGCATCCTGATACCACTCGCGGTTCTTTAAATTCTCAGGCGCGGGTGTATAAGTCTCCTGTGCAAAGTTGTACCCAATCATAAATAGGAGTACTAGGATAACTCTCAACCCCTTTTTAACGGCAGTAGGTAACTCTTTGAGAATCATTTTATTTACTCCATGATTTTAAAAATAAATTTTTGTTTGGATTAATTCAGTTTTAATCCCTGGAAATAATATAACTAATTATTTTTGTATATTTCATCGTCACCGGTATATTTAAACCAATCAAAATAGGCTTTACTGCTGCTTTCTTCACCAAGTGAGGTTGCATACATTGCAAATACACACCCAATAAAATCCCTTGGAATTACTGCTCTTAAATAAGTTCCGTCCATACCTTCTTCTAAGGATATCCATTTATTATTTTCAAATGCGTAATAGAATGAATATGTTTTACTATCCGTCTCAATTTTAAAATTTAATTTTTTATCAGCTTGTTCTTTGTCTATTACTGCCGATGTAATCAATTCCATTATACTGTCCGAATCTTCCTCTTCCACTGCCTTGTAAAGCTGAACGGCAGGTTCGCCGTTTTCCAGTGATTTACATATAAAGTAATAATGGCTTTCGTTTAAGAAAATCACCAAGCCGGCTTTTTCATTTTCTGCCGAAGGTTCAAATGAAACAGACGTACTTGCCGAACCTTTTATATGCTGCTGGCGATGAGCAAGAAAACTCGGGTTTGATGTTCCACTGCAGGTTTTGGGTCTTAAGTTCATTACAACAGCTCCATCTTTTATCTCCCACCATTTTTCTTTTGGTGTTCTTAAATAAATGAAATTTTTATGCAGTGTTTCGTTGTTAAAGTCATACATGGTTGTAAAGTTTCCGCTGTAAGGAATTATATTTTCTTTTTTAGGTGTGTTGATATCCGGGTAATCGTAATAGTATTGAACTTCATCAAAATCCGGGTTTATGACAGGCCAGGATACCCCTTCGGAATCTTCAATCCATCTTACGGGAGCAAGAAAAGTTTCCCTGCCAAGATTATAATAATTTTTTTCAAACGGACGGTAAGGGCGTATGCCTAAAAATACAGCCCACCATTCTCCCGATTTTGTTGATACCAAATCCGCGTGACCGGTTGAGGTAATTGGAAATTCCCTTTTAGGGTCCAAATGCCTTTGAGTAAGTATCGGATTGTTTTTGTAGGATTCGTAGGGACCGTAAATGTTTTTGCTTCTGAAAATGACTTCCGAATGATCTTCTGCTGTTCCGCCTTCTGCAGCCATTAGATAATAATGTCCGTCCATTTTGTATAAGTGGGGACCTTCAATCCATATAGGTTTTTTGCTTAAGTCGCTTCCGCCGTTAATAAGGATTGTATCTTGACCAACTACTTTTAGGGTTTCGATATCGAAATCGAACATCCTAATTGTACGGTGGCCTTCATAAAGAGGTTTGTTATCGGGAGCATCGCTGTTATAGAGAATATATGTTTTCCCGTCATCGTCAAAATATAACGAAGGATCAATGCCCATTATCTCAGGGAGCCAAACCGGGTTGGAGTAAGATCCTTCCGGTTTTTCGGAAGTAACAACAAAATTACCGCCGCCGTCAACTACCGTACATGTTACGTAAAATTTTCCGTCATGGTAGCTGATTGCCGGTGCAAATATACCTCTTGATAATCCTAACCCTTCTGTATCGAGCTGTTCGGCTCTATCCAGTACGTGTCCCATTAATTCCCAGTTTACAAGGTCTTTGCTGTGGAAAACCGGTATGCCCGGAAAGTATGAAAAGGTTGAGGTGACAAGGTAATAATCATCTTCAACCTGGCATATGCTTGGATCGGGGTAGAAACCTGCTAATACAGGGTTGGTGAATTTTTTGTTTTCTTGTGTCTTAAAACCTGTTATTACTATTATAAATATTACCAGAAATCCGAGTAAAGAAAAATATTTCATTGTGTAATCTCATTTTATTTTTTGTTAGAAGTAGTTAAATAATGATCAGCAAATCCTAAAAATGTATCCCAGTTAGGTGCGTTTGTGTGTCCTCCAAAATGTTGGCGAAATGCAATATCACCGCCAATTAAGGGGGTACCAATTTCAGGTAGTTCGGTGACACCTAAATCCTTTTTATTGAGAAGTTTGTAAACAGGACCCGCATGCACAGCCGCAAGGAACATACCTTTTGCGTCTACCCATTGTCCTTCTACCGAAGGGGAGCCGACCCCAATAAACACCGGACGCGGTGCGCAAAGCGCTATTAACTCGTGAGAATCAACCGGTAAATCATTGGCGGTAAGCGGCCCGGCATATTTAATATAATTTCCCGCCATCCAGTGATATTCATATGACGACGCAATATTTTCAACCTGTTCACCCAGAACACGTCTATGAAGTTTAGCCCCTGCAGCTCCCGATGAACCAATAAAACCAACGGCAAACCTTTGATCGTAAGCCATTGTAACTAAAGCTGCTTTTCCATAACGTGATAAACCTTCAATTCCAACTTTAGCTGCATCAACGGATTTATCGGTTGTAAAATAATCAAGAGCGCGGCTTGCACCCCATGCCCACGCACGCAGCGCGCCCCAATCGTCAACCTTACGGGGCATACCTTTGTTGCATAAACCGATTATACCTTTTGTAAGACCGGCACCGTTATCATCCTGAAAACTTGTTGGTATTAAAATTGCGAATCCCCATCCCTTTGACAGTATTTGCGATTTCCATTTGTCAAAATCCGGCGGCAATTTTGAAATATCAAAGTTTTTGAATTTGCTGAAGTCAAAGCCGAAATCCATTATTACGGGAACGGGTTTTACTGCGTCGGCAGGTGTTGTAAGAGTCAATTGAATGTCCACCGTTATCAAAGGATAGGAAGAATTATCAACATGACCGACTAATTTTTTTGTAATTACCGGTATATTTTTAATTGTGTCGTTTGTTGTATTTACAATTTCCCAATTAATGCCGGGTGTGTTCTCAGGCACTTTACCGTAAACTTCCCTGTCAAAATCCTCAATAATTTCAGGTCTGCGTTTCTTCCACCAAACTTCAGGAGTTGCAACTCTCTTCCCGTTATTCAATGTAAGAGGGTCAGGCAAACTTGTATAGGGAGAAGCTTTAGATTCATCTGTATTTGCATAGTTTGGAGCATTTGGATCTCCGGACGGTCCCGGGCGCAGTGAGTCAATACCCATCAGTTTCAGTAATCTTTGGTGATCATCTTCGGCGGTAAGCTCTACCGGGGGTTTCAAATTTTTTAAAGATGATTGAACTATTTCCTGCGAAAAGAGTGAAGACACAATTATTATTTGAAAGAAAAACAAATAAATTATTTTATTCAATTCCAATCCATGTTTATTTTTGTTCATTTATTAACGTGCTGTTATAACTCTGCGGCGGGCCCAAATAACTTTGCTTAACTCCGCCCATGTCTATTACAATTTTCTGAAGTACAATACCTGCATCCACAGCCCAAAATTTTAATATGTGTTTACCCGGCCTATCTATTTTAAATTTTGCATCAATATATCTTGTATTGTTGGCAACCATTATATTCCAATACTGTGGATATTTCCAGTCGGGTGTATCGTTTTCATTTACATTTATTATTTGCGGCTCTCCGTCATCCATCGATACGCCTAAACGCAATCCCTCGGAATATCCGAAGTTCAGGGCAGGGGAGAGGTAGAATTTAACATTTGCTTCGCCAGTACTGAAAAAATAAGTATTATATTCAAGACGGCTGCCGTTCTCAGAAGGATTCAAATTTGAAACGGTTCCCGGCATTAAAGTAACGGCAGAATTTGTTCTGCCAAGGTTGGGAATTGTTTTCCATTCAACATTTGATTCAACCGAATTTGAATAATTTACCGCCTCAATAGATATAAACCCGTTGCTTTCAACAAAACAATTTTTTAATTCATCACTCAGAGAATTGTTATTTTCAATAATTGCTTTTACGGATATCTTTGAACTTCCCGGGCCTGAAATTGAAATTGTTGATTCTTTTTTGCCTTTGGGAGCATTATCCCAGTCGATATTTACCCGTAGTCTTACTTGGTTTTTTATTTCACCGTTTAAGGATGAAACTTTTATCCAGGAGTCAGCCGGTTTAACGAAGTATTCAAAAGGAATTTTACCCCTGTTAAAAATTTCGAAGTAATAAGACTGGTTGTTAAAATTATCAAAAACAGGTAAAACAGCACCTGATTCTCCATCTGTCCAGTAATCTTCCGAGCTTTCAACCGAGACACCCATTTCCGGATCATCTGGAATGTCAATTTTCGCAACTTCAGGCATTGAATTTTCATCAGGCTGCTGCCAGTAAGTGTAACCAATATGAGTTTGATCCATCATGTGATTCCATTTGCCGTCTGTCAATTCTTCATTATAATAATTTGTTATTGCCGCATCTTTTTCAAATAGCTCTTCAACTTTTTCTGCAAGCTCATTTGTTGTATTTCTGCCTTGTTCCGCATACAGCCTGTTTTTTGCTGTAGTAACATAAAGCTCGTTAAGATTTGAGCATGCTTCAACAGGATGCAAAACGAGTTGGTAAAATGCATCTTTATATTCAACCGGAATGGAATCATAAATACTTTTAGCTTTTTTGTAAAGATCGTTGTAATCATTTACAATTGTTTCAGCTTCGCTGTAGTTTGTCAGACTGTAAGTCGACGGGGAAAGCATTTCCGGTTTTCGTCTTGAATTATATTTTGTATACTTGGCTAATATGTCTGCTATTTCTCTACTGTTATCCGATCCGAATTGTTCTTCAGCCCAATTAACATAGTAAGAGGGTAAATCTTCTGCCGATATTGCTTCAGGGTCCCATGCATAGTCTAAAAAGAAATCAATAGGGAATTCCATAGGTTTAATGTCGCCAACGTTTACAATCCAGATTTCTTTTGCGCCGTATTCATAAGCAAGATGCATCTGTTCCCGTACTCGTTCAATCTGGTTTGTGTTCAGCCATTTATAATTTCGCGGTCCGCCGACATAATCAAAATGATAATAAATTCCGTATCCGCCTTCGCGAGGTTCATCTTTTAGATTGGGAAGTTTGCGGATGTTGCCCCAGTTATCGTCACATAATAAGAGTGTAACGTCATCCGGTACCCGCATACCTTTGTCGTAATATTCCTGGACTTCTTTATATAAAGCCCACACTTGCGGAATGGTAGTAACATCTTTGCCCGTTACTTCGGCAATAATTTCACGCTGGTCTTTAACAATATTTTGAAGCAATTCGATATTTGCATTCGGACTCATGGCTTCGTCGCCGTCGCCTCGCATTGCAAGTGTTACTATACTTTCGTTTGAACCCATTCTTTCAATACCTTCTCTCCAGAACTTTCTGAGTACTTCGGCATTCTTTTCATAATTCCACGGACCCGAACCGTAACGTTCCCATTCTACGTGTGCACGCATCATAGGCTCGTGATGCGACGTACTGATTACAATTCCGTATTCGTCCGCCAGTTCCGGGTTCTTGGGATCGTCGTCGTAAAAAGCCCTTCCCCACATTGCAGGCCAGAGAAAGTTTCCTTTTAATCGTAAAATTAATTCAAAAACATGCTGATACAGTTTGTGATTGAATTGAACCGTACCGTATTTTTCTTGAGACCAACCGGATAAGGCAGGTGCTTCGTCGTTAATAAAAATTCCCCTGTATTTTACTTTGGGCTCACCAAGCGTATACCTGCCTGGTTTAACATAAATCTCTGTTTTTTTCTTGACAGGTGCATCTGCCCACCAGTACCAGGGAGATACGCCTATTTTTTCGGACATGTCAAACATGCCGTAAATAGTACCTCTTTTATCACTACCCGCAATAACGACAGCAGTTTTAATACCGGGAAACGGACTCTCAATTGTCTGAATCAAAAACGTTTCCCATTTGCCGGTTATCTGGTCGGTATCCAGTTTTTGTCTTTTTATAAGCTCATCAATTAATTTGCTTTTGCCTATGGTTCCTACAATAATAGCCGAACCGGTTTCGGGAATAGTATCTGTAATTAACGGGGGTTTTTTGCCGGTCACATTTTGGATATCATTTTGGAGGTGATTTGCAACTCGCTTTACTCCTTTGAAATCGGGAGAGCTCAATAAAATCGGTGCTGCAACACCGGATGTTGAAACTACAAAAAAACCGTCTTGAGGATTCGTTGTAATATAGGAATCCTGTGCATTAATATGGTTAAGCATCGTTGATAAAATTAAAACAACTACAACAACAGCTATAATATAGTTTTTAGTTTGTTGTTCCATTTTCTTGGTACCGTTTGTTTTTCTTTTTATTGTAAGATTTTATTCTTTTCTTTTGCCTGTTTCATATTTTATTAAATTGTAAATCTTCAAAATAAAAATCTCAATTAATTCGGGGAACTTATTGCTAAGTTCCCCATTCCCTCTACAACTAACTAACCAACCAACTAACAAAGAGGTAGAGGAGTACCTATTTAAGGAGGAGTATTTTTTAGTGTCCACATAATTTCCTGCTTTCATTTTATAAAATATACCCCGGACGACAAATGCGAAACTATAGTATTGTTTCGTCTATTATTCCGGCAACCGTCCATGTAAAAATTCCCGTATTTTGTCTCGTCCACGTTAATCATTGCTCGGAGGAGTATTGTTTATACATTTGTATTTTACTCATCTCTTCCGCGTAGTGCATGTCATAAACCTTTAATGTAACAATAATTATAGGGGACGTAAAATTTGCGACCTATACAACCGGATTGGGTTGCAGTCACTGTCCCCGTTCACTGCGATCCTTTCTTTTGGCTACATAAAATGCCCCTTGCTTTCCATAGCTTTTTATTTCGAACAACGGATTAAACATACCTGTCTCATTTTATGAGTATCATTTTTTTAACTTGAGAAAATTCTCCTGCTTCAATTCTATAGAAATAAACTCCCGATGTAAGAGTCGAAGCATCAAAATTAATTTTATGAATACCTGCGTTATAGCTCTTATCCGTTAATAGCGCAACTCTCTTACCGAGAATATTATAAACTGTAATTTTGACTTCGCTTTTCTTTGGTAATGCGAATTCGATTATCGTCGACGGATTAAACGGATTTGGATAATTATTAGAAAGACTATATTCATTAGGTATTTCTGCAATATCGTCAACATCAGTAACAGGTTCAAGGTTTAAGGTATCCAGATAATCTCTTAACCATTCCAGAGCGGACCTTTCAGAACCATTTTGATTAATTAAATATGCACCCTGTTCATCTCTCCAAAGACCTCGTCTCCAACCCCATAAAGTTATACCCTCTACACCGGGATGTTCATAAAGTGGCGGGAAAATCCGTTGGTAACTCTCTAATTGTACGTCATCACTAAGCCCGTCGATATCCAATTCCGTAATCTGAATAGGGAGACCGGTAGATGCAAGAGAATCGAGATTTCGTTCCATTGTTGCAACTGCCGCGGTTGTAGTAAATGCATGGCCTTGCTCGCCTATAACATCAATTAAATTTTCTGCTTGGAGCAACCTTATGATATTTAGATACTGAGATGTACTGCTTAAGCTGCTAATGATATTATAGTCATTTATCATCAGTTTAGTTTCCGATGGGAAAATTTCGCGAGCCATTCTGAATGCGGTTAGCACCCAATCCCAGCCTGTTTCTCCATCACCGCCTAAAGCTTCTTTATAATTAGGCGGGCTATGACCTGCCAGCGGTTCATTTACTACCTGAAGATATTCGATATCAGGGTATTTTTCGGCGACAGCCTCAAACCATTCTTTTATTTCTTCAAGCTGTTCTTCAGATGACAAATCATCTATCCAGCTAGGTTGTTGTGAACCCCAAATAAGCACATGAAAGTTAAACGGAAAATCATTGTCTTTCGCAAGATTATATGCAGCATCTAATCCACTCCAGTTCATATTATCGCGTGTTGCTTCAACACTGCCCCATTTACCGGCGTTTTCAGGAGTAACCTGATTCCAGTAAGATTCAAAATTCTCCTCTTGAGAAGAACTGTAAATATTACCAACAAATTTTGACTGATTTGATGCCAAAGGGGGACCTTCCCATACCTCACCCGGTAATTCTGTTGAACCGGCTTCTCCATTATCAAGGTTGCCAACAGTATAATACAAATACGATTTGCCGAATGCTATTTTATCAATATCCAGTCCATCTTCTCGTGCACCAATTTGAAAAGTTTGTGTCAAACCGGCTTCAACTTCAACAATTGTAAAAGTAAGCGTGGTATCACCCTGATATGCATTGTGTGAAAGATTAACCCATTTCCATACTTCAGAACCAAGTCCGCCTGCTTCTAACACTACTTCACTGGAATCTGAAAATCCTCCGGACGCTACCCCGTTTATAAATATCCAATCAGCATCATTTGTACTGTCTTTTTCTCCGAATCCGTTGCCGTAGAAAAAGCTGTCGTCATCATATTCACCTGACCCAACACGTAACCTTATAAACAGATCGTAGGTTCCTGTATCGGCGAAAGTAACTTCATAAGATATAATTCGAGCACTGCTGCCGGGATAAAAAGCGGTTGAATTAGTTTGTATTGAAACATATTCAGTGCCGTCTTCCTGTAAGATACTGTAATCACTTCCTACATCACCTGACTCTGCTTCAACAATAACAGGTTTTAAAGCATCTGCAACATTGTTAATCACAAGGTTATCTATATAAATTGCATTATCAACATTTGATGAATAGTTAAAATGAATAGGCGCTCTAATAACGGTTTGGTCGTCGGTAACAGTAAATTCCATTGTAAATTTCTGCCATTCAGTAGTAAGAGTGGCAGGACGAATAACGTTGTATTCATTATATGAATAATTTCCAACAGTAAAATTAACCTGTGCACCGGCGGTTTCTGCTTTGGCCCAAACCGAATAATTATATGTATTTCCCGGCACTACCGGAATGCTATCGGCAATAGCCTGAATTGACCATTGATTAGTTCCCAGAGTATCGGCTACTAATCTAAGTGAATGATTTCCTTCCTGGGCGGTATCTGCAACAACCTGGAAATCAGCTACGGCACCATCCATTAATTGAAGCAGCCAACCGTCAATACCGGTAAGAGAATCGGTTACGGCACCAGGCTCTGTATCTTCGAAACCTCCATTAGTTACGAGCTGGGCATTAGTATTTGTTACAGCTAAAGTTAAAATCAGTATAAAAAAATAAATAAAGTTGCGCCTTAATCGTAAAATTTTGTCCTCCATTTTTCTCCTCCATTATTTAATTAGCAACATTTTTTAGTCCGAGACAAAAGTTGTTATGCTTGACGGCTCCAATGTATAAGTAAAATTGTCGCCTGTTACATCAAATTTATCCCCTTGTTCGCAATTCTTTGATTCTGATGTTGTGTAAGGTGTAAAAGTTATCGTCATTATTCCGTTTTGTATTCTAAATACTGGTTCTGCCTCTGAAGTACCGGAGTTTACCGCAACAATCACAATTTTAGAGGATGCAGGGTCTTTATAAGCAGTAACTTTAATACTGCTAGAAGACGGTGATACGCTGCTTTCAACTCTATAGTAACCGGGACGAATAAATCTAGAGAACTGCGACATAACGTAACCTTTTTTTGTAACTTCTCCTTTTGCTGAAAAATTTTCATCAGGATATGTAGTGCTTTCTTCCCCGTCACCAATTGGGCCATAATACCTTACAATATACCACCATACGTAAGCATTCATGTTTGCCTTCATAACACTATTCATTTCTAAACCAACATCCATAGCAAATGACCAGATATTCGCAGAATGGTTGCTTTCAGTCAAATGTTCAGTCATCCAGACTTCCTTGCCTTTTTCTTCAGCTAACGGATACGAAGCAAGTCCGCCTCCGTAAATATGCCCCCCTACGATATCTAAATTAGCACATGCAAGCGAGTCATTAAGTATTGGGTCCGACAAGTCATGGTCGAAATGATACGATTCCGGGGCAATAATTTTAGTCCCAATCGCAGAGGTATTTTCCTGAAGGAACTTAACAAATTGAGAGGATGTCCAATCACAAGATTCATATGTAACTGTAATATCCGGTTCGTTTTGAAGAGATACTGCATACAGAGGCACACCGTTATCCGCCATATATTCAGTGAATCTGTTCAAGTAGGCTGCATAATCAGCATAAGAACTTTCACTAAGTTCTCCTCCAACAGTACTATTGTTTGTTTTCATCGATGCCGGAGGTGTCCACGGCGAAGCAAAAACAAGTACACCTTTATCATATACTTTTTTTGCAGAAGAAACGTTTACGCTCCATTGAGTACTATCGGGTGAAATACGCAATCTAAGAATCGAAAATCCGAGTTGGCCATCTCCGGTGCCAAAAGCGGTTTCAATTTCGGAATCAGTCATATCTGGCCGCCAGCCGACTATATTGGCAGCACCAAAGCCTCTAATAATCTGATGAAGACTATCAAAATCTATATCTGCTACCGGTACGTATGTTACGGAAAAATTAACAGTTGTATCATTTTGTATAACTACATTTTCTAATTCCACGGGAACTATTAGGGGAGTAGTGGTACTTGTATTTTGAACCCGGACTGTGAAGGTACTCCCCTGAACATTATTTGCTTTTGATAAAGATTCATTTTTTGTTAATGAATATGTATTTGGAAGTACAACAGAACCGTTTCCATTCTGATTAAAAATCATTTTTTTAACCTGAGATTCACCGTCGGCATTCAGCCTATAAAAGTAGACTCCGCTTGCAACTCTTTGCCCAAGGTTATTACAGCCGTCCCATAAAATATTATGAGTCCCAACCGATTGCTGGCCGACATCAAATTTCCGTACAACTCTCCCGAGGATATCATATATAATGACTTGAACAGTAGATTCTTTATTTAATCCGTAAGGTATAGCCGTTTTAGAAGAAAACGGGTTAGGATAGCTTTGTCCTAAGCTAAACTTGCTCGGAACACTTGGATCAGAAGCAACTGAAGTAACCACACCAACTTCGTAATTTCCCCCGCTATCGGTTAAGGCAGAGAACTGTATAGTAGAGTCCGTATTATTGACAAAGGTTACCAATGCATCTTGAACCGGGATCCTTGATGCGGTTATTCTTCCACTTACTGAAATTGATTGACCGTAAACTTGCGAAAAGAACATTATTTGAAGAAGCCAAAATGTAGGTAAAACGAAAAGGTGATGTCTTTTCTTGAGGTAATTTAGTAATTCTTTTTTCATGGTATCTCTCTATTAATATGTATTGTTTTATCTTAAACTTATTTTAATAGGATTAGCTTCCGTGTACTGCAGAAATTTTGAGTATCGAGTCTGTATAAATATAGTTCGCTTGTAAGATGACTGCCGTCAAATTTTGCAGAGTAATTTCCAGGCGATAATTGTTTATCTACTAGGGTTGTTATTTCCTTACCTAATAAATCGTAAACTTTCAGAGTTACAAAACTGTTTTCGGCTATTTGATAATCAATAGTAGTAACCGGGTTAAAAGGATTTGGATAGTTCTGCATCAAAATAGGAGTTGGAATTTGATAGTTAAAACTTTCCGAAATACCAGTAATTTTCTCTTTTGTCATTTTAATATCACCGCTGTCCGGTACCACGTCAAACATTACATAATTATTATCATTTACATTCACAATCCGGGAACTTATCGTTTTGCCGTTTTGAGAAATTGTTGCAGACGACCACTTTTCAGGTAAAACTCTGCGAATAGTCAAAGGATAATTATATATTGAATTATCTAATGTGTCGGTAACACTAAAAGTGATTACACTATCTTGAGCAGAAATTTGTTTAACCGAAACATTGTTTCTTTCTTTTATATAACGGGCAACATTGCTGAAAGTAGAAACCCAAAATTTATCATTGTTTCGGCTTAAGGAATCAAGAGCGTTTTTCAACTCAGTAGAACTTGTAGGTGAATAGCCGGACTCATTATCAATAGCGTGAATTAAAAAAACAACCCAACCGTTTGATGAGGCGGCTACGTCGGCTTTATTTGTAAAATCGCTTGCTCTTTGAATGGAGCCCTGACTACCGCAAATAATAGAACTTATGTTCATAAAATCGGACGGAGTTTTCGGTACAATAACACCTGAACATCCCCTCGCAGCCAGATAATATTGGTTACATATTGATGAATTTCCCAAAGCACAATAAGGGTAAGCAATTGTTAAGCACTTTTGGGCCGTGATATACGAGTTTATAACGTCCTGCGAATTCTTCAATTCCGCTTCCTGTTCCTCATCTGTTAATGAACTTAAATTAGTATGAGACACAGTGTGACTTCCAATTTCATGACCGTTTAATGCAGCCTCTTGAAGAGCAGTCCAATTAGGTCCCCAATTGATAACCGGGAAAAACGTCATCTTAAACCCGTATTGATCAAATATCGGCAGCACAACTGATATCTGATTGGGAGTATTATCATCGAAAGTAAAACTAACAGCGCCGGCTCTGAATCCCCGCCAGGTTCCCACCTCATAAAGTGAATCTATGACTTGTGCATTATTAATTCCGGTGAACAATAATGTAGTAATAAAAAAAGCAGTAATATTTTTGGAATTCATTTTAGTCCTAATTATTTGCTAGAAATCGAATATAAATTTTTAAAACTCATCTGTCCTAAACGGCGAAGCCGGCAATCCCTCTTCGTTATACAAATTTGCATTTTCCGGATTATCAGCCCATGCATATCTTACGGCAACAGGATTTGAAACCTCATCGTTCCAAACAACTACTTTATTGTCTTGGATTTTTGCGTTTGCCCAAACAAAATTTTTATCGTGACCGGCAATGGCAAATCCCTTCAATTCATCATTCTCTTTTGCAGTTAAACCGGTGCCGCTATTGGAAAATGTTAGTATTACTTTATTTCCTTCGATTACCATGGATTGATAAATAGGGCCCGAGTAAACTACATCTTTTTCACCGTACGCAACTTTCCTTGCCGCTAAAGCCAACCGCTTGCCTACATCCTTTTTATTAAGCGGATGAATATCATTCCCTTCACCAATGTCTATTGCAACTGCCATTGCTGTGTTAGGCAGAGATAAAGTCTTTAACTGGGCTTCCCGTAATAACGCCCAATTACTCTCGGAAGGTTCAGTTTTTGCTTCCATAAAATTCGGGAGTTGAACAAATAAAAACGGGAAATCACTCTTATTCCAATTTTTCTGCCAGTCTTTAATTAATGCCGGAAAAAGTTTTCTATATTCAACAGGTCTTCCGGCATTGGATTCACCCTGATACCATATTACTCCTTTCATTTGATAATCGAGTAACGGTGCAATCATTGCATTGTATAAACCTACCGGTTTCCATCTAATAAAGGTTTGATCTTTCAAAGGCTCCATTTTGGCGCCAAGCTTATATTGCCATTCTCCCTTCAAATCTATTTTTTCATTATCAACAACTATTTCATAAGGTTTATCTTCTACAAATCCCCCTCTGCCCCTGTTACTAATTACTCTTACAACTATACTGTTTTTACCTTCTTTTAAAACCGAAGACGGTATATTGTATCTTCTCGGAGGGTATTGGTAACTTATTGTTCCGACGAAAACTCCGTTTACAAAGGCAGAATCGGCATCAATAATTCTTCCAAGATTAAGCCGGGCCGGTTTTTCGGCCATAGATGCCGGAACATCTATTTCTTTTCTAAACCAAACAACACCGTTAACAGAGCCGAGGCTTTCATTTGCCCAGTAACCCGGAATTTGCATAGTTGACCAACCGGATGAATTATATTCCGGATTGTA
Source organism: Ignavibacteria bacterium (assembly GCA_050117315.1). Lineage (GTDB taxonomy): Bacteria > Bacteroidota > Ignavibacteria > Ignavibacteriales > Melioribacteraceae > JANQIV01. The sequence goes on from JASFMY010000032.1 coordinate 51,166, forward strand.
CCATGGTTGTTCAGGATTTTTATAACCTTCGTCATTCTGCCGTAACCGGCTGTACCACTCATTTATCCTGGTTCTATCATCATTTTGAATTTGCTCTATTAACTTGCTGTCTTTGAATCTCAGGGCTTCATTATAATGTTCGGGAAATTCTTTGAGACTCTCCTCACTAATCCAACATTCGGCAGGTGATCCGCCTAAAGCCGAATTAATTAAACCAACCGGCACTTTATATTTTTCATACAGCTCTTTTCCAAAGAAATAAGATACAGCAGAAAAGCTTAATACATTTTCCGGATTTGCTTTCTCCCATTTCCCCGACGATAAATCTTTTTGCGGTGCGTTGAAATTATATTTATCCGGCACTTCGAAATATCGTATGTAAGAATTTTCAGAAGCTGCTATTTCATCTCCATATAACGGGCTTACTCTTTTCATATTCAATTCCATATTCGACTGCCCGGAACAAATCCAAACTTCACCAATCATTATATCGTGAATCGTAATTAAATTACCGGCACTAATTTGCATTTCATAAGGGCCGCCGGCCTGTAAATTTGGAAGCATAATACTCCAATCGCCTTTATTATCGGCGGTAGTAGTATAAGTTGAATCGATAAAATTAACCGATATTTTTTCTCCTTCTGCCGCCCATCCCCAAATTTTTATTTCAGCATCTCGTTGCAAAACCATACCATCGCTAATAAGTTTTGGTAATTTTACCTGGCCGAATGTGGTTGTCGAAATAAAAAGAAAGAAAATGATTATCAGTTTGTTCAGCTTTGTATGCATTAATAAAATCTCCTATATAATATTCCCGAAATTAAATAGTGTTTTCCTTTAATCATTTCCGGTTTCCATGAAGTGTATAATTTTGGAATCCATTGAATTCTTAAAGAATAGAATATTCTCAAATTTCGATTGCAATTCCTCAGTCTTATTAGTCCATTCCTCAGCTTTACTTGGAGGAACATGCATTATTACAATATATTTGGGAGACAGGGTGTTTACTATAAAATCTAAATCGGAAGCTTCATTTAAAAGCTCGTAGTACAAAAATGCCACGTCTATTTTATCAGACCAATCACCGTTGTTTTCTATGTAATTACGTAAGGAACTAAGTTCAATATCTCCCGAATGAAATATTTTAATACCGTCCATTTCAAAAAGGAAACTAACATTGTACATATTCTCTTCCATATCAATCCCGTTTACATAATACGAAAGATGTTTCAATCCGAAAGTTTTAATCGGAACATCATTTACAACACCTGAAACAGATTGATTTACTTCCGGGGTAAACTCAAAAAACTGGTTCTTTTTAAGAATGAAGTCAAAACAATTTCCGTTAATAAAAACAATTGATGGTTTACTCGTAACAAAAGGAAGATCTTTATGCTTCCCGAGATATTCATTAATCAATTCCGAATCGTTATGATCTTTATGGTAATGTGTTAGCAGGTAAACATCTATGTTATTAAAAGGATGCATATCGTTCATAATATCGTCAATAACTTTTTTAGGAGGCGTAGCAAATAACCCGTATCCTTCGGTAAACAAAGCATCAATTAAAATATTCTTAGTCGGCGAAGACAGCAAAAATCCTTCATTAGCGATGTAAGTTATTTTCAAATCATTATTCTGCGGTTGAGCATAGATTGTTTTAGCATTAGTAAGTCCAAAGACGACAATAATCATCAGACTTAAAGTTTGATTTAATAGTGTTTTTTTTGAAATGCTCATATTATGTAACCCATTATTTATTTGTACTTTCTCATATTTTCCAAAGACCCGCTCGAATAATTGATTTCCGAAAAGTTGGCTGAGAACGTTTCGCTTACAGCGCAATGAGCAGCAAACCCAATCATTAAATTATCATCGGGGAATTCGAGCCTGAATTGTCTTACCATTTCCCATTTTATATTATCTTCGGAATAGTGGAAAGAAAACTCATTTCCTTTCTTCGCTATAGCCAGGTAAACATAACTTTAAAGAATTTTATCTGGAAATGAGAAAAAAATATAAAGGCGGATAAAGCTATATTATGTCATTTACAGATAAAATTCTGTTGTGCGAAACCATCTCCT
>JASFMY010000033.1:0-52954 GCA_050117315.1 Ignavibacteria bacterium
GAATTCTTCTTGCTGCTTCTTTACTGTATTTGCCTTCTAATACATCTTGGACTACTTGCCTTTTGAACTGCTCGCTGTAATGTTGTGATTTTTCTTTTTTCATTTTTTGTCCTGGTTTTAGTTGACTTTTTTTGTCAACCTATTTCAGGACTATACAATTATTTCTAAGATTTCTCTCCCGATAAAAAACATCGGGATCGAAATGACAAAACATTTAGATATCTAATTTTGCAGAAACTCTAATGATTTAAGCGAAAGAATAAAAAAACTTCTTAATCAACTACCCGAAAAACGAAGAGAAATATTTTACATAAGCCGTTTCGAAATTCCAATTATACTCCGGGATAGGGTGTTCTTAAATTAAACTCTGAGGATCAATATCAATTATAATTTTAACATCTCTCAATTTTGATTTCTGGTTGTAGTCAATGTAGGAATTTAGAACAGCATTTCTTAACAGTCTTCCGTTCGGGTCGGTTTTTCTGCTGCTTTTAATCAATATTTGATAACGGTACTGTGCTTTTATTCTTGCTATAGCCGCAGGCGAGGGCTGTGTTATTTCCAATCCCTTGGAATAGTGCTTAAGTATTGAATAAAAAAGGTTGGAGGAATCGATTGCTTTTTTTTCGGTTTCATCTTTGAATTCAATTAAACACAATCTTGTAAAGGGAGGGTACCCGTTTTGATGCCTCAGGGCCAGTTCCTTCTCATAAAAACCGTGGTAGTCATTCTGCAAAACCTTCTGCAGTACAAAGTGTTTGTTATTGTGCGTTTGAATAATAACTTCGCCTTCGGTTTTGCTTCTGCCGGCACGTCCTGCAACCTGGGTTAACAATTGGAATGTCCTTTCATCCGCACGGAAATCCGGCAGCCATAAAGTTGTTTCCGCCGATATTACTCCCACCAAGGTGACGTTTGAAAAATCCAAACCTTTTGAAACCATTTGCGTGCCGACTAAAACACCGATCTCCCCGGCCTTGAACCTGTTAAGTATTGAGCTTAGCTTATTCTTTTTGTTAATTGAGTCCGAATCTATTCGTTCAATTTTTATATCGGGGAAATAGTATTCCAGTTCTTCTTCAACTTTCTGTGTACCCGTACCGAAAAATTTTAAGTTTATTGAGCCGCAGGTGTTGCATGCTCTCGGTACCGGCTGAACTATTCCGCAGTAGTGGCACTGCACGATATTCCGGTCGATATGATGGACCATCGGCACTGTACAGTCGGAGCACATATGAATTGTTCCGCAGTCTTCGCAGTAAATTTGGGTTGAAAAGCCGCGCCTGTTTTGAAGAATGATAATTCCTTCCTTTTTATTAAGCCTTTCCTGTATGGCTTTTATAAGCGGAACAGAAAAAGAATTTTCAAGTTTCTTTCTTTTCTTTTCTAATGTTAGATCAACAAGTTTAATGTTTGGAAGTTTGGCATTATCTACCCGTTCTTTTAATTCCAGTAGACTAAACTTACCTGACTGAGCATTGTACTTGCTTTCAATTGAAGGAGTAGCAGAGCCTAGAACAACCGGGCAATTATTTAAATGTGCTTTAAGAATTGCCGCATCGCGCGCATGATATTTCGGTACCATATCGTATTGCTTATAGCTTGAATCGTGTTCTTCGTCAACAACAATTAAGCCGGTATTATTTAACGGGGCAAACAAAGCCGAACGAGGTCCTATAACAACTTTGTATTTACCTGAAACAATATTTCGCCATGAATCGTAACGTTCACCTAGCGACATGCGGCTGTGCATAACCGTTACGAGTTTCCCGAAGTTATTATAAAACCGCGAGGTTATCTGCGGCGTTAAAGAAATCTCAGGCACAAGTATTAGTACCGTTTTGTTTTTAGCCAAAGCCTTTTTTGCAAGCTCAATATAAACCTGTGTTTTACCGCTACCGGTTACCCCGTGCAGCAAGTATGATTTAAATTTGGATTCGTCAATCTGATTCCCTACCTCATCAATAATTCTCTGCTGGTCTTCCGTCAGGTCATGGTCTTTTAATTCCTCTTTGAAAATTTCTTCATGTACACGCTCAACTTCTTTATCAAAGACCTCAACCAATTCTTTTTTTTCAAGACTTGTTACGGAAGCCGCATTGGCTTTTGTTTTTTTAAGAAGTTCGCTTTGCTGTATTTCATGTTTTTTATTTGAAATCAGTTCAAGTAAAATTACTGTCTGCTTCGGAGAGTTCTTTTCAATCTCGGGAATAAATTCTAATATTACATCAACCGGTTTAACAAGCTTTACATACTTTACTTTTTTGATACGGACTTTTGCGTCTTCAATTTGATTGAGTACCGTAACAGCCCCAATTTTTTCAAGCGAGGTTAATGTTGAGTAAATACTCTTTTTCTTTACTGTTTTTTGAAGCTGCGATATTTTATAAACTTCTTTCTCGGTAAGCGCTTTTAATATTTTTGCTTTTGTTGAGTTTTTATTTTTTTCTTTATCATACAACTCTTGTGAAAAATTTTTATCGCCCACAATTGTTTTTTTTGATTCAACATCAAGCCCGTAAGGAACAGAATTTTTTAATGCTTCGCCCAAGGAGCTGATATAATACTCTGAAATCCATTCATAAAACTTTAGCGATTCTCTTGTGAATATCGGCTTGTCGTCAAGTACGTCGCGGATTGGTTTTATTTTTTCTTTTACCGTTGTTGTATCCGGGGTTTCAATTACAAATCCCGTTAATGTCCTTTTCCCGAAAGGCACAACAACGCGTACACCTGTTTGAACGGAATCCTGCAGGTTATCCGGTATCGAATAAGTAAAAGAATTTCTAAACGGCAGCGGGAAAACTACTTGTGCGTACAATTTAATTGATTATTTATTATTGTCTGTTGTTTATTTAGGAACGAAAGATAAAAAAAGAAAGATGAACTATCATTTATTTGTTGAGTGTTATATTCCGGTTGTTTTGATTTTATATTTTGAGAAAATAAAAAAAGCTTTGAGTTTCTCAACTACCTAAGTCCATAATAGTAATAAATAACCCCTGTTTGAAATATAGTTATACTGTTTGAAGTAACATTGGTTTTTCAATAGTGGTCTAAAAAATAAGCTTGACAGAATACTCCATTTGGTATATTTTACAGCAAATTAAAAGGTGAAATATGAAGATTCAAACAAGTGTTAGAGTTGAAAATACATTATACAATGAAGCAAAAACTATTTTTTCAAAATTTGGTCTTAGTTTTGGCGATGCTGTAAATATTTTTCTTGCAAAAGTAGCGATGGAAAAAGCAATCCCGTTTGAACTAAGTTTACCCTCAGAAGAACTTGAAGATCGAATTGACAATCTGAATGCTAATAATAACACACAAATTTATAGTACGGCAAATGAACTATTTGAAGAATTAGGGATCTAACTTTGCTGGAAATAAAAATTGAGAAATCTTTTAAGAAAGATATTCAAAGAGATAAAAAAAGCGGAAAATATTCGAAGAAGGATTTCGAATTATTAAAATCAATAATTACTTCATTACAAAATCAAAAGAAAATAGATCCAAATTATAAGAGACATCCGCTAAAAGGAAACTTAAAAAGTTTTGAATCAATTCACATCAAGAACGATTGGTTGCTTATCTTTAAGATTGATGAACGTTATTTAAACCTTGTTATGCTGGGTAAACATGGTCAAGTTTATAAAAAGTTTAAATAATGCGATATAACTTTATAGCACAACATTTCGCCGAAAGAAAAAAGATGGTATTTGTTTGGTAGAACAGATTTAGATAGAAGATTATTTATTGTATAAATAGTAAGAAAAAATTTAATAAGAGTAATCTCGGCACGGGATATGAGCAGAAAAGAAAGGAAAAAATATAATGAAGAAATTCAAAAAGATACCGAAGTTTAAAAACGAAGAAGAAGAAAGAAAATTTTGGTCAAAGTCAGACTCAATGGATTATATAGATTGGGGAAAATCAAAGAAGGAAACTTTCTCGAACTTAAAACCCTCGACCAAAACAATATCGTTGCGTCTGCCGGAATCAATGCTGGATGAAATAAAATTGATTGCAAACAAACGTGATGTACCATATCAATCATTAATCAAGATAATGTTGAAGGAAAGAATAGACAAAGAATTTAGAGTAGGTCAATAAATGATAAAGCACATAACCCAAGATTATTCCCCACTCACTTCGTTCGGACTTAGAGTTAAATAAATTAATAACGCACCTATTTAACAATTAATATTATTGTTGTATTTTGAACCTCACAAATCAATCGATTAAATATTTTTTGATTTAGCTGAGAATTAGTTGAATTGCTTAGCTGAATAAACAACATATACTCACATTGATATATGAATAAAGTCTTTTTAGGCAGATTAATGTATCGGGGATTGTTAGACAGAAATTCAATCGGTAAAAAAATCCACACAAATTATAGAAGGTATTGTTTGTAACAAGTTATGTGTAATCATCAAAAATAATAATGGTTTAAAATGAATACAATTTCTCATGAATCTATTCAAAAAACAGTTCAAGATATCTCGAATCTCTATACAACAAAAACTAAAAGTGGAGAACGATTGTTAAATCTTACTCCTGGTTTTCAACGTGATTCTGTTTGGTCAGAAAGAGATCGCCAAAAATTGATAGATAGTATTGTAAGAAATTATCCTTTACCTGCAATATTTTTATACAGACGTGAAGAAAATGGTGAAATAATCTATGATGTTATTGATGGTAAACAAAGGCTTGAAACAGTACTAATGTTTATGGGATTGATGCGTGGTAAAAAATTTTGGGCAAAAGTACAATTACCAGGTGAGGATGAAAAAGATTGGGTCAATTGGAACTCATTAAATAAACTTTTGAAACAACATCTAATAACGGGTTATAAGCTAAGCACTATCGAAGTTGACGGGGACCCAGCAGATATAATTGATCTTTTTGTAAGAATTAATTCAACTGGGAAAGCCTTAACGGCTGCGGAAAAAAGACATGCTAAGTATTACAATAGTTATTTCTTGAAGGAGGCGAATCGTGTTGCTGTTCGTTATGAGAGTTATTTCAAGAAAAATAAAATATTATCTCCTGGGCAAATTAATCGTATGAAACATGTAGAGCTTGTTTGTGAACTAATGGCTTCTTTACAACAAGGAGATGTGATAAATAAGAAGGCAGCATTAGATAGTATGATGAAAGTGAATGTTGTGACACAGATACAAGCAAAAAAATTAGCATCAAAAACAATCTCAGCTTTGAATCGTGTAAAAAACATGTTCCCTCAATTGTATCAAACAAGATTTAACCAATTATCTGACTACTATTCCTTAGTATTTCTTATTGCCAGATTTGAAAATGAAGGATTAGTATTAACTCTTAAAAAAAGAAATATGTTTGCTTTTGAATTATTAGCTGCTTTTTCTTCTGGTGTTGACGAAGTCCGTTTACAACAGAAAAAAGCTTTAGGGGTTCCAAGTCATTTAGAAAAGTGTAGGGAGTATTTATTAACTGTTATTCAGTCTACAGATGAATATTCTCAAAGAAAGAGAAGAGAAAATATCATAAAAGGATTACTTGAGTCAATTTTTATTAAAAAAGATTCAGCAAGACTTTTTAGTCCTGAGCAGCGTAGAATACTTTGGAATACGACAGATGAGAGAATATGTCAAAAGTGTAAAAAACCAGTCACTTGGAGTGATTTTACCGTAGATCATATTAGACCGTTTAGTAAAGGTGGTAGAACAAAATTAGATAATGCTGCTATCATGCACAAAAGATGTAACGCAAAAAAAGGAAATAGATAGAAATTACACATAACCCATATTCAAGGAAAAACTCCCACCTACGTAAAAAGAAACTTCGTGGGGCAGGCAAGAGAAAAATGAACTCCCCGCCAGTATTTATAATTATTTAAAATCTGGTAACTTATCGACTTACTTTTATAATCACTATTTGCAATTGACTATTATTTCATTATTTGAGTTCAGCAGCAATATTTGAAGAGTTGTACCAAACCCACCTTCGTTAAACTACGGCGGGGCAGACAGTGCACAAGTAATCGGCGACTTCTTTAAATTATCCGGTAAATGCATTTTTAGCAAAAGATAGACTCCAACGGTTTTATTATCTCACCCGGTAACCCGAATATTCTATCCAGCTCCAAATTTACACCATCTTACTCCAAGGCGATTAATTAATTTATTAATTGCCGGGTCTTCCCCAACAGGGAAAGACTTGAAAAGTGCCTGAGCCGTATGCGGAAGAACTCGATTCCTGCATGTGCGGTTCTTTTGGGGGCCTTAACATCACATTTATCTCACTTTGATACGAAATTATTTCATTTAACCATTTAATTATTCCATCCAGCAACTTGATTATGCCATCTAGTCATTTAACTATGCCATCCAGTCATCTGATTATGTCATCCAGCCATTTGATTATTCCATCCAATCACTCAATCATTCCATCCAGCAACTTGATTATGCCATCCAGTCATTTAACTATGCCATCCAGTCACTTGATTATGTCATCTAGCAACTTAATTATCTCATCCAGCGATTTAATCATTCCATCCAGCGACATGAACATCTCATCCAGCATCAAGTTTTTCCCATCCAGTTCATCTCCCGTCACTGCCCTCCTCTGAAGGTCCGTGCTGTGTAAACTCATTATAATATAATTTGACTCTAATGATAGTATGTATTTCGATCAACGGGTTGAAGTATTAAAATACGTGCGTGCCGGTTATTTATATATTGTGCAATTGCTAAAGTTTGTTTCTATTTAACTTATTATCAAAAATTCTATCGCCCTACAATTTTAATTTTCCCCTCTTCTTTTCGGCAGATAAAATAGTCACCTAAAAACCCGGAAGGAAATTTTGTTAAATACCCTCGTTTATCTATAGCCTTAAAATAAAAATCAAATTTTTGATCGCCAGGTTTAACACCGATTTTGCAAATATAATAATTATCACCTGTTTCTTTCATTTTATAAACAACTTCTTTGCCTGAAATACTATCCTGCAAATATACTTCCACGCTTGAATTCATTAAACCGTAACTGCTGAAAACATAGGTTCTTATTTCAACTTTATTCCCGTGGTCTATTAATTCCGGGATATTTGAAAAGGCAGGACCAAAATAACTAACCGCTTTTTCAGCGTCGGGTATTCCCCAGCCGTATAGGGTATCGGGATTGTCGGATTTTGAAGATGTTTTTTTTATTGCCTCAACTACCTGGTCGTTGGACAGTTCGGGATGTGCCGATAAAACAAGTGCCGCTATTCCTGCAACTATCGGGGCTGATAAAGACGTACCGTGCGACCAGCCGAATTCGGGTTTTATCTTGGTCAAAGAATTTGCAACCCACACTCCTTCACCGGGAGCAACAAGGTCAGGTTTTATTCTACCGTCTATTGTAGGACCGCATGAACTAAAAAAAGAATGAGTTGAATATTTGTCAATTGAGCCCACGGCTAATACGTTAAAACCATCACCCGGCGCTTCAACTATATGCCAGCTATCCTCGTAATTATTTCCCGCCGAACAGGTAAATACAATCCCGTTATTTACCAGGCTGTCGGCTGTCCTGGTTATACGGGCTGTGTTTCCATCCATTTGATTTGAATGATAATAATCTGCGTTATCAAATTTATTAAAGCTTAGCGATGTTGTAATTATTTTTGCACCGTTTTCAAACAACCATCTTGAAGCTGCTATCGCGTTATCTTCCTCCCGTGTTAACCTGTCTGTAGAAATATCTGATTTCGCCAGGATATAGTCGGCTCCGAAAGCTACGCCAATTAGTTCATTAATCTTATATCCCCCCGTAACGGAAAATACATTCGTTCCGTGGTCCATTCCTTTCTTATGGTCTTTATTTAATACATCTGCTTTGTTTGTTGCAAAGTCAAACTCTTTTATTATCCTTGTGTCCTTAAATACCGGATGTTTCGTATTGAAACCGGCATCTAATATACCGACGACAACATTTCTGCCAGTAATACCATATTCATGAAGGCGTATGGTATTAACAAGCCGGTTCTGCCTGTACGAATTGCCGTATATATAACTGCTTGATGATTTATTGAATTCCAGCAGTCCCCCAATAAGGAAGGAGATAATTAAAAAAATTACTATGGTAATTAAAAAATTTTTCATTTCTCAATTTTACTTATTGCCATAGAAGAGTAATAGGCAGGATACATGTTGTGTTGAATAAAGTTCCTTTTTATAAGCCGTTTTAATAAGAATACTCAAGTTGACGTTTCAGTACCGGTGGTCTAACCTCTTGCCCGTAATGTTTTTATGTGAACATTGTATGTTGCAGGCTGCTCCTTGGTTTGGGTTTCTTCTACTTCTTTGACTTTGCCCCCTTAAGCCTTTGGCTATTAGTTGAAACTGCATGAGCAATTCTTTATTGCCCGTCAAACAAACCTTTGCAGAACTACCTGTCCTGAACATTTTGCCTTTCCCGGTGTTATTTGTTACACATATAAAATGTATTTCACCAAAAAGTTAATTTATGAGCCGAAATCACACTTTTCATTGTTTTGTAACAACATTCAACTGATTTAAAACTACTTGCAATTGATTTGAAATCACTTTTGATTGATTTAAAACTACTTTTAACCAATTTGAAGTCATTTTTGATCAATCCGAAACAAGGTAAGATTTATTTAATAAGACTTCTGGTGACGTGTCACATTTGTGATGTCATTTTTTCTAATTTCAGTTATATATTTTGCCCCGCATCTGTAGCAAACAGACAAAGGATTCTCCCGCCTGTAACGGCGGAATCGGGATGCAGACGGACTGTTCCAGATATCCTTGATGGATAATTCCTTTGCATTACCAATGCAGTAATCGGGAAAATCAATACAGAAATTTGCTTCACCGCCGGGTTGAATGTCAATCAAATTTTCAACATTATTACATGCCGCTGAACCCACCGGTGTTAAAGGATCGCTAAACCATTTTCCGTAGTCTTCTTCCGTTAAATCCATGTAAGGGAAATTCTTGATTTCCTTAAGATCAGTCCGGTATTTCCTGTACTCGCTCTTAAACACGTCAAAATCAACCCCGGAATCTTCATGGTGAAATCCCTGCCACGAAAATGCCGTACAATTGAAATTCTCCTTTAATTCTTCTTCATATTTTTTCCCAGCATCTGTTGAGAAATAATAATAAGGGACAATAAGCATTTCCGGTATTGACATACTCCTGGCTACGTCGGGCATTTCTCCCAAACCTTTATAAGAATATTTGCTAATTGTAAAGCAGATGCTTTTACTTATTTTATGTCCGCTCTCCTTCTCCAGTTCATTGAGAAGTACAATGTTTTCTTTTATTTTTTTGAAAGACCCTTTTACACCCCGCACCTCATCGTGAATTTCTTCCGGGCCGTCCACTGAAAAGGTGATATGCATATTTCCAATGCGGACGATATCTTCGGCAAACTTATTTAATATTGTCCCGTTAGTATCTATTGAAAGAGGAATACCTTTGTTGCTAATATGTTCCAGGAGTTCAATAATTCCCGGGAAAAGAAACGGTTCGCCTCCACGTACCAGAATTAAAGAAATATCATACGTAGCGGCTTCATCAACAAGCCGTTTCCAGTCTTCTAATTTCATCTGTGAGCCCGGGCTTTTTGTTCTATTTTTAATATACCCTTCTTCACTCCACTGACCGCACATTTGGCAACGAAGGTTACACGAATTTGTGACCGTAAACGAAATAATTTGAGGGAAATCCATATTATGTTTTTTTACTTTGGCCGATAAAAACTTTAACCAATATCGTAATAAAAAACAATTGTTTTTTTACTTTAATTTTTGCCTCTATCTGCAGGTGACGGATTTTATCCGTCGGGAAAATCCGGGAACGTAAGCTTACCTTTTTCATCAGATTTAATAATAACCTTTTCCCTTGCTGCCACCCACCAATGAGGCTGTCTCACATGCAGCACAGATTTCAAATCTGCGTTACGGAAATATAAATCAAACGGTTATCAATTTTTTATCATCTTTAATCCAGTCCGTTAAGAATTCACCTGTATAAAAAACTTCTATACTTTGCTTTTCAAGTTTATCAACTACGTTATAATTTTCAGCGCATTGTTTACAAGCTATTACTCTAACCTCTGCTTCCAGTATTGTTTGAATATAATTTTGTATTCCCGGGTTTTCTGATACAAGTTTTGCAGGTGAGCCCCAAATTAATAGCGTTATATTTTTCCACCATCCATGCAACATTGAGTTCTCCGCGTACATTAAAATCATATTCATACTTGTTCCAATATTATCGTTTGTCCATAGAATTAATAATTCATCATTGTTAGAGTTATTCATTAATTTCTCATGTGATCGTTATTCATCTTTTGTTTGGTTTAATCACTGTTGCTAATTTTTTCTTTTTTCTGCAGGTGAGCTAAAATTCCATTTTTCTTAATTATCAAAAAAATTGCAAGATAAATTAACAGCATCCCCAAAGCAAACAAATCCCAGTGGTAATAAACAGGGATATAGTTTGTAATAATATTTTTAAACGTTTCGCTTTTAATAAAAGTCAACCAGTTGCCGGATGAAGCATTTGTAATTAATATTTTACTATAGTCCAGGATAAATGTTATAAAAATTATAAACGCACCGAGGTATAAAAAGCTCCATTCAATTTTTCTTAGTTTAGTGTTGTTGTTACGATTTTCGGTAAGCAGTAAAACTAAAGCAAGTATTATCATTGTTACGGAACAAATAAGAGGAGCAAATACGGGTCCAAGCCAGGTAATGGGAATAAGAAAAAGAATATCCCATGTTAAAAGTGAAGACGGCCAGTTCAGTAGTAACTTTAAGGCAACATAATAAAAAATATCCCACACCGCGAAACTGAAAAGAAAGAAAGCAAATGCCTGTAAACGGTTCTTCCCGGCAATTAATGCTAACGACAGCAGCATAACAATCGTACAAATTTCTCTCAATAATTCTGCAATAAATATCCGGTCATTAGTTATAACCAACGGAAAGTTAAATCCTTGCGGGTAATAAAGTTCACGCAGGTATACAACAACAATCGCTTCAAGAAAGCCCATTGCAATTGCAAAGAAAAGTATTAGAATTAATTTTCTTTTTACATGTTTTTCCATTACAGTTTATTCCGCTTTCCCATCCAGGATTAATCTTTGAATAATTTTGCTGTTGTTTCTCGGATCAATGCCTTTGAAAAAGCTTTCACCTGGATAGCCGAGAGTTATTTTTACCTGGTTACTTTCAAGACTATCGAAAGGAGTACCAACATCAATTACAACCCAATCACAGATTGATGAAAAAGAAGGTGCGAAAAACCATCCGCCGTATATTTTTTCTTTATCAAGTGTTACTAAAAACGGAGTACCGTAACTAATCCCGAGAGAGTCGGCAGCCAAAGCTAAAGTTATAACGTGCGCCGCTGTATCATACTTGATAATATCCTCATATGAAATCAGGGCGTCTCCTGTAATTTCTACATCTGCGACATTAACCTCGCTGGAATGATGCTCCGGATAACTTTCAGTGTTTACCGGATAAATGCAGAGGCCTTCACCCAACTGGAGCTCGACACTTGCAGTATCATTTTCATGTGCAGAAGAAAAAAGAAAGATATTGCTCAGAAGATAAATAGTAAAAATAGAGGTGATACTAAACCACTTCATTTTGTTATCCCTTATTTTATTTACTCTTCAAAATTAATATAATAATGCGGAATGTGAATATCTTATTTTCAAAATGTTTTTGCTGCAATACTATTCAACCTCTTTTAGATACCTAATTTTGCAGAAACTCTAGTATAGTAAACTCCGAGATTGTCATTTACAGAAATGTCATCAAAAAATTGTGACACGTCACTACTTGGGTTCAAAAACATCGGTAATAATATAATCATCAGAGATTTCGTAACCGGCAGCGTTGGGCTGCTGTCTGCCGGATTTTGGCAGTCCGTACATTGCTTCTATTGTGCGCAAAATATTTACGTGAGTAATTCCTTCGCCTTCTGCATAATCGCCTTGTTTAATATGTGCGCCTGCAAAAATAGTAATTGCCCTGTTTTCCAAATCTTCACAATATTCCGGGTCCATTTGCGAACTGCCGCAGAACTCCGACTCAACTCCAACCATCGGATTTGTTAAACCCTGGTAGCCTCTCTTGTCATCGTTTTCGTCAAATGTTAAAATAAGCAGACTGTTGTTTTCTTTTGCCCATTGGTAATACGAATCGAGATTTTCTCTAAGCCAGTCGTCCCCTTTTTTAATACAGCACTGCATCATTGCTCCGGCGTCCGATGAGTCGCAATTCGGCGGGTAGCAGTTGTGCATATCGTTATCAAGGTTCGGAATTACAAATGAGACTACCGGCAGCAAGTTGTAATCTGATGGGAAATCCTTGAACCGGAGATTAGAAGAGGTTTCAACGGTACTGCCGTTAGGAACATTGCCAAAGCTTATCCAGGGAACATGTTTGCGTGCAAAAGGTCCTTTCACGTTTGAAGTTGCGACAGTATCCCCGATAAATGGAAGGCTTTCCGCGTAGCCTTTAAATGTTAATCCCTTTGCGATTAATTGTTGACCCAGGTTGCTTGTTGTAAACGGGTAATCCGGGTTATTCTCTCTGCTGGGCACCTGGTCGCTGAAACCCACTGTCTGGTTGTCGCCGGAGAATAACCAAAAATAATTGCCCTGGCTGTAATGCTCTTCTCCGTACATCTGAATAAAATTGGCGCCCTCTTTTTTCAAAACATCATTAATATAAGAAGCGTTAGGGTTCCCGATTACTTCTTCATAATCTTTATTCTCTTCAACAACTATTACAATATGATCGTAGACCGGGAGATTATCCGGCCACTTGATTACGTTTGGGGACTGGGTGTCTTTCGGACAGTTACAAAAAGTTACCAATGAAATTAATAAAACAGCTAAATATGCCCTCATGATTTACCTCTTTTTAATTTTAATAATTTTGCGAACGCTTTGAGAATGATATTTTAGAAGACTAGATAGCTCAATGATTAATATAATATCATTGCAATTGTTTTATCAAGAATAATTTTATTTCTGATTATCAACAATGGGTTTTTATGATTTATCATAAAGATCATCCAACTCATCAAGCGTGCGGGGCCAATCGGATTTTAACAAACGGGATAAAGCCCGATCGGCTAAAAGTTTGCCCTCCGTTTGGCAGGTCGGGCAGTAGTTTGTTTCGTTGGTTGAATATCTAATTCTCTGTACTGTTGTTCCGCAAACCGGGCATGGCTTTTCGTACTTTCCGTGTACGGACATTTCTTTTCTAAATGCTGTAACTTTTTTAGGGAAGCCGTCTCCGGTTTCTTTTCGCAAACGGTCTGTCCATTCTGTTAAAATTTCTTTTGTTGCTTCAAACAGTTTTTCAATTTCTTTGTCTGTAATTTTTTTAGTTAGCAGGATCGGGGA
The DNA here is from genome assembly GCA_050117315.1 of Ignavibacteria bacterium. GTDB lineage: Bacteria > Bacteroidota > Ignavibacteria > Ignavibacteriales > Melioribacteraceae > JANQIV01. The sequence goes on from JASFMY010000033.1 coordinate 13,429, forward strand.
AAGCTTTGCACGGTGCAGTATCTCATCGGAATAGGCATTTCCTATCCCGCTTAATATTGTTGGGTCTGTTAATGTTCTTTTAAGCGTATGCGATTCCGACATAATTGCTTCTTTAAATTCATCGAGGGTTGTGTTTAGAACTTCGAGTCCTTTACGGTCAAACTTGTTCAACTCTTCACGCCCTTTAACCAAATGCAGAGATGCACGTTTTTTTGTTGAAACTTCCGTAACAAGCAGCGAACCGTTTTCAAAATCAAATGCAGCCAGGCCTTTTTTGGCGGCTATTTTGCATCCTTTCTCTTCCCAGTGAAGCCGGCCGCTCACCATTAAATGCAACACGAAAAAGTATTCTTCTTCCATAACAAAAACAATACGTTTGCCAAGCCTTTCAATATCCTGTACTTTCATCCCCTCAACGGATCTTATAGGCGGCACAGCAGTCCTAAGAAAAAACGGACTGAGCACCCGAACTTTTTCCAACGGTTTACTTTGAATGAAACACTTAAGCCGTTCAATGTAAATTGTTATATCGGGCAGTTCAGGCAAAAGAATTACTCGTTAATTTTTTTTTATAAAATTTAAGGGAAACTTATGAGAAATTCTAAATGATTAATATTAATCCGCAAGTTAAATGAGTTGATAAATCCCCGGAGACTTGCTATAAAATGAGAAGCAAACAATCCAGGGATTGAATTTTCTAAATTCCAGATTTTCCATGACTGTGTGGAATTTGTTGCGTTGTTTAAGATTATTATTACTCCCTTCTTTTCAACAAAATAAAGCAATGTTCCAATCCTATACGGAAAAAATTACTTATCCATTTGTTCCAACTTCATTTATATTTACGAATTAAAAAACAGGCTTTTATGCTGAATTCTATTTTTAACAAACTTGATAGCGGAATTGATTTATCAAAAGATGATTTGAAATATTTGCTTTTGATAAAAGAAAAAGACGAACTGAAAAAACTTTTTGATAAAGCTTATGAAATAAAAAAGCAGAACACCGGGAAAAAAGTTTGGTTCAGGGGAATTATTGAATTCAGCAACATCTGTAAAAAGAACTGTTACTACTGCGGTATAAGAAAAAGCAATAAAACAGTTGAACGTTACATGATGAAGGAAGAAGAAATTCTTGCCGGCGCCGAATGGGCTTACAAACAAAACTACGGTTCTATTGTTCTGCAGTCCGGGGAAAGGGACGATAAATATTTTATAGAATTTATTGAAGATATTTTAAAGAAAATAAAAAAACTTTCCAACGGTAAGCTGGGAATTACAATCTCTCTCGGTGAACAGACAAGGGAAACTTACCAAAGATGGTTTGATGCCGGGGCTCACAGGTACCTTCTTAGAATTGAAACATCAAACGCAGAGCTTTATAAAAAACTTCACCCCGGCGATCATGATTTTGAAAAAAGAAAACATTGCCTGAAGTTATTGAAAGAAACCGGTTACCAGGTTGGAACCGGGGTAATGATAGGACTGCCGATGCAGACTGTTGACGATCTTGTAAACGATATTTGTTTTTACAAAGAATACGACATTGATATGATCGGAATGGGTCCTTACATTGTAAGTGAAAATACCCCAACCGCCGAACTGGTTGAAGATTTTGATGCAATAAAAGAAAACCAGTATGTACTCAGTTTAAAAATGATTGCTGCCGTCCGTTTGTTTCTAAAGGACGTAAATATTGCCGCCACTACAGCGTTACAAGCGTTAAAAACATACGGGCGTGAAATGGGGTTAAAAGCCGGCGCAAATATAATTATGCCGAATATTACCGATACGGTTTACCGCCCCAGCTACCAGTTGTATGAAAACAAACCGTGTATAGACGAGAATTCAGATTTATGTATGGGATGTCTTGAAAGCAGAATAATTAAGATAGATGAAGAAATCGGGCTCGGTGAATGGGGAGACTCACCGCACTTTAAGAAAAAGGTCGGTCAAAACCTTTCTTGATAGATAGAGGATAATAAAAACAGAATCCAACAATTTTCTTCACCAAAGAACTCTGCAAAGTTTACCCAAAAGCCTAATTTTCAATAGTTACAACGGGCGGGCTATCATTACCCCGGTTTGGATTTTGTTCTTTTTTATGTAATCAGATAAAGGCAATTCGCTGATATGTACTTTACTCCCAATGCTTGGAGCATGCATTAAATGGATTCTGCCGTTTTCTTTTTTGTATGCTATTCCTGTGTGGGAAATATCCAACCCTTTAACATTTGTTGTAATTCCTATCAGGTCACCGGACTGAATACCGCATTCAAGTTTTTCAATTTGATCTTGCGGAATGTAATAATACAGACGTGATGAAATATCTTTTTCGATGTTTTTCATCTCTTCTACAAATTCGGGATTATCTTTAAGATGTTTATAAGAGCCGGGATGTGTACTCATAAAATTCACATTATTTTTGTACTCTTTACCACCGATCTCTTTTGTTATATCTTTTGTAATTCCGCGTTTATCCGTATCGTAAATCCAATCGCTGAAATAATGCAGCCGTGAAGGATACTCTTTAATTTTGCCGTTCCGGTATCTTATATTGATTACCTCTTTTACGAAATGATCAAAGTTAGTTTCACCTTGTTTAAGGCATCTGGAAAAAGCTAGACATGTTTCCAGGAAGGTATAGCAGTCAAAACCGGTTAAATAAATAACAGCTTCTTCTTTTGATTCCGGTTCTATGGTGTGTGCTTGGTAGTCTGTTCCTATAAGTGTTTTACCGATTTCAATTATAATTTCATTTATCGGTTTATCCTGTAAACTTTCTGAGACTGCTAAATTAAAAACGGAATCGCAAACTTCAACATCTTTCTGAGTATAAACTTGTGCATGCAGTAAAGAAACGAAAAAGAGCGCCAACAAAAATCTCATATAGGCAAGTCCTCTTCAGAAGCTTCTTCAATTTGTTCGGGGATTTGCGTGTGAATTATTTCTCTATTTTCAAAACGGGCATAATCTTTAATAAATTGTAACGGCACTTCACCGATCGGCCCGTTCCTTTGTTTACCTATTATCACTTCGGCATAGCCCGTTGTATCCGGGACATCATTTAATGAAGTGATACCGTAAGCTTCAGGTCTGTATAAGAATAAAACAACGTCAGCGTCCTGCTCAATTGCACCGGATTCACGCAGGTGGGAAAGCATAGGTCTTTTATCTGAAGACTGTTCAACAGCCCTGTTTAACTGTGACAAAGCTATGACAGGAATATTTAATTCTTTTGCCAAAGCTTTGAGCGACCTTGAAATGTTGGATATTTCCCTTTCCCTGCTTTCTTCTCTTCCGGCACCAACCATCAACTGCAGGTAATCGATCATTATCATCCCGACTCCCTTTTCGGCTTTGAGCCTTCTTGCTTTAGCCCTGATCTCCAAAACCGACTGGGCAGGCGTGTCATCAATGTAAATAGGTGCCTGGCTTAGTTTATGAGCTGTCCTGCTTATACGCGGACCTTCTTCAACGTTAAATCTTCCTGTTCTTACTTTGTGTGCATTTATTCTTGCTTCGGCGCAAATTAATCGTGTTACTAATTGTATCGTTGCCATTTCAAGGCTGAATATTGCAATCGGCACCTGGTGGTCAACGGCTGCATTACGTGCTACTGAAAGGGCAAAGGCAGTTTTTCCCATGGAGGGCCTGGCTGCAACAATAATTAAATCGGATTTTTGGAATCCGCCGAGCATGTTGTCCAATTCAATAAAACCGGTAGGCACGGAGAAAGAGCCCATTTCCTGTGCATGTATTGCTTCAATGTGTTCAATGGCTTCACGTACCGCTTTGTCCATCGATTTATACGATTCTTTCAGGGTAGATTCCGCAATTTGAAATATCCTTGATTCAGCAATATCCATCAAATCGAGAACATCTTCGGTACCTTCGTATGCCGATCCGGCTATATTCATCGACGTTGTTATTAACTGGCGTAAAATCCACTTCTCTAAAATTATCCTGCTGTGGTATTCAATGTTTGCCGCAGATGAAATATCCTGGGAAAGCTGGCTTAAGTAAGCAGCACCGCCGACTTCTTCAATTTTACCCGACTTTTTTAATTCTTCATATAAGGTTACCGCGTCAATGGGTTCACTTGAATCAAATAAAGAACACATTGCTTCGAAAATAGTATTGTGTTTTTTGCTGTAAAAATATTCCGGTTTTAAAATTTCAATTGCTTTAGGCACGGCATGTGTATCTATCATCATAGCGCCCAGCACAGAAGTTTCTACTTCAACTGCATTGGGCGGCTGTTTCGAAACAGATTTTAATCGTTCTATATCAAAATTATCCGGGGCTTTAGCCATTATCACTACCTGTTAATTCGTCATACAACTTTCTAAATTTTTGAACATCTTCCCAGCAGCCTTTTTTCCAGTTCGGATTCCTTAAGAGCGCAGCAGGGTGATAGGTTACCATTGTCTTAACACCTTGAACTTCAAACACATTCCCGCGCATCTGGGTTAAAGAAAGTTTTTTATTAAGTAACCCCGCACCGGCTATTCTTCCCAAACAAAGAATTACCTTCGGTTTTATTAATTCAATTTGTTTATACAAATAAGGCATACACGTTTCCATTTCCAAAGGCTGCGGATCACGGTTTGAGGGAGGTCTGCATTTTAAAATGTTACCTATATATACTTCCTCTCTTCTAAAGTTTATAGCCTTTAAAATATCGTTAAGCAACTTGCCTGCCCTACCGACAAACGGTTCACCCTGGGCATCTTCATCTGCTCCCGGTGCTTCGCCTATAAGCATTGCATCTGCATTAAGGTTGCCAACTCCAAATACAAATTTATTTCTTGTTTTGCTTAACTCACATTTTGTGCAATCTTTAATTAATGTGAGCAAATCATCAAGTTTTTCAGCTTTTTTCCAGTCTTCCATAAATAAACTTTTATCTGTTTGTGTTTGCATAGGTTCCGAAACTAAACCAGGTTTGGCGTCAGTATCTTTTTTGTAAATCAGCGGAACGACTTCTATTTTTTGGAATAAAATATTGCCGAAAATTTCTTTCTGATCTTTTATAGCCTGTTCGGCTAAATTTCTTATTTCTTCATTCAAAATATATCGACCGGTATTTGCAAAGTAAAAATGATTTACAAAAAAATTATGACCGTTTTTCTAATGCAACGGATGGACAAAATAATGAAAGGAAAATAAAATAAAAAGGGATTGTCTCAAAAGTAATAAGTTAATTTAAAATACCGGTTTGACATCCGTTATTACTTTTGAGACCTAAGATTTACTTCCGCCTAATTAGTTTTCGCCTTCTTCTTTATACCTGTATTCAATTTTATCATCTAAAATTTCTTGAGTGGCTATTAGATGTGGTTTTGGCCTGTTTTCAAACTCAAGTGAGGTTTTTAGTACTTCCGGATTTTCTTTTTCTTCAAAATCGTCGTCCGGGGTAATAGACAAAGTATTTAAAATAGTATTGTATTCCAATCTATTTTCATCATTTATTTGACGGGCTCTTTTAGCCGCTACAATAACGGCTTCGTAAATGTTGTTCGTTTTCTTTTCCAGATATTTCAAATCAACAGGATTAAATTCCATGATGACCTCCTAATTTATTTCTTTTCTAAAAATTTCTTTTGTCTCTTCTATTGCTTTTTCCAGGTAATCATTGACAACTACATAATCAAATCTGTCTTTATAACCAAGCTCCATTTCTGCTCTTCGAATTCTTTTAATTAAATCTTCTTCGGTTTCAGTATTTCTCTCAACCAGCCTTTTTTTAAGCTCTTCAATTCCCGGCGGCGAAACAAAAATCAGCACTGAATCAGAATAATTTTCTTTTATTCTTAGCGCACCTTTTACGTCAACCTCCAGTATCAAAGATTTCCCGGCATTTATATTTTCTTCAACAAAAGATTTTAAGGTGCCGTAATAATAATCGTAAAATTTTTCCCATTCAATAAATTCGCAATTTTTTATTTTCGCTTCAAATTCTTCTTCTGTTAAATAAAAATAATCTCTACCGTGTTCTTCGTTATATCTTTTTTCTCTTGTAGTTGCAGAAATTGAAAAAACCATTTCAGGGTAAAGTTCCAGCATTTTTTTTAGTATGGTGGTTTTACCCGTTCCGCTGGGAGCAGAGAAAACAAATAGCTTACCTTTTCTATTCAACATTTACTCAATATTCTGAATTTGTTCTCTAATCTTTTCAAGCTCTTCTTTAATGCTTATCCCGTAATGTGCTATATCCGACGAAACTGTTTTACTGTTGATGGTATTGGCTTCCCTGTTCATTTCCTGGCAAATAAAGTTTAATCTTCGTCCTGCTTCGTCACCGTTATTAAGAGTGTTGTAGAATATGTCAAGATGACTTTTCAATCTAACGCATTCTTCGGTTATGTCGTACTTTTCAGCCAACAGGGCTAATTCCATTTCCAGCCTATCGTTAAATTCGCTAATATCTTTAACAAGCTGTTTTGCACGGTCCTTCAATTTTTGAAAATATTGTACAACAGATTCCCTTCCCTCCGATTCAATTTTTCCGACCAATTCTTTTATAGTATTTATTCTATTTTTGAGATCATTAGCTAAAGAAATTCCTTCTTCTTTCCGCATACTCTTTAAATCTTGAATTGCCAAAAGCAGTGACTCTTTAATTAGTTCCATATTAATTTCTTCGTCTACAGAGTCATCTGCAAGAAAGGATCCCTGAAATTCCAGAACCTGGCCTAACGTAAGCTTTTCTTCTATATTTGAGGATTCCCTTATGTCGTTCAAAAGTTTTACAATAATTTCCAAGTTTTCTTTATTAAAGTTCAAGAAGTTGTCTTCAATGCCGTCTTTCTTTATATGAATTGCGACAGTGACCTTTCCTCTTTTAATATTATTTTTAATGAGTTCTCTAATTTCAAGTTCCTTTGTTTGAATTACCTTCGGCAACTTAATCGAGAGATCCAAAAAACGGCTGTTAAGAGATTTAATTTCCGTTTCGAAAGAAATCCTATCCAGTTTCTTAATTCCGCTTCCAAATCCCGTCATGCTGTAAATCATTAATACCTCTGAAAATGATAGCCTTAAATTTAATCAATTTTACTATTTTCTCAAAAAACAATATTATGGAGAGGTTACTTATCTTTTTTTTTCTTAACAAACTTCAATTCCCACATTTTCATGTATACCTGAAGTTTTGTCATTGCATGGTTGATTGAAACCATTAAACCGTGAACACCGTCAAGAAAACCCTTCCTGATAAAATAGTGCTGCAGAAAGGCGACTAACGGATTAAAAATAATTGTAAAACCGTTCACTTTTTTACGGTGAACTTTTTCAACAGCTTCAAGTGTTGAATAATCATTTATTTTCGCAAATGTTTTTTTGAGATCCGTATGTGTAAGATGTATCATTTGATTTTGCAGTCTGGATAATTTCCCGTCCACTGCAAAGCCTTCATGAACAAGGCGATCGGTTAGTTTTGTTTTTCCTTTTAGGAATAACCTTAACTGGTAGTCGCTACCCCAGCCGCATTGTTTTATTTCTTTATCGAGGAAATAATTTTTACGCCGGATATAATACCCGTTAAATTTTCCCAAACCCTTGTTAAGAATTTCATCTTTCAATTCGCCTGTTATTCTTTCGTCTGCATCAAGGCTAAGCACCCAGTGGTTGGAAGCTAAAGAGAGCGCATAAGTTTTTTGATCGGCAAAACCAATCCACTCCTTATAATAAACTTTATCCGTATATTTTTTTGCTATCTCAACAGTTTTATCCGTACTGCCGGAATCAACTACAATTACTTCATCTGCCCATGAAACCGATTTCAAGCAATCTTCAATATTATCCTGTTCGTTCTTAGTAATGATAGTAACTGATATTTTATTCATAACCAAAACTTAGCTAGTTATTAAAATGCTTCGCCTATTCCTACATAAAAAATTAGATTGTTGAGAAAATTCTTTTGGAAGATATCTGTTTTATCGCCCGGATCATAGGCTTTAAATCCAAAATCAATTCTTACAGGTATATATTCCGAGTAATACCTGAAACCGAATCCGACTGCAGCTGCAATGTTGTTCCATTTGAAGTTGTTCGGTTTGTTCCAGGTATTACCGAAATCAAAAAAAACAGCTGAGCCAATTTTTTCAAACAATCTAATTCTGGACTCCACTGATCCCTCTATAATAAAAAAACCGCCCGGCGCCGCATCTTCAAGGAAAAGCCTTTCAAACTCAGCCGGGGTTAATGCGGATACATCAACATTATCTAAAGGAAGCTCAACTTTAGGAACAAGCTCCCGTGTACGCCATCCTCTCACCGAGTTGCTGCCGCCCGCATAAAACCTCTGGTTTATCGGGATTTTAGATTTATCGCCCCTGTATGTTTGTATATTGCCAATTCTGAATTTGAAACCGATACTTGATAAATCCAAACCGGGAAACGGAATAAAGTAACTTGAGTTTAGGTTCAATTTTAAATATTGCGGCTCTTTAAATTTCCCTCCAAATGCTTTACTCCAAAGCCATGGTAATGAATTTCCATCCTCGAACAAAATTGATATAACATACCCTTGAGTTGGAAAAACAAAATTATCAGTTTTATCAGCTCCAATTTGAAAGCCGAAAACCGCGTTGTTGCTTTGACTTGTAATGCTTAAATCCAATGTATCCTGAAATATACTTGATAAATCGTTATCTCCCGATTGTGACAAATAGTCTGAAAAAGTGCTTGAAACGAAATTATCGTGGTAAACATACTTGGAATTTTCCCAGTTGAAATAGGTAGTTAATGAAGTGAGCCAGACAAATTTTGGTAAATCAACGTTAAAACTTATTTTTGAACCGAAAATAGTTGTATTCCATTGATCCTTTCTTTTCTGAACCGTAGCATAATTTTCCCATTTTGTAAAAACATTATAACCAAAAAGGATCGGCTGTTCCAAAATTGTTCTTGCATCGGCATAGCCAAAAACAGTTGTGTCGCTTATGGAAGGATTTGCAAGAAATTCTCTAATATCTTTTGAAGCAGCTGATGTTCTGATTGTAAATTTCCGCGCATCTCCCAGAAAATTTTTTCTCGTAAATCCAACACCAAGACCTATGTTCAATGTTGCATCTTCATCATTCAGGATTATTTCCGGTGTAATTTCGTAAAGCAGTCCAACATCGACATTAATGTTGACCGGGACTTTATCATTTGTTGTATCTGCGATAACACCGGTAACCAGAGCCGAATTGAATAAACCTGTTCTGTAAAGCCTTACCTGTCCCCTTTTCAGCAAACTGTATTCATAGTATTCACCCGTATCCGCTGCAACAATGTTTTTTAATAATTCATCATTTACCAAATCTTTATTATTACCGGACTTTGTAATTCTTACATCGTTAACTATATATCTTCTTCCTGTGTTGATTTTGAAATCAACGGAAACTTTATTTTTTATAGTATCAACTAAAACAGTGGGGGCATTTATATTAGCAAGCATGTACCCTTTGTCGCGAAGAAAGAGCAATATTTCTTCTCTCATTTCGCCGATCTTTTCCCCCCTATACCTGTCGGCTGTATCAACTTCTGTAAGTTCCCGTATATAAGCCCTAAACTCCCCCCTAATCGAATCAACACCGGTATATTGAATTTCTCTGATACTGAAAGGGGTTTTCTCATCAATTATATATTTTAGTGAGGCCTCTCTATCTTCATGATCAAGCGTGTATTCGTATTTAACTTCCGCCTCGAAAAAACCGTTGTACCTGTAAAAACTTTTGAGCAGTTCAATATCATCTTTTACTATTATTGTATCCAGATAAACAGCAGGCCCGCCGAAACTGGAAAAGCTATTCAGGAACTGCCCGAACCAACTTGATGATTCTTCAGTTGTTATAATTTTTTGTAAAGCGTAGGTATCTAAAGTGGAATTGCCCTCGATTAAAAAATCGACAAGTTCGTATTTATCTTCTTCCTGTGCATGAACTGCAGTTATTAAAAGAAAAACAAAAATTATTTGTAAATAGAATTTTAAAGAAGTATTCACTTTGCAACTTAATTGGTTATTATCACTTCAGTTCCTATGCCTACTACAGATAAAATCTCTTCAATGTTTCCATTGCTCACAGCAATTGAACCGTTAGTCCAGTTAAATATAAAAGGCAAATTTCTAAAAATTAAATCATATTCACCTGTACCGTGAATCCCAATATTTGCCCCCAGCTTTGTATCTTTTGAAGGACAACCCTCTAATTGCAATGAATTAATGATGTTGTCGTACTCTAACTTTGATATAAAATTGTTCTTTAAAGCTTCAGCCGCATCTCTTTTGTTGGGATAATTTAAGGAAAGAAATATATGATATTGTGATGAAGTATCAATACTGCAAATTTTATAACGCCCGATAGGCGTAACATAATCGTCCTTAAATTTTTTAACCTGGCTTGCATTTTTCCCGAAAACAGCTTTGTATTTTTTTACAGAAACAGAATCTGAAAAAACCTCCACGAAATAATTTGACCTGTTTATAATTATTTTAACATTATCTAGTTTTTTTAAACCTTTGTTTTTCATTTCTTCATGAAGTGTTAGTTCGCCTGAATTTAAAATGATACCGTAAATAACCATACCGGCAAAAAAAATCACAACACTCCCGCCAAAATAAATAATGTTTTTAAGGTATTGGAAATTAGCCATTGCCTCTTTTGAAAGCCCGAAAAATATTAAGATATAAATATAACAAAAGAAGAAGCGAAAAATTTGGATAATTTAGTTTAGCCCAAAAACTGAGACACCCTGTGAATTCAGGGTGTCTTTCGTTAAAACATTTACTTTTCTTAAGATGCTTCAACAACCGCAATTGCAGTCATATTTATGATATCGTCAACAGTGGCACCGCGTTGAAGTACGTGTATAGGTTTGTTTAGTCCCATTAATATTGGGCCTATAACCGTTGCATCTGTTAGCCTTTCAAATAGTTTGTAAGCAATGTTTCCCGAACTCAGGTTTGGGAATATCAGTACGTTTGCCCCGCCTTTAATACTGCAGAACGGGAATTCGTTTTCAACAATAGAAGGAACAACAGCGGTATCGGCCTGCATTTCACCGTCACAAATAATGTCAGGTCTTTTTTGATTAACCAACCTTACAGCTTTTTGCACTTTTTCAGAATACTCTGATTTAACACTACCGAAATTACTGAATGAAAGCATGGCAACCTTCGGCTCTATATTAAAGTTTTTAACTGTATCGGCAGCTAGTATTGCTATTTCGGATAATTGCTCGCTGCCGGGGTCTAAATTCACAGTAGTGTCTGCAAAGAACAATACTTTTCTTTTAATGATTACAATATACATCCCAGATACTATACCGCCTTCTTTTTGAACGCCGATGCACTGCAAAGCAGGCTTAATAGTTGTAGGGTAATGCGTTGTTAATCCGCCTATCTGTGCATCGGCATCTCCCATTTCAACCATCATTGATGCAAAGTAGTTAGGCTCTTTAACCGTGCTTAATGCTCTTCTTTGTGTAATTCCTTTTCTATGTCTTCTTCTATAAAACACTGTAGCATATTCCTCAATCTTCGGGCATTTTAGGGGATCGTGAATTTCAAAGTTTTCTTTTTCAAAACCCAGTTCATTAATTTTATTTATGATAGTATTTTCGTTCCCGATCAATATCGGTTTGCCGATGTTGCTGTTAAAAATCGAGTTTGCAGCTCTTATTATTTTTTCTTCTTCTCCTTCGGGATAAACAACTCTTTTAGGGCTTTCTTTTGCTTTGTGAATCATCATTCTTAATATTTCCTGGGAGAAACCGAGTCTTTCCTGCAGCTCTTCTTCGTATGCTGTCCAATCCTCGATGGGTTCTCTTGCAACACCGGTCTCTATTGCAGCTTTTGCAACTGCGGGCGCTACTTTCCAAAGTACTCGCGGATCAAAAGGTTTGGGTATAATGTAATCTGTTCCGAAAGTTAGGTCTTTCCCGCCGTAGGCATTTATAACAACTTCGGGCACTTTTTCTTTTGCTAACTCAGCCAAAGCTTTGGAAGCTGCCATTTTCATTTCTTCATTTATAGCTTTAGCTCTAACATCCAGCGCACCCCTAAAAATAAAGGGGAATCCCAGTACATTGTTTACCTGGTTCGGGTAATCGCTTCTGCCGGTGGCCATTATTAAATCGTCGCGAACTTCCTTGGCAACTTCATATCTAATTTCGGGATCAGGATTTGCCATAGCAAAAATAATCGGCGAATCTGCCATTACTTTAACCATATCCTGTGTGACAATATCTCCTTTTGAAAGCCCTACAAAAACGTCCGCTCCGTACATAGCTGCAGTCAACGATTCGAATTCTTCATCCTGGGCAAATGCTTGTTTGTATTCATTTAAATCGGAACGTCCTTTGTGAATATGTCCCTTGGAATCGAACATAGAAATGTTTTCTCTTTTTACGCCTGCCAAAATGTACATATTGCAGCAAGCAACTGCGGATGCACCGGCTCCAGAAACAACTAATCTTAAATCTCCAAGTTTTTTACCCGCTATTTCGGTAGCATTAATTAAAGCGGCACATGATATAATTGCCGTACCATGCTGGTCATCGTGGAATACGGGAATATCCATTTCTTCAATCAATCTTTTTTCGATTTCGAAACATTCGGGCGCTTTAATATCTTCAAGATTAATACCTCCGAAAGTAGGTTCAAGTAACTTTACATTTTTTACTATCTCATCAACATCTTTGGTATTAATTTCAATATCAAATACGTCAATGTCTGCAAATCTTTTAAATAAAACTCCTTTTCCTTCCATTACCGGTTTACCGGCTTCAGGCCCTATATCTCCCAATCCCAAAACGGCTGTACCATTTGAAACTACTGCCACCAAGTTGCCTTTTGCAGTATACTTAAAAACATCATCAACATTTTTGTGAATCTCCCTGCAAGGTTCTGCTACGCCAGGCGTATATGCAAGGGACAAATCTCTTTGAGTGAAACACGGTTTTGTTGCAAGTACTTCAATTTTTCCTTTCCTTCCATCACTGTGATATTTAAGGGCTTCTTCTTTGGTGATACTCATAGGAATTTTCCTTACTCTAATTAAATTATTTTATTAAAAAGATGATTATGTCTTATCATAAAATATAAATATTTTTTAAAACAAAAAAGCCGTCATTAAGACGGCTTCAAAATTACATATGAGAAATTTTATACTTCCATTATTTCTTCTTCTTTATGTTTAATCATTTCATCAATTTTTTTGATGTGTTCGTCAGTCATTTTTTGCACTTCTTCTTCAGCATCGTGTCTCAAATCTTCAGATAATTCTTTATTTTTTTCCTGTTTCTTTAAATGATCATTTGCATCACGGCGAATGTTACGGACAGCTACCTTTGCTTCTTCGCCGAATTTTTTCACAAGTTTAACCAGCTCCTTTCTCCTCTCTTCATTTAAAGGTGGAATCGGAACTTTAATGTTTGTTCCGTCATTAACCGGATTTAACCCCAGGTCTGCAGTTAAAATCGCTTTATCAATTTCCGCAACCATATTTTTATCCCACGGAGTAATTGACAAAGTATGAGCATCAAGCACAGTAACATTTGCAGTTTGATTTAAAGGTGTGGGATTCCCGTAGTAATCAACTTTAATTCCGTCAAGCAATGCCGTAGTTGCTTTACCTGTTCGAATCTTAGCTATTTCCGTCCTGAATGATTCGATTGATTTATCCATCCGGTTTTTAGCATCTTTAATTATTTCATTCATATTAAAACCCCTGGATTTTATTAATATCAATTTTCTTTTATTGAAAAATTATCAACAGTAGTACCGACGTTTTCACCTTTTACAAGCTTTAATAAATTATCTTCTTTATTCATGTTAAAAACAATTATCGGCAAGCTGTTTTCTTTACATAAACTGATAGCGGTTAAATCCATTACCCTTAAATTCTTTTGAAGAACATCGAAGTACGAAATTTGATTAAAGAAAGATGCATCAGGATTTTTCTCCGGGTCGGAGTCATAAACACCGTCCACTCGTGTACCTTTTATAATTGCATCAGCTTCAATTTCAACCGCTCTTAATGAAGCCGCGGTATCCGTACTGAAATACGGATGTCCCGTTCCCGCACCAAATATTACTATCCTTCCTTTTTCAAGGTGTCTCATAGCTCTTCTTCTGATATATGGTTCGGCTACTTCTTCCATTTTAATTGCGCTCATTAATCTTGTAAACATCCCGGTTTCTTCGCAAGCATTTTGAAGTGCCAGCGAATTTATCATGGTTGCAAGCATTCCCATCAAATCTCCGGTTACTCTTTCAATTCCCTGGTCACTTGCATTTAAACCTCTGTAAATATTTCCGCCGCCGATAACTATTCCCACCTCTACACCGAGATCATGTATCTTTTTTATTTCTTTAGCAAAAAAGATCAGCATTTTAGGATCAATTCCGTGTCCCAACTCACCCATTAATGATTCGCCGCTTAGTTTTAACAGGACCCTCTTATATTTTAAATTATTGTTCATATTTATCCCAAAAATATAATAAAAAAAAAGGTCTTAATTAAAAGACCTTTTGTAAAATTACTTTTTTTCGTCACTTACGTGAAATCTATGGAAAAGCGTTAGTTTGACTTCAGAGGATTTTTCTTTGTTGAATTCGTCAATCAAATTTTGAACTGTTTTTGTATTGTCTTTTACAAAAGCCTGGTTAACCAAACAAACTTCCTGGTAGAATTTGTTTAATTTACCTTCTGCAATTTTATCCAAAATATTTTCAGGTTTGCCTTCTTTTCTCAGTACTTCTTTATAGATTTCTTTTTCTTTTTCAATAACATCAGCCGGAACATCTTCTTTTGATAAATACCTCGGCATCATTGCAGCAATCTGCATTGCAATATCCCTTAATATCGGCTTTAAATCTTCTGCGACATTATCATTTACGTTATCAGCTTTAATAATTACACCAAGTTTGGAACCGTGGTGAACATAGTCTACCAACAAACCGTTTTCAGCAGTTTCAACATTAAACCTGGATACTTCAATTTTTTCACCTATTTTACCGGTTATTGCAGAGAGTTCATCCCCTACTTTTTTTCCGTCATAGGTGGCTTCTAATAGAGCAGCCATCTCAGCCGGGTTTTCATTTTCAATTGCTTCCAAAACAAAATTTGCAAACGAAATAAAGTCATTACTATCAGCAACAAAATCAGTTTCACAATTAACTTCAGCAATAATCGACTTCTTACCGCCGTCTAAAATCTTGGTAAGAATTAAACCTTCCGTTGCAGATTTTTCAGCTCTTTTAGCAGCTACAGAAGCTCCCTTTTTGCGTAAAATTTCAATAGCCTTTTCAAAATCACCTTCAGCTTCCGTAAGTGCCTTCTTGCAGTCCATCATTCCTGCGCCGGTTTTATCTCTTAACTCTTTGACTTGTTGAGCACTTATTGCCATTTTAATTATCCTTATTTATTTTTCTGTTTCTTTTTCTTCAGTTTGTTTGTCTTCAGCCTTAGCAGGTTTTTCTTCTACCTTTTTAGCCAGAGCAGCGTCCTGAGTTTTTTCTGTTTTTTTATTCTCGGTACTTAATTTTTTTTCATCAGTTTTATCGTTTTTCTCTGCAGCTTCAGCCTTCTTTTTGTCGAATTTTTTCGAGCCTTTTTTACCGTCGGGTTTCATTCTTCTAACTTTAACTTTTACCTGTTTTTCTTCACCCGCTTCTTCTTCTCTTTCTTTCTTTTCTCTTTCTTTTTGAGCTGCTTCATTAGCTTTTAATTCTTTAGCTTTTGCCAATCCTTCAATAGCCGTATCTGCCATAGTCTTTGTAATAAGCTCAATGGTTCTTACCGCATCGTCATTTGCAGGTATTACATAATCAACTTCGTCCGGATCACAATTTGTATCAACAATTGCAAATATAGGCAGGTTCAGTCTATGAGCTTCTTTAACCGCTATGGATTCTTTTTTAATGTCTACAATAAATAAAGCGCCCGGCAGTCTATTCATTGATTCAACACCGTCAAGAACTTTTCTTAATTTATCTCTTTCACGCGATAAATGGAGTCTTTCTTTTTTGGTGATTTTCTCGAATGTTCCGTCTGTTTCCATCTTGTCTATATTCTGCAGACGTTTAATACTCTTACGGATAGTAGAATAGTTCGTCAGCATTCCGCCGAGCCATCTTTCACTGACCCAGTTCATTTCGCTTCTTTTTGCTTCTTCGGCAATAACGCCTTTGGCTTGTTTTTTTGTACCTACAAAAAGAATTTTCTTCCCGGTGGAAACTATTTCGTAAAGTTTGCTTGCGGCAAATTCTATTGCCTGCTGTGTTTTTTTAAGATCAATTATATGAATCCCGTTTTTCTCCATGAAAATGTAAGGTTTCATTTTGGGATTCCATCTGCGGGTAAGGTGGCCGAAATGCGCACCCGTTTCGATAAGTTGTGTTAATTCAACTTTTGCCATTTTTATCTCCTGTTATCCTTCTACTTTCTTCAACTCTGCCTATCACCCCTTTTTTATTATTGGGCACAGGAGGCAAATCCGAAAGTATGATTGATTAATAGATTTATTAAAAAATTATCTTTTAGAGAACTGGAATCTTTTTCTTGCTTTAGGCTGCCCGTATTTTTTACGTTCAACCATTCTCGGATCTCTGCGTAATAAATTATCTTCTTTTAGATTTTTCCTAAAATCGGCGTTTATTTCAACCAGTGCTCTTGCAATTCCTAATCTAATTGCTTCTGCCTGTCCTGAAATTCCTCCGCCTCTAACGTTTGCATAAACATCATACTTGCCAAGTGTTTCAGTGACTTTTAACGGTAACAAGACATCATCCCTCTGGGTTTTCATCGGGAAGTATTTTTCAAATTCGCGTTTGTTTATTTCAACTTTTCCCGAACCGGTTCTTAAATAAACCCTTGCAACAGCGTTTTTCCTTCTTCCTACGTAAATTTTATCTGCCATTATTTAGCCCCGTTCAAACTTAATTCTACTGGTTGTTGTGCTGCATGCGGATGATTCTCGCCGGCATATATTTTTAATTTTTTTACCAACTTTCTTCCTAATCTGTTTTTAGGCAGCATACCTTTAACAGCGTTTTCAATTACTCTTTCAGGATATTTTTCCATCATTTGCTGGAAAGATTGAATTTTTCCGCCGCCGGGATATTGTGTATGCCTGAAATATGTTTTTTGGCTCTCCCTTTTACCGGTCATTCTAACTTTTTCTGCATTTATAACAATAACAAAATCACCGGTATCAAAATTAGGGGTAAATACTGCTTTGTGTTTACCTCTAATTACTCTTGCAACTTTTGTAGCAAGTCTGCCGAGCACCTGATCTTTGGCGTCAACAACATACCATTTTCTGCCGGCGTCTTCCGGTTTTATAAATCTTGTAATCTTTTCCTGCTTCAAAACGTTTTCCTCCAAAGAAACACTATTTTTATAGAGCTTGTAAATATATTTGAATTTAATGGGAATGTCAAGGAAGGTTTTGTTGAAAATTTTAAAGTTTTGAGATCATATCCGGTATTATCTTTAATAATCAAAGAGTTAATTTTCATTTAATATACGAGGCAAATATAATTCCGGTATTGTATTCTCTTTTGTTTCATTATACCACATTAAGTTAGCAATTGCCCATCCGTCATTATATACGGCTTGGATACTGTTTATGCCCCTTGCCAGTAATTTTATATCCGACGGATTAAACTTTGCCTCATATGTGCTGAAGACTTGACAAATCCTGCCGAAGCATTGCGCTACCCTATGAATTTCATATTCACAGAAATTTTTCAGCAAACCTTTCTTTATCTGTTCCTTTAATTTAATGATATAGGTTTCAACTTTCATTTGATCGTGCCCATTATCGGTAACATGAATAAGCCGTGCTTCCGGTTTGAACAATCTTCTAAAATTATCCCAGTTAAGACTTTCAATGTCATCAAATGATATTGATTTGTAAAGATGATCTACCAAACTATCAATTGTATCAATTTTTATAGGCATTTCCTTTTGCTTGTTTTTATTGTTTTAGACGGAATATAAATGTTAATTTCCCATATTTCACCGTAAAATAAGTAGGGGGAAAATTTCTGCATTACCTATTTATGTAATGCGCTGTTTTATCTCTATAAAGAAAATATTTAACATTATTTCAATTTTATATTTTATTTAACCTCATAAGATAGTTGATAAATAAAAATCATAAGATAGTTTCACTGGATATTGTCCCTTTCGATTACGAGGATTGCAAAGACAAAATTAAAATTGTTACCGGAGATATCAGGGATAAATCTATTGTGGACAAATACATGACCGAAATAGATATCGTAATTCATACTGCAGCCACACTCCCTCTTTATAAACCTGAAGATATCTACAACACCGATGTTGACGGCACCCAAAATTTATTGGAAGCGGCTAAAAATAAAAACGTAAAGAGATTCATACACATTTCATCTACAGCGGTTTACGGCATACCGGATCATCATCCCATAAACGAAGACGATAAACTTGACGGCGTTGGCGATTACGGCAAAGCAAAAATTATGGCTGAGGAAGTTTGCCTTAAATTCAGAGATCAAGGAATGTGTGTTCCGGTTATAAGACCCAAGTCGTTTATAGTACCTGAAAGGCTCGGCGTATTTGCTCTTTTTTACGACTGGGTAAAGGACGGCCGCGGGTTCCCGATGATTGGAAAATGTGACAACCGTTATCAACTGCTTGACGTTGAATATCTTTGCGAAGCTATTCATCAATGCATTGTACTTGATGAGAATCTGGTTAACGATAGGGGCAAAAAAAATGGGTCAATGAAAGAAAATTACCAAGCTGTTCTTGATTACGCAGGTTGCAGCAAAAAGATTACCGCTCTACCTGAGAAACTAATAATTTTACTTTTAAAGCTTTTGGAATTATTAAAACTTTCTCCGCTTTATAAACGGGTTTACGAAACCGCTTCAAAAGATTCATTTAAAAATGAAAACGGGATTTCTCACAGGGTACCCTGGAAGCAAGGAATTCTTGCTATTGCAAAAAAATTCTTTTAATATTTTTGTTAAAAAAAATCTAGGTAAAATGAGTTCACTTGGAAAACATATTTTGGTTGAATTTTTAGGATGCAACCCGGATATAATGAATGATGTATCCAAAATTGAATCCGCAATGGTTGAAGCTGCGGAAAACTCCGGCGCAACAGTTATCAACTCAACATTTCATCATTTTTCACCTTACGGAGTTTCGGGTGTTGTTGTAATACAGGAAAGCCATCTGGCTATTCATACGTGGCCGGAATACCAATACGCTGCTGTTGACTTATTCACTTGCGGCGATACGGTTGATCCGTGGATTTCATTTGACTTTCTAAAAAATGTTTACCATGCATCAAACTATTCGGCTCTTGAAATGAACAGGGGTTCTCTTAATTTATTAACAAGAATTGATTACGACATTGCAAGCTTAAGGGAACAGGCTGCCCGGCATATTAACCATGAAAAGTTTACGAGAAATGTTTGGTTTACCGACAAAGACGATGACCAAGCGTTATCTTTACGCTATACAGGGGAAATATTGTTTGATGAGCAGACAGAATACCAGAGAGTAAAAGTCATTGATACATATAAATACGGGAAAACTCTCACTATTGACAACATGGTAATGTGTACTGAAAAAGACGAATTCCATTATCATGAGATGATTTCTCATCCTGCAATGTTTGCTCACGGTAATGTTAAGAATGTTTTAGTTATCGGCGGCGGAGACGGAGGCACTGTACGCGAAGTCTTAAAACACGATTCGGTAGAAAACGTAACCATGGTTGAAATAGACGGCGCAGTTGTTGAAGCATCTAAAAAATGCATGCCTACTTTGTCATCCGCTTTTGATAATCCGAAACTTAACCTACTTATTGAAGACGGTTTGGCTTATGTTAAAAATTCGGAGAAAGGAATTTACGATTTAATTATTGTAGACGGTTCGGATCCTATCGGGCCTGCGGAAGGATTATTCTCTGAAGATTTTTACAAAGACTGTTATAGTGCGTTAAACGAAAACGGTATTTTGGTAGCTCAAGGTGAGTCGCCGTTATTTAATGAAAAAGCATTTGTTGAATTGAACGCAACTTTAAAAAAATTGTTCGGTGAAAAGAATACAAAAACTTTATTATTTAACGTTGCTACTTATCCCACCGGGCTGTGGAGTTTTCAAACAACTTCTAAAGCAAACCTGGATATAACAAAAGTAGAAAAAGAAATTATAGATAAAAAAGTAACGGAATATAAATTAAAATATTATAATACGGGTATACATCAAGCTTCGTTCGTATTACCAAACTATGTAAAGAGCATGTTAAATGAGTAAAATTAATTTTGATCCAAACGCGACAAGTATAATTAACGGAAACTATTTCGGATTTCCTTTTTTATCTGAAGAAGCGGAATTAATACTAATATCAATTCCCTGGGATGTAACTACTTCATACGGCGAAGGTACTGCCAAAGGACCCCGCGCTATTTTGGACGCTTCACTTCAACTTGACTTTTACCTCTTTGGAATAAATAAACCGTGGGAAATCGGGATAGGGACTTTGCCTGTAATGGATAACATTGCAGAAAAAAATGCAAAGAACAGGAAATTTGCAAAACAGATTATTGATAATCTTGAGCAGGGAACAAACTTAGACAGCAAAGACTTGAGCGACAAACTGTCTGCCGTAAATAAGGAGTGTGCAGCTTTAAATTTATGGCTGTACAAAGAATCAAACAAATGGCTTAACCAGCATAAAATTGTAGGGATTGTAGGTGGTGAACATAGTGTCCCGTTGGGATTGATTAATGCGTTATCTGAAAAGGAAAAAAATTTTGGGATACTGCAGATTGATGCACATGCCGATTTAAGAAAAGCTTACCAGGGTTTCGATTATTCTCATGCATCTATTATGTATAATGCATTAAAAAACAATAACATCTCCAAGCTGGTTCAGGTTGGCATAAGAGATATTTGTCCTGAAGAAATAGACTATATCAAAAACGATAATCGGATTGTTCTTTATAATGATTTTTCACTGCATGAAACTTTATACGGGGAAAGATCATGGCTTTCAATATGTGATGAAATTTTATTGCACCTGCCCGACAAAGTTTATATCAGTTTTGATATCGACGGATTATCACCGGAAAATTGCCCCAATACCGGTACCCCGGTTCCAGGCGGATTGTCATTCAACCAGGCGGTAACATTAATCAAATCAATTGCAAAAGAAAAACAAATCATCGGCTTTGATTTGTGTGAAGTTTCGCCGTCGCTTGTTAATCCGCATACAAATTTCGACGGTAATGTAGGAGCGCGTTTACTATATCTTCTTTCAAGCTTTGCTTACGGCTCGCATCACAGAGAAATTTTGCAATAGTCAAGATACCCGAAATCTTTAAGATTTCGGGTATCTTGTAAGTTATAATTTTTAAAGTTCCAGCTCAAAGTTATTCATCTTTTCAAAGAAGTCAAGCTCTGTTCCCATAAGATCTTTAAGTGTAACTTTCTCCAAAGTATCGTCTATGGAATTCTGAATAATTTTCCAGAGTGATCTAACGGAACAGTCGGTTGAGTTTGTACAGATTTCGGCAAAGCCGGAGTGAATTCGGCAAAATTGATCGTCAAATAAACGGCCGCCCAAAATATTCAGCACTTCGCTTATTTTTATTTTCCCGGGATGTTTAGTTATGGTATACCCGCCGGATTGACCGCGTTCACTTTCAAGAATTCCACCTAACCTGAGAATCCTTAAAATCTTTGCAACATTGTGGTGTGATATTCTTTCGAGATCACTTATCTCTGAGATTGTAAGAGCTTTACCTAGCTGGTAAGCTCTTCCAATTTGTATTAAACACCTTATTCCGTATTCTTCTTGACTGCTGAATTTCATTGATTTGTTTGGATTAAGATTAAGAGTATGAGTAAGATTAAGAAATTACTTATGCTATATTCTCTATCTTCTTAATCATAATCTTACTCTTATATCTTACTCATAAAATTACTTATTCTCATTTAACGAAATTCTTGACCCGCAAGCCTTTGCATGTACTAATTTTGCATAAGCTTCTTCCGAAATAGAGGGTCCTTCTCTTTTACAATTTTTTCCAAATTCTTTAGTTAACACCGCCGAGATCTCTTCTGCGGTTCTGCCTTCAATATGATGTCGCGGAAGCATAAAAATAACTTCGCCGTTTTTAATTATTGCCATTGACGGTGACGACGGCGGGAATTCATTTAAGTACTTTTGGCGGACATAGTCTACTGCCTCCCTATCCTGCCCGGCAAAAATCGTGTAAAAATTATCCGGTATTGTTTTATTCTGCAGTGCTAAAGTTGCTCCCGGTCTTGCACTACCTGCCGCACATCCGCAAACAGAATTAATAACTACAAATTTTATTTTATCGTCTTTAACCGATAGTTTTTCTTCAACTAATTGAGAAGTGGTTAATTCTTCAAAACCAACGTAAACCAATTCGTCCCTCATCGGTTGCACAGCATCGGGATCATACATCGGATGACGTATTTTTATATCAAACATACTACTGCCTTTCTTTGTTGTTTATAAAAAACCTAATTGTAATTTTGCTTCTTCAGATATCATATCCTGGTGCCATGGCGGTTCCCAAACCAGATCAAGCACTACCTGGTTTATTCCTTTTATTGTTTTTATTTTTTCTTCAACTTCTCCCGGCAAACTTCCGGCAACCGGGCACGCAGGCGAAGTAAGAGTCATCTGGATATATGCATTCAAGTTATCGTCAACTTTAATTTCGTATATCAATCCTAATTCATAAATATCTACAGGAATTTCGGGGTCAAAGCATGTCTTTAATACCGTTACTATTTGCTTTTCTAAATTTTCTTTGTCAATCATAGTTTGCATGTCCCATCCTCCTTCGTTAAAAACTACGGCGAACAAGAGTTTATCAAGTTTCAAATTGTTTAAAGATTATGCGAACATCTCTTTTACTTTTTTAAGTCCTTCAACCAACCGGTCAATATCTTCGATATTATTATAAATCCCGATTGATGCTCTTGCTGTTGCAGACAAATTATATCTCTGCATAATAGGCTGCGTACAATGGTGTCCTGTTCTGATTGCCACTCCTTCGGTATCAAGTATTGTCCCGATATCATAAGGATGGATATCGTCTATTACAAACGCCAAAACAGCAGTTTTATTTTTTGCTGTTCCAATAATTTTTAGTCCTTCTATTTCTTGAAGTCTTTCAGTTCCGTACTCCAGTAATTCGTGTTCGTGCCTTTTTATATCAGCCATATCAAAAGACCGCAAATATTTTATTGCAACACCAAGCCCAATTCCCCCGGCGATGTTCGGTGTACCTGCTTCAAATTTATGCGGGATACCGTCGTAGGTTGATTTCTCAAATGTAACCGTTCTAATCATGTCTCCGCCGCCTTGGTAAGGGGGAAGATTTTCAAGCAGGTTTGCTTTGCCGTATAAAACTCCAATGCCGGTAGGTGCATACATTTTATGCCCGGAAAAAACAAGGAAGTCGCAATTTAACTCCTGCACATCAATTTTATGATGCTGAACAGCTTGTGCTGCGTCAAGCAGAACAGGGATGCCGTAGCTGTGCGCTTTTTTAATTATCTCTTTAACGGGATTGATTGTACCTAAAGAATTTGATGTATGCACAACTGAAACTATTTTTACTTTTTCATTGAGCATTTTATCGAATTCTTCCATTATCAAGTCGCCGTTGTCATCAATTGGAATTACCTTTAACTTAGCACCATTTCTTTCACACATCAACTGCCACGGGATAATGTTGGCATGGTGTTCCATGTGAGAAACAATTATTTCATCTCCTTCTTTGAATGTACCCGCCCTGCATAAAGAACTCGCAAGTAAATTTATTCCTTCAGTTGCACCGCGCACAAAAATTATTTCCGAAGCGCTGATTGCATTTATGAATTCTTTGGCTTTCATTCTTGCGTTTTCATAAGCAGAAGTTGCCGCTTCGCTTAAGAAGTGAAGTCCTCTATGGATATTTGCATTTTCATTTTTGTAGTAGTAACTCAAGCTGTCAATAACCACCCCTGGCTTCTGGGTAGTCGCCGCGTTATCAAGATAGCAAAGAGGTTTTCCGTTTACTTCTCTTTCAAGAATCGGGAAATCTTTTCTTATAGTTTCAACGTTAAATTCTCTTGTCAATTTTTTTGTTAAAACCTTTTCTTCCAATTTATGTCCAAACTTAATTTAAATTTCAATACGGTGAAGATGTTTAAAAATCATATGGTTCAACTGTTCTTTTAAGTTTTCTATTTTTATCGATTCAACAACATCGTCAACAAAAGCTCTAATCAGCATTGACTTTGCAACTTCAGGCGAAACACCCCTTGAACGGATGTAGAAATATGCCTGGTCATCAAGATGACCAACCGTAGCACCGTGCGAACATTTTACATCATCCGCATAAATTTCCAATTGAGGTTTTGTATCTATACTTGCCTTCTTGGAAAGCAGAATCGTTTTGTTTGATTGATAAGCATTTGTTTTCTGAGCATCTTTTTCAACCCAGATTTTTCCGTTAAATACGCCTCTCGATTCATCGTCTAAAATACCTTTGTAAAGTTCGTTGCTTTCACAGTTTGGTTTTGCATGGTTTACAAAAGTATGATTATCAATGTGCTGCTTTCCGCTTCCCAGGTAAAGACCGTAATAGTTTGTTGTTATATTCTCATTATCCAGTGTTGAGTTAATATCACTCCTTACAAGTTTGCCGCCAAACGACATATTGTAATGGCTGAAAACGCTGTCACGATTTTGATATACTTCCATTTTATCAACGTGATAAGATGTATCGCTTTCATTTTGCAGTTTGTAAAAGTCGATTACTGCGTTCTCCCCGGCAAAAATTTCTGTTAATGAATTAGTCAAATAAACCTTTTTACCGTAACCGATATAGTTTGTAATAATACTTGCCTGACTGTTTATGCCCGTGACAATTAAATTTCTCGGCAGGGATAATATTTCATTTTTGTCCGAACCGTTTATAAAAATTATTTGCAACGGCTTTTCAATAATTTTGTTATCAGGGATATAGATGAATACACCGTCTGTTGAATAAGCTGTGTTTAGGGCATTAAAACCATTATCTATTTTCGATAATTTGGATAGATACTTGTTTATCAACTCCGGATTGTTTTTGATTTGATTAGATAAACTATCAACAATTACACCGTCACTGTAATCGGATAAAACCGATAATTCTTTTTTAAATATCCCGTTAACAACAACCAAGAGCTCCGAATCAACATCGTTTATTTTGAATTTTTCTAATTGGGCGGAGGTAATTTCATCCGGTTCAACATTTAACGGATGCTCAAAATTACGTTTTACTATACTGGAAACATTCGTGAATTTCCATTCTTCGTTTTTTGTGGTTGGGAATTGCAATTGCTCAAGTTTTTTAACCGCATCTTTCCTAACTTCGTGGAAAAAAGTCTCCGATTGCCCGTTCAACTTTTCTTCGAAAGCGGTAAAGCCTTCCAGATATTGTTTTAATAAATTATTTTCTCCCGGCATAATATTCTCCTTACTTACGCTGTTTCCAACTGGTCTTCTTTAATCCAGTCGTAACCTTTTTCTTCAAGCTGTAATGCGAGCTCTTTTCCGCCCGATTTTATAATTTGTCCTTTATATAAAACATGGACAAAATCAGGGACTATATAATTAAGCAATCTTTGATAGTGCGTTACAACAATAGTTGCATTCTTTTCCGAACGGAAAGTATTGACGCCGTTTGATACGATTTTTAATGCATCTATATCCAACCCCGAATCCGTTTCATCAAGCATTGCAAGCTTTGGGTTAAGCATAAGTAACTGGAATATTTCATTCCTCTTTTTCTCACCACCGGAAAATCCCGCATTAACGGAACGACTGATCAGCGAGTTATCCATCCCGACTATTTTTGCTTTCTCTTTCATCAAATCCAAAAACTCTTTGGGTGTAATTTCTTCCTGCCCGTAGTGTTTTCTTATTTCGTTTATTGCAGATTTTAAAAAAGTAGCATTAGTTACGCCCGGTATTTCAATCGGGTATTGAAACGCCAGAAACAAGCCTTCGCGCGCGCGTTCATCCGGCGCTAATTCAAGCAGTTCCTTATCTTCAAATGTTACTCCACCTTTTGTTACTTCAAATGCCTCATGCCCAGCCAGAACATTTGCCAGTGTACTTTTCCCTGAACCGTTCGGACCCATTATCGCATGTACTTCACCGGCTTTTATTTCGAGATTAATTCCTCTCAGAATTTCTTTTCCTTCAATGTTAGCATGTAAATCTTTGATCTTTAACATTTATGATTATCCTTTATTTTTTCTTTTCAAATTTCTTGTTTGAGTAAGAATAGGAGTAAGATTATGATTAAGAGTAAGAATGGAAATTTTAACACAGCATTTTCTTACTCTTAATCTTACTCATAATCTTAATCTTCCTAATCTCTGTTCTACAATTTACCCAACACTGCCTTCAAGACTTATTGCAAGCAGCTTCTGTGCCTCTACCGCAAATTCCATAGGCAGTTCGTTAAATACTTCTTTGCAGAAACCGTTTACAATCATGTTCACTGCATCTTCAGTACTTATTCCTCTTTGATTTAAATAAAATATTTGATCTTCGCCGACTTTGGAAGTTGTTGCTTCGTGCTCAACTACGGCAGATTCGTTGTTAACTTCAATATATGGAAAAGTATGGGCACCGCAAGTACTTCCCATAAGCATTGAATCGCATTGTGAAAAATTACGTGCATTGTCGGCATTCTTGCCAACCTTTACCAAACCGCGGTAAGAGTTATCACTTTTACCTGCGGAAATACCTTTTGAAATTATTGTGCTCTTAGTGTTTTTTCCAATGTGGATCATCTTTGTACCGGTATCGGCCTGCTGACGATTGTTGGTTACAGCCACTGAGTAAAATTCACCGACAGAATTATCACCTTGTAGAATGCAGCTCGGATATTTCCAGGTAACAGCAGATCCTGTTTCAACCTGTGTCCACGAAATTTTTGAATTAACTCCCCGACAGGCACCGCGTTTTGTAACGAAATTATAAATACCGCCTTTGCCTTCGCTGTCGCCCGGGAACCAGTTTTGAATCGTTGAATATTTTATCTCGGCGTTATCCTGTGCAATCAACTCAACAACGGCTGCGTGGAGCTGGTTTGTATCTCTCATAGGTGCTGTACAGCCTTCAAGATAACTTACGTAACTTTCTTCGTCGGCAATAATCAATGTACGTTCAAACTGTCCGGTGTCCATTGCATTAATTCTAAAATAAGTTGAAAGCTCCATGGGGCAGCGAACACCTTTAGGAAGGTAAACAAAAGAGCCGTCACTGAATACCGCAGAATTTAATGTAGCAAAATAATTATCTGTATACGGCACAACGGAACCCAGATATTTTTTTACTAAATCAGGGTGTTCACGTATTGCTTCCGATATTGAACAAAATATTATTCCTTTTTCAGCGAGCGTTTTTTTAAATGTTGTTGTTACGGAAACGGAATCAAAAACAGCATCAACAGCAACGCCGGCTAATTTTTTCTGTTCCTCTAAAGGTATGCCCAATTTTTCAAATGTTTTTAGCAGTTCGGGATCAACTTCATCAAGGCTTTCGTATTGCGGCTGTTTTTTGGGAGCAGAGTAATAAGAATAGGCCTGGTAATCAATTTCAGGATATTTTACTTTCGGCCATTTCGGTTCTTCCATTGAGACCCATTGCCGGTATGCTTTTAAACGCCATTCGGTCATCCATTCCGGTTCGTTTTTCTTTTTCGATATAGCAATTACAACTTCCTCATTTAGTCCTTTAGGGAATGTATCCTGTTCAATTACCGTTTCCCATCCCCATTTATACTCGGATGTCGTTAAATCCTCTACAGCTTTTGCTTGTTCTTCACTTCCAAAGTCTTCGGCTCTTACTTCAGCCATAAATTCTCCTGTTTTTCAAATTTTGAATTGTTAACGTAACGAATCTTGATTTTTTTGTCAAGATTAAATTCAAATAAAAAGACAATTTCTCGTCTTTTGTTATATCAACATCAAACTTCCACTAAATGTTCCCAAAATCGATCGAAAAAACGCCCTAAATTTTTAACATTTTGGCATTTAGATAAAATCTTACTTAAAAAAAATTTAGCATAGTATAATAATTACTGTAGTACCTTTGCCTTACTTCAAGAGAACC
Source organism: Ignavibacteria bacterium (assembly GCA_050117315.1). Taxonomy (GTDB): domain Bacteria; phylum Bacteroidota; class Ignavibacteria; order Ignavibacteriales; family Melioribacteraceae; genus JANQIV01. The sequence goes on from JASFMY010000033.1 coordinate 41,625, forward strand.
ATTTTTTTAGTTTGCGAATAACTCCCGAATAGAAGTCTGTAAAAATAAACACCACTTGAATGATTGGTTGCGTCAAATTGAATTTCATACTTACCTGCAGGTTTTTGTTCGTTTACCAATGTCGTTACTTCGTTGCCGAGAATATCATAAATTTTAAGCAATACATTTGTAGGTGATACTCTGCCTAGAGGGATGCCTTTAGCACCGGCAAGGCAGGCGAGAAGGCGGGGTTCATACCGTGGATTTAAGTATTCTAATCTCTGAATTCTCAATTCTTTTATTATTGTCGATTTTAAACCGACAAATATCATTCAACAATCTTTCGGTTGAGCTTTCGAGGTGGCTTCCGGACATTGCAACTTGCGCAACGCTTTCCGCAGACTGAAGTGAAACATTTTCTATTTGCTTGATATTTTCCCTGATCTGCTGTGATGCCCGCGACTGTTCTTCTGCAGCAGCGGCAACCTCTTCAATATTTATTTCCACTTTTTTTGTTGCATTTAGAATGTTTGTTAAAGTTTCCCCGGCTTTGTTTGCAAGCTCTTTGCCGCGTTTAACTTCCTTTGCTCCAAGCTGAATGCCTTTTACCGCTTCGTAAGTATCGCCCTGGATTTTTTGAATTGTAAGCGAAATTTCCTTTGTTGCTTTTGATGTTCTTTCGGCAAGTTTTCTTAGTTTTTTGTTTTTAACCGCATCCATAAATGCATCTCTAAAATTCGTAATCTGCTTTGTGAGTGTTACAAACAGACCATCCGAATAATTTTGAGAAACGTTTTGAAATTCTAAGCACAGCGATTCAACGCTGTCTGCAAATTCTATATTTCTTGTTGTTAAGGAAAATGTTTCATAATTGCGGGCTTTCAGCAGGTAATTTTCCAGCATCCTTGCGTCGTCCCTTTCATCAAATGTAATTGTTTTTAGTTGAGAAAAGTAGGCAACTAATAATGTCAGCATCAAGAGAATAACCGATAATCCTATAAATTTTCCAAATATGGAAAGATTTTTTAAAGAAATCATTTTTGATCATCCTTGGATAATGAATAGTAAAAGAGCGGTTTCTAAATGAATTATCGGAAAGCAAACAGAATTAGTATAGTGGAAATATGTTAAGAGTTGATTAACAAATTGTTAATCAATCAATAAAAGTTGAGAGTTTCAGATTAAGAAAAAACAAAGTGAAAAATTTTTTTATACCTATTTTTAATAGTACAGGTCACGATGTCAGTTTTATTTCCTTTAATGCCATACCTATTGCTGTTTCTATTGAGTACCTTCTGTTCAATAGGGTTACAACTTGATAAATGAAATTTTTTTTCTTCATAATCGGGACTTTAACCCCGTAGAAATTTTGTGCTAACTCTACAAATATGTTCATGGTAATCTCTCTTTCTTTTTACATCATTATCGTAGAAATCTTTATTAAATTGAGTGATAACATTAAATATTTTTTGTTATATATCACATTGTATTATAAAAAAAATATTACGGGAAATTAGTGATGAATTTAACAACAGCTCGGCAGAATTTTAAATATTTGGAAAACGGAAAAATCTATTTTAACCACGCTTCAATGGGACCAATGCCGGTTCCGGTTGCTCAAAAAGTACAGGAATATTTAAACGAAAGGAGTGGAGATGAAATTGATAACTTTCAGAAAACTCTAAAAACAATTAAAGAATTAAAGAGCAAACTCGGTGCTTTACTTAAATGCGAGCCGGATAGAATTGCTTCTTGTGAAAATGTTTCAAGCGCATTAAATTTGCTTGCCAACGGGTTAAAGTGGGAAAAAGGGGATAGAATTATTCTCGGCGATATTGAATTTCCTTCAAATGTTTACCCCTTTTTAAATTTGAGGAAGCAGGGGGTAGAAGTTGACTTTGTTAAATCTGCTAACGGAATTTTATCAATAGACGATTATGAAAAATTAATTACTGAAAAAACCAAACTTATCTCAGTAAGCCATGTTCAGTTTCTAACGGGTTATAAAATTGATCTTGAAAAGTTGGGAGAGATTTGCAGGCAGAAAAACATAATTTTCTCGGTTGACGGTATTCAGTCTGCCGGGACGGCTAAAGTGGATGTTAAAAAGATGCACATAGATTTTTTTACGGGCGGCTCACACAAATGGTTGCTCGGACTACAAGGGTTAACCTATTTTTATGTGAATAAAGAACTCCAGGAGAAGATTGAACAGAAAAATGTCGGCTGGATATCCGTTAAAAATTCCTGGGACCTTACGGATTATAATTTGGATCTGCGCAGTTCTGCCGACAGGTATCAAACAGGTACACAGAATACAATAGGATTGGAAGCCTTAAACGCCTCCCTGGATTTTTTTAATTCTTTTGGTTTTGACGAAATAGAAAAAAAGGTAATTGCAAACTCAAAATATTTTTTGTCACGGTTAATGGACAATAATTTTGAACCCGTGTTATCGGATATTGAAAACAACGGGATTGCAGGGATTGTATCTGTAAAAATTCAGAACCCTAATGAGGTTGAAGAAAAATTAAAAGATAAAAATATAATTTGCACCGTAAGGGAAGGTATTTTAAGGTTTTCCCCGCATTTCTATAATACGAAAGAAGAAATAGACGTTGTTATTGACAAATTGAAAACGATTGAGTCAAAATAAAATGTATTTTTCACAATGAGAATTTTTTTCATTATTATTTCTCTGCAATAATCAATGGTATGAACCTCGGGGCAATTCGCCTGCGAACCGAACCTTGTTCCGCCGCAACCTGCCCTCCGTACGAAGTTTACTTCGGAAGGCGGGGCAACGGGGAATTAAACCCCGTCTTCTCGCCTGCCTTGCCGGGGCTGTTGCATAACTCAATTAGGTGCTTCAATAGCCACGTGCTTCAGCACGTTGGAAATAAGAAACCGAATAGGAGCCGGGCTTTAGCCCAAATATGAGAGAAAATAGGGCTAAAGCCCTAAGTTTTTGTTGAGACTTATTGTCCACGACCTGAAAGGTCGTGGCTATGATTATTTATTAAAGTTTCTGCAAAATAAAAGTCTGACATTTCGAACCCGTTTTTTGGGTGAGCCTGTCCGCCGTCTTTTTGGCGGGAAATCTTTCAATTAGAGTACGATTTCAAAGATTTCTCCCTCCCGCCATGCCTCGCCGAGGGTGTTGCAGAAACTCTATACATGATAGAGCCTATTCTAAATTCTTGTGTATAAAATGGTTTATATTTATATTATCAAATAAGTTAACGGTTCTAATCTCTTTCCTCGTAAATACTTGAAATAATTTCAACAAACAGTATCGTTCATTCAAAAAGGAGACTAAACGTCTGCTAAATAAATTTCATCAAACCAAAAAAAGAGAGTGCGATATGAAAAAAACTTTATCAATTGTATTTGTTTTGTTGTTGCTTCTACCTTCAGCCGGTTATGCACAGCTTTGTGAAGATTCAGGTGATAGTCATTCAAAAACCGTTACATGTTTTTTATTGCCTGCCGAAATAGGACAGGGATTTATAGTTGGTGGAAACAGCAGGATAACTCCTTTTACTGCGTCATTAAGATTAAGTCCTTCACTTGGAATAGGTAATTATGGTAAGTTTCAAATCGGCCCAACAGGCGGATTGATCTATACCAATCCGGAAGTTGAGTTTGTAGGCGGGGCAAGAGCAGCGTACCAGCTTTACCAGCTTACCGCAATTGCAGGGAACCCTGTGCTGGATGTGTTTTTAACTGCTGATTTTTTATTCGGAAGCAGGGGAAATAATTTTTTGGGAGCAGGGATATCTTTGGGTTTAACCAACTTATTTGACCTTGGTCCACGAGTAACTTACAATACTGAATCAAAACTTACACATATTGAAACAAGCGCAACATTTGACCTGACATTTTTAATGTCATCGAAAATTGCCTGTTCCTCTGCTGTCCCGGATTGGGAGCCCGGCTTTGATCCCGAGGGAGGCTTTTATAAGAATGTCGGTTTAAATGCACGGCAGCTTGTTCTATCCTTATTTTACACGCAACCGGGTACAAAGGAAAAGCTTGAGGGACTTTCCCGCAGTAAAATTTTATCACTCAACAATATCAGTGAAGTAAAAGATTATTTGATTAACAACGGATTATCGGCGGTGGCAGGTCAAATGGATGAAGTAATTAAGCGATCAGTCCAGGACAGCAATAAACCTGAGCAGGATGAATTGTATCAAAAGAAACTAATTTTATCATTTGTGAACGGCTGGTGCAAAGCTGTTCAGTTATAAGAATTGCAGAATAAAAATTGGAGAATAAAAATGTCTAAAAAAGCATTGGTAATAAGCGGCGGCGGCTCGAAAGGTGCTTTTGCCGTCGGTGCAGTAGATTACTTGGTAAATACAAAAAAACTCGATTTTGATATGGTTGCCGGGACAAGCACGGGATCGTTGATTTCGCCCATGGTTGTAGCCGGGCAGATTACTCAACTGGTGAACGTGTATACTTCCGTAACAACAAGTGATATAATTACACCTATCCCGGTTGACTCGGCCTTTTTGAAAGGCTCCTCAATTTTTAATGTTGATCCCCTAAAATCAATTATAAAAAAAATTGTTACGGATGAAGTTGCGAACAAAGTTTTGAATTCAAATAAACAGGTTTTTATAGCTGCAGGCTGTTTGCAAACAAGCAACCTTACATACTTTCAGACAGGTCCGAAAGCAAAAACAACAGAAGGAGCAGACCTCTATCAAATCCAAAATCCCGACGAATTAAGAAGCGCAATGCTGGGTTCGGCGGATCAGCCTGTGTTAATGCCCCCGGTGAATATTATACCCGACGCTGATCCGCAAAGGCAATATGTTGACGGAGGTACACGGGCAATAGCCCCGAACGAAGTAGCAATTGTAAACGGGGCTACAGAACTTTATTCAATAATATTGGACCCTGCTTCTCACGAACCTGTTAATGAACCGTATAACAATATTTTAAAAATATTGTTGCGGACAATAGATTTATTTACTACTCAAATAACACAGAATGATGTTAGGCTGGCACAGGTAACTAACGGCAGTATTGATTATTTATCGGCACTCAAAGAAAAGGTGCAAAAGAAATTTGATCTTTCCCCGGATGAGTTGAATAAATTATTTACAGAAGATTTGCCGGAAAATCCTTTTGCGGACACACCGTTGGTAAAACTCTTTATAATCCGTCCCGACGAAGAATTACCTACCGACGGACTTAATTTTGATCCGCCGACTATGGCTTATATGATGGAACTTGGAAGAAAAAAAGCTGAAAAGGTTGTGAAAGAAGTTGAAGAAAAAAGTTTGAATTTTTACGTAAAGTTGTGATGTGAGTTTCAGATCCCCGAAATCTTTTCCGGTAGGAACAAGTAAGATTCCGGGGATATCCTTTCAAAAAATAAAATCATAAAACCACCTGAACAGGGCGAGAATCATTAATATAATCCCTTCTGTTCTGGTGATTTTCCATCTTGTGCGGATAAATAATAATAATATCGCAAGGTTGCCTGCCAACAAAAATAGGCTGAAGTAATCGTCTGATGCAATAGCCAAAGGCTTTAACATTGCCGCAACACCGAGTACGCCGAGCATGTTGAATAAGTCGCTTCCTATTAGGTTGCCGATAGATATTCCGTGCCTGCCTTTATATAAAGCAACCATCGAAGTAGCAAGCTCCGGCAGCGAAGTACCTGCCGCAACGATTGTTATCCCTATAACCCATTCGGAAATTCCAATTATTCTTGCAAGGCTTGTTGCGCTTTCAACAAGAAAGTTGGCGCTGGTTATTATTATTCCGACCCCGCCAATTAATTTTGGGATATCGGACCATTTGAAATCTCCTTCGGGAACTTCATCGTCTTCGATCTTTTCTTTGTTTCTTATTAAAACTATTATGTAGATAACGAGAGTAGAAAAAAGAAGAATTCCTTCATACAATTCCAGCAAGTGATCTCTAAAAAAAAGCAGTAAAAGAAGACCGGTTCCTACTAAAAGAAAGCCGTCCCTGTAGAAGAACATTCTGTTAGTTGCTACCCCGGAAAATAATGTAATCAGTCCAAGTATTATACCCATGTTGAAAATATTTGAACCGACAACGTTCCCCACGGAAATAGCAGATTGCCCTTGAAGAGCGGCGGTAACAGTAACTGCAAATTCCGGGGCGGAAGTTGCAAACGCTACAACCGTTAAACCGATTACCAATTCCGAAAGCCCTAGTTTTTTTGCAATCCTCGAAGCTGATTCAACAACCCAGAGAGCGCCCCACCATAAGCCGAAAGCCGAGATAAGAATGATTGATAAATCGTAATAAAGCGACATAAAAAAGATTGATTAATAAGTGTGTTGCAAGAAAAGTAAATAAATTTAATATATCAAGTTTTGTTTTGATATTTAGGATTTGTGGGATTTACGGCAACCATCATTAAAAGAATAAATTATATCCATGGGGGATTTTAATCCGCCTTCGCATTCGCTAGGACGGATATGCCTGCCCCGAACAGGGATGCCCTTAGCACCGGCAAGGCAGGCGAGAAGGCGAGGTTTAATTCCCCGTCGCCACGGCGAATTGCCCCGAGTTTCATACCATTGATTACAATTGCATAGTTTTTTTTCCGACTTGATAGAAAATTTCACTGTCAATCTTTTTTAATTACCTGGGGGGAATCATTCATCCCCAACCGGGAACGGCTGATTACCACACCGGAATTATCTATGACCAGCCGGGAACGGTTAATTACCGCGCCGGAATCATTCATGACCAGCCGGGAACGGCTAATTACTGCGCCGGAATCATTCATGACCAGCCGGGAACGGCTAATCACTATGCCGGAATCATTCATGACCAACCGGGAGCGGCTAATCACCATGCCGGAATCATTCATGACCAACCGGGAGCGGCTAATCACCATGCCGGATGTCTTTTTTATTTTAAACATAATATCTTCGGGAAAATCTTTTAAGCCCGCCTTTCTTAGTACGAAGTACGATCGCCGACGCTTTAAAGCTATGGCGACGGAGCGCGGACAGGCCGGAATCTACACACAAAATCAAAAGAAGAGATTCCCGCTAACAACATGCGGGAATGACACGGCACTTCATTGACACGACCCTAGTAGTTTTTTTTGCTTCATTGCAGCCAAACATTAGAAGTATTTTTGGAAGAAAAAATTAACTGGCACCTAACCTACCGGAGCTTCAGGTTGTTGAAAAACCCCATGCAATTTCTTTAGGTTAGTTCTTTCACATGTGGCTCTGCCATAAATTTGCGGAATTTTTACTTGACCGGTTTGCATGGAGATTTTTTTTGTTTTGCAAAACAAAAAACTATCAATAAAATACAGCAAGCCAGTAAGTAAATTGATCCGGGTCAGTCCACTCAACACGGTGTTTTTTATGAGCAGGAATTTCAAGGTAGTCGCCGGGTCTCATTCTTATTTTTTCCCCGCCTTCAAATAACAGTTCCGCTTCGCCGCGTATTAAAATTACAAATTCATTTTCATCCTGATCGTACCAGAAATCCTCCGGAGATTTATGTCCGTGAGAAACAATTTTCTCGATCTTTACTTTATTCGACTCAACTAATTTCTCAACGTATTCATCTTCCAGATTTTCCGGGATATGCCCGAATATGTTTTTTAGAGATATCATTTCTTAATTACTTATCGTGCTGCTGATTTTGTTAAAATCTTTCCCGGTCGGATTCTGATATATTCCCAGTTCAAATAAAGGAACTACCGCAAAGAAATGATCAAATATGTCCGCCTGTATTTCTTCATAAGGGATCCATTCTGTTGTGCTTGTGAAAACGTATATCTCTATCGGTATCCCGTTAGGACCGGGCGCAAGCTGTCTTATCAAAAATGTTAATCCTTTATGAATATCTTCCCGGTTTCTTAAATATGCTTTTATATATTCCCTGAATGTACCGATATTTGTTAATCTTCTGCCGTTAATAAGTTCGCTTGTATCTACTGCTTTCTCTTCATTGTATTTGGCAATTTCATTTTTTTTGTTTTTTATATAGTCGGTAATAAGTTGAAACTTCTCAAATTTTTTAAGCATCTCTTCATCGCAGAATTTAACGGTTGAGAGATCAATGTATATCGGGCGTTTAATTCTTCTTCCGCCCATTTCCTGCATTCCGCGCCAGTTTTTGAATGATACTTCAACTAGTTTATGCGTGGGGAAGACGGAAATTGTTTTATCAAAATTTCTTACTTTTATCGTGTGAAGAGCAATATCCATAATATCCCCGTCAATGCCGAATTGCGGGACCTCAATCCAGTCGCCCACTTTTACAAGGTCGTATGAAGTAATTTGAATGCTGGCAATAAACGAAAGGATTGTATCTCGGAAAACGAGTATCAGCACCGCGGTCATAGCGCCTATACCGGTTATAAGCGTCATCGGGTTTTGATTGGTGATTATTCCTATAATTATTACACCGCCGATAATGTACATTATCAAACTTATAATCTGCAGGTAACCTTTAATAGGGCGGGTTAAATGCTTGCCTTGTTTTTCCCAGATTTCGTTAAAGGCATTTATAACAGTGCCGATTGAAAGAAGGACCAGCAACGCTATTAGAGCCTCGGAAAAATTTTTAAAGAAAACTTCGATTTCGGGAGCGAGGTACAGAAAATTATAAATCACAATAATAGGTGCAATAAAGGCAAGTTTCTTCAATAATTTATCGCTAACTAAGATATCGTCGTATTTGGTTTTTGTTCTTCTTACAAGTTTATGAATTGTTGAAAAAATTATTTTTCTCGTTATCAAGTAAGTGATATAAGCCAGTAATAATATACCTACAAAAATTAATGTGCTTTTTAGTAGATGATATTGATCAAGCCAATGTAAAATTTCGTCAAACATAGATAATCCTTTAATTTTCCGAATCTGCCAATCTTAAAAGCGGTTCACCTGTTAGTCTGAATATTGTCCATTCGTCCATTGGAACAGCGCCGATGCTTTTATAAAAATTTATTGCCGGTTCATTCCAGTCAAGAACCGCCCATTCAAACCTGCCGCATCCTTTTTCAACTGCTATTTTTGCAATATGTGTCAACATTTTTTTCCCGATTCCTTTGCCCCGCATTTCAGGCAAAACAAAAATATCTTCCAAATACAAACCGGGTTTAGCCAAAAAAGTGGAGAAATTATAGAAGTAAACAGCAAAAGCAACAGGCTTATCATCCCGGTAACAGATTAAAGCCTCCACATTGGAACCTTCACCAAAAATATTTTTTTCGATTAATTCTTCCGTGGCTTCAACTTCGTGTTCAAGTTTTTCATACTTTGCAAGTTGGTTGATAAAATAGAGAATTATTTCCGAATCTTTTTTTTCAGCTTTCCGTATTAACAAGCTGTCAGCCATTTGTCACCTTAAAATAGTTATTGATATAATAATGAATTGTAAAGTTAAAAAAATATTGACATAACTTTTGTTGACAAATTTAAATATTTGTAAAAGTTTTTTTATGATAGGTTATATTCATTTTTGCTTTCCCCGGTAACGACGCACTTTAGCCAGGTTGCCGCAGTCTTTCATATCGCACCACTGGCGGCTCCCGTTTTTGCTTGTATCGAGAAAGAGCCACCCGCAATTGTCTCCCGGGCATTCTTTTACACGGTGAAGCCTATCCGATACCAAAAGTTCTGCTGCAGAAAGCGCTATGTGTCGGATTATACTTTCCGGTTCACCTGCGTCTGATTCAAAATTCCATTTGAACTTGTTTGAATCAAAAAAAAGCTTTTGTTGCTCACGTGCCTCGGCGCATTCATTATTCAATAGATCTATATCTTCCCGGGATTGCTCGTTTTCTTCAATAAGATTTATAAAAATTTTGTAAATAACCTCCCGCAATGCAATAGCTCTTTGAAAATTTTTTTTTGCTGCTTTTTCATTTTGAACGGTGAAAAGATTCAGTTTTTTAACGGAAGACTCATTTAAAATTCCTATCGCATTGCCCCAATCAACGAGGTCTGCAAAGTTTCCCAGTTTATCGGCTATTATTTTATAATTAAGGGGAGCTTCACCCTCCTGCCTGGTACGTCCGCCGACGGAATTTATAAAATCCAGGCTTATCTGTCCCCCAACAAATTTCCATTTTTTTATTTCATTTTCAGCCATATTTTCCTCAAGATGACGTAACCATTAAAAACAATTTGACTGGTTACATTTAAAGTGTTATTTTGTAACCGGCATTCAAAATATAACTGGTTACACAAGAAAAAGCAATTAATCCAAACAATCAAAAAAACAAGAGGGAAAAATGATAACAAGAATGTGGCACGGCAAAACAAAAAAAGAAGATGCAGATATTTACAGGCAATATATTATCGACACGGGAGTTCAGGATTATTTAAAGACAGACGGGAATCTCGATGTTCAAATATGGCAGAAGGATGATGGGGAAGAAACTCACATCCGGACAGTAACACGCTGGAAAGATATTGAAGTAGTTAAAGCTTTTGCAGGCGATGATTATGAAAAAGCAAGGTATTATCCCGAAGATGGTAAATATCTTTGTGAACTTGAACCGGAAGTAAAGCATTACAAAACATTTGTATTCTCAAACAATCAAATGAAAAACTACATCCGGCAGTTAGAGGAATTATATGACGGTGATAACTGGACCGACGAAACTTTTATGAAAAAACTTGGTTCCCTTAAAAAAGAAAAAGCATTTGAACAGCCTGTCCCGGGAAAACATTCTGTTGCAGAAGTTTTGTGGCATTGTATTTACTGGAGAAAAGTCCTGTTGAAAAGAATGGAAGGAGATTTTGAATTCAAGAAAATGACGGAGAAAGAACAAAACTTCCTTCCCTTGGAGAAATTGAAAGAAAAAGGATGGGATGCACTGCTTTCAGAATTTAATGAAATTAACGAACTGCTTATAAATTGTCTAAAATCAAAAAACGATGACTTTCTTGAACAGGAATATACATCCGGTTTTAATTACAGGTATTTGATTGAAGGGATAATTTCCCATGATTTTTATCACCTGGGGCAGATTGGGTTTATAATTTCGATACTGAATCCTGACTTCTGACGCGAAGCCGAAAAAGAAAAGATCATGACTGTAACTTATTAATATAAGAGATTTTAATTTTTAGTTGGTTCAATTTTACCGCACTAATGGCTATTTATGAACATGCTTTCAATAAGAAAAGTAAAAACTAAATCCCAAAACCAATTTGACTTGTGTTTATATAGAGTTTCTGCAAAATTATCTATACACATTCCGAAATGGAATTGAGGAAAAATTACCCAGGGACTAAAAGATGGAGTTTAGTTCCAACAAATTGCCTTATTTCATCTCTGAATTTTTCTGAGTTTTCAAAAAAACCTAATAC
>JASFMY010000034.1:0-52939 GCA_050117315.1 Ignavibacteria bacterium
TTCTTTTTTCATTTTTTGTCCTGTTTTTGGTTGACTTTTTTTGTCAACCTATTTCAGGACTATACATCCATTTTTATAAATTAGATTCCCGCTTAATACGTGCGGGAATGACATAGTATAAGTTATTTTGTAGATTCCGGCTTAAAGCCTGCCCCGTAATGTATTAATACGGGGATTACCGGAAGACAATACAGAATTGACATGACACTACATGTAATCTGAATAAACGGAGAAAAAGAAAAATATTTAAGAAAGAGTATTGTCAATAATATAAGAATGAACTATTTTGTTACTCGATTATTATGCTATTTGAATTTAACGGCATCTTAGATACAAATAGTATAAGAATTTCCTCATTTTAGTAAGCAAATAATATACTTCCCTTTACTGTTAATAAGATTTATTGCTTGTAATATTAGGTAGAAATAACATTCTGTATTAGAACGCGGTTAAATAAAAGTTCTTTATAGAACAACAAAGTTCAACTAAAAATATTGACTCTATTTTCACTGTTAAAGAAAAGAACAAATTAATTTCAGATATCCAAGAATTGCTTAAGCAAGCAAATAGATTTACAGAAAATCGACAGATTGAGTTTGATATTACATCGTGGCAATATAACTGTTTACAATTACTTAATAGAATTGATTTGAAACTAACAACAACATACTCTTCTGATTTTGTAAAAACGAAGCACAATTTAACAAAGAGGGATACACAGTTGTTCTATCGTTCCGTAAAAGAAGGTATCAATGTTTTAAATAATGCTATATTTTATAGAAACAATGTTAATTAAATAGACATGTGTACAACCTCTTTAATAAGAAAAAATCAAGCATATCAAGCAAGGCGGGTAATAATAAAATTCTTAAAAAGAGTTATTTGACGTACCGAATAAAAAAGAGCAAGTATAAAAACAGCTCAACGGATTGGGGGAAAAACATGATTAAAAAACAACATAGTGGAGACCAGAACCCACTTAAATAAACGGGGTGAAACCGAAAAGCCTTACGAGTAGGAAATTCAATAGGAGGTATTATGAGTACAGTTCTAGGAAAAGATGAGCAAATAATTAAAGAAGCTTCATTTACAGCTAACTTAATTTTATTTTGGCTCAAAGCAAATTATATTTTAACCAACAAAAGAGTAACTGGTCACACACCAAACACTCTTTTCGGTCTAATTCCTTTAGGCCAAGCTCAAATTGCTCAACCATTAAAAACTATTGCTTCCGTATCAAGCTCAACGAAGTTTTCTATTTTGAGACTTATTATAGGAATCATTTTTTTAATAATAGGATTCTCGATAATCGGCTCTTCATTTATAGTCGGTATAATTCTATTGCTTTTAGGAGCAATTAATATTCTTAATTGCTATACTGCTACATTTGTAATAACTAATAATGCGGGGGAAAGTACGGGATATGAGATTTCTATTCTTGAGAAATCAAAAGTTGTAGAATTTATAAACGAGGTAAATACTGTTGTAGCCGAACTATGATTTCTATTCAAATAATATGAGGTCTCCTTTATTGAGTTGAGACCTCATATTTTAATATTAAGTTTCATCAATATGATACAAAACCGTATGGAATTGATTCTTTATTTAAGTATAAATTAATCATTCCACCTTGTGTATAGTTTTTCTAATAAAATGTATCCATGAATTTTTGTTTTATATACGCAAGCCAAATTGGTTTTGGGATTTTGCCATAAAATCCTCTCTTTTTAAGAGAGGATTTAGGTGAGTTTTAAATAAAAACAAAATCCCAAAACCAATTTGCAATAAGTATAGAAGAAGAAAAGGGACTCAAACTAAACGGAATGAACACTTTAATTTTTTTGGTACATCCCTATCGGCTTAGCTTTATTCAATCAGATGACTTAAAATTGGATATCCGTTATTGGTAAACCTTTGAACATAAATTTTATTCCTATTCCAGCATCTTGCCAGACAACAATGAAATTACAGGGTAAATCGCCGATACTGGAAGTATCATATGCTTGATATACTATAAAGAAAATTATGATTTCTTTTTCCTTTTAATGTAACCTCTCCAATCGATTTTAATTTTATGTTTGCAGGTATCTCAATCATATCAATAACCTTTTTTGAGGCTAAGAATTTTTCATTAAGCTTGGTGCATTGTGATCTGATCCTTGCGGTAGTATTAACCACATCACCGCAAAAGACAAGTTCTTTTTTTATTTCACCTATTACCGAAACCATTATATCACCGCAATGTAAACCCGCCTTAAATTTTGGGACAACTCCGTATCTTTCTAAATAATAGCTTTCCCTTTTATGGATCAGTTCTTCAATTCGGTAAAAAAGCATTATACAATTTGAATCTTTCATCCCTTCTTTGAACGACCAAGTAAAAACAACTTCATCTCCAACATATTGATAAATATGTGCCGAGGATTCAAGAACCGGTTCACTTATGTCGTGATAAAAATCGTTTATCAAATAGAAGAAATTCTCTTTCCCTATTTGTTCAGCTAACTCGGTAGATGATATCAAATCCAAAAACATAAATATTCTGAACTCAATTTCCGGTTTTACGTATTTACCGTATCCGTGGAAATATAAAACATCTCTTTCTAGCAACTTTTCATCCTGGTTTAATACAATTATAAGATCATAGACTATGGCAGTGTAAATTATGCTGTTCAAAAATTCACCGTTAAATAAGAACTCGTAAAAGCGCGGTAACTTCATTATTCCAAGCAATACGGAAAAATAAAGAGACGATAAAATTAGTGATGCGGCAAAAGAAAGATATACAACAATTTTTATAACAAAAATTAAATGCCATGAAAATTTTTTTAACCGGACAGCAAAAATAAATTCTTCGAATATTCCCACCGGCAGACCAAGGATAAAACTGCCGGGCAAAACATATTTCAAGTGATCGAATTTACCTTTGCCGATTAGAAAAAGGATTGCTAAACTAATTGAGCATACAACCGAAATAAAAAGTACCCTCTTTATTTTCTTTATTTTAAAATATGTTAATAACATTTTACCTTAAAAGTAAACTCTTACTCTTGCAAAACCGCCTTCGCCAAACTCTCCGAATTCTGTTTGGCTTTTGCCAAAAGGAATATAACCGACCAACGTTAAATCGGTATTGTTTGTTAAATTAATCTCCAGCCAAGGATATATCATTCCGCTTTTATCATTGATATTAATTAGCACATAATTAGCCCAGGAAATTAGCTCGGTTACAGGATATTTGTTTCCGGCAAAGAGATAATCTTTTCCCAAGTTTATACCGGAAGGATTAATCAAACTCATCCAATCTTCAAATGAATATTTTTTTTCATCCGTTTTGCCTAATCCATTTCTGTAATACTCTGCTATTAGGTAAAGTTCGCTTTCAAAAGTGTAATCGGCACCAACCAAATACTGTCCGAAATCTTTTGATGATTCCATAAGATTATAAGCGACTTCAAACCATACCCCAACGCCAAACAATTGCCCTGAGAGATTACTTCCTATAAGTTTTCTTTTTTCTGTTTGGTCTCTGAATGTATAATAGTTCGTCTGGGTTTCTTCTTTTTCAACGTACATAGCGGCAACATCAAATCCGCTAAAGTGATCTTTAATTTTTACTGCTTTTGTAGATGCCTGCCAGTCTTCGCCGACTGTATATACAAGCTGAATTATTCCGCTCAGACTAAACGGTATTTCAACTTTAAGAGCATTCACTCCCGGTTTCTCGTAAGTCGGATCAAGAAAATCTTTGTCATTAAAAATATCAGTCGGGTTCCAAGTATAGCCGGAACCCCACGGCAATTGTTGTTTCCCTATTCTTATGTTAACATAGCTCAAATAAAATGTTAAGTAGGCATTATCAAGAAAGTTTTCGTCTTTTTGTTCTTCCTCAAAAAAAGTTCTAAGCGTATCAATGCCTAAACCAATGTTTGAGGAATACCTTTTTATCACGTCGTTGGGGATAAAATCAAATGCAGTTAAATTTGTTTTACCGTGATATGTTTTATAGATATAATTGCCGTTAAAGGTAATGTTGTCGTCTATATCGCTTGATAGGTCTATTCTAAGTTTATTATAATCATGCAGAGTTAATTTACTGTTTATCATCTGCGGATATAATTGATTTTCAAAGTAACCATCAAACTTTAGTTCTTGTGATTTGAGTGATACATTAATTACAATCAACAAACTGAACGATACAATTAAATATTTATGAATCATTTTTTACTCCAAATAAAATTCATCTACCTATCGCCTCTTTAGGTATGTTGTGGAAAATATTTCATCTTTCAGTTCTAAATCGAATTCAATACTTTCTGTCTCCATTATGGTTTCCCCGCCTTCTTTGATATTTGTCATTACCATTTTATACGAGTACCAATGATTCTTTTCATATTCTATTTCATAATTGATTAACCGTTTCAGCAATTGATCATCTTCATAGTAGTCTATTCTGTTTGTGTAGAATCTTTCTTTATCAGCCCATAAAATTATTTTTGAATAATGGGGACCTGTTTCAGTTGGAATCATTTCAAACTTATAGCTTAGTCTTTCATTAACGATTTCTTCTCCCAGGAGTTTATATGTATAATCTTTTTCATAATCAATTGAACTTAAGTCCTCGTATGAGAAATCACTCCCTTGCACTTTTTGTCTTTTTGCGTGGCTGGCAAGATGACGAACACGGTCGGTTTTGGGAGTATAAAACCAAATGTCATCCCCATCATTTAACATCAATATTTTGTCTCCTTTTACACGGCTTGGCTCGGTATAAATCATAAACTGTTTCCGATTTTCATCTTTAGTATATGATTCCATTTTTAGTATTCGTTCTTTCCCGCCGGAAGTAGTTATTACCTGTTTCACTATTCCTTTACTTGATGCTATTCTTTCCGTATCATCAACTTTTTTAACTATTTCTTTTGGCGTTAACTCTTGTGAATAAATTGTAGACACCAAAAGCGTAACAAGAACCATTAGTTTAATATGCAGTTTCATTTTATTTTCCTTTTATTTATTCGATTTAATTTTCTTGCGGTTTTCGATAAGCCCGATAAGAGCAGGAAGAATGAGTAATGATGTAAGTAAGCAACTGCTGACGCCTATAAATAATGCAGAGCCCATACTTCCTAATCCCCTGTAGGTTGCAAATATTAACGATCCGAATGCCAGCATAGTTGTTAGCGAAGTAAGAAGAACGGCTTTGCCTGTACTTTTGTATACAGTTTTTATACTGCCTAACCCTTCGATATCATATCTATGAAGTAAGTGTACGCCATAGTCAATTCCGATGCCGAGAATAAGAGGGATGCCGATTACATTCATGATTGTTAACTTATGCCCGATTAAGTGCATTATTCCAACCATCCAGATAGCGCCGATAATTAGCGGAACCATTGCCATTAGAGTGAGACGTAAATTTTTATAATCGAAAAGGAGCAGAAAGAAAACAACAATTAAAGTGAGGGCTGCGGCTAATTGTCCGTCCTTACCTATAATTTCTATCAGCACGTAAAAGATTGAAGGCATCCCGGTCATTCTACTATCAATCTCGTTCATTCTTGTCGTAAATAATTTCAGAAATTGGAGGTCTTCCCAGACTCCCTTTCTAGGATATATACTTACCAGATATTTTGAGCTGTCTTTGTTTGCAAAGCGATTATAAATATTTGCCGGCAAGTCGGTAATCTCTATCGGATTTAGTGTTGTCATTTGTAAAGCTTTCTGCCGAAGACTTGGTTCATAATCCTTAAGAAAAACATTTAGTCCTTTCCTGGCTTTCTGTTCATCTCTTTTTAATTTTTGAACAAGTTTTTGAATTACAGTTTTATTGTTTTCATCCTCCAAATCACCGACAAGCTGTTTACATTTTTCATCAACTTTATCTTGCCCGCCGAGATAAGCAAGCTGTGATAACTCAATTACGTTATCTTCAATTCTATAAAGCTGGTCATATACATTATCCAGATCACCTTCATTTATTTCTTGTACTTTTGTGTTGTTGGTTAGATAATTCTTTATCTCTTTTATAAAAGGAACTCGTTTTTCTACTTGTCTTGACGAAGGTACATATTCGGATATACTTGTTACCATACCAACTATTTTGAGATCCTTAGCTTCTTCAGTTATCCGTCTCGACTCTCCAACTTTTGATGTTGTAACTACTGAAAAATCGGGAGTTATATTAAATTCATCCTCCATTATGTGCTGAAGTTCTATTGATGTTAAACCTTCCGGTTCCATATTCAGATAGTTGTAATCGAACTTAATTTGGAAAGCCTCGTATAGAAGAAATGCTGTAATAATTATTCCCGCTATAAGTGAAATCCGATAATTTTTTGATACCGATGAAGCAATTTTTCCTAAGAAATGAAACTCTGTTGATCTTGCTGTGTATTTTTCTTTATTAAATTTAATCAACAGCTTGTCGCGTAAAGATAGTATAGCAGGGAGAACCACAATTGAAGACAACATACAAAATATAACGCCGCTGCCTGCTACTATTCCCAGTTCCTTTATTCCGGCAGTACGCGAAACAGTTAATGTAAAAAAAGCAAGTGAAGTTGTAATTCCCCCGGTTATAATTCCATTGCCCGATTTCAATAAGGTTAATTCTAATGAATCTTTATTACTAAAACCGGCAGCACGGCTTTCCGTATAAACAGTTATAATGTGTATAGAGAAATCAATGCCGAGTCCTAATAGAATAACAACAAACATTGAAGTCATCATGTTTAGGCTGCCAAGAGTTAATGCTGCAAAACCTCCCGCCCAAACTACACCTACTATCAAAGCAATTCCGGCTAATAGAGGAGCGACCCACATTCTAAAAGAAACTACAAACAAAATAATTATTAAAACGAAGGCAACAATGGATGTCCAGTAGGCGTCTTCCTGCATAGCGATTGTTTCGTCGCGGATTATTGCGGTTGTACCGGTAGTGCCGGCCAAAAGGGTAGGATAGTTTTGAACGGTTTTATCAATTAATTCGTTAACTTTATTTTCAGCATCTACAACTTTATCAACTTCATTAATGGAAAAAGTAGGCTGTGCCATAATAAAAATCATGTCTTTATCCTGCGATATCATATACTCATCGCCTATTAAAAATCTATCCACGGCCTTTTGAGCTGTTTTAATATCTACCGAATCCGGATACTTAACATATTTATCAATTGTACTCAGCCAATATTGTATACCGTCCAAAAAACTTATCGCTTTATTTTCTTTTTCTTTATTCGATATACTTTTATCATCCGAGATGTAAGTTTTTTCGAAATTGTCATTTATATGTTCCAGCATAGGAAGAAGACTGAGGTCACTAAAAATCTCTTTACTATTTTTAAGATTTTTTGCTTTCTCCAGCATAAACCCGTAGCGTTGGTAAAATTCCTTTTCAAGTTTATAGTCCACCCTTTTGATATACTCATCCATTAACTTAAGTTTTGGGACTAACTCATCTGCAAAGCTTTTTAATTCTTCTTCATCGCCGGTTGCCGCAACAACAATCATAGCTGCGGAACTAAAGTTGTCAATCACCTTATCAAATTCTTGAACCATCGAATGTTCTTCCGGCATAAGGTTTTTGAAATGCATCTTCATTTTTAATTGGTCCATAAAAAAAGCGGCTGCCAAAGTAATGATAAGGGCAACTGAAACCATTAATACCGGATATTTATCGGCAGTGCTTGCTATACTTTTGAGAATCTTACTTTTCATTTATTTATTCCTCCTTTACATCTAACAGAACCGGCTGGTCGGTCATTACCTTGATAAAAAAATTATGGCTTTAATTCATTTAGAATAATGTTTTCGATTTCTACAATCATTTTACCTATTGAAAAATCCTTGTTATAAATCCATTGTAATAATAGTCCGTCAAAAACAGCTATCATAATTGCAGCATAATAATCAGCATTAACTTTTTTGAATGTTCTATCTTTTATTCCTTCTTGGATAATTGACTTAATAATTCTTTTAGAATCCTTATAAGTTTTTTTAAGCCCGGCATTCAACCTTTCTTTTTCTGCTCTAATGCCTTCAGCCCAAAAGTGAAAAGTAATTTCGGTTAAATAACTTTCCGCTTCCATCATTGAACCGATAGTTTTTATTATTCTTTTAAGTTTTTGTTCAGGTTCAATATCCCACTTCGCAACTTGTTTAAGAAAATCAATATACTTAACCATTGAAAATTCAAAAGCAGTTTCGAATATTTCCTCTTTACTTGAGAAATATTCGTAAACAGTACCTTTGCCAACTCCAGCTGTGTCTGCTATATCAATTATTTTAGTATTTCTTACTCCGTTCTTGGCGAATACCTTTATGGCTGCGTTAAGTATTATTTCTTTCTTTTCCGGTTTGTTTACTATTATTGGCGACATATTTATTCCCTTTATGAATGAATTTATACATTACAGTAATTCGAATATCTTTTTAATAGACGAATACTCTCCATCAAATCCATTAAATTTTCAGTAAACTGAGATAAAAATTTAATTGGATAAAGATCATCAAATAATCTCTTTGCAAGAGAGTGAAACATTTCTACGCTTCGTGCTTTAGCTACTCCGTATGCAGTATTACTTATTTTGTAACCCATAACATTTCCTTTTAAATAGAAAATAATTTATCAACAAATATACCGACCAGTCGGTCATCATAATTGTCAAATTAAAAAGATAAGTTTTTAGAAACAAGTTTTTTTTAAAGTATTGAAAAAAAAATATTAACAGATTTTATAAACGGTATCCTGGGGGATTTAACCCGTCAAGCTATTTACTGTTTTAATGCATGAATTAAGTGCCCCGGGGGAATGTATATGCAATTGCATTTGCCGGTTATCCGGTCAGTATGTTTCGGGAAGCGTTGTTGTTTTTATTCGGTTTATAATTACAAAGCTGGAATCCGGATTACAACTCTTGTCGCTACAATGATTGTTGCCTTATTAACACACAACTTGCAGAATATGCAACAGTCCCCGACGCGTAAGCTAAATGTCTTTCCGCCACATATTTTCTATTTCAGCTTAAAAACCTTTTCTAAATTTGAAATTATCACTTTAAATTCGCCGGACTCAATTATTCTTTTATTTTCTCTTCCGATAAATGATAAATCTTCTTTACTTAACTCAAATGTAACTGTTTTTTCTTCTTCCGGGGCAAGACTTATTTTTTTGAATGCTTTTAACTGTCTTACCGGTCTTGTTACGGAAGCTACCATGTCGTTTATGTAAAGTTCAACAGTTTCCTTCCCGGATCTTTCTCCGGTGTTTTTAACTTTAACGCCGACATTAATTTTATCTTCTTTTTGATATTCATCTTTGTCCAGCGTCAATCCGCTATATTCAAATGTAGTGTAGCTTAATCCATGTCCGAATTCAAACAACGGATTAAATTCTATGTCTCCAAAATCTTCCATACCTTTATGATCATAATTAGTAAAGCCGTTTACATATCTTGGATAAGTAAAAGGTAATTTGCCGCTCGGGTTAACATTACCAAAGAGCACGTCGCTTACGGCTATTCCGCCTTCAATTCCCGGCAGATACGCCATTACTATTGCCTCTGCCTGATCGGCAATTTCAGCAATAATTCTCGGCCTGCCTTCGGCTAATACCAATACAACAGGTTTTCCCGTTTTATATAATTCTTTTGCCAGAATTATTTGTTCTTTTTCTATTGTCAGGTCATAAATGTTGCCCGGAGTTTCACAATAAGTTTTTTCACCTATACACAAAACTATTACATCTGCTTCTTCCGCAAGTTTAACTGTTTCTTCAACGTTTATTAGTGAATCTATCTCTGCACCCTCTGAATAAATTACATTTTCTTTGCTTGCTTCGTTCTCGATTGCTTCAAGAATTGTAAACTTTTCCTGCGGATATAGTTCTTCCATCCCCCCTAGCCATGAAATTGTCCATCCGCCGTTCAAATAAGAAAGCTTGTTAGCTGTAGGTCCTGTTACCAATATTTTCAAATTCTTTTTAAGGGGCAGAATATTATTTTCATTTTTTAATAATGTAATTGATTCTCTTGCCGCTTTAAGGTTAACCTTTTGAAATTCTTCATTGGCAAAATCTTTTTTCAATTCTTTATTCGGATAAGGATTATCAAACAAACCGATTTTATATTTTACTTTAAGTATCCTGGCAACTGCGTCGTCAATTCTTTCCATTGGAACTTCGCCTTCTTTTACAAGTTCAACCAGATACTCTGCAAAACTGTAATCATAAGGAACCATACTCATATCCAATCCTGCATTTACAGCTATCTTAACGGCGTCTTTACCGTCTTTTGCAATTCTGTCCCTTATTTCAAGCCTTATTACATCGTTCCAATCGGAAACCGTGAAACCTTCAAATCCCAGTTCCTCTTTTAATATTTCAGTTAATATTCGATGATCGGAATGAACAGGAATTCCATTTATTTCAGAAGAATTAACCATAAAAGTTAAAACACCCCGTTTTACCGCCTCAGCAAACGGAGGTAAAAATATTTCATGCAGCATTCTTTCGGGAATCAAAGCAGGTGTTCTGTCAAGCCCGTTAAACGGGAAACCGTAACCGAGATAATGTTTTGCACAGGCAGCAACTTTATCATCTGCAGACGGGTCAGCACCTTGACTACCCTTGATGTAATACTTACCCAGTACCGTAGCCAGGTAAACATCCTCGCCGTATGTTTCCCAGAACCTCGGCCACAACGGCTGCCTGCCTATTCCCAGCACAGGGTTAAAATTCCAGGGAATGCCCGATGCCTTAACTTCAAATGCGGTAATTGCCGCTTCTTTTTCAACAAGTTCCGGGTTTCTTGCCGCCGCCATATTTATCGATTGAGGAAAAATAGTAGCTCCCTTGGTATAGTTCATCCCGTGGATGGCATCAATACCGTAGATTACAGGAATACCAAGCCTGCTCTTTTTAACGGCCACATCCTGGATTGCAGTTATTATTTCATGCCAGTTATCTAATGTGTGATGGGTTCCCTGAATATTAAAAAACGATCCCACATGATACTTAAGAATAGCTTCTTCTAATTTCTCTTTATCAACCCTAACATCATCTGTAATGTTTTTTCTTTCCTGCACGATCGGATCAATAGTAAGCTGGGTCATCTGGCCTACTTTTTCTTCGATAGTCATTTTGGAAAGCAACTCTTTAACTTTCTTATCGATTATTTCCTGCTTAGAATCTTTCTCATTTGCATTAATTGAGATAAGGACTGCGAAAAGTAAAACGACGATAATAATTTTCTTCATTTTTAACCTTCGAAAAGTGATGTGATATTTCTGAAACAATTTTTATTTATATAAATAATATAATATATATATTAAAATTATATTTCAAAATTATCGGACATTTTTCAATTTAGATATTATCCGGGTAAGCCTCCACTGCCTTTAGAAAAATCTTTTTAGATGCGTTTATTACTAGAGTTTCTGCAAAATTAGATATCTAAACGTTTTGTCAATTTCGATCCCGATGTTTTTTTATCGGGATCGAAATCTTTGAAATCACACTCTAATTGAAAGATTTCCCGCCAAAAAGACTGCGGACAGGCTCACCCCAAAACGGGTTCGACTGACTTTTTATTTTGCAGAAACTTTACTTTATAACGATTATAGAAATTTTAGGAACGCAAAGTATCCCAGCAAAATAACGGCAAAGGCACCGATTACAATTAAAATAAAATTGATGAGCGATATTCCTTTGTTTTTCTTAACAGGCTTACTTATTTGTTCAACTACTTTTACTTCTTCTTTTTTTATAGAATCCTGATCGGGAGTTTCTTTTGGAATGGTTTTTATTTCTTTTCTTTCACCTTCAAAATAAGTTTCTTCAAATTTAAGCGAACCATCCTGGTTGTATGTTTTACTTAAACCGTCTTTAACACCGTTTCTATAATTTATTTCCTGTTTTATATTGCCGTTTGGATAATAAATTATTGTCTGCCCGTCTTCTTTACCTTTGTTAAAATTTTTTATTCCGAGCACCTTGCCGTTTTGATGATAAAATTTTGATTTCCCGTGAGGACGCCCCTCTTTGTAATTCCAGACCCCTTTAATTTTACCGCTTTTATAATAAGTCTTTGTAACGCCGTCTCTTTGGCCGTTCTTTAATTGCTCGTCAACTTTAATAACACCGGCCGGCCAGTATGATTTTGCATAACCGTCCTTCATTCCCATTATAAAATTGAGTTCTGCCTTTAAATCACCGCTTTCATAATAATATTTTGTAGGCCCGTTTTGAATATTATCAAAAAAACTCATTTCGATTTTGATATTTCCGTTTTGATAAAAGACTTTAGCCGGACCGTGTTTTTTACTGTTTTTATACGTGATGAGCTGAATTAATTTACCGAGAGAATTAAAAACTTTGGCTGCTCCCTGGATCAAACCGTTAACGTATCTTTTTTCGGAACGGATCGTACCGTCCTTAAAATACGTTCTAAATACACCGTGTTTTTTTCCGTCTTTAATATCAAGCATATTAGCCGGTTTGAAATTTATCTTAGAAAATTAGATTATTGCACAAAGTATTATCGGAATTATTCCTATAAAATAAACTTTGTAAACGGAAGATAACTAAAAATAACACTTGGAAATTACTAATTTTTTGTATTTTTGATTACCGTCAATTCCATAATTGGGGAATCGAAATGAAAACATTTGTAACAATATTTATACTTTTTATTTCTTTTATTTTTGCACAAAGCGGCGACGAAAACTGGGTTCATGTTTCGGTAGTTAAAAATATTTTGATAAATACCAATGGCCTGGATAGATTCCAGGATAAAGATATTTATGTTTGGGTTATGGAAAATCATTCGCCCCCGTTAAAAATCGAATCTGTTAAAGGTGATATCTATAAATCAAAGACATACTACTTATTTAATAAAGAAACCAGGATGTACAGTTTTTTGGAAAAGATATATTATGATGAAAAAAACAACGTTTTAAAATCATTCAGCTATAAGCGCAATATGGATGTAGAAAACTTTAAATATAACTACCCGGTGTTGGAAAACTCGGATATGGAAAAAATATTAAACAAATGTCTGGAATATACTGCTAATTGAAAGTAAAAAAATTCAATAGGGATTGGGAAGATTCAATAGTAGTAAAGAAATCCAAGATTCACGGGAAAGGAATTTTTGCTTCCAAAAACATTCCGAAAGATGAGCTGGTGATGATTATTAAAGGAGAAGTAATTACCGGTAAAGAATGTGAAAGAAGAGAAGAAGAAGATAATAATGTTTATATTTTTTGGAACGGAAGATATTACATTGATACCGTAAATACGGAGAAAATAAAATATATAAACCACGACTGTAACCCCAACTGCATTGTGCTTGAGAGGGATAAGGAATCATTGAACTTAGTTTCCAGCAGGGAGATTAAAAAAGACGAAGAAATTACAATGGATTACGGTTACGATGAAATTTATGAAGAGTGTAGATGCCGTACATGTACCGGCTGATTATTTTATAAATTGATTTATATACTCAACCCCGCCAAGGCTTTCCATTTTTTCAATTATCTTATCTTTTCTATTAATTAGATTTTGGCTTGGATTATTAATATCTCTCCTTTTGGGAGAAGGCAGGACCGCCGCAAGCATTGCAGCCTCATAGTTATTTAAATAGCTTCCCGATTTATTGAAATAAAATTTTGCAGCTTCTTCTACCCCGTAAATGTTCTGCCCAAACTCGGCATAGTTTAAATAAATTTCCAGTATTCTTTTTTTCGGCATAACAAGTTCAATTAAAACCGTGAAGTAAAGTTCAAGCCCTTTTCTTAGTAATTTTTTTGACGGGAATAAAAACAGGTTTTTTGCAACCTGCTGGGAAATTGTACTTGCACCTCTTTGCCTTTTCTGATTTTGAATGTCGTCAATTGCTTTTTCTATTTCTATAAGATCAAAACCGGAATGGTCGAAAAACCTTTGGTCTTCAGATGCTATAACGGCTAAAATCATATTGGAAGAAATTCTGTTTACGGGTATCCAGGTTTGTTTAATACTGTCTTCAATATCAAAATTAAATGAAATAGTCTTTCTTTCAATTTCAATAAAACTTGAAGTCGGCGGACTAATAAAATTGAACAGAAAAATAATTATCAGCGATAACGATGTGTAAACAATTACAAAAAGCAAAAACGCTTTAAGAATCGTTATAAAGATGCTTTTTTTATTTTCTTTTGTCTTTTTCAAATTTCGTTTTTAGGTTCTCTTAACCTGGCTTTTTTTTCAATTTTATCAATCACATCCCGGTATTTGGCAACAACGTAATCAAACGTATTTTTGCTAAGTGAATATAAATCGCAGTAAGTAATTGCTTTAATTGTTGCGGTTCTCGGTTTGTTGCCGAACAAAGAGATTTCACCGAAGAAGTCACCGTCGCTCAAAACCGCTACAGGTTCTTTTTTCAGATCCGAATAAACAGCCAGTTCACCTTTAACAACAAAAAACATTTCTTTCCCCTCATCCCCTTTCCTGATGACAATATCACCGGGAGTGTAAACCAGCGGTTTTAGGTGAAGCGCAATTTCGCGGATAAAATCCACATCTGCATCTTTAAAGAGATCTATCTTTTCAAGCACTTCTTTTTTTAAATGAAGCGCTACTTCGGTCTTTAAACTTTGAGGCAGATCTTTTAAAAAAGCATCTTCGTTGTATCCCATGCGGCTATTAAACATATAGGTGTAATACTCTCTAATTTTGTGCGAAAGGTCCAACGGCAGATGTCTAATCATTGTAAGGGCGGAAAGTTTATCCAGATTTTCCTGGTATTTAATTCTTGCCGGGTTCCTTTTTGAAAGTATACTTGCAATATTACCGATTAGGTAACCGTAAAATCCTACACCCAAAATTTCTACAATTATTGTATAAACATACTGCAAATTTGTTGCGGGTGTAATATCCCCGTATCCTACTGTGGTTAATGTTGTTATTGACCAGTAGAGTGATTTTATATAATTGGTTACATTATCAAGAGAATCGTCATATCCTCTCAGTGCAAGCCAGCCGCAGCTTATCCAGTGAGTTAAATGGGCTATCCAGAAAAGAAAGAAACCTATGACAAAATAGGTTGAATATTTTATCCACTCATGTTTCCAGATTCTCATATAATGCAAAACCTTTGCAAGTTTCAATATCCTGATAAATTGCAGAAGTGACGGGTGGAATAAAAAGCCGAACGGGATTGCCGCTAACAGGTCTATTATAAACCAGCCTTGAAGATAATTTTTAAGCCCGGCATTATTATCATGCAAATACGATATGGAGTTAATAGATTTTGCAATACTAAAAAAAATATCTACTACAAAAACAACTGTGACAAATACTGTTGAAAAAAAATAAAAGAACTCATGTCTAAGACCGAATAAAAAATCCAGGGGAATAAAAACAGCGGAAAAACTTGCACATATTGTTACAACAATATTCCACGAAGTGATAAATATTTTGTTATTGTAAAACATTTTAAAGAAATTATTTTACCGATAAGTATTGAACACTGAATAATTTTTTTTCGTCAACCCAGATTTTTTCCACATTAAAGGAATCTCCTGCAATTTCAGCAAAATCTTCAAAAGTATATTTAAATGAATACTCCGTTAAAATCGACTCTCCATTATAAAAAGAATATTCACAACTATCATAATTAACTTTCTGGTTGATTTTACTTACGAGATGCATTTCAATTCTCTTTTCTTCTTCATTGTAAAAGGCATTATGTTCAAATTTATCAAGGTCAAAATTGAAACCGAATTCTTTGTTCAGCCTGTTCAACATATTCATATTAAAATCGGCCGTAACATTTTGCGAATCGTTATAAGCAGCATTTAAGATATCTTTATTTTTGTGAAGATCGACACCGATCAGCAGTCCCCCGTTTTCACCGCAGAGGACTGCAATCCTATTTAAAAAATTTTTCGCCTGATCCTTTGTAAAATTGCCGATTGTTGAACCGGGGAAAAAAATTATACGGTGATCTACCTGATGATGAATTGCAGGAAGATTTAACTGCAACGTATAATCGGCAGACAAAGGATAAATTTCCAAGTACGGATATTCAGACGACAACCTTTCTACAGATTTATTCAAATGCTCTTGTGAAATATCTATCGGGATATAGCCGGCAAGGTCTCTTATATGGTCAAGCAGTAATCTTGTTTTCGTACTGCTGCCGCTCCCGAATTCTATGAGCAGGGAGTTCTCTTCAAACACATCGGAAATTTCGTCGATATTGTTTGATAAAATTTTCATCTCTGTCCTGGTCGGATAATATTCGTCCAGCTCGCAGATCATGTCAAAAAGCTTTGATCCTTTTTCATCATAAAAAAGTTTGCTTGGTAAAAATTTTTGTTTTTGGCTTAGCCCGTGAAGTATTTCATCGATTGTTTTTTTGTTTTGCATGTTAATCCTAATTATCCTTTGCAAATCTTATTCAGTTGACTGACTGTATTACAAAGTCCTCTGTTAAGAGTGACTCACAAATTTTAAGTAAAAACTCCCTAATTTCTTTATACCTTTTAATCAGAACGGAACGGGTTAAATTATTGTTAAAGATTCTTTCGGTTTCATATATATCACAAGCCAAATTGGTTTTTGGATTTTGCCATAAAGTCCTCTCTTTTTAAGACCTGGCCGTAGCCCGATAAATCGGGAGAAGGCTGGGAGGATTTAGGTGAGTTCTAAATAAAAACTAAATCCCAAAACCTATTTGCAACAAGTATATTTTCTTCAATTTCTGACAAAATTAGAGTTTCTGCAAAATTAGATATCTAAACGTTTTGTCATTTCGACCGGCCTGCCTCGCTGACATGGCGGGAGGGAGAAATCTTTGAAATCATCCTCTAATTAAAAGATTTCTCACCCAAAAAACGGGTTCGAAATGACCGACTTTTTATTTTGCAGAAACTCTATTTACTACAATTTTATCGCAGCAATAAACTAAGGATAATCTATTTGAATTTCAATTTTCCTAATTTTTATACGTTCTGTGAGATTTATACTTTAATTAATTCTTAAGCCTTTGGGCACAAAAATTTTCTCGGATAGTTCAAAGAGCCATTGTACAATTATTGCCAGTAATGCCGCGGGAATTGCTCCCTCTAAAATCAACTGGATATCATCCAACCTTATCCCGGTTAATATCGGCTGGCCAAATCCACCTGCACCGATTAAAGCCCCTAATGTAGCTGTGCCTACATTAATCACTGCTGAGGTTTTGATGCCTGCAATTATTGACCTCGAAGCTAAGGGAAGTTCAATTTTTTTAAGTATTGTGAAATTAGATAATCCCAAAACAACGGCAGACTCACGGGTCTGAAGAGGGATATTTTCAATACCCAAAAAAGTGTTGCGTACTATCGGCAGCAGACTGTATAAAAACAATGCCGCTATTGCCGGGAATTCCCCGATACCGAAAAAAGGAATCATAAAAACAAGCAAAGCCAATGAAGGAATGGTTTGTATAATACCTGTTGTGTTTAAAATCAATTGTTTCAATTGCGGGATTTTATATGCAATAATTCCGAGAGGAATTGAAAATAGAATTGCCCCGAGAAGGGAAATAATTACAAGAAATAAATGCTCCTTTGTATTCTTAAGTAGTCGTGATATTAAAGTTTCTTCTTTGATTTCAGGTTTATAGTCAAATTTGGTTTTTACAAATTCCGCAGCAACTTTATCTTCTTTTTCTTTATCTATTTTTACGCTTGAATTCATTTCAACCATTTTCTTTTCGTTAATAGAATTCTTAAGCAAAAGAAGATTCTTTACAAAAGCCGGGTTTGTTTCTTCAAGTTCTTTCCTGTAAAGAATCACCGCATTATAAACAGGGAAATAATTTAAATCATCTTCAAGCACATTGATGTTGTAATATTTTATTTCTGCATCTGTCGAATATAAATCTATAACATCAATAGAACCGCTTTCCAGGCCGCGGTAAGCCAGATCGTGATCCAGCCCGGTCACGTTTTTGTGAATCAAATTATAGTGATTTCTTAACCCGGGCCAGCCGTCATTCCTATCCATAAATTCATTTGTAAAACCAAGCTTCCAATCCGGGTAATCATTAAGCTGCGATATCTTTGTTAAATTTTCCTTTTTCTTTTTTATACCTATTGCATAAGTATTATTGAAACCAAGCGGGCCTGTTACCTTTATCCCGAGTTTATCAAGCTCGCGGGTCATTTCATTTTCGGTGGAAATATTTTTGTCATTTAATATTTCTTGAATTATAGTGCCGGTATAATCCGGGTATAAATCTATTTCCCCGTTTAATAATGAATTCCACAAAACCCTTGTACCGCCAAGCTGTTCTTTGTGCAGTACATCAACGCCGCTGTAAAACCCGGTATGTTTTATAATCTCGCCGAGTATTACAGACTCGGTAAATTTTTTTGATCCGGTAATAATTTCATTTTTGGGATTACTGCAGCTACTAACAGAAATAATTAAAATTAATAAGCACCATTTCATCACTAAATAATAACTGATTGTCATTCCCGAATGCTTTAATCGGGAATCTCTGATATTAGAGTTACAGATTCCGGCATTAATGATCGCCGGAATGCCCAATGTATTTTTAAGCTTATTCAACGTACGATCTTTGGGCCGTTATAAATTTCTTTACAAATTCACTCGAAGGATTTTTCAGTAATCTATTGGGAGCTCCGCTTTGCACAATTTTACCGTCTTTCATTAAAATTATTCTATCTGCAAAATAAACCGCTTCGGATAAGTCATGGGTAACCATCACAACAGTTTTCTTCAATTCGGAAAAAATTTCTTTTAAGTCCGACTGCAATTCGAACCTTATTAACGGATCCAATGCTCCCAGAGGTTCATCAAGTAATAATATTTCCGGGTCAAGCATTAATGCCCGCATTAAACTCACACGCTGTCTTTGCCCGCCCGATAATTGCGCCGGGTATTTCACTAATTGTTTCTTATCAAGTTTTGTTAATCCCGTTAAGTATTCTATTCTTTCATTTATTTTTTGTGATGATTCGCCAAAATTATGCGGGGCTAATTTTAAGTTGTCTTCAATTGACAAGTGGTCAAATAATCCTCCCTCTTGAATCACATAACCAATTGATTTCCGGAAATTTCTCAAATCAACTTCTGCTAAATTTTGATTATTGATTTTTATCTCACCTTTGTCGGCTTTTATCAAACCGGTTATTAATTTTAATATCGTAGATTTGCCGCATCCGCTGGGCCCAATAATTACGGTAGTCTGCGACTTTTCAAAAAATGTGTTAACAGCATTTACGGCAGTTGTACTACCGTAAAGCTTGGTTACTTTTTCTAAACGAATCATCATTTTATCTTGTCGATTACTCTTAAGACAGGATATTGATTATGTTTTTCGTCGTAATAAGGCGAGCGTTTGTAAAAGAAATTTAAACGGGCTCTCGGGTTATTTTTAAATTCTTCATCGCTCTTTAATTTTTCATTAAACTCTTTTCTTAGTTCCGAATTTTCTTCGAACATTTTTTTTGCAATCGGTTCCATTGAATAATCTTCAAAGTACTCTTTTCTTTCAAAGATTGCATTGAAAAACCCCCAGCGCAAAAATGAATCTTCCGCTTTCGGTTCAAGCAATTGCACTATGACAGATAATCTTCTTTGATTAGTATTTACAAAATAATAGCCGGAGTCTATCAGTATTGTCTCCCGTTTTACCGTATATTCAAATTCAGGAATAAATCTTCCTTCATAAGGTGCTTCTGCAAAAGTAACATCTTTGAATTCGTATCTTTCAACATTATACCCGGATGGCGTTGTAACTTCGGTTAATTTTATCCCGTGATTTTTTATAACGTCTATTATATCTATCCATTCTCCGGGAATTAAATATCCTTCGGGTACTTTTACCGAATCCGTGATAAGTATATTACCGTAAAACGGAATTTGAAAAGTAGAGTCTCTATCAAAGTACTTTATAATTTTCGCACCGGCAACATCGCTGTAAATGTAATCGTAAGTTTTACCTTCAAAATTTATTAAAGTAAAACTACTGTCTAATTTATATCTCACCGGGAAATATTTCCCGGTCTTATAGTATAATTCAATTCTTTCTTTATCCGTTTTTTCGTTTACCTTTAATAACTCTTCAGGGTTCTCATTAATCATCTTTAATGACGATTCGATCAATGCCTTGGTTGCGAACACTCTTCTTTTATATGGTTTGAGCATGTGTGTTTCAACAGTAATAGTCGGAGTATTTTGTGCGGCACCATAACCGGTTGCCAATCTTGGAGGCGAAATAAAATCTATAATTCCCTCTTTTAACTCCTTTCTGAAGGGATAAATATACCGGTACACTTTAAAGCCTTCTTTTTGCAAATCTTCTTTGAAGCGGGGAATATATTTGTTTTTTACCCATTGGCTAAATGACGGAGTAACATCATGCAGACTGTGCATTATATATGTTAAATCGTATTGGTAATCCGCACCGTTTGTTGTATGAGTATCGATGAATAAATCAGGCTCCCACTTGTTAAATAATCTTAAGAGTGCTTTCATTTCGGGAGCATCGGCTTTCATAAAATCCCTATTTAGATTGAGATTCTGCGCAGTTGTTCTCCAGCCCATATTTGTCGGGCCGTTCTGGTTTATCCTGTTGTAAGGACTGCTTCGTTCATGCCCGTCAACACTAAAGATCGGCACGATTATTAAAGCCAAATTTTTGAGATAATAATATTTTTCTTTCGTTACCAGTATTTCGCGAAGCAATAACATGCATGCATCTTTGCCTTCAATTTCACCGGAGTGGATAGCGTTCTCAATAAATACAACCGGCTTACGGTTTTTCTTTACATCCGCTGGTTTATGTAAGCCGTCTTTTGAGATTATTAAACAGATTAAATCCCTACCCTGCGGCGATACGCCGAACTTCTCGATTTTTACTTCAGGGTATTCTGCAAATTGATTAAAATATTTTACAGTCTGCTCATATGTTGCTGTAGATTGATAATTTGATTTTTCAAATTCAGTGATCCACTTTTCATTAAAAGACTGCGACCGGATGACTGCTAAGAAACTTAAAACGACAAAAAAAATCCTTAATGAATTTACCATGACTAAGATTTTATTGAATGATTGGTTATGTTAAGATATGAATAATTAATTAAGTATAAAATGGCGGCATGCAATTTTTAAAAATCTTTTATTCCGGTACTGCAACATAAGAATTTTAGTAGGGTATCAATAAATCCATGCCTATTAGATGCGATAATCTATCCTGTTAGGCGAAATTTCAAATATATACAATTTTGACCATAGAAATTGTTTGCTTTTACTAGTGCAATAAACTAATTTAAATTAGTTCTGATTTTTAAAGTTATGATTTTTCAATGAGTTGCATCACTTAAAGAAATTAATATCAATTTTTAGAAATAGTTAAATTATCACGCTAATCTTTTTCACTAACAAACTAGAGGGTGATGCAATGGCTAAATGTATCATTACGGTTGTATTTCTTTTTTTACTGTTTAATTCAAATACTGCGGCACAGCAGGAAACTGTTAAATCTCCCGCAAGACAATTGTTAAGAATTGTCAACAAAGCGGAGACACATGTTATGTTCAACATTAAAGACGGTAAGCTTTATATACTTGACCAGGATAGAAACGCCTTATATCCTAACAGTTATGAAGCACCGGATGATGAAGTATTTTATGTATACACAGTAGATTATGTTATAAACTATGTAAATCAAGCAGGAACAAAAACAATAACATTTACAAAGGACTCTGACGGTGTTGTCACGATGGGAAATAACACTTCAAAATTAAGTACGAAGCGCATGATGATTGCATGTCCGCCAAAGTGTCCTTAATACTAATAGTTAAGCATGGATGATCATCTAAAAATTTTTCTTTATTTATCAGTTTTCATTTGGTTGATTCCAATTTTCAGACAGTACAAAACAAAATATTTCTTCTTTTTTTTGGTATTCGGGATAGATGATTTAGTAGCAATAGGGACTATTTATTTTATTGTTCCCAACTCGTACTTGATCTTTATAACAACTAACTATCTAGTATTTCTTTCGTTCTTTAAGAAGGAATATCTTAAAAAAGGCTGGTACATTTTTTTGTTAATTTATTTACTGATGGCTTCAATTTGGTTTTTAACTGACAACTGGGAATATCATGCTTTGATACAAGCACTTACACATATTTATCTCCTATTCGTTTTTGCTCATGATTTTGTCTTAGAATTGTCAGATAAAAAATTTAACATCTTCATTTTAGTAATTATATCATACTTGTTTTTACACTTTTATCACACCGTGATTCTGCTAATATTCGAATATGCAACCATATACCATTATTTATACTTTGCTGATTTTATTGAAATATTCGTTGGATTATTCTTTATAATTTTTAGAGCTGATAATGATAAACTTTCTATTAAGTTATAAAAATCCGGTATTCTGGGTTTTTGTTAGCACAATAATTTTTATTGGTTTTGTTATATTATTTTTCAAAGCTGTTATCTTGCCGCTAACTAAAAATTATCTAAAGCTTAAGCAAGATATGGAGTTAGAAAAGAAAGAGAAAGAAATAACAGTACAAAAAGTCCGTTCATTAGTATTCCTTGAAACAATTGAAAAAGAAAGAAAAAGAATCTCCAACGAGCTGCACGATTTGTTAATGCCTGTGCTTTACACCGCCAAATTCAATATCGAGAATGCACAGTCACAAGAAAATATTAACAATAAGCTGTTGAACAATACTGTTGATTTTCTTGCAGAAGCGAGCGACGATTTGAAAAATATTATCTACGAGTTAACACCCGTAGAACTTGATGTTGTTGACCTTGAGCAGGGATTGAGTAAATTACTTGATAACTATACAAAGTTTCACAACTTGAATGTAGATGTTAAAAAATACTCAATCCCTCCTGATATCGAAAAAGAAAAAGAACTTGTAATATTCCGCTCAGTAAAAGAATTGCTGCAAAATGTAAAAAAACATTCAAAGGCAGAGACCGTGAGCCTAGAGATTTACGATGACAAAGATAAAATGATAATAAGCATAAAAGATGACGGAGTAGGATTTGAAACAGAGATGTACGAAGTAGGCAAAGAATTAGGATACGGTTTGAGCAACATACTCTCCACGGTAGAGAAACTAAACGGCAAGGTTGAAATAAAATCTGCAAAAGGAGAAGGAACAGAAGTTTATATTGAAATACCTATGTGATTATCGAGCAACAGCTATTTAATTAAATAAGATTTAAGATTAACGATTTACGACTTGCCTGAAAATACATATTGGAACCCCTCTCTCATCCAGCCACTTAATTATCTCATCCAACGATTTGATTATTCCATCCAGCCACTTAATTATCTCATCCGGCGATCTGATTATTCCATCCGGGCACATAACTATCTCATCCGGCGATTTAATTATTCCATCCGGGCACATAACTATCTCATCCGGCGATCTGATTATTCCATCCAGCCACTTAATTATCTCATCCGGCGATTTAATTATTCCATCTGGCCACATAACTATCTCATCCGGCGATCTGATTATTCCATCTGGCCA
Source organism: Ignavibacteria bacterium (assembly GCA_050117315.1). Taxonomy (GTDB): domain Bacteria; phylum Bacteroidota; class Ignavibacteria; order Ignavibacteriales; family Melioribacteraceae; genus JANQIV01. The sequence continues at coordinate 23,572 of JASFMY010000034.1, forward strand.
CATAACTATCTCATCCGGCGATCTGATTATTCTATCCGGCCGTAAAATTATTTCATCCAATCATTCAATCATCCAATCAAGTATCAAGCTTCTTCCATAAAAAGACTTGAATTTACTCTTTGCAGGAGTTTTAGTAATAAGATTATGCCCTGATATTTAGGAGCTATGTAATAATTCTTTTTGGGAAAAATATTTCGATTTGTTTTAGCTGCTTTCTTAATTCGAATAACAGGTTAAATAATTTATTATATTGATTTTACCAATAACAAATTTACTACACAGTGGAAAGTTACGGAATATTATCAATCGTCCCCCCTATTATTGCAATTTTTTTGGCTATAAAAACAAGGCAAGTTTATTTCTCGCTTATATTCGGGCTCTGGATTGGCTGGGTAATATTAAACGATTGGAATTTGTTCGGCGGATCAATCGCTGCTGTTGAAGGGATCGTCGATGTCTTTAAAAGTTCGGGCAATACAAGAACAATCATATTTAGTTGTTTGGTCGGGTCATTGATAACGCTGATACAAAAATCCGGCGGAGTTGAAGGATTTATTAATTTCATAAATAATGCTTTACAAAAAATAGAAGAACGAAAAACCGGCAAAAGCAGAACCGTCATTCAAATATATGCATGGCTGACTGGAATATTAATTTTCGTAGAAACCAACATCAGTGTTTTAACCGTAGGCTCAATCTTCAGACCTATTTTTGATAAGAAAAGGGTCCCCCGTGAAAAGCTTGCATACATTGTCGATTCTTCCTCAGCGCCTGTTTGTGTTTTGGTTCCGTTTAATGCATGGGGCGCTTACCTGATTGGTTTAATAGCCGCGCAATCAATCGGCAACCCTTTTAATGTTTTGATAAATTCCGTCGTTTATAATTTCTATCCTATCTTAGCTGTAATTTTTGTTTTTATAATAATCAAAGGCGCTTTCGATTTTGGGCCGATGAAAACAGCAGAAAAAAGAGCGAAAGATACAGGCAAAGTAATAGCAGACGGTTCAACACCGATGATATCCGATGAAATTACAATGCTGGCAAAAAAAACGGGCGTAAAAGCCAAAACGGTAAATATGCTGGCACCGATTTTAGTAATGGTTTTGTCAATGCCTCTATTTTTGATTTTTACAGGGTGGAGTGAAAAGAACTTCAGCAACGCAGGTTCTTTTATTCAGAAAATATCTACGGCGATAAGTAATGGTTCCGGTTCGTCTGCAGTGCTTTATGCAGTTATTCTTGCCGCTACAACGGCCTCTTTAATGTACTTTCTTCAAAAGATATTCAGCTTAAAAGAGATTTCCGGTTTATGGCTGAAAGGCATAAGCGGGTTAATGCCGCTTGCTTTTCTAATGGTACTTGCTTTTGCCGTTGGAAATGTCTGCAGCGAATTAAAGACAGGATTATTTATTGCAGATGTTTCAAAAGGTTTGCTTTCCCCGGGTTTTGTACCGATGATTTTATTTTTAATTTCATGTTTTATTGCTTTCTCTACCGGTACATCATGGGGGACTTTTGCAATTATGATCTCAATCGGCATCCCGCTTTCACAAACTCTCGACGCTAATATTTACATGTCGATTGCGGCTATACTCGGCGGAGGAGTTTTCGGCGACCACTGTTCACCAATCTCTGATACAACAATTGTTTCAAGTATGGCTTCAGCCTGCGATCATATTGATCATGTAAAAACACAGTTGCCTTATGCTTTGTTTATAGGCGGTATAACTGCAATACTTTACCTGCTTTTGGGTCTAATCGGGTAGCTTTTCTTCGATTTTTACTTCAAGAAAATATATCTCACCTTTTTCATTATTAAAAACAAAGCTATCGTTTGAAAAAGAAACGGATGGATTTAGAATTGAATTAACGCCGTCAACATTTAAGACAATAAACTTGTTTTGTGAAGAAGCTTTTAGAAAAAATTTTGAATTATTAGAGTAGTACAGTAAGTTTGAGTTTTGTGATGTATTGAAATTTTTAAAGTTGCCAATTACTTCAAAGTTTTCATTAAGTGTGTTGTATTTTATAATATTGTTATCAACAGTAGTTAAATAATATTCGTAACCGTTTCCAGATGTTTTAATATCTTTGACATCCTCGTTGTTATATACTTTTTTTTCTTCAATACTTTTAGCGTGATAGATTAATAGTTTACTACCTATGCTATTAATCAAATATTTTTCATAAGTAAAATCTTGAATCAGATGTTTGTTGATAAGATCGTAAAACAGGATACTCTCATTGACCCAGAAACTTATTATGTCTCCATCCAATAAATCCATATTTGAAACGCCGTCGGAGTTTGTATAAATAACATTCCGGCTTTTGTTGTCTATATCATATTCCAGTAATGTATAAATTTTTTCTTTCGTACGAACGGTTACAGACGGTAAAACGTAGTATATTTTTTTACTGTCTTTTGAGAATACAAATTCTTTGCCTACTCCGTTAACCGGAGTGACATTTATTATTAGTTTAGTTGTAAAATCATAATACCAAATTTCGTTATAATCTTTTGTTGTAAAAAATATCTTTGACCCGTCATAAATTATTTTGGGATAGTAAAATTGATTTTCGGAGGAATCGTTTATTTTTAGCAGCGCTTTTGTTTCTATTTTTGTGATTTCCTTAAATTCCCGTGGCCCCTTTTCTTCACGGGTGGAACAGCTAAATACAAATACGGCAATAAAAACTATGCTTAGTAAATTTTTCATTATTTTCCGTCCTGCAAAACTTTTTATCGGAGAAGAATCATTTTTTTAGTTGAACTATAGTTCCCTGCGATTAACCGGTAAAAATAAATTCCGCTGCTTAAGTTTTCCGCATTGAAAATAATCTCATAAACTCCAGGGGATTTATTTTCGTTAACAACTGTTTTTATTTCGTTTCCGAGAACATCGTATATTTTCAGAGTGACAAAAAACCCCTCCCTCACTCCCTCCCCTTGGTGTGGGGTCAAAATTGTATATTTGATTATAGTACTCGGGTTAAAAGGATTCGGATAATTTTGGTGAAGGATAAACTCACCGGGCAGTTCATCAATTTGTTCAACTGCAACAGCAGTTGATGAAAATTTATTTTCTATTAAATTCCATAGCTCTGTTCTAGCGCCGTCATATCCAAGCGCCCACATACCTACGCCCATCAGATCGTAATCGTTCACAAGATCAAACTTTAACCCGAGACTCGAATCATCATCCATCCAGTATTGATTCCAAACCGTATCCTGCCATGACGAATAAGGTACATCAAAAACAGACGACCATACTTTGTCATATTGGCTATAAATTAATTTAGAATCACGAAATCTCGGTGTAATCTCTGTTGTTCCAAGTACTTCGGAATTTGGCAGAGGGTCATTAGTATAAAAGTGAATTCCGTAATAAGGCAAGCCTAAAATTATTTTTCCAGGATTGTTTCCAATTACCGACTGGTACTCAACCTCCAGGGAACTTACGACATTTAAATTCTTAAACGAATTAGGATCACTTCCTTTAAGCGGCGCAGTAGGACCGCTTGTCGTACTCCATGAACCAAAATAATCATATGCCATTAAGAATAAGAAATCACAATTATCGGCCAAATCTTGAAACTCCCAGCCTCCCCAGTTTATTGCAGGGGAAGCAAATGCCGTTAAATTGTTCTCCCCCGTATTAGCCTTAACAGTTGTATTCAATTCCATGATGAAATTACTTAATGTTTCTCCTCTATCTTCAACAGCCAAATTTTCGAAGTCAACAATTATCCCGTCAAAATTGTTTTCATTGATTATCTCAACAGCAGTATTCAAAAAATTATTCTTCGCCTGCTCGTTTGTTAATATCGATTTTATGTGAAGGCTCTCAAAGTTTACCGCTGTCATCATCACTTTTACATTTTGAGATTGTGCTTCGATTATAACCTGCTTCCAAGTATCATAATTGGTGTCCCAACCTGAGGGATATTCAATGTTCCCCAAACTATCAACATAAAAGTCGAATAAGGCTATGTGGGTTAATAAATCATATATAATAAACTGGACGTTGCTTAATTCCCAGTAAGGCAGAAAACCGAATACACTTTTGTTTAATTCTACGTTAGTTTTTTTTAACGGGGAAATTTCTACATCTCTTCTATTTATGATAGTGGTTCTAATTTTATCATAATATTCTTTTTCAATTTTATGAATTTGAGGAAAGGTATTATTCACAAGCAATGCACAAAAGATAACTGAAAACATGAATTTCATGTATACTTATGTCCTATTAATTATTTATTAACCATAATTAAGGATAATATAATTTCCGCAAAATTTAAATGGCAAACTAAACGGCGTAACAAATTATTTCATAATTCTTAATTGAATAAGTGGTCTTATTTAGATATAATTACACTTAGTTTTTCTTAAATAGATTATAAATAGACAGAGGTACAAAATGATTTCGAAAAAAATGCAAGAAGCTTTGAATAAACAACTAAATAAAGAACTATTCTCATCATATCTATACCTTTCAATGTCAGCTTACCTGGAAGAAAGTAATTATACCGGAATGGCTGTTTGGATGAGGCAGCAAGCTGATGAAGAACATGAACATGCAATGAAGTTTTTTGAATTTTTATTGCGGGTTAACAGTAAAGTGATTTTGGAACAGATCGATAAACCGCAAACCGAATGGAAATCTCCTGAAGAAGTTTTTAAAGCTTCATTGGAACATGAAAAATTTATTTCGAAAAGTATTTTCGAAATAGTTGACCTAGCATATCAAGAAAAGGATCATGCAACAAGAACTTTCCTTAACTGGTTTGTTGACGAACAGGTAGAAGAAGAAGCCTCGGTTAACGATATAGTCCAAAAATTTGAAATGATCGGGGACAGCAAAGGAGCATTATATATGCTGGACAGAGAACTGGGTAAAAGAGGAGAAGTTGCTCACTAATATTTAATTTCTTTCATAAAAAAATGGTTTGAACTTTTTTTTTTTTTTCGTATAATTTGAGTCTTGATTTTTCAGCAGTTAGGAGAATAAAATGGCAAAAAAATGTGAATATACAGGTGTGGGGCCAAAAAGCGGAAGCAGTATTTCCCACGCTCATAATAAAACTAAGAGAAGATTTTTACCCAACTTGCAAAAGAAAAGAATTTGGGTTAAAGAATTAGGCAGATTCGTTACTGTAAAACTCTCCACAAGTGCATTAAGAACTATATCAAAAAACGGAACTGCTGAATTAGCTAAAATGATTAATGACAAGAAAATTAAAGTACGATAAAGTTTACTTAGTTTTTATTCTTAACAAAAAGTCCGGTTCAGCGCCGGACTTTTTTTATGCATTAATTTTACAATCCATAATTACCTTTTTCTGCTGTTTTTTTGTTTTGTAACAGACCTTGAAGACTTCGACCCCGATTTGGAATTTCTGCTTGAACTAATACTGTTTTCTTTACTGCTCCTTTTCGAACTTGAAACCGATTTCCGGGTACTAGTAGAGTTATCTGGACCCGAATATTTTTTGGTTATTGAACTTTGATTTGATGTACCGTTCGATTTCTTCTCTACCCTGTTATCAGTTGAAAAACCACTATAATTCTTAGAGTAACTCTTTTTGGTAACTGTTCTGCTCTCTTTAGATTGATTTTTCCTATTTACATTATTTTCTTTTGATTGTTTTGTTACCGATCTTTGAACATTTGTTTTGTCAACTGATTTTACAGCACTTCTATTGGTTACAACTTTATTGCTTTTGATTGACGTTCTTCCGTAATCCCTTTTAATATTTTTTTCAACGCTTCTGGTTTTTGCTATTTCGGCTTCACCGGGTCTGTAAGAAGTTATTCTTTCCGAATTTACTTTTCTCGTCTTAGTGTAATCGCCAACAGATGCGGTTCTTTTAATTTCTCTTTTTCGTATAGTTGTTCCTGTTCTGTATTCGATATAATCTCTGCTTACTCCCCTATTTACAACCCTGCCTCCGTTATCATAATAATTTGTTCTGTGCTTAGTCTTGTTATAAATTTTAGCGTTATTATGCACAACATAATGGTGTACTTCAGCGTGACAGAAACTATTGTATCTTACAAAGTGCCAGTAGTTAGGCCCAGAATTCCACCTAATTGTAAACCTAATCCCGAATCCCGGTCTATATCTTGCGTATGGGGGCAACGGTGCCCATCCTATATAATCGGTACTGTATCTCCACTCTACCCATGCAGGTCCCCATTCGTCACCGGGAACCCATACCCATCCGTAATAGTCGTCGTAAAACCACCTGCCGTAATGGTAAACTGCCCAGCCAAAAGGTTCGTATGAATCCCAGTACCAGCCGTATGATGTCCACGACCATCTTCCGTATAAATATGGTTTCCAGTTATAAGCAACATGTCTTGGACGCCAAACTACCAGGTCATAATCTATTTCTATCCATTCGCCGTAAGGTGATAATTCAGCATAAAAATAATTATCGTAGTCTCTATCGTACAATCCGTTTGCTTCTGTTTTGATAAAACCGAAAAATAAGAACAGTGCAAATGTTAATATTATCTTTTTCATGACTAACCTCTGTTTGTTTCAATTCAAATCATACAGAAGTTATGCCAAAAAAAATATACCGTTTTAAGCCCAATTTTTGGGCATTCTTATTTAGGTGTATAAATTAGTATACAATCATTTATAATCAATACAACATAGAAAGATTAACCCCGGATTATGGATTGGGAAAGCACACAATTTATAAATCTATAAAAGACAATAAGTTACCTCAATATTTTCTAATTCCATACATTAAAAATGGTTAAAACCAGAATTGCCACAAGATTTTATTTTATATACTTGTTGCAAATTGGTTTTGGGATTTAGTTTTTATTTAGAACTCACCTAAATCCTCTCTTAAAAAGAGAGGATTTTATGGCAAAATCCCAAAACCAATTTGGCTTATGTATAACTACTTACAGGAATTCTTCATCCTCTAATGCATAATCTGGGTTAACACATTTTTATTTGGAGTAAAAAAAACAATATATTTTCATATACGATTAAAACAAATTCCCAATTAAAGAGGTTAATATGAATAAAAAAAGAACATCGCTTTTGCTAGCGATTTTTACAATACTTATAGCAAACAGTTGTACAAAAAAAGAAGATCCGGAGCAAAAAATGATTGAAGAAGGAATAACAAATTTTGCCGTTACGGAAGTAAAATATGATGAGTCATTACTTGACGAGAATCAAAAAAAAGTTGTTCGGAAACTATATGAAGCAGCACAAATAATGGACGAACTATTTTTAGAACAAGTCTATTCCGAAAATTTTGCAATAAGAGAAAAACTGAAAAACTCAAATAACGAACTTGATAAAAAAAGATTACAATTATTCGAAATAATGTTTGGGCCTTTTAACAGACTTAACCATAACAAACCGTTTATAGGAACAGCAGAAAAACCACTTGGAGCTAACTTCTACCCGAAAGATATGACAAAAGAAGAATTTGAGAACTGGATAAAAGAACATCCCGAAGATAAAAAAGCCTTTACTTCCGAATTCACCGTTATTAAAAGAGACGGTGAAAAGCTGGTTGCCGTACCTTATTCTGAAAATTACAAAGCAAAATTAGCTAAAGCAGCAGAATTACTTTTGGATGCTGCAAAATCTGCAGACAACAAATCATTGCAAAACTACTTGATTGCAAGGGCAGATGCATTTAAAACAAATGATTATTTCAACAGCGATATGGCTTGGATGGACTTAAAAAATCATACCATTGAAATTGTAATAGGACCCTATGAAGTTTACGAAGACGAAATGTTTAATTACAAGGCCGCTTTTGAATGTTTCCTGACCATTGTTGACCCGGACGAATCCCAAAAGCTTGCCAAGTATGCAAGCTATTTGAACGATATGGAAAAAAACCTTCCGATACCTGATGAACATAAAAACTTTGAAAGGGGCAGCGAATCCCCGATAATGGTTGTACATGAAGTCTTTAGTGCAGGGGATACAAAAGCCGGGGTCCAAACATTGGCTTTCAATTTACCAAACGATGAAAGAGTAAGAAAAGCAAAGGGCTCTAAGAAAGTGATGCTGAAAAATATTCATGAAGCGAAGTTTGAAAAATTGCTTTATCCTATTGCCAAGGTAGTAATGGATGAAGAACAATTGCAGTATGTAACTTTCAACGGATTTTTCAATCACACTTTAATGCATGAAATGTCGCACGGTATAGGGCCGGGCTTCATTACTGTTGACGGAAGAGAAACGGAAGTAAAAAAAGAATTGAAAGAAACATATTCAAAAATAGAAGAATGTAAAGCCGACATACTCGGCATGTTCAATAGTATATTTATGATTGAAAAAAGTGAAATACCTGCAGAATTTGAAAAAGAAATGTGGTCAACATACCTTGCGGGTGTTTTCAGATCGGTTAGATTCGGAATATCTGAAGCACACGGAGCAGGGACAGCAATAATTTATAATTATATGCTTGAAAACGGGGCTTACGAATTTGACCCCGTTACACAAAAAGTAAAAGTCAATTATGACAAAGCTTATGTTGTTTTGAAAGGCTTGGCTAATAAGGTACTTATGGTTCAGGCAAACGGAGATTACGAGGGGGCTAAGAATCTTTTAACAACTTACGGCATCCAATCAAAGTCAATGAAAATATTGGTAGACAAGTTGAAGAAATTACCGGTAGACATTAAACCGGTGTTTCAAATTGAAAAACAAAACTAAAGGATTTTTATGGCCAGGCAATTCTTCTTAGACCAAAGACCTCATAACGGAATGAGTTATTCTGAGTTTATTAATGAATCTATCCAAAATGTAAAACAAATAGATATTGATTCATTGGATGAAAAGGAAAAGGACCAAATTGAAACAAAGAAATTAAACCATCACCGTTCAAAAAGAATTGATAAAACATACAGAGTTAATAGCGATTTAGAAAAAATGATTCTAGGAATTGAAAAACCACAAATATGGATGGTGTTAACGGAAGACTGGTGCGGGGATTCTGCACAGAATTTACCGCATATTGCAAAGCTTGCGGAATTAAATAGTCAAATTAATTTAAGAATTCTTGAGCGTGATAAAAATCTTGATATAATGGCATGCTATTTAACCGACGGAAAATCAAGAAGTATTCCAAAACTGGTTGCATTTGATGAAGAAGGGAATGAGCTTTTCCATTGGGGTTCAAGACCGGCAAAGCTTCAAAAACTTGTTGACAAATGGAAAGCCGAAGGGCTGCAAAAATCTGAATGGCTTAAAAAACTTCATCTTGAATACGGAAGAAACCGCGGTAAATTTTTTGAAGAAGAATTCCAAGAAGTATTAAGTAAATATTTGTTGGAAAAAGATATTGAACAAGAGCGCGTTCTTTGTTAAGAACGTGCTTTTATTTTCTTACCGGCACAACAACAATCATTTCGCAGGGAACCGGAACACCGTTTTCTTTTGCGGGGTTGAATTCAGTATCAAGCACGGCAACCTCGGCGGCTTCATCAATTCCGTACCCTAATCCCTGAACTACTCTAGTATTTCTCACAAATCCGTATTTATCAATTTTGGCAATAATTACCACATCGCCGACAACGTCTTTTTTGAATGCAACTTGAGGGATTACAAGATTTTCTTTTATTTTACCGGGCCCTCCTATCGGCGTTGGACAAACCTGGGCATCACAGTCAAAGTTGCTGTAATTGTTTATGTGAATATTATATTCAAGATTATCAGCATTAGATTTTATATCATCATCTTTTTGGGGCAAAATTTCAGTTGCAGTAACGGGCAATTCTTTTTCTATATTTTCATTTTTGCTTTCAACAATTTTGGGTTTATATTCTGTTTCATTATCTTCTTGTAATGATTCTTCAATGGCATCATACTCTCCGACATCAGGTATTTCTCTATTTACCTTTTCTGCAGAAGACATAAGTTGTTTTTCGTCTAAATCAAATTTAACACGGATAGTTATATTTGAAGCAACAGATTCATTATTACTTTTGCCGGGCAGAAATCTCGTAGATTTAACGGCATCAATTGCAGCTTCGTCCAAACCTAAACCAAGTCCTTTTATTACTTTGGATTCAAGAATTTCTCCTTTTGCTGAAATAGTTGCAGCCACAGTTACTATACCTTCCAAACCGTACAATCTTGCTTTTTCAGGATAAACAATATTGTTCTGTATTGCTTCAATTCCTCCAATCGGAGCCGGGCAAATTTCAACATCGCAAAGGATCCTGTCATCGTTTTTTAATTTAGCATATTGTTTATTGCCTACCGCATAATCATCAGCAGAGGGTACAAAATTGCTGTCGAAAGTGATATTATTCCGGCTTACAAAAACACCTCTTTTATAAACAATTACGGATTTTAATCCCCCGTTTTCATAGTAGTATCTTGTTGATCCGTCGCGCACACCTTTATTCACGAAATATTCGCTTTCCAATAAACCCGTATCATAATAGTTCCGTACCCATCCGTTAACTTTACCTTCACTGTAGTTGATGATTGTTTTAATGTTTCCATTCGGATAATAAAACACACTCGGCCCGTCTAAAACATCTTTAATATATGTCTGTTCGGACTTAACACTTCCGTCCATAAAATAAGATTTCATTACTCCGTTCTGGCAATAAATTAGATTTACTGATAAAACAATAACAAAAATTACGGGTATTTTTTTCATGAATTCCTTTGGAAAATTTTTCATCTAATTCGTATCAAATTGTACATTCAAATATAGGGATTGTTCTAAAAATTGCTAAGCATATATATTTTTGATAACTTTCTCAACAATAACATTGTTCGATACAATTCAAGCCATACCTGCTTTTGCATGGAAGTATAGAATGAGCTGTTCCACTGCCGTGCTTCCTTTCCTTAGCCTTTGTTTTCAGCAAAATTAAAGCAAATATATTTAATCTTCCTCCCCCCTTTGATGTAATGCTGTTCGTACCTTGTATAAACTTTTTTAATAAACAATTGTTGGCCGTCCGCATGCAGGTCATTTGTTGAATAAATTATATTAATATTTTCTTTCTCTAAAATATGAAGTGCATATTCATACAACAATGTATTATCTGTTTTAAGATGAACTTTCCCGTTTACAGTCAATAAACTTTTATACATTGATAAAAATATTGGTGAAACTAGCCTGTGTTTTTCGCTCCTTCTTCTTACATGCGGATCTGGGAAAGGTATAATTATTTCTTCTATTTTATTAGACTCGAATACTTCATGTATCTTTTCAATTCTTGTTATTAAAAAAGCTGCGTTCGGAATATTATATTGAATCGAATCAATTGCGCCGTTATATAATCGTGATCCTTTAATGTCAATTCCAATAAAATTTCTTTCGGGGAATTCTTTTGCAAGATTAAAAGTATATTCGCCATGCCCGCAGCCCAACTCCAAAGTTACCGGGTTATTATTCCCAAAATATTTTCGAATATCTTTTTCATTTTGTCCTTCCCTAAAACCAAAAACATTCTCTAAATCTTTTATTATTCTCAGTTTTTTTAACTTTGTTCTTCCCATTACTTTTGATAATATTATATTCTTTTTTGAAATCCAATTTAGAAATATTATATGAATTATAGAAAATCTTCCTTCTTCATTGTTGTTTTTGTTTTATTACCCGTTGTTGTTTTACCGCAGTCGAAAATTGAGATTAATAAACTTCACTCTTCATACACTACAAAGGAAAATAGAATATTATTTAAAGAAAAATTGCTCGATAGAATCAACTCTACATTATCAAAAAATTTGAATTCACTAGACGAGTACTTGTACAGGAAAGCCATTGAAGATGCCGGAATGTATTTAGTAAAAAACGATACAGTCAAAAACGCCGTAAACTTTGGTTTAATTAATTATGAAAAATATAGCTCTGCGTTTACCCGCTCATTACTTGAGACTGTATATACCTTATATCCCAAAGAATATTCCACTGAAGTAGATAGTATTTTTAAGGCAACTTTTAACGAGCAAATATTCATAATTTGTTTAAAATATTTACTAAAGAACTCTGTTTATAACAGTGAAGAAATACAATTCATATTAAAAGGAAAATTTCCTAACCGGGAGAACAACGCCGTTTTAAAATATTTTTATGAAGAACTTAATAATAATTTTAAACTGCCTCCTTTGTTAGATTTGCTTAAACATAAATTCCAGGATAATAAAACTATTGTATATTCATTTCACAGAAAAGACAGGAGTTATCTAGGAATCACAATAATAAAGTCACCTGATGGGAAATTTGTCAGAAATAATGACGGAAAATTTTTCCACGTAACTCACCTTGCCCGATCGGCATCAAATTTACCCGGTTATTTGAAAAACGGTAACACTCCGCAAGGCATTTTTTCAATTGTAGGTTATTACATCACTCCAACAGAATCAATAGGCCCAACTCCAATTCTGTTGACAAGATGTCCATTTGAAAAACCTACAGAAATATTTTATCACGGAAATCAAAATTCCAGCAAATGGAATATTGAAGATTATAAGTCACTGCTGCCGCAATCATGGCATAACTATTTCCCGATTACTGAGGCTTACTACGCAGGAAAAGCAGGGAGAAGATTAATTATTGCTCATGGAACAGCAGATGACATTTCGTTTTATGAGAATGAAATATATTATCCTTTTACGCCGACTAAGGGTTGTTTATCAACAAAAGAAATATGGAATGATGACGGGAAACTTGTTGAAAGCGGACAAGTAGAATTGATGAACGCTTTCTTTTCAACCAACCAGTTGAAAGGTTTTTTAGTTGTAGTTGAGATTGACGATCAAAAAAAAACGGTAACACTTGATGAATTATTACCGGCAATTTTAGAAGCAGAGAAATAGTTTGCTTAATTTTTTTATCAAAATAAAAAGCCAAATCCTAATGAAACTTCAGGACCGGTATAGTTTAGTCTTCCGCCGATAGACCGGTCAAAATCTGTAATCGTATTATAACCTGCCTGCATTGTTGCCTTCAAAAAAGGCAAAAGTAAAAAATCAACACCGCCGCCTACATAAGCGCCAACAGCAGATTCGGTGTGGTTTTCAACAGTAATAACTTCACTTTTAGATTCGTTCCCCATATAGATTCCAAGACCGGCTTTTATAAAAGGTTTAATAGGAATTTCATTACTATAATTATTGAGATATAGTTTTGCACCCATCAATATTGGAGTTACTGTGCTTACTTCGGAGCTGACATCTCCATGGTCAATAGATGCTTCTACTTTTGCAGCCACTCCGCCCGCATTAAAAAAAAATGCCCAGATATCGTCAAAGTGGTATGAATATTCAATTACCCCACCAAATCCGTTATTTTTCACATCGATGTTTGAACCGTTAATATTAACTAAAGTTTCGGATTTTGAATGATGTAAAAATAAAGCCCTCACTTCAATACTTGAGCTAGAAAACGAGTCTTTTGCAAAAGCGTGATTTGATGTGAAAACCAGTAACAGAACAATACTAAAGACTAACTTCTTAAACATACTTTCCCCATTTACGATTATTTATTTATTTCGTGCCAGATCAGTGCTCCGGCACCAAGTATTGCAACCTCATCTTCAGGTAATGCGGATTTTAATATTTTCACTTTATTTCTAAATACGGGGATTAAATTTTCTTCCATATAATTTTTGGCCGGGTTCAACAGCAGTTCACCGGCTTTAGCTAAACCACCGAAAAAGATAAATGCTTCGGGGCTCAACAAAGCTACTGTGTAAGCCAAAGCACTGCCGAGGATTTGTGCTGTTTCATCAAAAGCCTGTAGTGCAATACTATCACCTTTCGTTGCGGATTCGTATATCAATTTTGAATCAAGGTCATCAAATGTTACTTTGCGTAAAGGACTGTCATCATTTTTTTTCGATAACAATTCAAATACTGTTCTTTTTATTCCCGTAGCGGAAACGTAAGTTTCAAGACAGCCCTTCGTTCCACAGTTGCATAATCTTCCCCCGGTTTTAGCAATTGTATGGCCTAATTCGCCTGCTAAACCGTCCGCACCATAGACAAGTTCTCCGTTAACAACAATACCACTTCCCAATCCGGTGCCGAGTGTAATCTCAATAAAATTCTTCATACCTTTAGCGGCACCAAATTTTAATTCGCCCAATGCGGCTGCTTTTGCATCATTTGTAATTATTATCGGACAATCATAATGTTTGCGAATAATATCTCTGAGATTTATTGTCCCCCATCTTAAATTCGGCGGATTTTCCACCGTTCCTTTATAAAAATTTGCATTAGGAGCTCCAACCCCTATTCCGACTATTTCAATTTCTTTTAATTCATTAGAATAATCATTAAAAAGATTTTCGAACAAACGGGCAAACAGATTTTCAGCACTATTACTGCTTAAAGTAGGAATCATAGAGGACTTTATATTTTTTCCGTTTTCATCAATAAGTCCAAACACAGTATTCGTACCACCTATATCAATTCCAAGTGCGGCTTTTAATTTAGACATTAAACACCTTTTTATTTACTGTAATTTAACAATTATTTTGAAACGCTTGTAAAAATAGGAATTCTTTTGTTAAAAAAATATTAATGACTATTGTTTTTTTACTTCAACACCTTCTTTTTAGATTTGAACATTAGTAAAAACAATTAAGATGTTTAGATTTTATTATATTTTTTCTTACCTTACTTTTTAAAATACATTTGATAGGTAATTATGTACAGTCTGACAGAATCAAATATTGGTAAATATAAAACCCTGCGGGTTGTTAATGAAAATTCCGGTGAATATTTGGAAATCCTTTCCGACTTTGGTGCAAGTATTAACGACTTCAAAATAAATTTAAATAATAGTTTAACATCTGTTATTGACGGGTATAAAACCCCACAGGAAATAAAGGATTTTCATTTAACTACTTTTAAAGGAAGTAAATTATCTCCATACTCAAATAGAATAAAAAACGGCCAGTATACTTTTAACAACATATTCTACCAGATGGATATAAATTTCCCTTCGGAAAATCACAGCATTCACGGGCTTCTGCATAACAGATCATTTGAAATTTCCGAAACGAAATTAACCGAGTATGAAGCAATAATTGCATTGGATAATAAATACTGCGGCGACGAATCAGGTTACCCTTTTAAATATTCGATTTCTATAAGATACCTATTTAAGGATTTGACAGTATCCTGCGAATCAATCGTTCAAAATTTATCGGATACTGCTATTCCGATTGGCGACGGTTGGCATCCTTATTTTACAACGGGCACGCCTGTTGATAGTCTTTACTTACGTATGCCTTCAAAACTATTGGTTGATATAGATAAAAACAATATGATTCCAAATGGTGAATTTCTGCCATACAATAAATTTATAAAAATGAATAATATTTCAGACCGTTTTTTGGATAACTGCTTTTCCGTTAAAAGCGCAAATGTTTTGTTTAGAACATCTTTGTTCGATCCGATCAAAAACGTAATGATAAAAGTATGGAATGAAACGGGTTACAGAAAATACAATTACATTCATTTATACACACCGCCTCACCGTAAGTCAATTGCTATTGAACCGACTTCCTCCCCGCCTAATTCATTCAACAGTGAAATTGATCTAATAGTCTTGAGGCCAAAAGAAAAAATTTCACTATCGTGGGGAATTGAAATTGAGAAAGATAAGTATATAATGGGGATAAATTAAGTATATAACCTGAAAATAAAATCCTAGATTACAGGAATGACATTCATTACCTGGGGAAACTAACAATAAATTCAGACCCTCTTTCTTTCGAACTTTTCACACTTATTTCCGCCCTGTTAATCTCGCAGTATCTTTTAACGAGAGCTAAGCCTAGCCCGTTTCCTTCGTACTTTCTTGTATAGCCCTGTTCCTCCTGTGTAAAAGGTTTAAAGAGATTAGGCAAAAATTCTTCCGCAATCCCGATGCCTGAATCTTTAACGGAAACATTCAAATTATTATCTTCTTCTTTCAGTATTATTTTGATTGAGCCTTTCTCTGTATATTTTAAGGCATTATCAACCAGGTTATTAAATATCTGGCCGACTGTGTATTCGTCTGCAAATATCATATTATCTTTTGTATAAACTTCAATTTCGAAATCTATATTTTTTTCTTTAGCAATTTGTTTATACTCGTGAAATATGTTCACCAATATATCTTCCCGAATATCGAATTTCTTAAATTTACTTTCATATGTACCGGCCTGCATTTGGGACATATCCAGCAGCAGATCAATTGTCCTAATGATTCTTTTTCCTGCTCTATCAATAATTTCAAAGCTATCGGTTAGATCTTCCGGGACTGAAGTTTCCAATTCATTTTTTAATAAACCGGTAAAACTTAGTATTGCATTAACAGGTGTTCTTATTTCATGCGACATTTGAGCCAAGAATTCGGTTTTCAACTTATCCGACTGCACGGCTTTTTCCTTTGCATCTATAATAGCCTGCTCACCCAATTTCTTTTCCGTAATATCCTGAACTACTCCTTCAATTATGTATCCACCGTTTTCAAGCCTTATAAGCCTTGCATATTCTTTTATGTATATTATTTTTTTTAATGAATTTCTTATTATAGTTTCAAACCCTGTTATAATTTTGTTTTGCTTTAATATTTCCACAAAATTATCTCTATCGGTTTTATTAATATATAAATCTTCGTATATATTCACGTTTCTTAATTCTTTCACTGAATTATGGCCTAGTATTTTTAAAAATGCAGGGTTGCATATTAGAAACCGTCCATCCAAGGTAGCCTGGTATATTCCAAGTTGGGAGTTTTCAAATAAACTTTTATACCTTTCTTCACTTTCTTTAAGTGCATTTTCGGTTTTCTTCCTATCCGTAATATCCCTTACAATGGCTTGAATATGAATACCAGAAATCAGTTCTACAGCATTTAAACTTACTTCAGCATCAAATACTTCACCGCTCTTTTTTGAATGGTGCCACTCAAATTTCTGGGGTTTTCCATGTAGGGCTGCATTAATTTTTTCTGAAGCCTTTTGGGAAGATTTTTTTCCGTCCGCTTGGAATTCGGGTGAAAACTCGTCAGGTGTATGTCCAAGGATCTCTTCACGTTCACATCCAAAAATTTCCAGGGTTTTATCATTGCAATCAATGAATACATTGTTGGACATAATAAAAATTGCATCACTGGCGCTTTCGAATAAGAGCCTATATTTGTTTTCACTTTCAATAATTGTTTCTTGTGCAGTTTTTAGTTCCGTTATATCTCTTTGTGTTCCCCAAATACCCGCTAATAAATTATTGTTTATAATACCAACTGCATTATTTTGAAAAATAATCTTCTCCCCTTTCTCATTATATTCAATCGTTTCCCCATTTATAATCTTATAACCATTTTTTATAAATTTACAATTGGTATCATAATTATCGGTTTGGCCTCCGTAAAATTCGGATACTTTTTTGCCAATTATATCAAGACGTGTGGAAAACTCGTACATTTTTGCAAATGCATCATTACATTCAGTAAGCACTCCTTCGGTAATTAAATAAATCTGCTTCTCCAACGGGAGATTAATATCAACGGAATTCTCAAACTCAACATACCAAATACCTTCGGTGCTTTGTGTTACAAAATTTCTATACTTTAATTCACTTTGAGCTAATTTCTCTTCTGCGAGTTTTCTATTTATAGCGGAACTAATGTTTTCAGATACAATTTTTAACACCTCCAGATCTTCATAGCTGTAATCGTATCTGCTTCCATAGCTCTGAACTACAAACACTCCAATTACTTTGTTTTGAAATCTTAGCGGTACCCCCAACCATATGGGAGAATATTCTCCAACAATTTTTTTTACTTCGCCAATTTCAGCCAACTCTCTTTCTTTATCCGCATCTATTAATAATGCTTCGTTTTTTCTCCTCACATAATCGGTCAAGCTATACTTTAAGTCCACTTGACTTATATCGTCTACTTTATCAAACTTATCAACGTGATAAGGGAAGGTATATGTATCACTTTCTTTGTTATATAAGGCAACGTAGAAATTTTCCGTGTTTAGCAAGGGACTAAGCAATGTTCTTACTTCTGCTAAAAATCCTTTTAGCGACTCGGACGTGTTAACTGCTTGCGAAATAGCAAATAAAACGTTTTGGATCTCTTCCGATCTCCTTTGGTCGCTGATATCTTCTATAGCACCTTCATAAAATATAACCTTTCCCGTATCATCTTTTACTGCAATTGCGTTTTCCCTGATGAATAATTTTGATCCGTCTGATTTTTTCCAAGTGGTTTTAAAGCCGCTTACCCTTCCTTCCCGGGCAATGGCATCAATAAACTTGTTCCTATCTTCAGAGTTGGCATAACCAATAGCTTTTATGTTGTGTGAAGATATTTCTTGAAAGCTGTCATATCCCAGCATTTCTATAAGCCTGGGATTAGCCATGAGCAGCTTGCCGCCCGGTGTTGATCTGTAGATGCCTATATTGGCGTTCTCGTAAAAACTCCTAAATCTTTCTTCGTTCTTTTTAATTTCTTCGTGAGCTTTGTTTATTTCTGTTAAGTCTTCTAGGAATAAAAATTGTGACCCGTCGTTATTACATACAAACTCAAATTTCATTGTTTGTACTTCACCGTTTTTACAAGTGACTTTGAAGACTTTTTTGCAACCAGCTAAAGACTTGCCAGTTAGATCTTTAGGCCATAACTCCAATACTTCTTTTCTGTATTTTTCATCTGGATATAGTGTATTAAACCATGTTTCGACATCCGGAATGTCTTCTATGGTATAGCCTATCAATGCTATAAGTGATTTGCTGAAAAAAGTAAAATTACCTTCCGTATTTAAGTGACATACTAAAAATGAAGATTTATCAAAAACATCATAAAAATATTGATTAACCACTTGCGGCAATATGTTGCCCCCTTCATTTTCAATATTATTGAAAATGCTTTTATACTCTTTACTTTTGCTAGTAGTTTTTGTGCTCAATCTCTTCCCCTTATTTTCAAATAAGGTGATACTCATTCCCTGCAACAATATAATACAACCATCAATAATAAATTAATTACAGAATACTTTCGAGTTTTATAAATTTTAATAAAATCTTCAAAATTAGTTTTTTCAATAATAGACTGAAGAAATCTACTTAATTTTGTTAAAAAGCTAAATTTATGCTCTTATTTATTTAGAATCATCATAAAAATAATCGCAAACTTTTACAATTACTTTAGTAAGCATAAATTTCTTTTCCTCTATTTCGATCAAATTACTTCGGTATTTATTCGAGAATAGAATACTGCGGATGCGGATTCACTAGCAATTTAGCTACAACAACTGTCTAATCGTCCAAGTGCTAAGAAAATATTGTTATGACTGCGACCGGTGCTCTTCATCTTACATTTTCCTTTTGTAAGAACTTATCTTTCAATTTATTTAATTTTTTCAATTGACCAATTAAACGGTCTCTATATGGCGAGAATATTACGGGAAGACACACCCACACCGCAGGTATTTTTACCTGCGGGTGTTAAATATCATCAGGTTATGGTGTTATAGGTACATTGCAGCCGGAAGCTAATCTGTTTCTTGTTTTTATCGCTTCGTTCGATAAAGGTTCCGGTGTGTTGTTGTCATTTATAATTTTATTAATTGCATCAATAATTTCATCACGCCTTTCGTTATAATTATACCATCCCAGTGTTTCTACAATAACAGTCTTTAATTCGACAGGCATACCGTCATCTTTAATGGATGCCAACAGTTCCGGTATAGCTTCTTTGAAGTTATAGTTTCGTAATGTTCTAACCGAGTTTATTCTTTTAGATAATTTTAAAGTATCATTTTTAATCCTAGGGATAATATCATCGTTCAACCACCCGCGGCTTTTTTCAACTGTTTTTTGAAAAGTATTCTTCAAGCCTTTCTTGTTCACATAATCGGGAAGTTGAGATACAACGTTTTCAGCCTCTTCCATTAATTTATCCTGGTTTACAAAAAGCAAAGCGTTACCTGTATTAAAGGAGACTCGTTGACTTTGATCATAAATCATAGCATAAATCATTTCAGGTATGTATTTATCGGCTCCTATTTCCCCCATCAACTCTGCGCTTTTTCTTCTTATGAACTCGTAAGGGTCATTGATTGAAAGCGAAAGAATTTCTTTGAACTCTTCTGAGTTTGTTGCTGCAAGAGAATAAAGAGCGTGAGTTCTTACGTTGTATGAAGGATCGGTTTTATAAATATCTACAAGTTCGGGAATAAATCCATCTCCCAACAATTTAGAGAGCTTTACTACAGCTAACGACCTCAATTCGGGTTCGGCATTATCCAGTAAACTTTTCCAAAATTTTTCGTTTTTATATTCTTGTGCAATTTTTTCATTCAAATCAATTTCTATGTTCGATTTGAAGTGAAACGTCGGGTCACCAATAATATGATTTTCAAGATAATTCGTTTCTTTGTGCCAGTTGCCTATGCTAACACCATAACTCCAAAGACCAATTGATTTATCAGCCCATTTATCTTGAAGAACATTAACGGAGTTTGCCACGGCGCAAATTACATTTCCTGAGCCAAACAAATACCGCCCGGAAATATAATTCTCTACATGAAAGGCGCCGTTAAAACATTCGTCAAACATTACAAATTTAGCCTGGGGAGAGAACAACGCGAGGTCATCGGAATGCATATCCATATTATAATCGTATAATGAATCTGCGGTTATGACGGAATCTACGAAAGTACCATCAAACCAATTTTCGGGAATGTTATAACTGTCTTTATAATATTTTTTTGTTTCCTCAATATCTTTCTCCCTTCGTTTGGCGGTTCTTATTTTACTTCTTAAAAACCTTTTTATAGCGTCAACATTTTGTACAATATATTCTGCCGGGGGATAACCAACTAAGTATTGCGTATCTTCAGCACCGTGTGCATGAAAAATTGCCATATCAAGATCTTTCCGCGACATTTCCATTATAAGTGTTTCTCTCATGTCGGGGCTCATTGAAAAATGAATATGCTTAAGTTTTCCACCGACTTTGAACATTTGCGGAAACTGTTCGCGCAAAGCAATCGTTTCATCGTTCCATGATGTTAATGCCTCGGAATGATAACCGTGCCCTGTAAAAACAAAACCGTTGTCCAGCAATTCGGGATTCTTTTTGGCAGCCACTGCTTTTGCCAGGTACGTTGATATCAAATTATATTTTGAATCATCGTTAACCGGTGCCTTAATTCTCCCGGTATAAATATCTTTTTGAATTTTTTGAGGTGATTCCGGAAGCAGTCGATAGTAATACAATAAATTATTTGTCGAGTCTTGTTTAAGAGACTCAAATTGTAAATCAAAGTCATCATAAAAACGATCCGACGGAATCGAAGAATCAATCCAATCATATCGTTCTTCATTCATTTTAAACGCAGAAGTCATATGCTGTGCACCGCGTATCATAGGGATAGGAATATCACCGACAAAAACAGCTCCTTCCAGTTTAGGCGAAGAGTTATATAATTTTTGAAGCTCCTCTTTAATTTCTGAAGGGTTTTCATTCTCAACAGTAAGTATATACACAGAAAGCCCGTCTTCTTCCTGAATGGCATCCATGTATTGGGAAATAGCGTCTTCAATATTTTTGTAAGTGGCATTATCCACAACTATAGCAAATGAAGAAGATTTTTCCACAGTTGGTTTAATAATTTTAATTGAAGCAAAAACAGAATTGCAAAGAATATTTAATATTATTAAAAACAATAAATGTTTCATAAAATTCCTTTCTTCAATTTCAAAAACCCGGGATAACTTCATCCCGGGCGTAAGTAGAATAATTATTTAAGCAGCAGCATCTTTTTAGTTGTTTGATATGAACCGGCAGTCAATTGGTAGAAATAAACACCGCTGGATAATTCAGAGCCGTCAATTACAACTTCATGGTTCCCGGCATTGTGAAAAGTGTTCAATACATCTTGTACTTTCTGACCGAGCATATTATATACGGTAACTTTAACTATGCCTGCTTCCGGTATAGAATATTTAATTGTTGTAGACGGATTAAAAGGGTTAGGATAATTTTGAGATAGCGAATAATTATTGAGCAGTTCTTCCCCGTCTTCAACACCGGTTAC
The DNA here is from genome assembly GCA_050117315.1 of Ignavibacteria bacterium. Taxonomy (GTDB): domain Bacteria; phylum Bacteroidota; class Ignavibacteria; order Ignavibacteriales; family Melioribacteraceae; genus JANQIV01. The sequence goes on from JASFMY010000034.1 coordinate 45,638, forward strand.
TGCTTGATATGCCAAAATATAACCATCATATGCACCAACTAAAGCATCACCTTCATCAGTTATTGTAACAGTTGACGGAGTATAAACATTATAATAATCATTGTGTAAAGTCCATGTGTTTCCGCCGTCTTCGGTCAAAAATATTTCACCGTAATAATTGGCAAGAATACCATAATCTCCGCTGAATGAAATACATCTAAAATTAGTATCCGGAATATCTAAACCGTGATCTATATAGTTCCAGGTTTTTCCTTTATCCGTAGTTTTAAAGATATTTGAACCTCCTACTGCATAAGCTGTGTTGTCGTTAACTTTTGCTACATCCTCAAAGCTATCATATTCCAATTCGTCGGGGAGCCCCTGTACCGTAGCTCTATTCCAGGCTGTACCACCGTCTTCCGTATACATAATCCACGAAACATAAACTGTATCCGGTTTTTCGTGCGGACCGGCAATAAACCCGTTACTCGCATCAAAGAACTCAATTCCCCCTGAGAAATATCCGGGGCCTTCAATTTGAGCCGCTTCGCTCCAAGTACTGCCTTTGTCCGTCGTTTTATATACGCTATAATCAGCATATGTCCCAATGCTGAATAAAGCATACCCTGTTTGATCATCACCAAAGCTTACGCCTGCAGCAGTATTGGCGGAAGCAAAATCAACCGGATCGAGGACATATGACCAACTACTGCCTCCGTCGGTTGTTTTTAGGATAGTTCTATTTTCTTTTATTGCCACACCTTCTGAATTACTTAGGAAGTATATGTCTTCTGCGTCCCACACTCCGGCATTCGAAATAAACTCCCAGGAGGAACCCGAACCATCCTGGCTTACATAAAAATCGCTATAGCTGTTTAATGCATATGCTTTGCTGTCTGTTACTTGAATAGCCCTAATAAGAGACGGGCTTTTAATGTAGAAAAGCTCCCATGTTTCGCCGAAATCTTCGGATTTTAGAATATGACTGGAGGTACATAATGCATATAAAATATTTCCGCTACCGGTCAAAGCAGAGAAACCAAGATTATAAATACCGACAGAGCTAACCCAGTTTTCTCCTCCGTCGGTTGTTTTTAAGATAGACATTTTATTAAACCCATTGCTTCCAACCGCTATACCGTTCTGCGAATCTTTAAAATAAATTTCTTCGGGACGATCATAATTTCCTTCAATAGAAGATGATTTGCTTTCCCACGTTACTCCGCCGTCTGTTGATTTATAAATAGGTATAGTAATAAAAGAATATGACATACCAGACCCAATATAAATTACGGTATTTTCATCCGCCCAGCTAACTGCTCCTGCCCCGGAGCCTTGATAAGCGGAGAATACGGATGAATCACCCGGGACCCATGTTTCACCACCGTCGGCAGTGTATCTTAAAGTACCGGTTTTATTTCCGGCAACAACACCTTTGTTTTCACCATAGAACTTGATATCTGCCCATCGTGATGAAGAAACACCGTCTGCTATAGAATCTTTTATAGCCCAGGTTAAACCGCCGTCCGTAGTTTTATAGAGATAATTATATTTATATTTCCCGGCAAGAGCAAATCCTACCGTATCGTTAACAAAGTAAAGTCCGTCGAAGTATTTGAAAGTAAACCCTTCACTCATCACTGTACCCAAAGAAATTGAGTTCCAGTTGTTACCTTTATCATTGGTTATATAAATTGTTCCGTCTTCCGAACCGATCCAACCATTATTTTCGTCTACAAAGAAAACCTTCTTAAGATCGGCATCTGTGTCTAATACAGTGCTCTGAAGTGTGGCGAAACCATCAGTTGTATAATAAATATGTCCTTCTTCACCAACCAGCCATACGTTGTTAACGGATGTCATACAGATATCGCTAAGACTAACTTTAATATCAGGTGTTAGTACTTCACTCCAATTCTGTGCCCATAAACAAGTTGACACAATTAAAAAACTTATGAATATGCGTATAAGTCCTTTCATTAAGACCTCCATTTTAGTATTAGTAAACTTGTGTTCTAAATTGTATCCAAGCATTTATATTTTTTTTATCAAACCCTTCGAAAGCAGCTTCATCTTCAGGGTCAGCTTGGGAATAGATTATATTAAACGTTATTTCGCCTATTCCTTTTATATTGAAATTGTTTTTTATGTAACCGGCATAAGAAGAATACGGAGTAATTTTATATAGAATATCTTTTATACTAAAATTCAAAAAGATACTTCCCATATCACCATATTCCAGTACTCTTTTAGAAAGATCGTTTTTATTATAAGCAAAACCGCATGTGGTAGAAATAAACTCATTCCATGTATATTCGAGCCCTATTTTTGCCAAATATTCTTTCCCTTCGGAACTTGCTGTAATTGCGCTATAGTAATCATTCATGTCATAATCATGAAGCCTTATACCCGCTTCTATTCCAAGGGAAAGAGAAACATTAGCTGCATATTCAAGACCAAAATTAAAGAAATGCGACGGAGTTTCTTCTTCCATTATAAGAACATTATAATCTGCATACTTAGCCCATATTTCGGTATAGTCGTATTGATACTTAAACATAACGGTTAAAGGATTTGACAACCTATACAATAAGTTTGCTTCACCATATACATAATTACATTTCGAAAATCCCTGGGGATCATGTTCATCTTTGTCGTCCTTTACAACTTGTTTATCAAATCCCGCCGTAAATGATGCAGCCGCGATAAATGATTCCGATTCGTGGTGAAAATCAACCGAACTTAAATACCCGTTTGTAAACGATAACCTTTCCTCCGTCTGTTTACAATAAACCATAGGGTAATCATACCCGGTAAACTTAAGTACCTTAATTTCATCATATACAGAGCTTTCATCTTTATCATATTCTATCTCATCACTACGGTCATAGTATTTAAGAGTCACTCCAACCGCATCAGCCGGGCTAAGATCATAACCAAGCCCGATATTCAGCATTATATCTCTATGTTTTGATGCGGGTTTAGGCGTAACCTTTTTTAGTCCGTCGTCAACGGCATAATCTAACGAAAGACCGAATCTTATATCTTTAGGCAATAATGTACTGTATTGTGCATTGAGAAGGATTGAATTATAACGTGTTGACCCGGACGTACTATCACCAAATAAAAAAGGTTTGGCTCTTTCATAATTTTTACTAGCTATCCAATCCCAATTGTTTCTTATTTCATATTTATACCCGGCGCTTCCTTTAAATATTCCGTTCTCCGATACTTGCTTTTTGCCTGTAAAACTCATTTGAAATTCGGATTGGTCCTCGGGCATAATAAAGGGTCTAAAATCACCATGTCTATTTTCAAAAGCAGTTTCAACGAGCAATCGTTGATCGGAAAGTTCTTCATCTAAAAATGCCGGGTTATTACCGGTATAGTAAGAATTGATCTTATACTTTTGCATAAAAATTGAATTAAAGAATCCTTCTTTGTCAAACAATAAAGACTGAGCGTTAAGGCTGCTTTGCAAAAGAATAATTATTGTTACAGCAGCAAATACTATACGTGTCATATTTTTATTAAAGTTCATTATGAGTTTTTGGGCTAGGATGTGAATAAATATTAAAATCCAATGATGAATTATTGCTGTCTTTCAGTTTAATTTTTCCATTTTCATTGCTCTCAATTTTACGTTCCAAAGTTTTCCCTGTATATATTTCTATTCCACCGGCTGCACCTGCATCAATACCGCGGTATAATTTTTTTTCGTCAAGTTCGGTCGGGTCGTATAAATATTCTACGCCGTCCAGAACGGAAGAAGTCGGGAAAAGGTATAACTCATCGTCCCATATCAAAGAACCGGAATCAAAATCGGCAAGTACTATTGCGTCTCTAGTACCTCCAATAATCCAATCATTACCGTCGGGTTGATAAACCATAGTCATGTTCCGGACATTAACATAATCAACATCGGGTGCGTCTTTTTTATAGAACTCAAAATCGGCATTAGAAAGATCGATACTATTTTCCGCATTTATAGTATGGTCCATACCGTCCTCGGCACAGACAATAAACTCTCCCGGCTCTATAGGATAATCCGTTCCCTTGCCCGGAAATTTCCATATATACTTGGAATGTATATAATCCGGATCATCAACATAAGAAAATCCCGTAGGGCTATATGAATAAGCTCTTGCAATTATAAGACCGTCAAGGTATTGGACTTCATCGGATTGATTATAAATTTCCACGTACTTATCATGATAATAATACCCGGCATCTGAGGGACCGCTGCCGTATATTTCACTTATAATCAACGTGGATTCCACATTGAGTTTATCCAGCGGGACTTTTATTGTATCGTTTTTATCGGCACGCAGCTCTATTATCCCTGTTTCAGAATTAACCAGGCTTCGCCGGTATTGTTTTTCGCCGTATGCTTTTTCCATTTCTTCGGCAGTTACATCTCTCGATATAGAGATTAAATATTCGCCCGTAACTACACCGCTGAGGAACACCAACCCGTTTTCATCGGAATCCAATGTATACTGCTTATTATGCAAATTTGATTGTATCACAACGGAAGCGCCTTCTACGTAATCCTTTCCATATACACTTTGAATAGTTCCGGTACTATCAACCACCTGGATTACATAAGTAGTACTTCTGTCGCTTGCTTCAGGCTTTTCTTCTATATTAACTATTTCCTCACATGCCGCAGAAGCTAAACCGACAATTACAAGTATTATATGAATTGCTCTTTTCATTTATTACATCCTTATAAACTCGTTTGAAATTCCATTCCGTAAAATATCTCAGGATTTCTTACTCTATAAACCGGCGAAGAATCAAGACTCCTTTTTCTCCTGTATAAAGGATTATTCTTTAATAGATTATTTACAAAAAACGAAATTGCAGCGCCTTTCCATAACGACTTACTGACCTTCAAATTAACCAGCCATAAGTTGGGATATTTCTCGTCTCTTATTTCATACGGCTCAACCGAATCTACCAGCTTAGAGTATTTTTCGTCTTCCCTTTCGCTCTCATCAATATATATAGTTTCATCGCTAGCCGTATAATACCCTATGGCTAATGTATCCAAACCGTTCAGCCTCCTTTGTAATCTGAAAACCTCTTGCTGTATATGGAGGGTAATCCACATACCCAGCGATTTTGCTTGAATATCGAACCTGTAGTTTAAAAGAAGGCTCTGTATATCATTCTTTTTTTCATAGTATATTGGTTTTAGCCGGATGCCTAAATCGTCTACATACCTTTCCAGGCCATATCTTATATCCTGTCCCGGGTTAGCTTTTGAGTATCTATAATTACCGTTAAATTTGAAAATAGTATTGATTACCGGAATTTTTTGAGTTTTAAAGGAAAATTCTATTCCCTTTGAGGTAAAACTGCCCTTATTTATATATTGGCTATATGATTGAAATATAGTATCCGTAGTCGTATAAAGCTCGGTATCCGGCCAATTTGGGAACGACTTTTGGTACAAAATATCAGTATTTGTTAATTTAGTGAACCTGTCTTTTGTTTCATTTATATACCCGGTTAAAGTGAAACCTACCGGGCCAATTTTTTGATCGATACTAACTTCATATTTGTATTGTTTGTATCCTTTTAGGTTTTCATTGGCTTGATGTTTCATATATGTTGAAACAATAGAAAAATTTGAATCCGGCTCGTTAGGATCAACAACGGAAACAGTGTCTACTATATCAAAATATTTGTCCTGCGCAAAAATCATTCCCATAGGCGGAGATTTTGATGTTACACCGTAACCTAACCGTATTTGAGTATCCTCAAACAAGTTATACGAAAAGTTAATCCGGGGATTAAAGAAAGAGCCGTTGTGTGATTCGATAAAATCACCGTCACCCCAAAGACCGTTAACATTTATACCGGTTGGCCTGTAAGCCTCGTAACGAAAACCTATTTGTAATGTAAACGGTTTCCAGAGTCTTCCGGCAATTTTGTCTTGAAAATAAAGAGATAATGTGTTGAAGGAAGGAATATCGTCATATGTCCTCAACCTTGGGGCAACATACGTGTTACTCGTCAGTGGGTATAAGGGGTCAAAAATAATACCTTCGCCGGTATTAAAATCATCGGTCCAGTTTATACCCATTAAAAACTTGTGCAGAAAACCATAAGTAAAAAAACCTGTTTCATAATTCAAATCGGAATATAAATTCCATTCTTCTCCTTTAATCCATTGCTTTCCCAGGTAGCTGCCGAATACTATTGTTCCTTCTTGTGCTCCTTCCTCGGTTCTATCGCTTATAACGGCATTATCTCTTGATATAAGCTGCTGCTGGTATGAATCCCGTTTTGTATAATTAACCGAGAAGATTGCATTTAACTCTGAAAGGGGATTAAAAACATACTTAAAATCACCTATATATTTGATAGTATGGTCTTTATTATACCAGGCCTGGCGTACATCATCAACAGCCGATTCCTTCTTTTCATCAAATGCTCTTGTATAATAAAATGAATTTTTAAGCGTGATATCCCCGGTATCATAAATCGCATTCAATTGGGTGGCAATACGCGTATAACCGTCCCCGTCTACTCTCAAATTACTATCGGATGCGGCAAAATTAAAACTGCCGTTTAGTATCCAATTATTTTCATATCTTACACCGCCGCTGATATTCGCTTCGAAAGTTCCCGGGTTATATTTTGCTTTAAGCCTTAGAGGCGAAGGCTCAGCCGTAGTTTTTACAATTATTGCCCCGTCTACCAAATCGCCGTATTTAACGGAAGGGATTCCCCTGATAATTTCCACGCTTTCAATATTTTCCGCCGGAACAGTTCTCAGGTCAACTCCCTCGTTGAATGAAGTATATGTTGCATCCTGCAAATTAGCAGTATTGGAGAGAGGAACATTATCCACAATTACCTGGGTTCCCATTGACTCACCTCCGCGGATTGCAGCTTGTTTTTGCCTGTATAGTGAAGGATTACTTGTTTTAACACCCGGCATCAATTCAAGTACATCATTCAAACTGGAAGCCTGCATATGCTCAATTTCACCAGATGAAATTTCCGTTTTCGTCTCAGGATCCAACGGTATAAACTCACTCGTTCCTACAACCTCAATACCCCCGATGTTAAAGCTGGTCGATTTTAGTACTATATTTACTTCTGTTGTTCTGCCCGAATATACATCAATCTTTTGAGTCTGCTTTTCGAAACCTATATATGTTACACTTAGTGTGTAGGTACCAGGCTTTAGATTTTTTATTACATAATTTCCGTTTTCATCTGTGGCTGCCCCGAAATTATTATCGGTTATCAATATATTGGCCGAGATAAGGGCTTCTCCAGTTTCCGATGTGACTTTCCCTTTTA
>JASFMY010000035.1:0-49568 GCA_050117315.1 Ignavibacteria bacterium
TTTTATTTTCTTTTTATCAAGAATTCTCTAAAGCTTAGAAAAATGGCTTATACACTGAGAGCTTTGTGCCATAAGCAACATAGGTTTGAATTTTGCATCTGAGAACTTCAGCAATCCCTAATTAGAGTTTCTGCAAAATTAGATATCTAAACGTTTTGTCATTTCGACCGGAGGGAGAAATCTTTGAAATCATCCTCTAATTGAAAGATTTCCCGCCAAAAAGATACGCCAAAGGCGCACAGGCGGCGGACAGGCTCACCCAAAAAACGGGTACCGACAGACTTTTTATTTTGTAGAAACTATATTTATAAAAAATATGTCACCGATGAGAAAAGCTTATAGCCTTGAAGTAAGAAGAAAAGCACTTAAAATGTTACTAGATGAAAATACTACTTCTCAACAAGTAGCTGATGAACTTGGCATTGATAGTGCGTTAGTTCGGCAATGGAAAAGCAGATATCTATATAACGACAAATTAGACATCGATTATACGGAAAACGAGGCGCTGGAAAAGGAAAACATGATATTGAAAAAAAAGAATACCGAGTTATTACAGGAAATAGAAGTCCTAAAAAATGCACTTGCTATTTTTTCAAAGCCTTCGAAATGAATTTCCAGGGTATAATCATGCGCAATTTAACTTAATATACGATAGGGTACAAAATGGATGAGAAGTATATTGAATCATTAATTGAAAAGGAAGTACAAGAAGACAGTATAAGTTTAAGTGAAATAATTAAAATTATACGCTTAAACTGGCTGTTAATTGTAATTATTACAGTATTAAGTACTGCAGTTGCGGTATATTATGCAAATTCCAAACCTGATGTATATAAAACTACGGCTCTTATAAGAGTTACAAAACCCCAGGGCAGTATTTTGGAAGGAGCTGTTTTCCCGGAATTTTCAGATCTTAAGAGTTCATTTGTTGAAAATGAAATTGAAGTAATGAAAATTTATGATATAAGAAGAAGAGTAGCGGAAGCATTGGTTGATACTTTGGAACTAACAGGAATAGATAATTTCTCGTTGATAACAAAGGAAAGCGAGGAAAATGATGAAATAATAGTGGGAAAATCTGTTGAAGAAATTATAGGAATGCTTAAGGGAAAAGTTGAAATTGCTCAGAAAAGTAACCTGGAAATAGTCGAAATAAGTGTTGAATCCGCATCTCCTTATGAAGCGTCACTAATCTGCAATTTATATGCCGAAGCGTACCAAAACAAAAATCTTATATATAACCGGGCTCAGTTGGGAAATGTAAAAGAATTTTTAAAGAATCAGGTTGATGAAAAATTTAAAGATTTAATTGTCGCGGAAAATTATATGCGCGAGTTTCAAGAGAAAGGAAAAGTTTATGCTCTTGATGCACAAGCTCAAAGTTTAATTGAAAACCTTTCGGAATTTGAAGCCAAAAGAAATGCAGTAAATATTGATCTTTCAATTGCTCAAAAAAACTTGGAAATTTTGGAAGGTGAGCTTTCCGAACAAGAACCCAAAATGGTGAATTACTTAAGAAATTCTGCTACGGAAAAATATTTGGAAGGATTAGCCGAGGAAATTGCAAAATACGAGGTACAAAGAGATTTGTCTCTTAGTCAGGATAAAGTTAAAAACAGAAACGAGGTATTAATAAAAGGATTTGACGAGAAAGTAGACGAACTAAAAGAAAAAAGGGACGATATAATTAAAGATTTTAGCGAAAAAATGATGATAACATCCTCAAAAGATGAAATTAGGTCGCTAATGCAGGAAATATTAACTGAAAAAATAAAAGTGCAATCGCTAAAAGCATCATTGGTTGAAATAAACAAAGCAATAGACGGTTACGAAAAGAACTTTAACAATTTACCCCAAAAGACTTTCGGTCTTGCAAGATTGGAAAGAGAACGTCTTTTAAGGGAAAAACTCTATTTACTTGTCCAGGAAAAATACCAGGAAGCATTAGTAAATGAACAGTCTATTCCGGCCAATGTAGTTATTTTGGATCCTGCTCGACCGCAGTCGGGACCGACCGGTCCAAACAGGAAACTAATAATTATTACCGGCTTTTTAGTCGGATTGGGTTTAAGCCTTGGAATAGCCTTTGTTAAAGCTATGATGGATACTAAAATCCATACACCGGACGACTTGTATAATATGAATATTGATATTCTCGGCTGGATACCTGAAATAACGGAAATCACACAAAAAAATAAGGACCCGGAAGTTGAACTTGTTACAAAAACGAAAACCAATTCAATATCTGCGGAGTCATACAGGGCAATTAGAACAAGAATTCAATTCAAAAGAAGAAATAATGAAAAGATAAAAACCATACTTGTAACTTCTCCTTCGCCTGCCGACGGAAAAACAATAACCGCTGCAAATATTGCCGCAGCTTTCGGTATGGCAAATAGAAGAACCCTGCTGCTTGACTGCGACCTTCGCAAACCCCGTATTCACAAAATATTTAATGAGCAGAAAACACCCGGGTTAACAGACTTACTATGTGAAGCCTCGCGTTTCAGTGAAGTAATTAAAAAGACATCAATACCGAACATGTTTTATCTTGCCAGCGGAACACAACCAAGCAATCCTTCCGAAATATTAAGTTCGGGACAAATAGAGAAATTATTAACAATACTCAAAAGCAAGTTTGATTATATCATTCTTGACTCACCGCCGATTGTTGCAGTTACGGATGCAGAGATACTTTCAACTCTTGCGGACGGAACAGTACTCGTGGTAAAAGCAAACGAAACCGACAAACATCTTGTAGAAAGATCAATAGAACTGCTAAGAAATGATTACGCACATCTGCTTGGGCTTGTGTTAAACTGTTTTGTTATCCGTAACGGCTACAGCAACTATTATAAATACTATTACTACTACTCAAACAACGGCACAAAAAATAAGAAAAGAAAAAAATCAGGTTTAAAAGAGATTGAGTTGAAAACGTAAATAATAAACAAATCAATCGGTGTTAGCCGTTTCATTATTAAATGCCGGGAATTTTGTCATGAGAATAATCAATTTAATGGAGCATCTACGAAGCTTAAATTGCATGTGATTATTATTTTCTACCATAATGAAAGTCCTACCGGACTTCAAGTAATAAAGTTTCTGTAAAATAAGATATCTAAACGTTTTGTCATTTCGAGCGTTTTTTGCGAGAAATCTTTAAGATTTCCCGCCAAAAAAACGGCCGGGCAGACTCAGTCACACAAAACGCTCCTTCGAACCGACAAGGCTGGTTGTCATTCGATATGCTGCACGGCCGACAGACTTTTTACTTTAATAAACAAATCAATAAAGAGAAAAACACCAACAGCTTGAGTAATATTTACAAACTTTTTCATGATTAACACAAATTTCATCATCATTTACAACAACTTTTCCGAATTAATGACAACTTTATATTGGTATTTAAGAAGTTATTTCAAATTAATGCAAACTTTTCTGCCTTAATGGCAACTTTTTTGAATTAATGACAACTTTACTTTGGTATTTAAGAAATTGTTTCCAATAAATGAGAACTTTTTTCGATAAATACAAACTTTTTCTGATTAATGAGAACTTTTTTCAATAAATGCAAACTTTTTCTCATTAATAAGAACTTTTTTTGATAAATGCTCTTTTTGATGAAAAAACGAATAAACCTGTTCTGTGAAATTGGTAGTCATTCAAATGAAATTAAACAAATCAATCGGCTTTGGCCGTTTAAATTATGGTAGAAAAAGATATCCCCCCAGGAGGCAAAACACTGTAGGTGTTTCATTATTAAATACCGGCATAAATTGTTATTCAGTCGTAAAAACAATCAATACGGCAATAATTTTGTGAACTATATTTAATGAAGCATCTACGAAGCTTTGAGGTGCTGGCGGTTATTATTTTCTACGATAATGGAAGTCCTACCGGACTTCAAATAATAAAATTTCTGCAAAATAAAAAGTCTGTCGGCTTCGTTCCTCAACTACGCCGTGATGATTATAAAAGAGTCATTTATTGTCATGGGTAGTCAATTGTAGTCATTCATTGAAATACATTTAACCCGGATTATGCACCGGGAAAGTACACAATATATACTATACACAAGTCAAAATCCCAAAACCAAATTAGATATCTAAACGTTTTGTCATTTCGAAGGAGCGTTTTGTGCGACTGAGAAATCTTTCTTTTCTCCAGCTTATAAGATTTCTCACCCCGACAAACAACGTCGGGGATTCGAAATGACAGTCATTTATTTTGCAGAAACCCTATTCTAATGCAATAAATTAAAAATGATTAAAACCAGAATTGCCACAAAATCCTATTTTATAATTAATTCCAAAAATTTTTAAATCCTTATATGAAACCTAAGAACTTGAAACTTGAAAACCTGTAACCTGCCAACCATAATAAAAAATGAATTTATTAGAAAAAGTTCAAAATAAATCATTAAATATTGCCGTAATTGGTTTAGGATACGTTGGATTACCGTTGGCAGTTGAATTCGGCAAAATGTTTAAAGTTGTTGGATTTGATATTTCTCATGAAAGAATTAATGAATTAAAAGCCGGATATGATAAAACTTTGGAAGTGAGTAAAAAAGAATTAAAAGAAGCATCTCTTTTAAGTTTTACTACCGGTGTAAAAGATATTGAAAAATCCGATATATACATAATTACCGTCCCGACACCGATAGATAAATTCAAATACCCGGATTTAAGGCCGTTATGTAAGGCCAGCGAAACTGTTGGCAAGGTGTTAAAGAAAGGAAATGTAGTTATTTACGAATCGACCGTATACCCCGGCTGTACGGAAGAAGATTGTGTGCCCATCTTGGAAAAAGAAAGCGGACTTAAATTCAACCGGAATTTTTACTGCGGGTACAGTCCCGAAAGAATTAATCCCGGGGACAAAGAGCACCGTGTAACTACAATAAAAAAAGTAGTAAGCGGAAGTACCCCCGGAACAGCTGAAGCAATAAACGAACTTTACAAATCAATAATTACGGCAGGAACACATTTGGCGCCGTGCATAAAAGTAGCGGAAGCCGCAAAAGTTATTGAGAATGCGCAAAGAGACATAAACATTGCTTTTGTTAATGAGCTTGCTAAAATTTTTAATCTTATGGATATCGATACAAACGATGTACTTGATGCAGCATCCACAAAATGGAACTTTCTTCCCTTTAAGCCGGGATTGGTCGGCGGGCATTGCATTGGGGTTGACCCGTTTTATTTAACCCACAAAGTAAGTGAATGCGGATATCATCCCGAAGTAATACTAAGCGGCAGGCGTATAAACGACCACATGGGTGCTTTTGTTGCTTCCAACTTGATAAAGCTTATGATAAAAAAGGGATACAAAATTGATAATTCCGATGTGCTTGTTCTCGGAATTACATTCAAAGAAAACTGCCCGGACATAAGGAATACAAAAGTAGTAGATATAGTTTCCGAACTGAAACAATTCGGCTGCAACGTTGATGTTTATGATCCCTGGGCTGATGCCCATGAAGTAAAAGAAGAATACGGGCTTGAGATTTTAACTAACGGTAAACTTAATCCAAATATACCTTATAACGGAATTATAGTTGCAGTTGCACATGATGAATTCAAGGGATTAAATATTGAGCGATTTATAAAAAACGGAGCCGTTATTTACGACGTTAAAGGTATAGTCGATAAAAATTTGGTTGCGGGAAGGCTGTGATGAAAAAACAGTCATGGGTAGTCAATTGTAGTCATTTGTAGTCATTTGTTGTCATTTGTTGAAATACATCTAACCCGAATTATGCTATAAAAAAAATAGGTTAGGCCAATGTATTAAAGTTTCTGAAAAATAAAAAAGTCTGACATTTCGAGAAGGTGTGAACTGTCATTTCGAATCCCAACGTTTTTTGTTGGGGTGAGAAATCTTTCTTCACTTTAAAGATCTCCCGCAAAAAAAATACGCCAAAGGCGCACAGGCGGCAGGCTTACCCCAAAAAACGGGGTTCGAGTTGATAAAACGTTTAGATATCTAATTTTGCAGAAACTCTAATAATTTATATGAAATCTAAGAACTTGAAACTTGAAAATATGCAACCGGTCAACTATAATTAAATCTGGATTATGCATTGGAAAGCACACAATATATAAGAAATAGTCATAGGTAGTCATTTATGGTCATTTATCGTATAACGTGAAACATGTAACTTGAAAACTTGTAACCTGCCAACCATAATTAAAAATGAATTTCTTAGAAAAAGTTCAAACTAAATCATTAAATATTGCCGTAATTGGTTTGGGATACGTCGGATTACCGTTGGCAGTTGAATTCGGCAAAAAAATTACAAATTATAAATTATAAAATTATCAATACCTATCTGCGGAAATCATAATCAATCATAAAAACTTGCATTCTATTAGTGAAAAAAGAAAAACTTGAAAACAGAAAAATTTTAGTAACCGGGTCCGCCGGCTTTATTGGATTCCATCTTGTAAATAAGTTACTCAAAGAAACAAACTGGCAAATTGTAGGACTTGATAACATAAATGATTACTACGACGTAAATCTAAAATATGCACGTCTTCAAGAAACCGGGATAGAAAAAGAAAGCATAGATTATAATAGAATCACTCAATCTTGTTTACAGCAAAAGGAAAATGTCAAAAATAAATCATCCTATTTCTCCTCAAATTTATCCGCCGAAGTTGAAACAGTAACTGAAGTGTTGGTTAAGGAAGAACCGGCAAACTATCGTTTCATTAAACTTGATCTAACCGATAAAGAAAACTTACTCAAACTTTTTGAAACAGAACAGTTTGATTATGTAGTTAACTTAGCGGCTCAAGCCGGGGTGAGATATTCTTTAACTAATCCCGAAACTTATATACAAAGCAACATTGTAGGTTTTTTTAATATTTTGGAAGCTTGCCGTTATAATAACGTTAAACATTTGGTTTATGCCGGCAGTTCAAGTGTGTACGGATTAAATACCAAAATGCCGTTGTCAACTTCCGATAATGTAGATCACCCGGTTTCTCTTTATGCTGCTTCTAAGAAATCAAACGAGTTGATGGCACATACTTACAGCTATCTTTATAATTTACCTACAACCGGGCTGAGATTTTTTACTGTTTACGGTCCGTGGGGAAGACCTGATATGGCTCTATTCAAATTTACAAAAGCCATACTAAATGACAAACCAATTGATGTTTATAATAACGGGAATATGACCCGGGATTTTACTTACATTGATGATATTATTGAGGGAGTTTACCGGGTTATTACTCATATTCCTCAAGCAAAAGATAAACTTGATGATAATAATCCTTCCATCTCTATTGCGCCTTATAAAGTTTATAACATTGGTAATTCCAGTCCGGTGTTACTTAATGATTTCATTGAAAGCTTAGAAAAACAGCTTGGTAAAAAAGCAAAGAAAAACTTTCTTCCTATTCAACCGGGTGATGTGAAAATGACTTATTCGGATGTGAGTGATTTGGAAAGGGACCTAGATTATAAACCAACCACAAAAGTTGAAATGGGAATTATGAAGTTTGTTGAATGGTATAAAAAATATTTTAGAACAGAAGTTTAAGAAAAATCAAGTATTAAACCTATTCAAACAAATAATCAACTTTGTAAGTAATATATTTTTATTCCTTCTTATTTCATGATAATTTTCCAAACGTAAAATTGAAATATTTTTAAGTGAACTCAAATGATTCCTTCATAGCTAAAAAACTAATGCTATATTTCAGGATAGGAATAATAATGGTAGTTTCCCTTTATATATTTCCAGAATTGTTCTGAAAGCATTAGGCGTTGAGGATTATGGTTTATATAATGTAATTGACGGAGTGGTAGCCATGTTTTCGTTTTAAATGGAGCATTAGCATCTTTAACATCACGATTTATAACTTTCGAAGTTGGCATACAAAACTATCCTGAGTTAAAAAAGCTGCCTTTACCATACATCTTATCTTAGCTGGAATTGTTTTAATTCTGGCAGAAAAGCTTGGTTTATGGTTTGACTTGTAATAACAAAAGAGCAATTTCACTCTGCTGGTCATATTAATGCGTATACCATACCTACATGTACATCAAAATTACGATGTGTTTACGAACATTAAGCTAATGAATAAGACAAATGTAACATTTAGTGTAACCCAGAAACCCACCTTCTTCGAAGGTGGTAATGTACTTTCGGCTATGCCATAAAAGTCTTAATTTTGTTCTATGAGCAAATTTAAGAAATTAAGCCATGTCATCTACCGATGTGATTATCACATAGTTTGGACACCCAAATATAGGTTCAAGATATTGGAAGGAGTAATAAAAAAACAGATAGAAGAAGATATAGAGATGTTGTTGGAATGGCAAGGGTGTCAAAAGAAGGAATTAAACATACAAAGGGATCACATCCATCTGATAGTCAGTGTACCGCCAAAAGTATCAATATCGAAATTGATGGGAGTATTGAAAGGTAAAACAGCAATAAAGTTATTTAAGAGTTATCCGAGACTAAAGAAGAAGCCATATTGGGGGAATCATTTCTGGTCGAGAGGTTATTTCGTGGACACTATAGGAATAGACGAAGAGAAGATATTAAAATATGTCAAATATCAAGAGGATCAAGAGAGAAAGGAAGCAGAAGAAGGCTTTGATTTTTAGCCCCTTATAGGGGCAATCCAAATCCACCTTCTTAGAAGGTGGATTCTTTAAATTCTTTTTGCTCTTTTAATCAAAAAATAGTCATTGAATAACTTAAGTAACATAAGCAATAAGCTTAATTTAACAAGCAATCGTAAGAAAATTCTTAAAAATATATCTTGGGCAGTGCTTGGCAAAATAGTTAATATACTTAGTGGTTTGTTCATTGGTATTCTAGTTGCTCGTTACCTAGGGCCAGTGAAGCTGGGTATAATGAGCTATGTAATTAGTTATGTTGCTTTATTTAAGGTGTTGGCAACTTTTGGTTTAGATAATATTGAAATACGAGAATTAGCAAAAACACAAGACAATACTAACTTAATTATGGGAACAGCCTTTCGATTGAGATTGTTTTTTGCAATAATTACAATCTTACTGATTTTTATAACACTTCTCATTTTTGAGTCAGATCGTTTTACCATCACTATGGTAATGATTTATTCTCTTTCTGTTGTTTTTGATACCTTTAATATTATTCGTAACTATTTCACCTCAATTATTCTTAATGAGTATGTTGTAAAAACAGAGATTGTACGAACAATTTTTGGAACTTGTATCAAAGTTATTTTATTATTAATAAAAGCAGAATTAAGCTGGTTCATTATTGCTTTAACTTTCGATTTCATGTTAGTAGCGTCAGGATATATTATATCGCATAAAAGATATGGCAAAGAAATAAGGCATTGGACCTTTGACAAAAAAACGGCAAAGTATTTTATTAAAGAATCTTTTCCTTTACTTCTTTCTGGAACTGCAATTATTATTTATCAACGGATTGATCAAGTATTGATTCGAAATATGATTGATAATGAAGCATTAGGATTCTTCTCTGTAGCCGCGAAATTAACGAATTTTATTATATTTATTCCGAGTGTCATAGTTCAGACCATCACTCCCATTCTTGTAAAAAACTATCAAACTGATAAAACAAAATATTTAATATTTCGACAGAAATTCATGGATGTTATGTTAATTGTTGGTTTGACTTTATCTCTATTCTTTTCTTTAGGCGCAAAAATTATTATTACTCTTACCTTTGGTGTAAAGTATTCCGAAGCAATACCTGTGTTACAAGTTATGGCATGGAAAGCTCTATTTATTGGTTTGTTTTATGCTTCAGGACAAATAATACTAACAGAAGGAATTCAAAGGTATGCTGTTATTAGAAATATAATAGGCTGCTTTGTAAGTGTTGTTATAAATTTTATATTAATTCCCCTCTATGGAATCATAGGATCAGCTATTGCAATTATTGTTGCGATTGCATTCTCTGGATTTTTAGCAAATTGGGTTGTAAAACTTTATAGATCTATATTTTATATCCAATGTAAGTCATTTATTTCTTTCCCCAAGAGATCAAAGGAACTTGTAGCGATTGGTTTATCCAGAATAAAAAAATAATCTAGAGATGAAGAATAACATATCGGTTATAAAAGACTGTTATGGTTGTGGAGTTTGTGCCATTGTGTGTCCTCAAAAAATCATCCAGATTGAGTTGAACCAAAATGGCTTCTATGAACCGAAACTTTTTGATTTGAACAATTGTCTCCACTGTGAATTATGTCTTTCGGTTTGTGCTTATTCACATAAAGAATTGGCTCTTAACATTACGGATAAAATTGATGGATATGCAGCTTGGAGCAATAGTGAAGCCATTCGTTACAAAAGTTCTTCGGGAGGTGTCGGTTATGAATTGGGAAAATACCACATCCAACAAGGCTATAAAGCTTGTGGTGTAAGGTATAATATTGAAAAGCAACGTGTAGAACATTTTCTAACAGATAATGAGAAAGACTATCAAGCAAGCATTGGTTCTAAATATATTCAAAGCTATACGATAGATGCTTTTTCGGCTTTTAAGAAAAAGGAAAAATATTTTATAACAGGGACTCCCTGTCAGATAGATTCATTGAGAAGGTATATCCGGCAAAAAAATGTAGAAGCGAATTTTGTACTGGTGGACTTCTTTTGTCATGGTGTTCCTTCTATGTTGATGTGGAAAAAGTATGTGCAGTCCATAGAAAATAAAATAGGAAAAATTACTGAGTTTTCATGGCGCAATAAACAGAGGGGGTGGCATGACTCGTTTGCCATAAAAGCCAATGGAGGTAAATATATATCTCCTTTAAGTAAAAGAGATATATTTTATCAAATGTTTTTAAGTGATAGTTGCTTGGGGAAAGCATGTTATGACAAATGCAAATATAAAACAACAGCTTCTTCTGCAGATATACGTATTGGCGATTTATGGAGTAAGACATACAAGAATGAGGATAAAGGGGTTAGTGGTCTCCTGGCTATTACGGAAGTGGGAAAACAAATTGTGGGATCCATAAAAAATGAGGTTGTATTTATTCCCGAAAATATTTTGGTAGTCACAGAAGGACAAATGCAAAAGTCGCCCCCAAGACCAATTTTATATGGAATTTATATGCGGATGTTAAAATCTCCCTCTGTGAGTTTGAAGACAGAAGCTTTAATGATTACAAAAGGCAAAAAGGTGAAATATTATCTGACTCTATTTGCCCATCCACAACTAATAATATCAAAACTAAACAAGAAAACTTTCCACAATGAAAATTAAAATCATCACCTGTCACGACGTTTATAATTACAGGGCATTTTCTGATTTTAACCAGAATTTATACTATAGATTATAAAGTTTTAGCCATAGGTGTAGCAATTAGTCTTTAGTCTTTTATAGTTATCGGTTTTTCAACGGCAAAGATACTGGCGTTGATTCTATGATTAAATGAAACTTTTTTTTTTAATCTTTCTAATTCCGCGTTAATGAAATTGAAGCAAATAGAAAATGTAAATTATTTGAAACGCCGTATCTAAATTTTAATAAAGATAGATGAATAGCCATTTTTAAAAGCAAAAAATTAATACAATAAATATTGAAGAAAAATGGAAATAAAAACAATAACATGTCACGATGTTTATAATTATGGAGCTTCATTACAAGCTTATGCTTTAATGAAATATCTTCAAGA
This sequence comes from Ignavibacteria bacterium, assembly GCA_050117315.1. Taxonomy (GTDB): domain Bacteria; phylum Bacteroidota; class Ignavibacteria; order Ignavibacteriales; family Melioribacteraceae; genus JANQIV01. The sequence continues at coordinate 11,667 of JASFMY010000035.1, forward strand.
AAAGGGACATAATGTAGAGATTATTGATTATAAACCTGATTATTTAAGTCATCGTTATAACTTTTGGTATATTAATGAAAAATCTCGATTTAATAGAATATGTAGTAAAATTAAGCTCATTCATTTACTATATGCCTTAAAGAATTATAACAAGCGATTTAAAGCGATGAAAAGAAAGAAAAAATTTGATCAGTTTAAAGAAGATTATTTAATGATTACTTCTAATAGATATTATTCAAATGATGATCTGAAAGTAAATCCTCCCGAGGGAAAGATATTCATTACGGGTAGTGACCAGGTATGGAATAGTGTTATGCCAAATGGAAAAGACCCTGCTTTTTACCTGGATTTTGTTTCGGCAAACAAAATAAAAGTGTCTTATGCTGCCAGTTTTGGGACTAAAGAAATAGCCGATGGATATGTGCCTTTTGTTTCAAGTATGTTAAAAAAAATGGATCGTATATCTGTAAGGGAAATATCAGGCTTAAAGGTTTTAGAATCAATTGGGATCAAAGGTGGGGTTCATGTGTTGGACCCTGTATTTTTATTAACGGTAGGACAATGGAAGTCTGTTATAAAGAAAAACTGTTCGGAAAGGTATATTTTAGTGTATGATTTTATATATGGCAAGGATATTGAGGAGTGTGTACAAATGGTATCCATAGCTACTGGGTGGAAAATATATTCAGTTAATAATTATAAAAAATTACCGTATGCAGATAAAAATATTTCAAATGCAGGACCTATAGAATTCTTGGAATGGTTAAATTCTGCACAAATGGTTATTTCAAATTCATTTCATGCTTCTGCATTTTCTGTTTTATTAAGGAAAGAATTTTATGTTTTTAACATAAAGACATTAGATAATAATACTCGGATGACTGATTTTCTTGCTTTACTAAATTTGTCTGATAGACATATTGCTTCAAAAGAAGATGTGAATTTAAAGGAAAAAATAAATTATAATGAAGTAGAAAAGCTATTACAAGAACAAATAGCAAAAAGCTATTCATACATAAATGCCATATTAGACATAAAATAAATTTAAATGAAAGTACTCTGGTTTTCTAATACTCCAGCAGCTGGATTTGTTTTCCTAAGCGGGACATCAATTGGCGGCGGATGGCTTGAAGCTCTTGATAAAACAATTCAAGAGAAAGTAGATCTTTACGTGTCTTTTTATTATGCTAAATATTCTAAAAAATTTAGTTATGGTGGTACAAAATATTACCCTATTTGCAGTAAAAATTGGAAATTAAATATCTTAAAAAGATTATTTAATAAATTTCTCGATGAACAAGATTTATATATCTATTTAGACATAATCAAAGAAATACAACCTGATATTATTCACATTCATGGTACTGAGAATCCATTTGGATGTATTTTAAAATATGTAGATATCCCGGTGCTTGTTAGCATGCAGGGAAACATAACGGTTTATCATCATAAATATTTTACCGGAATCGAAAAAGAATTTTCACACAATTTTCCTATTCGATTTAAGCTTCGAGATATTCTATTACATAAATCGTATTACAAGTATTATATGGAATTTGCAAAGAAAAGTTCAAGGGAATTAAAGAATCTAAAGCAGACTAAGTATATTTTAGGTAGAACTGAGTGGGATAGACGAATTATGAAAGTTATGGCTCCAAACGCAAAATACTATCATTGTGATGAAACTTTAAGGGAAGAGTTTTATAACAATATTTGGAAACAACCGTTGACAAGCGATAAAATAATTATACATACAACGAATGGGAATTCATTTTATAAAGGATTTGAGACATTATGTTTAGCACTCCATGAGCTAAATAAATTGAACTATGTAATAGAATGGAGGGTTGCCGGAATTTCAGAAGATGATAAAATAGTTAAAGTTGTAAAGAAAAAACTTTCTAATAAATTTCCGAAAGAAGGATTGAAATTACTTGGGAAATTAACTTCTACACAATTGATAAATAAACTAAAAGAGGCACATATATATGTTATGCCTTCACATATTGAAAATAGTCCGAATAATTTATGTGAAGCAATGATTTTGGGTCTTCCTTGCATTGGTTCATTTGCAGGTGGAACGGGAAGTTTGTTAAAACATGGAGAGGAAGGAATGCTAATTCAAGATGGTGATCCTTGGATGTTAGCAGGATCGATAATTGAATTAATTGATAATAGACAAAAAGCAATAGAAATGGGCAAAAACGCCAGAATAAGAGCATTAAAAAGACATGACAGAAAAATAATAGTTAATAATTTACTAAGTATTTATCAGAAAGTAATAAATAGAAAATAGGTTGCTGTAAAATGGAGCTAAATGCAACCTTGTTGATTTTAGGATTATCTTGCGTAGCTAACTAAAAGATATTTATACTCAGAAAATGTTTACAATTAAGAATTTAGAACTAATGCAGTTTTAAACACTTATCAAGCAATTGTAAAAGATAATGGTTGAAGTTGAAATAAAAAAAGAAGATTTTTATTTATATTTTCATCTAGGATTAGCGTTTTTATTGTTATTAGCTTTCCAAAATCTTGGTGAATTATTCAAATTCATTGTTGCACCTTATATTTTTTACATGGTGTGGAGTGAAAATCCGCGATATTTCCCTGCACTTATGGTTAATTCAGCGGGCGGTTCAACAATAGCTATTTTTATTCTTATTAGTTGTTTTCTACTTACGTTAAAATATTTTAAGCAAATTACAAGTATGTTTAACATTTGGCTGCTTATTTTATCTTTTTTACCTGCCCCGATTTTGTTTTATCAAACCTTGTATCGATTTTATGTGTTAGATTTTAATTTTGTTGATAGTGTAATACCTTTGGGTTTTTACGTGGGGATATTTCCTTTTTTCTATGGACTAAGAATGTCGAAAAAATTTTCCAGAAAAAATCTAAAAGTAATTTTTATATCTCTAATATTTGTATATATATTTAATTTATTAAATATTAGTTCCTCTTTAAGGATAACAGCCATTTCATTTGCTTTATTTGCTGTTATTGGTGGTATATTTGTTCTTCCATTCAAAACAAAAATAAAGTTAAGTTATTATTATAAATTTGCAGGAATTCTAGCTATAGTTTTAGTACTTAGCGGATTTTATGAAATAAAATTTCATTTATTAGGTTCAATAATACTATCTTTTATAATTATAATTCTTTATATGTGGAAACAAAAAATCCTTTTAGAATTTTTTGTGAAAAAACGGATAATACTTCTTTCTTTGATAATCATTACCTATGTAATTACTCAAACCTACAATTATTCTTCAAACAAATTTAATGTTTCAGATTTTTCCTATACTGATATAACTACTTACCCACAATTTATTGCATATAAAGCCATTGGTGATAGAGGGGTCATTTGGAATGCAGTATGGAAAAAAAGTATGCATGCAAGGTATTGGGTTCCACCTTTAGTTGTTGATGATATTAGTTTTATCTCTTTAGATAGGAAAAAGATAGAAGTAACATTCGGCGCACATAATTTATTTCTAGAATTATTGAGACAGTATGGATTGATAATAGGACCTATTATATCAATAATTTACATTTCAATGTTAATCTATTTGGGGAGAATTTTCTTTAAAAGAATAAAAAATCACTACATACTTTTTTTAGCTGCAACAATATTCGGGATTGGTATAGTGGTAGGTTTAACTGGTATGTACACGTTAATGATAAATTTTAGTTTTTTATTTATGGGTTTAACAGGGATTCTTTACGGATATGTGATTTGGTTAGACATACGTTTATCTATTATGAATTGGTTAAATAGAAACTATAAATACAATATTATATAGAATTGTTGAAAAAATACATACCAAACAAAATTCAATTAATATGAAACTAATTTACATCATATCACAGGGGCATTCTGGATCAACATTACTGGATTTAATTTTGGGCACACATCCTGGTTTTATATCATCCGGAGAAATGCGTTATTTGAACTGGCAACTAGAAAGGACAAAAAATAAAAAGGCAACATTTGAGGACGAAGATATATGTACATGCGGAAAAGATTTTCGAAAATGTAATTTTTGGAGCAATGTCTTTGAAGAAATCAAAAGCAAAACCGGAATTGATATAATTGCAAATCCCCGTAATTTTAACCTGGCATATTTTAACTCTTTTTCTTATCAAGAAAGGGACGGATTCGCAAGAAGTTTTTTAGATAAAGCAAAAGGTTTTTTAGTTCGTGAATGGTTAGAAAAGGGAAAACCCCTAAATTCAATTAAATGGATTGAACCAAAGATCGACAATTGGATAAAAAATAACTGGCTGTTATATGAAAGTATGTCCAAAGTGGCTGAAAAACCAATTGTAATTGATTCATCAAAACATTTAACCATTGCACTTTTATTGCAGCAATCTAGACCAAAAGATGTTATGTTTATCTTTATTCATCGTTCTATTGAGGGATTAGCTGCTTCTTCAAAGAGATGGTCATTGAAAAAGAATAAAAAATATGATTTAATGAGTGTAGTAAAATCTAAACAGAAATTTGAACAAAGAATAAAAGTTTACAAAGAAAAGATTCCTGATCTTAGGTATATTGAAGTTGAGTATGAACATTTTGTGAAAAATCCGGCTGACTTATTGGATAAAATAGTGCAAGAGATTGATGCTAGTAAACAATATCATAAACAGTTAAATAATCTTTTTTATGTTGATCCAACTCAACATCATTTAGTTGCGGGAAATCCGATGCGTTATAAAGGTAAACAATTGGTTAAATATGATGAACGTTGGAAAGATGAATTAACACAAGATGAAATCAATCTTATATATAAATACAATAAGTTTAATGAAAATGTTTTGAATGAACAAGCTTATTAACTTCTTTGATAGCATTACCTTAATAATATTCTCTTTTTTTTCATCAACTTATATGAAATTAGATTTAATGTTGCGTGGTGTAGTATTTGTGCCAAGGATAAAATTTTTTGGAAGAGCTAAATTTGTTAAAGCGTCATTAGCAAAGATTTCTATTGGTTCTAATTGTTCTTTTCGTTCCAGTTCTACATCTAATCTGATCGGAATAAACAGACCTTGTATTATTAGTTCAACAGGTAAAGGGAGTATGTTATCAATAGGGAATAATTGTGGTTTCAGTGGCACAGTCATTGGATGTTTTCAGGCTATAACGATAGGCAATAATGTAAGATGCGGCGCTAATACATTGGTTACCGATTCAGATTGGCATTTAAGTGATTCTAGGGTTTCCCTTCCTAAGCCGGTTATAATTGAAGATAATGTCTGGTTGGGTGTAAATGTGATTGTTATGAAAGGAGTAACCATAGGTAAAAATAGTGTTATTGGTGCAGGGAGTGTTGTAGTAAAGAGTATACCAGCAAATGTGGTAGCTGCAGGTAATCCTTGCAAAGTTATTAAAGAAATTAATGAAAATAAAAATACTGTACAGCAATAAATATCCTTCAATTGGTGCTGCATCAAAGAGAATAAAAAATTATGAAAAAGGTCTTTCTAAAGTCGGTGTTGATGTTGAAGTTATTCCAATTCCACCACTTTCACAAAATCCTTTATTACAATTTATAGTTCCGGTCTACACATTGTCAGTATTAATGAAGAAAAAAATAAAAGCTGATATTCTTTTTGTTTATGGTTTTGGCTGGGTAAGTAAATTGCTAATTATTTTTTATGGAAAAATAAAAAAAAGCAAGATAGTATTTGAAGTTAATGAGAAACCATATTCAATTAGAGGCAGCGGAAGGCGTGATATAGTATTAAAATATTTTGCACCGCTTAATCTTTTCTGTTTGACTCGTTTAGTTTTTCCTTTTGCCGACGGTTTTGTTGTTATTTCAGAAGCACTAAAGAAATTTGTAGAAAAACATTCATCAAAAAATTGTGCAATAATTAGAATACCGATACTAGTTGATTATGAATATTACGCAAATTACGGACCAAAAGAAAATAATTTTAAAACTCCTTTTATGGTTCATACGGCGACTTTGAATGATGTTAAGGATGGGATTTTGGCAGTATTCCACGCATTTATTTTAGTACATAAAAAACATAAAATACCTCTTCACTTTTATTTGACAAATAGGATAGGCTTGACATCTGTTGTAAACAAAATCGATAATTTGATTAAAGAAAATAATTTAGAAGATTATGTACATTTTCTTGATAGTCCGGATAATGAGACCCTTATCAATTATCAAGCTAATGCTAACTTAACTGTGATTAATAAAGTTGACTCAGATCAAAATAGACACAATTTTGCTACAAAGACCGGTGAGTATCTTGCGCTTGGGATTCCAATTATAATAACTAAAATTGGTGAAGTGGTAAATTATTTTAATGACAGTAATATAATTTTCCTTGAAGAAAATTTTGCAGATCGCATAGCTGAAAAAATAGTATTTGTACTTAAGAACAAATACCAAGTTGAAAAAATTGCAGAACAAGGAAAGTATTTAGCTCAAAATGTTTTTAACTATAAAAAGCAATGTATTAGGCTGACAGAATTTTTTAATAATTTATTATATGATGAAAACAAATAGTCTTATATGTTCCTTTTTTAGAAATTTATTAAACATCCCCGGCTGGCGTACAAATCTAAAAATCGTCGTTTTCAGATCGGATGATTGGGAAGTATCAGAATGACTTCCAAAAGAGTCTATAACCAACTAAAAAAAAGAATTAATGTTAGTGAGTTTGATAATAGAAATGATTCTTTAGTCACTTCAAATAATTTGGCAAAATCTTTTTGAAATATTGCTCAAACACAGAGATAGGAATGGAAATAACCCTATTATTACTACAAGTCTTATAGGTGTAAACTCTAATTTGAAAAATTAGAAAAGATAACTTTCAGAACTATTTTTTATAATTAGTAACTGAAACTTTGAGAAAACCCCTTGGTCACTAAAAGAGCTTTTGATACTAATTCACAATCCAAATATCTCAAGAAATATTTTATCACATTAAACAAAATTAGGAATTTTAAATAACCATATTTGTAAATGCTTAAAGACAGAACAATAGCTGTAGTTGTCCCAGCTTACAATGAAGAAAAACAAATAGGCAGAGTCATTGAAACTATGCCTGATTTTGTGGATCGTATAATTATTATTAATGATAAATCAATGGATAAAACTGCCGAAGTAGTTAAAAAATATATAGCTGATTCAAAATATAATTCAACCAAAGTCGGATTAGAACCCCAAAAGGTTGAACGTAATTTTTATAATGAAGCGGAAGTTGTTCTACATGAAAAAAATAAACAAGAAATAAAGTTTTTTGTAGATTCTGAAATTGTTAATGAAAAGCCTGAAATAAATAGAATTATTTTAATTAATCAAAAGAAAAATAGCGGCAACGGAGCGGGAATTTCTCGAGGATTAAAATGGGTAAAAGATAATGAAATTGATGCTGTTGCTATTATGGATGGTGACGGTCAGATGGACCCTAATGAACTTGAATCAATTGTTTATCCAATTGTGCAGGATAATGTTGATTATGTAAAAGGCAATAGATTACTTCACGGAAGTTCTTGGCTGATTATTCCCAAGGTCCGTTTCATAGGTAATTCTATCTTGTCAATATTAAATAAACTTGCTTCAGGTTATTGGAAAATTTCCGACACTCAGACCGGTTATGTTGCTATGTCTAAGAAAGCAATCAACTCTATCAGGCTATATGATATTTATAGGAGTTATGGTTGGCCAAATGATTTGCTGGTAAAAATGAATATTGCATTTTGTACTATTCGAGAAATAGAAATTAAGCCGGTTTACAATCTAGGTGAAAAATCTAAGATGAAGGTTTTGAGAGTAATTCCTAAAATCTCTTGGCTGTTGTTAAGGTCTTTTTTAAAAAGACTGTATATTAAATATCTTTTTAGAGATTTTCATCCACTCTTTTTATTATATCATGCTGCTGCTATTTTGCTCGTTACTTCACTCCCATTTTTATATAAAATTCTCCGGCTGGCAATTATTGGTGAAGGAGCGAATCCAGTTACTGTTCTAGCATTTTTCTTTCTGTTTGTAACCGGTTTTCAGTCTTTACTTTTTGCTATGTGGATGGATATTCAGGATAATGACAGGTTATACAAATAATGAATCTCCTATTTGATATTGGGCATCCTGCTCACGTACATCTTTTTAGAAATTTTATTAATTACTTAAAAGAAAAAGAACATTCTGTTTTTGTGGTAAGTCGTAAAAAGGATGTAACAGAAATTTTACTAGATCATTATAAGATTAAGCATTTCCCTATAACAACAGCGGCTAAAACAAAACGCGGAATGATAAAAGAATTGCTTGCAAGAAATAAATTCATTTTTGATTTGCATAGAAAGTATAAATTTGATGCGAGTTTTGGTACTTCAGCAAGTATTGGTTTTCTTAAATTTAGATATGGTGTACCTGCTTATAATTTTAATGAAGATGATGATGAAGTTATAAGACTTTATACTTACCTGGCTTATCCTTTGGCGGATAAGGTTATTAATCCGGATTGTCTGAAATATAAGAAATGGAAAAATAAAAGGGTATTTTATCCTTCTTATCATGAATTATCTTATCTTCATACAAATACTTTTACGCCTGACATAAATGTTGTAAAATCATACGGACTGGAACCAAATCAGTATGTTATCCTGAGGTTATCCGCGTTAAAAGCACATCACGATGTTGGAATAAACGGTATTGGGGCTGACTTATTATCAAGAATAAGAGAGTTAATTCGTGAAAACCAAATAATAGAGTCAAGCGAACTTAAAAAGGAGTATAAAGTAAAACCTTGGGATATGCATCATATTTTGGCATTCTCAAAATTTCTGATTTCCGATTCCCAAACTATGACGGCAGAAGCAGCTGTTTTAGGTATACCTTCAGTCAGAATTAATGATTTTGTCGGAAAGATTTCTTATTTGGAAGAACTTGAACATAAGTATGAATTGACTTTCGGGTATAAACCAAAAAACTATGAGGGTGTTTTAGATAAAATTTCCTTTTTTAATGGCAATGCAGAGAGTACAAAAAAAAATTGGAAACTCCGAATGGAAAAATTATTAAAAGAAAAAATTGATTTCAACAAATGGATGATTGATTATTTTGGATTTTGAGCAAATGAAAAATAACTACATAGATATAGCAAAAAATATGCGGCTATGGTTTATTGAAAAACAATATAAGGGGAATGATCCTTTTCAAGTGGATGAGAAGGTATTTAGTAAAATTAATAAGTTGCCTATAGCTAATTTTATTCGCAAGGTACTCAAACCATTTCATAGTTATTTGCCAAGCAATTCCTTTTTTAAATTTCCGTCAATATATCATCCGAAGACGATAGGTTTGGTTATTGCAGGAAATGCAAATTTATATCAAATTACAAGTGAAGAAGAAGTGCTCAATGAAAATTTAAAATTACTTGAAATACTTGAAGAAAGAAGATCACCCGGCTATAAGCATATTGCTTGGGGACATCCATTTGAATGGGGACAATTACCTAGATACCCGAAAGATACACCCTTTGTTTGTGTAACTTGTCCGGTTACACACGGGTTATTAGATTACTATAAAATTTCCGGCAATTCAAAATCACTCGAAATGTGTATTGATGCTGCAAATGGTCTTTTAAATGAAAGCGGTTATGATAATATATCTGATGATATAATCTCTTTATACTATAGCCCACTTGATAAAAAGTATGTATATAATAGCGACATTATGGCAGCATCTTTTCTTTATAGATTAAATCAAATTCACCCCAAAAAAGAATATATTGAATTCGCTAATAAGCTAATTAATTTTGTTATTTCAGGACAAAATGAAGATGGTTCCTGGATATATGCAGACAAAAGAGGTGAACAGAGAATTGATACAATTGATAATCGCCATACAAGCTTTGTACTGGAAGCTTTTCAAATAATAAACGATATCAGAAAAGATAATTCTTTAACTGATGTTATTGAAAAAGGTAAAAAATATTATTTAGGAAATTTATTTGAAGGCCCGATTCCCAAATGGTCTCCCCAAAAAACTTATCCAATCGACATTCACGATATAGCAAATGCTATTATCACTCTTACCAAACTTGGTGAAATTGAAAAAGCAGAAGCTGTTTTTGATTTTGCTTTAGAAAAGATGTTTAATGGAAGAGATCAATTTTACTATAAGTTGTTTGCCGACGGTAGAGTGAACAAAACTGTTTTTATACGATGGGGGCAAGCTTGGATGTATAAGGCAATTGCAGAATACATATTAAAAAATGAAGTACGATGAACGGTTTTGCTATATCATTGTATGATAAATTTGATGAATTAGAGATACTTGTAGACATTATTAGATATAATTGGGAAAACAAGTACTTTATTTCAGTATGCTCAAATCATCCGGATGCTCAGAGTAAAATTTCACATTTAGAAATCGATCGATTTACACAAGGTGAGGATATTTATTTCGGCAAAGAATTAAGTATGAGTGAATTGAGTATATTCGGCAGAAATAGTAAAAATAATCATTTGTGGAATACAAAGGGCAGAATATACTTGGGAGCGAGGGTATATGATACAATAAAAAAATCAGTTGAAGGTTTATATGACAGCAATATTGAATTTGGTACCCATATTCATTGCGATGCATGGCCATTATCTGAATATAAGTACGTTTCACTTATTAACAATATGAGAAAAAATTCAATGAAATTTGCATTTCGAGGTCTAGGGTTATCAGTTCATAAAAAAGACACGCCACTCGGTCATATTGATGATCATTTTTTTTCATTTGATATTAATATCATGAAAGAAAATTCATTTTTTGATAGAAGTGGTCTCGAAATGTTACCACACAAATTGAGTATTCATGGGATGCTTGCGATTCTGATGCTAACTAAAATTGGCTTAAAGAAATCATTCTTTTTCGATGACATATCAAAAAATTACTCTTGGCCAGGCGTCAAGGTTATACCATTTTTCAGAGGAAATGTCAATCCAAGTTCCCTAAATGAGGAATATGGTTTCTTCCATCTTCATAGGCAATCATTTCCGGGAAATTTGGGTAAAAATTTACAAGTTTATTTTCTAAAGAAATATAATCTAACTAAAGGTGAATATATTCCGAAATTTATAAATTCATACAATTTGAATGAGCGAATTTTATTCTCAAAATTAAATTCAGAATTAGATAATCTAAAAAAAAGGTTGCGAAAATATTTTACTGTTACTGACATAATGGGTAACGATTTAGTATTCATGAGAAAAGTTTTGGAGAAAAGCAATAAGTTTGACCTTATTTCGAAAAATATTTTATTCAACTTTTGGTTATTTTTGAAAAAAATATACTCTAAAAGTTCTCTTGAAAAAGCGATTCAATACGATGATAGTATGTGGCCTAAATCCTTAAAGCAATATTATCATGATAATGTAGATACAAATCTTTTTTCTCCTGAGCATATCTGGTTTGAGGATACTAAATGAATAGGATTAAAGTTTTATTTAATATGCTATTTTTAGCATCTTTAATAATATATGTAATTTATAATATTGATGACTTCTTAATAATTTCTAAGATTTCTTTGTTCAATTTTTTTTTGATCAATATATTTCATGTTATTTATTTATGTTTGGCTGGCTTAAAATTATCAACAATAATTAATAAAGAGAACGTGCAGATAAGTAATATTGAATGGCTATATTATTTTGCCAAAGGTAGATTAATAAGTTCTATTATTCCTCAAGGTGGAAATCTACATAATGCATTAGTTTTAAAGAAAGAATATAATATTAAATACTCAAAATTTGCCTCAGATTTTCTCACATTTGCCTGGTTAGATATAATTATAAATCTTTTAATTTGTGCTTTGATTCTAATAGTTATTAATCCAACCTTTTCAATGGGATCATTAAATTTATTAAAAATAACCATTATTTTTATAATCCTACTAATAATAGCTCCATTCCTATTTGATATTTTAATAAAAAAATTCTCAATCAGAAATGAAATATTAAAATACAAATTTATTTTAATATTTGAGGTTATTGTAAATAATGTGGTTAAGATAAAGGGGTATCCGAATATAATTATTAAGAATCTTTTATACAGTTTTTTAACATTTTCTTCTAATGTTCTGATAGTAATTATGACCTATGCATCCTTGAATCAGTCTATTACTTTAGAGGCTGGATCTATGTTTGCCGCAATAATTAAAATTGGATCCTTAATTCAGGTTGTCCCTGGTAATATAGGCATCATGGAGTTTGCATACGGATTTTTAGCAAATAAAATTAATATAAGTATTAATACGGGAATACTAGTTTCGATGATTATTAGAATTAGTGGATTTATATCCTTACTATTCCTTTTGATATTTATTAAAGTAAGTCTAAATATAAAAAAAAAATATCATCGTGATATTGATCACATTATTGTTTAAATTTCCAATATAAAGAAAATTAGGATTATTGATAAATGTCAATAGCAACCGAGCAAATAGATGTTATTATACCTGCTGCAGGTCCTATCACTGAACAAATATTACCAATCTCCTCAGGTATTCCAACTTCAATGGTTCCTGTAAATGGAAAACCAATAATAGGATGGATATTGGATGAATTAGTCTCTCAAAAATTAACAAAGATAACGATTGCACTCGGAGATGGTAGCGAGAGGGTAATTAGGTATATAGAAAAGATGTACAAAAATAAGGCAAATATTGAATTTTGTTTTCCTGACCATGATTACGGACTATCCTACACAATCTATTATACTCTTGAAACCCAGTCTATTGAGAGCCCAATTCTAATTGTACTTGGCGACACAATTTTTAGGGGAAAGCTAAATTTTGATTATGATTGGATCATGTATCATGAGGTTTATGAATCTTTTAGGTGGTGTTCTATTGAGATTGATGAGAATAATATTGTTAAAAAATATTTTGAAAAAGGTGAATTTGGTGATACTCCTGTAAAAGCGTTAATCGGATTATACTTTCTCACTGATTCAGTCGTATTTAAGAAAAAAATGGTTCAATTATTGTTTACTAATGATAGGAAAATAAAAAATATTCCATTAAGTAGTGTTTTAGCTCAATATGGTACAGAGATTGACATTAAAGCTGAGTATATGAATGAATGGTATGATTGTGGTTCTATAGATAGTTTTAATAGAACTAAAAAGAGATTGCTAAATATTAGATCTTTTAACAGTATAGTTGTTGATGATAAATTAGGAACTATTACTAAGAAGAGTAATTATAATATTAAATTCATAAATGAGATCAATTGGTTTATTAAATTACCAAAAGAATTGCAAATACTTACTCCAAGAATATTAAATTATAATTTATCCGAAGAAAATAGTACTACATTTGTTCAAATGGAGTACTATGGTTACCCGACTCTTGCAGAACTATGGCTTTATGAAAATATTAATTATGATATCTGGAAATCAATATTAAGTCATCTGATGTATGTTATTAAATTATTTAAAAAGCATCAAGCTCGTCTTTTACCTGAAGACTTATATGATATATACTGGAATAAGACAATTGACAGGTTTAGTTTATTTCAATCAAATTATGTAGATCCATTTTTCGATCAAGAAAATATAGTTGTAAATAAATCCCTCTATAAAGGATTTAAGGTTTTAAAAGAATTTATCAAAGAGAGAATTGAAAGTTTATATAATAAGAATGACATTTGTATTATACATGGTGATTTTTGTTTTAGTAATATTCTATATGATGTAAATAATAACGTTTTAAAACTATTGGATCCAAGGGGGAGTTTTGGATTGACTGGTATATATGGTGATCAAAAATATGATTTAGCAAAACTGCGTCATTCTATATGCGGTTTTTACGATTACATTGTAAATGACCTATTTGATTTTAGAATTACTGGAAATGAAGTTACCTATAATTTCTTTTATGAGGAAGAAAACTCTATGGTTCAAAAATATTATGATAATTTATTATTAGAAAATAAATTTAACCTAAATCAAATCAAAATGATTGAGGGACTACTATTTATTTCGATGTTACCATTGCATCCTGAAAAAATTGAAAGACAAATTATTATGTATTGTCAAGGAATAAAATATTTAAATGAGGTAATCGATGAGAATATCAATTGATCTAGACGGGACTATTTGTGAAATAAAAAAAGAAAATCAAAGTTATTCTGATGTTCTACCTAAAGAAGGAGCTATTGAAAAAATCACGCAGCTCAAGCAGGAAGGACATTATATTATTATCCATACATCTCGTCATATGAAAAGCTGTAATGGGGATGTAGGTAAAGTTATTGCCCGAGTTGGAAAGATTACTATGGATTGGTTAACAAGGAATAAGATACCTTTTGATGAAATTCATTTTGGTAAGCCAAATGCAGACATATATATTGATGACAGAGGATATAAATTTGAAAAATGGTCTAATATTTCTCTAGATGGTTATTATGAAAATAGTAAATAGAAATATTTTAATTACAATGGCTGGTAGGGGACAACGTTTTATTGAGAATGGGTTCAAAGACTCTAAACCTCTAATTATGATATATAATGAACCAATGATTGACTGGGCAATGAAAAGTTTGAAAGATATTAGTGGTCGATTTATTTTCATATATTTGCAGAGCCTTGATAAAAATTATAACTTATCTGATCATTTAATTAATAAATATGGTCAAGAAACATTGCTTATTCCAATTGAAGAGGTTACTGAAGGTCAAGCATGCACAGCTTTGCTTGCTAAGTCTTATATTGATAATGATATAGAATTGATAATTTTCAATTGTGATACTTTTTTTTGTCATAGGTTACTTGATGATATAACCAGATTTCCAAGGGCAAAAGGTTTTATTCCAGTATTTGATTCATATCACCCAAAGTGGAGTTATTGCAAGATAGATGATCATGGAAAAGTCATCGAAGTAGCAGAAAAAAGGGTCATATCAAATCATGCAACTGCCGGTTTATATCACTTCAAATATGGTCGTGATTTTGTTTGGGCAGCTGAAAAGATGATAAACAAAAAAAATAAGGTAAATAATGAATATTACATTGGCCCTGCATATAATGAACTTATTAAGCGAGGTGATGAAATAAGAATAAGTGGAATAGATTTCATTTGGTGCATGGGGACTCCTGAGGAGTTAAAGAACTTTGAAAAAAGTTACAGTTTTGATTCAGATCGATAGTTTGTGTAATAATAATTGACAATTTCATTTTAATACTCTTTTAAGTAGTGAAATTATCTATACCACTTTGAAGAAGTATTAAATTATAACAATGATTAGATTAAGTATAATTTGGTGCTTTGTTAACTTTTACTTTAATATAAAAATTGAAAGTAAAGTTACCTCTAGTTAAATAAGAGAGGTAATATGCCAAAAATAAACAACTTGATTAATGCTTGAGACAAAAGTACGAAGAGGTGAAAAATCTATCGAAAATATAACAAATGAAGTTTAATGTCGCTAATATCTTCAAAAAAAGAATAAAATATTAAGTTGAAGAATAATGAAAATAGTTATTGAAAAACTTAAAAAATACCAAAGAGAAATATTAGTTGTTCTTTTTGTAATTGCACTTATTTTACGGATAGTAGCATATAATTTATTTATTGATAGTTACGGTACTGATTTCGGGGATTCAGCAGAGTATCAAGACATGGGTTATCAAATTGCAGAAGGGAATTGGAATCCTCGTCTTGGGGATGGTCCAATGGTTGTAGCGCCGGGCATTCCACTAATTGTAGCTGCATCAAAATTGCTATTTGGTGATGGAATATTTCCTACTGTAATTTTAAATATTATATTGACTTCACTTGCTGTTTTCGTTCTATATTACATAGGTTCCTGGCTATTTAATTGGCAAGTTGGTTTATTATTAGCATTATGGGTGGCCGTATATTACGAAGCCATTAAGTTCTCAATGTTTACACACAAAGAGGCGGTTATATTTTTTATATTTCCTTTTACAATATTATTTCTACTAAAGTCATTAGACAAAGAATTTTCTTTAAAGTATATATTTTTATCAGCCCTTTCATTCAATTTATTAATTCATGTTGATGAACGTTTTGTAGTATATCTTCTTATCTTCCCGTTAGTCTATTTCATAAACCATAACTCGTTAAAAATAATAAACAAAACCAAACCTTGTTTTGCTTGGGTAACTTTAGTTTTGTTAATGATGATACCATGGACTATAAGAAACTATTATGTTTTTGACCAAGTAGTTATTCTTTCACCTCGAACTACGGTATTCACAGCTAAGATATGGGGAAAAGTTTTGGATGATGCTCACTTTACAGGCGAGTTATCCAAAGATAAAATTAGGGATTATGTAATCAGGAAGGCAGAAAAGTATGAAAAGGAATATGGACTACATCCAAGAATCTTTGGAAAAACAGAAGCTAGAATAAAGGCTTTTTTTAATTATTGGCAACCTACTTATTTTGATCCTCATCTTACAACAACTGGTTATAGGATTGTTCATTGGTCGACAAGAATGAACATAGCAAGTATATTCTACTATGGTATATACTTACCGTTTTATATTATAGGTATTCTTCTTCTAATTAGAAGAAAACATTATATAGCTTTATTTCTTGCAGCAATTCCTGTTTTGCACAGCTTATTACATGCATATATGATTTGGACGGTATGGCGTTATAGAAGCCCAATGGATTTTATTGTTGCGATGATTGGTATCTGGACAATCATTGAGATTTATAAATTTGTAAAGAAAAAAATTACGTTGACTAAGCAAACTGTTTAAAAAAATATGTGGTTTTACCTCTTTATAGATGCATTTTTAATTTGAGACTACCTTTAAATATAAAAACAATATTATCCAACTTTTTAGTTAATCTTCATGGTTGGCAAACGAATAGAAAGATTATAGTTTTTGAAAGCGACGATTGGGGGAGTATTAGAATGCCTTCGAAAGAGATTTATGAAAGTTTATTGAATAATGGTTTTTATGTTGATCGATGCCCTTACAATCGAAATGATTCATTAGCATCTGAGAATGATCTCGAAGCTCTTTTTTCATCTTTAACTAAGTTTAAAGATAAATTTGGAAACCACCCTATATTTACTGCAAATACAGTGGTTGCAAATCCTAATTTCGAAAAGATTAAAAAAAATAAATTTTCTGAATATTATTATGAACCTTTTACAGAAACATTAAAGAAATATCCTCAACATCAGAATTCATTTAAGATATGGCAGGAAGGAATGAATTCAAAAATATTTTTCCCGCAGTTTCATGGTAGAGAACATCTTAATATTAAACTTTGGTTAAAGCTTCTCAAAGAAAAAAGTCTATTATATTTAGAAGGTTTTAATAATAGTCTCTGGGGTTTTAGTCCAATTATGACAGGAGATAGATCGCAAAACATTCAAGCTGCATTTAACACAGATGATCCTTCTGAAATCGAATTTCATAAAGAAATAATAAACGACGGTTTAAATCTTTTTGAAAAAATTTTTAATTATCGATCCGAAAGTTTTATTGCTAATAATTATACATGGGATACAAGACTGGATAAAACTTTATTTGACAGCGGAGTTAAAATTCTTAAAACAATGAAATATCAAAAGCAGCCTTCTTTTTATCCTAAAAAGGAAAGATATATTCGTAGAAAAGTGGGCGAAAAGAATAAGCATGGGCAAACTTACTTAATAAGGAATGTTACATTTGAACCAACTCAAATGCCGGCAAATTATGATAATGTTGATATGGCGTTGAAAGAAATAAGTATTGCTTTTGCACTAAAAAAACCTGCAATAATTGATTCGCACCGTTTAAACTACATCGGTTATATTAATGAAAGAAACAGAGCCAGAAATCTTATGTTATTTGAAAAGTTAGTAAGCAAAATACTCAAGAAATGGCCGGATGTTGAGTTTATGAATACTTCACAATTATTTGCGCTAATGAATGATTCTAACATAGGTAGCACGAATTAGACTAATTCTCATGGAGTTGAATCAGAGTTGTTCTTAATGAAAGAGTCTCAGTATTTCGATAACCTCTATGAAAACTCAAATAAACAATTATATAAAAAATATTATCGGCTGGAGAACTAACCGAAAAATTGTTGTATTTTCAATTGACGACTATGGCAACGTTCGCCTTTCATCAAAAAAATCACGTGAGAATTTGGATAAGGCGGGATTAAAGGTACTTTCCAGATTTGATGCTTATGATACATTAGAAACAAGCGACGACCTATCTGCCCTTTATGAAACACTCTCTTCAGTTAAAGACAAAAACGACAATCATGCAGTATTTACAGCTTTCGCCGTTCCGGTAAATATAAATTTCGAGAAAATGGCAGAAAATGATAATCAAGAGTATTATTATGAACTTCTCCCGAAAATATTTGGGAAGTTGAGAAGTGGATAAACCTGCAGTTATTTGTTCTCATTGGAATCAACTATATGATTCTAAAAATAGTGATAATGGATTAAAGAAAGTAATTATAATAAAGACTACAAAGAAATGGCCTGATGTTGAATTTTTAGGTGCACCAAATTATTAAACAAAAGAACTCCAACAAGAATGAATTTAATAAAAAAAGTGCTGCTTGTAACAGCAGACTTTATATACGATTACCTTAATTTTATTATACATTCAAGTATTTTTGTTATTAATACTGAAAATAAAATTGAAGGCAAAATTGGTTTTTATTACCATAGTATTGAAAAAGGATTAATTAATACACCGATTAGATTTAATTTTGGTAAAGTAAAAATTAAAAAGCTAATAGAACTACTAAATCTCTGGTTGAAAAAGAAATTTGATACAGAAAATTCTCAATTTATAGCTGCCTGTTCGGTGTTAATAAAGTATTATGAACTACATAATTCAAATAAAATCAATCTCTCAGAAATAATTTCTTCGACAGAAATTGATAGATTCAAGACTTATGCAAAAATATCACTTGGAGGTACAATAGAGTTTAGAGATAAGGACTATTTTAAATTTGCTGAATCAAATTTTGATTTATTTTCCAATTCAAGGCATAGTGTAAGACATTTTAATAGTAAAGAAATCAATTTACATGACTTAATAAAAGTCATGGATATTGCTAAGAATTATCCTTCCGTATGTAACAGACAAAGTGTTAGGGTTAAAATTGTAAATAATAAAGATGTAACTAAGGAAGTATTGAAATTGCAAAATGGTTTGAATACTACAGCTGAAACAGTAAATCAATTATTAGTTGTTACATCAAATATAAATTATTTCCTTTCAGAGGCTGAGCGTAATCAGTTATTCATTGATGGCGGTATATTTTTACAAAATTTACTCTATTCACTTCATTTCAATAAGATATCAGCTTGTGCCCTAAACTGGTCAAAACATTTTTTTCAAGAGATGAAAATAAAAAGGATGTTAAGATTAGATAAGGCTGAGCGTATAATTGCCCTCGTAGCTATTGGCTATCCAAAAGAATCATTTAAAGTACCATTTTCAAATAGAAGAAATATAGATGAAATAATCAAAGTTATAGAATAATTTTATATTTATGAAAATAAAAACGATAACTTGTCATAATGTATACAATTTTGGTGCATCATTACAGGCTTATGCACTTATGAAATATCTCCAAAAGTTAGGAAATGAAGTTGAAATTATTGATTATTTGCCAAAATATTTAAAATTTTCATTTTGGGCAATTGGTTCAAAATGGGATAAAAATTTAATAATAAGGATATTATATTTTATATATGTTGTACCCAAACGAATAATGCAAAAAAAAAGAAGAGAAAAGTTTGATAAATTTACAAGAAATAATCTGAATCTTACAAGTATTAAGTATTCTAGTTTAGAGGGATTAAATAAAAATCCTCCTGAAGCAGATTTATTTATTGCAGGTAGTGATCAAATATGGAATCCAGACCTACCGAATGGTAAAGATCCGGTATTTTTTTTAGAATTTGTAAAAGATAATTCTATTAAAGCTTCGTATGCAGCTAGTTTTTCAGTATCAAAAATAAAAGAAGAATTTATGCCCTTTGTAAAGTCTAAACTGCAAAACTTTAATTATATCTCTGTAAGAGAAAAAACGGGACTAAAAATATTGAATGAAATAGGATTCAAAAACGGGGAATTAGTAATAGATCCTGTATTTTTATTGGAAAAAGAAGATTGGGACAAAATTGCAAATAATATTTCAAATGAGAAATATATTTTTGTATATGATCAGGAGAATAATTTGCAAATTAGGAAAACTGCCCAAAGATTAGCGAAAAATAAGAATCTAAAAATATTTGCAATTGAAAGTTTATATCCAATGTCTTATGCGGATAATAGAATTAAAGATGCTGGGCCTGAAGATTTTCTTGGTTTGATTAAAAATTGTGAAATTTGTTTGACAAACTCATTTCATTGTATTTCATTTAGCCTAATTTTTCATAAGGCATTCTATTTATTTAAAAGAAAACATATGAATGTCAACTCACGGATGTTAGATCTTTTATCTTATTTAGAGCTTTGCAACAGAATTGGTGATAATTTAACAGATTCATCTTATTCAGATGTAATTAACTTTAATAAAGTAGATAAATTGTTAAAAAAAATGAACCAATCTTCAACTAAATTTCTAGAAAATATTATTCATGACGCAATTGTTAAAGGTTAATAAAATAAAAATTGCATTGGTGGTCCCTTCTTTACATGCTGGCGGTATGGAAAGGGTAATGTCGGAATTAGCTAATTATTTTACAAATTTTGAAAGATTGGAAATACATCTTGTTTTATTCGGGAGATCACCAATACTTTTCTATACTGTTCCCCAAAACGTGATAGTTCATAAACATAATTATTTGTTTAATAATAAACTAAGATTTTGGGAAGCAATAAAAAGATTACTCTTTATTAGAAATGTCATAAAAAAAATTAATCCAAATACTATTTTATCATTTGGAACTCAATGGAACAATTTTGTTTTATTAGCACTTTTAAATACGAAATTTCCAATTTATGTTTCTGATAGAGGTAGTCCAATAAGAGAATACAAATTTCCTCATGAATCATTAAGAAAAATCTTGTATAAACATGCTGCCGGTATTATAGTCCAAACACAGAAAGCCTTTGATATATTGAAAGCGAAAAATAATAAATACAATATTAAAGTAATTGGAAATCCGATTAATTTGATTTCCGATAAATCTTATTATAGAGATAAAACCATATTGTCAGTCGGTCGCTTAATTGATTCCAAACATCATGATCGTTTAATAAAAATTTTCTCAAAGTTAAAAAATACTGATTGGAAACTAGTCATAGTAGGTGGTGATGGATTAAAGCAAAATAACTCTATTATGCTTCAAAAATTAATAAAAAAATTAAAGTTAGAAGATAAAATTGAATTAGTTGGTGAAAAAAAAGATGTTTCAAAATATTATTTGACAAGTAGAATATTTGCTTTCACGTCTAGTGTTGAAGGTTTTCCTAATGTTATTGGGGAAGCACTCTCTGCAGGTTTACCTTCAATTGCTTATGATTGTATTGCTGGACCGTCTGAAATGCTTAAAAGTGGTTATAATGGATTCTTAATTCCCGTATTTGATGATGACTTATTCTTAGAAAAATTACAACTTCTTATGTATAATGACACCTTGAGAAATGAAATGTCGACTAATGCTACAAAAAGTATTAAAAATTTCTCTAAAGAAAAAATTGGACAACAATTTTTAGAGTTTATCTTACCTTGCTATTCACGAATTAAGTAATCAATAATGGAATAATGCAACTCCTGCAAATCAACTCGGCAATCAACACCGGAAGCACAGGCCGAATAGCTGAAGAAATAGGGGAAACAATAATAAAAGCTGGTCATAAAAGTTATATTGCTGCTTCGAATACTATCAGACCCTCGTCATCACAGAAAATAAAAATTGGAAATAAAAAAGATAAGTATTTACACATATTAGCTACAAGATTAACAGACAAACATGGATTTTATTCCAGAAGAAGTACAATAAATTTTACAAAAAAAATAGATGAAATAAATCCCGATATTATTCATCTACATAACATCCATGGGTATTACCTTAATATCGAAATACTTTTCAATTATTTTAAAAAAATAAACAAAACAGTTGTATGGACTTTTCATGACTGCTGGCCATTTACCGGTCATTGCTCCTATTTTGATGCAGTTGACTGTGAACGATGGAAGATTGAATGTTATGAATGTCCCAATAAAAAAGGGTATCCGGCAAGTTGGGTTTTCGATAATTCAAAAAAAAATTTTAGAAAGAAAAAAGAATTATTTACGGGAATAGAAAAACTAACCATTATCACACCATCTAATTGGCTTTTAAAGCATGTGCAAAATTCATTTTTACGACAATATCCATCAAAAGTAATTCATAACGGGATAAATCTTAATATTTTTCAACGTATGGACAATAAATCTATTCTTAGTAAATATAATTTTGTAAATAAACGATATATTCTAGGCGTAGCTAACACGTGGGATAAAAGAAAAGGACTTGAAGATTTCATTAAGTTAAGAGCACATCTATATAAAGATATAAAAATTGTACTTGTCGGCTTAAATGAAAAACAAATAAAATCATTACCGGATGGGATAATTGGTATAAGAAGAACTGAAAATATTGACGAATTAGTACATTTATACTCATCAGCATTCGTGTTTATAAATCCAACTTATGTTGATAATTTTCCCACAACAAATATTGAAGCCTTAGCATGTGGCACTCCTGTAATTACATATAATACAGGAGGAAGTCCTGAAGCCATAGACGAAAACACAGGCTTTGTTGTTGAAAAAGGAGATATAAACGGAACTGTTAAAGCCATTGAAAATATTGCTGGAAGAGGAAAAGAGTTTTATTCTAATAAATGCCGTGAACGTGCTAAAAAATATTTCAACAAGAATGATAGATATAGAGAATATTTGAATTTATACAAAGAATTATGTTCAAGAAACTAAGAAGAGAATTAGTAAACAACCTAAAAAACATTCCCGGTTGGAAAACTGATCGCAAAATTGTTGTTATAGAAAGTGATGATTGGGGCAGCATCAGAATGCCCTCAAAGCACGCATACAATGATTTGCTAAAGTTTGGTATTGACTTGACTTCAGGCGATGCTCATAGATATAATTTATATGACAGCCTCGCAACTGAAGATGATTTAATCTCGTTATTTGATGTTCTAACTTCTTTCAAGGATCATTTAAATAATCACCCAAAATTCACAGTTGTATCAGTTGTTGCTAATCCCGATTTCGAAAAAATCGAACAGAACAATTTTGAAAAATATTTTTATGAACCGTTCACCGAAACATTGAAAAAATATCCCCGTTGTGAGAATAGTTTTTCTCTCTGGCAGCAGGGCATATCGGAAAAGATTTTTATACCTCAATTTCATGGGAGAGAACACTTAAATGTCTACAATTGGCTTAAAGATTTACGGAATGGAGATACGGAAACTTTATATGCATTCAAATATAAAATGTGGGGTTTTAGAAAACGAAATAAAAATGATATAAGTTATCAAGCTGCTTTTGATTTAAAAAATATAAATGAACTTAAATCCCAAAGTGATATTATTATTGACGGGTTGGGTTTATTTTATAAACTTCATAAGTACAAAGCCCAATTTTTTGTCCCTCCAAATGGACCGTTCAATTCAAGTCTTAAATCACCAGCGCTCGATGGAGGTATCAAATATATTTCAACACCAAAAATCCATTATGAACCGGTTGGAGAGGGTAGAACAAAAAGGTCTTTTCATT
This sequence comes from Ignavibacteria bacterium, assembly GCA_050117315.1. Lineage (GTDB taxonomy): Bacteria > Bacteroidota > Ignavibacteria > Ignavibacteriales > Melioribacteraceae > JANQIV01. The sequence goes on from JASFMY010000035.1 coordinate 35,436, forward strand.
GGATCGGCCAGAAAAATAAATTAGGACAGTTGTACTTGACTAGGAACTGTTTTTTTGAACCTAGCAACAACAGTAAAGATTGGGTAGATAGCTGCCTAAGTGATATTCAGTATGCATTTAAATGGAAAAAACCTGCCGTCATTTCTTCTCACCGGGTAAACTATATAGGAGCTTTGGATGTGAAGAATAGGGATAACGGCATAAAGAATTTAAGAAAACTAATATCTTCAATTTTGAAGAGATGGCCTGATGCCGAGTTTATGACTTCGGATGAACTTGGTAATTTGATATCCGGTAATAAATAGTCCCTTTTACATTTCAATCCCAAACTTATGAAAAAATCTATTGTATTCCTTAATCAAAGCTCCGGTTATCTGATGATAGATATCGTTAATATTTCGAGAAAAAATATTAATGTAAAAATTCATGATCATTGAAAATGCAAAATATGCATATTTGGTTAATTTCACTTTTTGATCCAACACCGATAGATCAACCGATTTTCCCTAGATTTGTGAGTATAGCTAATGAAGCTGTTCAAAGGGGGTACAAAGTTACTCATTTCACAAGTACTTTTAGACACAATACAAAAGAACACAGATTCCAATCTTCGATATTATATAAGGTAAATGAAAGTTACAATGTGTTTTATATTAAATCGATGTCTTATAAAGGAAATAGATCAATTAAGAGGTTTGTAGCTCACACGGATTTTGCAAATAAGTTGATTAATGAATTAGAAAAACTGAAGAAACCGGACGTAGTATTTATTAGTATGCCCCCGATTACTACAATTAACAAAGTATCATCCTGGTGCAAACATAATAGTATTACGGTAATTATTGATATTATCGATCCGTGGCCTGACTCGTTTATTAAGGACGTTCCTGAAAATTATAGAAAATATGCCCGTTTTTTTCTAAGGTCTTCTTATAATAAACTCATAAAGTCCTTCGGCAATAGCTCTGCAATAACTGCAATTTCAAAGGGCTATCTAAATTGGGCTTCTAATTTTTATAATAAAAAAAAGAAGGTAGATTACTTCTATTTAGGTGTTGATATTACGGAAATCCAAAAATTCTTTCAGTCTTTTGAAGGACAAAATATTAAGAAAGATGAGGATGTTTTAAGACTAATTTATGCAGGTAGTCTGGCAAGTTCATACGATATTCCAACAATATTGAAAACTGCACAAATTCTTGATTCTCGTTATCCAAATAAAACAGAATTTGTTATTACAGGGAACGGACCCCAAAAAAATATTATTCAAAAGGCAGAAAATGAATTAGGTAATGTAAAATATCTTGGCTGGGTAACTAGAGAAGAGTTAATGAAACAATATTATCTATCGGATCTTGGATTAATACAACATAAAAACAGCTTTACACAAACGGTAACATATAAGTTTTTCAATTATTTAGGAGCAGGACTACCGATTTTAAACTCTTTACAAAGCGAAATGGTTGAGATAATTGAAAAAGAAGAAATTGGTTTTAATAACAAAGAAGGTGATGTAATAACTTTGACTAAGAACATAGAAACGTTTTTGAAAAACAAAAAGGTTTTAGGTGAGTATAAAAATAACGCTCTCAATTATTCGCGACAAGAAGGAGATATAAATACAGTTTATAGAAGGTTAGTTGATTTTCTTGAAAGTGTAGCCTTCCCGGTAAATTAATTACTATATAATTTTCCCTCAATTATTATTATGAAAATTCTTATTACAGATGCTGATTCAAGGAAATCGTTTGATGTAATAAATATTCTAAAATCCTCATACAATTTTGAATTAATTTTATGTTCAAAAAAAGATTATAAATTTAAGCTACCTTTAATTTATGGACAACGTGTTTATCGTCTCAGAAATATTTGTTATAATGATTTTGAATCTGATTTTAGTCTTATACTTTCCGATTTTCCTGATGAAGATATAGTATACTTTCCAATGGGAGAAAAATCCACAATTAATTTTTATGAATATATCAAGAAGGGAAAATGTAAAAATCTCAAATACTTGCTGCCCGATAAAACATGGTTTCATCTAACAAGAAATAAATCGGAATTTCAAAAGTATTGTGAAAACCATAACTTTCCTGTTCCAAAGTCCTTTACGAAGGAAACGATAGATAATGGTAATACAAAATTTACCCCTTTAATCATTAAACCGAATATTGGAGAAGGTTCAGTCGGCATCAAACAAATAGACTCTGCTGAAAAACTTGTAGTGATTGATGATATAAATTTAGATGAATATATAATACAAGAGAAGATAGTAAGCAATCGAAAGGTATCCGGTGCATTCTTTCTGTGTGAAAACGGAGATGTTGTTAACAGCTATACTCATGAAAGATTAAGAACATTTCCGGTGAGTGGAGGCGTAACGGTTTATTCAAAGTCAACGATTAATTCGGATATTATAGAAATAGGTTGTAGAGTACTTAAAGCGATGAAGTGGAACGGTTTTGCAATGATAGAGTTCTTATATGATAACATTAAAGAAGAATGGAAAATAATAGAATTAAACCCGCGGATCTGGGGATCAATAATGTTATCCCAATTTATAGGGACTGAATTTCTAAACGACTATATTAAATTATGTTTGGATGATACTGTGAATAAAGGAAAAAAAATCAAAGAAGGCTACATCAGATGGCTTTATCCGTTCGACTTGATAAACCTTTTGACCCGTCAGATTAAATTATGTGAATTTGTTAGATTTAATTTGCATACTACATGCTACATCAACATGAGTTATAGTAACTTTTTTAGAACATTTCTCTATTTGTTATATTTTTCAATCAATATTGATTCATTGAAACGATTTCTAAAAAAAATATTTGGATGAGTTACTGTTCGACGAGGCGAGGATTTATGAGAATTTACTTCGCAAAGGTTCAAATTAAATTTTAGAATAAATTATGAGTAACGTTATTGTTTTTGATTTTGATAAAACATTGACTAATTATGATACCTTAATGGGATTCTATAGGGGACTTACCAAATCCAGCTTAATTAATATAATAAAATATGTATTGCAAATAATGGCCTCTATCTTATACAAAATTAACGTGATTAATAATGATAGGTTAAAGAGAATTGGCGTGTTACTTTTTCTTTTTGGGAAAAGCAGGGCAGAGATAAAGGAATATGGAAAATTGTATTCTAAAAGTATTACTCTTAATAAAATTTATTTCGATGAGTTCATGAAGTATGAAGATAGCCGATTATTTGTTATTTCTGCTTCTTTTGAAGAATATCTAAGCCCAATATTTCCAGATGGTAAAAGTATTCTGATAGGATCGCAAATTAAATACTCCAAAGAAGAAAAAGTGGTTGGTCTCAAAACTAATATGTATGGTAGGATGAAAAAAGTGGCTCTAGCTGAACAAAATATAGATCATATCGATATCCTTTATACCGACAGCTTTTCGGATAAACCACTTATGGAAATTGCGGATGTTGTTTACTTGGTCAAGAGTGGTAAAAAAGAAGTGATAAAAAATATTAGAGCGAAGTATGATAATTGAGGCCCAAAATAATGTTTCTGCTTTTACTGTTGATGTCGAAGACGGCATAAGTATTGGGATGCGGGATTATTTTGGAGTTGAAAGACCTCAAACGGAAAGGGTAGTAAAGTACACAAATATGATTTTGGATTTACTAGGAAAATATAATTTCAAAGGGACTTTTTTTGTGTTGGGGAAAGTCGCTAGGGATTTTCCTGAATTAATAAAAAAGATTGATACTGAAGGGCACGAAATAGGGATTCATGGTTTTAATCATTTGAAATTTAATGATGTTGCGCCTTCAGGGGCATTCAATGAAGTAAGCAAAGCAAAAAATTTAGTAGAAGATCTTATCGGGAAACAAGTTTATGGGCATCGTGCTCCCGCTTTCTCTATAAATAAAAATACGGAATGGGGATTGGATATTATTGCAAATGCCGGTTTTGTTTATGACAGCAGTGTTATGCCTGCAAAGGGTTTTAGATACGGCTGGTCAAATTTTTCGAAAACCATTGTTGAGATGGAAACACAATCCGGCGGCAAGATTATTGAAGTCCCGTTATCTACAATAAATTTTCTTGGTAAAGAATATCCTGTTTGCGGAGGCAGTTATTTGAGGTTGTATCCTTTTTTTATAACAAATTATGCCTTTAAGAGTATTTCAGAAAACCGCCATGCAATCTTATATTTACACCCGTATGAACTAGACACAGTAAGTTATCCGGATTATTATATGATGCAATTGAAGAGGATTAGTTTTTTTAAAAGGAATGTTATAAAATCAAATTGGTGGAATAGAAGCAGTGTTTATCCTAAGCTGGAAAAACTATTAAGTCGCTATAAATTTGCCCGCATAATTGATTTAATTAATATATGAAAACTAGGCATTGGAATTATGTTAACTAATTAATAAAATAGAATATGCATATATATGTAAAAAGGCTTATTGATTTTTTTAGCAGTCTTATAATTTTGTTCATCTTTTCCCCCTTATATTTGGCGATAACGATCACTCTTTTTATAAGTTTGAAAAATAATCCATTCTTTATCCAGGAACGTCCCGGCAAAAATGAAAAGATATTCAAGTTGATAAAATTCAAAACCATGAATGATAAGACTGATGAAAACGGCAAACTTTTGCCAGACAAAGAAAGGTTAACAAAAATTGGTAAAATTATCCGTTCATTATCTTTGGATGAATTACCGCAACTGATAAATGTTTTAAAAGGGAATATGAGTCTGGTTGGACCGCGACCACTGTTGATAAAGTATTTGCCGCTTTATAATGAAAGACAAAGAAAACGGCATAATGTTAAACCCGGCATTACCGGCTGGGCACAAGTAAACGGACGGAATAATATTTCCTGGGAAGAAAAATTTGAACTTGATGTTGAATACGTTGAAAATGTATGCTTTTTATTTGACATGAAGATTCTCTGGATGACGATTTTAAAAGTAATAAAAAGAGAAGGGATAAACTCAATTAGTACGGCAACTATGTATCCCTTTACCGGGAATAGTTAAAAGTTTTTTTAATATGAAATTTATTTGGAGTAAATCATGGAAGAAAAATTTAAAGAGGAACTAAAAGAAGCTTTAGAGATAGAAAATAGAGAAGTAAATTTATCCGATAATTTCCGTGATTATACCGAATGGGATTCACTTGCGCAACTAACCTTAATTGCGATGCTTGATGACCGGTTCGGTGTTTCAATTGAAATGCCAGATTTTGAAAAACTAATCACTGTAGATGACTTGATTAGAGAAGTACAAAAAAGAATGAGTTTGGTAAAATAAAGCAAAAGATATTCCCCCAAGAGGCAAACACCGTATGTATTTTATTATTAAATACCGGCATTAACTTGTTATTCTGTAGTAAAAACAGTCAATGCGACAGTAATTTTGTGAACTATAATTTAATGAAGCATCTACGAAGCTTAGGCTAGAAGTTGGTTTTTATTTTTTACCATAATGAAAGTCCTAACGGACTTCAAATAATATTTACTCTAATTACCGGTAATTACCCAAATCTCGACAACAGTAAACCCGTTTAATCCGCCTTCGCGTTTGCTACGGCGGACCTGTCTGCCGCCAAGGCAGGCGAGAAGTTTGGGTTTAATTTCCCATCGTTTGCGGCGGAATTGGGGCCGGTTCGACACGGCGAATTGCCCCGAGGTTCAAACAATTGATTTAAGGTAATATGTATGGCTTTTCTAAATTATTCGGATATTGGCATAAGGGCTTTATCAGCAGCAGTTCCTAAGAATATTATTAACAATTATGAATATACAGAACATTTTTCAAAAGAAAATGTAGCTGAAGTAGTTGAAAAAATTGGAATAAAAGAACGTAGATTTGCCGATAAATCTACATGCTCTTCGGATTTATGTTTTGCTGCTGCAGATAAGTTAATTAACGAGTTACAAGTTAACCGTAATGATATAGATCTATTGATTTTTATCTCTCAAACACCGGACTACCGTATGCCCGCCACATCAATAATTTTACAGGATAAACTTGGGTTACCAAATTCAACAATTGCATTTGATGTTAATATTGGCTGCTCCGGTTTTATTTACGGGATGTTCATAATTTATTCCATGATGCAGAGAAATGAAATTAAAAAAGCCTTATTGCTCGACGGTGAAACAAGATCAAAAGTCTATTCAGCAAAAGATAGAATGACTGCATTTTTATTTGGTGATGCAGGAGTAGCCGCAGTAATTGAAAGAGGTGAAAAATTTGGAGAAAGTTATTTTTCGATAAATTCCGATGGTTCCCGCCATTCTTTAATCAAAATTGACGGCGGCGGATATAGAAATCCAAGCAGTATTGAAACAATAAAAGAAAAAGTTGTTGATGAATACGGAAACATTAGAAGCGATGAGCATGGTTATATGAACGGTGCAGATGTATTTAATTTTCTTATTAGAGAGGTGCCTAAAGATATCAAACTTACTTTGGAGAAATCAAAAATTGAAAAAGAGTCAATTGATTATTTCGTGTTTCATCAGGCGAATAATTATATGAATAACTATTTAACTAAGAAACTAAAATTGGATAAGGAAAAAGTACCTATGTCCATTGAAAAGTTTGGCAATACATCTTCAGTTTCAATTCCGTTAACAATTGTTACTCAATTGCATGATAAGCTAAACGGTAATAAGAAGTTATTACTAAGCGGTTTTGGGGTTGGTTTAAGCTGGGCTACATCAATTATAAATCTATCTAATTGTTATATCGGTGATTTAATAGAAATATGAGTTTCAAAAATCCTTTTCAATTAGAAGACAAACTTATTATAGTTACGGGGGCTTCTTCCGGTATAGGCAAAGCATGTGCAGTATTATGTTCGCAATTGGGTGCAACAGTAATTTTGTTAGCAAGAAATGAAGATAGACTAAAAGGTACATATTCAGAACTTACCAAAAATAAAAAACACGAATATTATAGTGTAGAGTTAACTGATTACAACAAGGTAGAAAAAGTAGTTGAACAGATATTTGAAAAACACGGGAAAATTAACGGATTACTTAATGCTGCCGGAATATCCACAACAATGCCTTTAAAAATTATTAAAAACGAACAACTGGAGGAGTTTTTTTCCATCAACGTAATTTCTTCAATTAATCTTACTAAATGCGTAACTAAAAAAAAGTATTTTGCTGAAGAGGGAGGAAGCATAATATTTATTTCTTCGGTTATGGGTGTTGTTGGTGAAATAGGTAAAACAACTTACAGTTTAACAAAAGGAGCGCTAATATCGGGAGCAAGGTCGTTAGCTCTTGAATTGTCGTCACGTAAAATAAGGGTTAATTGCATATCGCCCGGTGTAGTTGAAACTCCGATGTCGCAAAATGCTGTTTACGGCAAGGATGAAGTAATGTTTAATAGAGTAAAAAGCCAACATCCATTGGGTCCGGGAAAAGCCGAAGATGTTGCAAATGCATGTATCTTTCTTCTTTCCGACAGCTCAAGATGGATAACAGGTACTAACTTAATAATTGACGGCGGATATACTGCAAGATAAATCATGAAAAAAGAAGTTATTATAATTGGATCAGGTGGACATGGAGCTGAAATTGATGAATATATTCAGCTTAATAATAATATAGCAAAATCAGAAAATCTTAAGGTAATAGGTTTTTTGGATGATAATCCGGATAATTATTATAGATATAAATTTTCTGCACCGTTGTTGGGAAGTATAAAAGAACACAGTGTGGAAAGAAATTATTTTTATGTGATTGGTATTGCAAATCTTCAATATAGAAAAGACATTGTCGAAAGTTTCCTTGAAAAAAATGTATCATTTATATCTGTAATACATGCAACCGCATATATTTCACCTTCAGCTACTTTGGGGAAAGGTGTTGTAATTGGGCCAATGGCTAATATAGGGCCAAATGTAAAAATCGGTGATTATTCATTGATAAATGCGCGCTGCAGTTTAGCCCACGATACAATAGTTGGTAAATTTAATTTCATCAGTCCAAATGTATGTTTTTCAGGTTTCACTAATATCGGAGATGGAAATTTATTCGGCATTAACAGTGCAACCATTCCAAATATTACTATTGGTAATAATAATAAGATTGCAGCCGGGATGGTATTACATAACGATGTTGGAGATGGGGAAACAGTTTTTTACAAATACAAAGAAAGAATTATTGCAAAACCTAATTTCAAATAGTATTAGAACCCGTTGTGTGAAATAGAAATTTCTTTTTTTTAATTTTTGAACTGTCATTTCGAATTCCCGAGGTTTTTTCTCGGGAGTGAGAAATCTTTAATGAGGCATTATGTAAAAAGTTTGCAAAAGATATCTCCTCATCAAAAAACGATTCGTCGATATGACAGACTTTTTATTTTGCAGAAACTCTAGTTATTGGAAAGCAAAATCATAACACTGTATGCATGAAGATTATTTATATCTTGGTAAAAATTCAAAGATATATCCAACAGCAAAAATAATTAATCCTAAAAATCTGTTTCTTGATGATTATTCAATTGTAAGTGATTTTACTTTTATACTTGCGTCAAAATTTGTAAAGATTGGAAAGTATAGCAACTTAGCACCTTATTCAATGATCACCGGCGGAGGTGATGTTATTATTAATGATTTTGTTGATATTTCTTACGGAGTTAAAATCATCAGCGGAAAGGATGATATATTTGGAGAAAGTTTGTTCACACCAAGTGTCCCAATTGAATTAAGGAATGTCGAAAGATCTAACATTGAAATTGGAAAGCTATCTTTTATTGGAGCAAATTCCATTATTTATCCGGATGTCAAAATTGGTGAAGGTGTAATTGTTAACCCCGGAACTATTGTAAAATATAATTTGAAATCCTGGCATATTTATGAAGGAGCGGACTGCAATTTGCTTGGTATCAGAAAACATAAAAAAGAAATTATAAAGAAAACAGAAGAATTATTAGAGTTTCTGCAAAATTAGATATCTAAACGCTTTGTCATTTCGACCGGAGGGAGAAATCTTTGAAATCGTGCTCTAATTGAAAGATTTCTCACCCAAAAAACGGGTTCGAAATGACAGTCCTTTTATTTTGCAGAAACTCTATTAAATCTTGACTATGCCAAATAATTATAAAAATAATAGAATTTTTTTTGCATTTATTTTTTTCACTACTTTGTCATTGATATTTAATCTAATCCCATCAACTTATCTCCCTAGGTTATTTGTTAACGAATATATTTTACATATTATCAACTACTTCATCCTTTCCTCCTTACTTTATTACATAATACAAAAAAGCAATAACTCATTCTTAATTACATTTATTTCATTATTTCTTTTTTCTCTTCTTATAGAAATTCTTCAGTACTTTGTGCCAAAGCGGGGATTTGAGCTGATGGATTTAGCTGCTAATATTATCGGGATAGTAGCCGGGATTTTTGCGGTTGCACAAGTTAAAAGTAAAAAGATAAAAGATAAAAAAAGGGAGAGAGGAGATGGTTTGGTTGTTATCAAGTTGCAGGTTACAGGTTGGAAGGAAGGGGGTAGGAGGGAAGACATTGGAGATAGTTGATACGAAGGAAGCGGCGTAGAAGGTAAAAGGAAAAAGATAAAAGTGAAAAGATGAAAGTAAAAAGATAAAAAGTAGATGGAATTAAGGAGTCGGAATTTAGAATTATTGAATTGAGAATTTTTCTTATATACACAAGCCAAATTGGTTTTGGGATTTCGCCATAAAGTCCTCTCTTTTTAAGAGAGGATTTAGGTGAGTTCTAAATAAAAACTAAATCCCAAAACCAATTTGCAACAAGTATATGTTATCAACATGTAACTTGCAACTTGGTAACTTGAAACAAATATACAGCTACATTTCAAGTAATTGTTCCAGAATTTAATCCCCCTTCGCATTCGCTACGGAGGACAGGTTGCGGCAGAACAGGGTTCGGGGTTTACTCCGAGGATCATACCATTGATTTCCGGGTTACATCATAAATACAATGAATAATAAAATTTGGCTATCGAAACCTCATATGGGTAGTGATGAGCAGGAATATGTTCGTGAAGCATTTAAATTAAACTGGGTTGCTCCGCTTGGTCCGCATGTTGACGGATTTGAAGAAAAGCTTACTTTGTTTACCGGTATTAAACATGCAGCAGTTTTAAGTTCCGGTACTGCTGCAATGCATCTAGCGTTAATTTTATTAGGTGTTACTTACGGCGACGAGGTAATTTGCCAAAGTTTTACTTTTGCAGGTTCTGCCAATCCTATTGTTTATCAAGGCGCAACGCCTGTTTTTGTTGACAGTGAAAATGATACATGGAATATTGATCCGGACATACTTGAAGAGGCAATTCGCGATAGAATAAAAAAAGGGAAAAAACCTAAAGCTATTATCGTTGTTCACTTATATGGAATGCCGGCAAAATTAATTGAGATTATGCCCATCGGTAAAAAATATGAAATACCCGTAATAGAAGATGCAGCAGAAGCGTTGGGATCTTTTTATCAAGGGACTCATGTCGGCAGTTTCGGCGAAATGGCTGTTCTGTCTTTTAACGGGAATAAAATAATTACAACGTCCGGCGGCGGGGCACTGCTTTCCTTTGATTCTAATTATATTTCCAAAGCAAGATTCCTAGCGACCCAGGCAAGAGATAATGCCCCGCATTATGAACATTCTCAAATAGGCTATAATTACAGGATGAGTAACATTTGCGCTGCGATCGGTATGGGACAGATGAGTGTTTTGAGTCAACGTATTATTCAGAAAAAAAGAATTTATAATTTATACCGAGACAATTTATCGGAATTGCCGGGAATCGAATTTAACGATGAACTGATTGGATCATATTCTAACCGGTGGCTTACAACAATAATAATAAATCCAAAAGATGCCGGCGGTATAACAAGAGAAGATATTAGAAAGGCTTTGCTGAAAGACAATATTGAAAGCAGACCCCTTTGGAAACCTATGCATTTGCAACCGGTTTTTAAAGATGTTCCTTTTTACGGGATGAATGTTTCAGGCAAACTATTTGATAGAGGTTTGTGCCTTCCGTCGGGAACAAATCTTTCTTCTGAAGAAATGTATAGGATCATAAGACAAATTGCATTCTTATATAAAAAAGAACCGAAGAATATAGAGTTTCATAATAATTGAACATAAATCCAAAATAAAATAGAGTTTCTGCAAAATAAAATATCTAAACATTTTGTCAATTTCGATCCCGATGTTTTATCTTTACTGGGCAGTCGAGGTCCATACCTCGACTGAGCCAGCTCATTTTGAGAACAATATAAAGGTTTTTCGTCACGGAATGGGGAGGGTGTCTCAAAAGCTATTATTTATGTATTGCGGCTATTGTTATGTGTTCAAAAAATGACCCGTGGCGCAGATTGTTAACAATCTGCATTACATTTGAGACACCTTCAATGGTCCCGACGACCCTGTTCTAAAGTTCTGCAACACACCCTAAATACCGGAGCTATTAAATAATGAATTCACTGTTAACCCATGTTGATAAATTTGCCACCAAGTATTTGTTCTTGTTGCCCCCGATGAAATTATAACTTATTATTTTGAATCAATTTTGGATTTTGCCTATCAACTTGGGTTAAGTTGACGCCTATGCGCTCTGCGGGATTCGAACCGACAGACTTTTATTTTGCAAAAACTCTAATATTTTCCGAGTAACCAGATTTTCCTTCTATAAGATATTAAAGCGAATTAAATCATATTTAGTGACATGTCAACAATAAAGTATCGTAAACGCCAAGATTGTCATCTCGAACCCCGTTTTGGGGGGTGTCCATGGGACTCCTAGGGAGAGAGATCTTTCTTTTCTCCGGGGAATAAGATTTCCCGCCAAAAAGATACGCCAAAGGCGCACAGGCGGCGGACAGGCTCACCCCAAAAACGCTCGAAATGACATTACAAATGTGACACGTCATTAGTATCATGAGGGCAGTCCATGATAATTAGATTTCTCAACAATCATTTTCAAAAATTACGTAACCGTCACTTCCTAACGGTTGACGTTTGTTCTGCAATAATAACACCTTTTTTGGCGCTTATAGTTAGGTTTGACGGAGTTATTAGCCAGGTTTTAGCTTATAAATTGCCCTTACTTTTTTATACGTTTTTTTTCTTGTTTTTTAAGATCGGCATATTTTTCTACAGAAGGATTTATAATTCGATGTGGAGCAAGGCAGGTGTTGATGAACTGCAAGTTTTGTGTAATACTGCACTTCAACTGGGAGTTACTCATGTATTTATTATAATGATTTTAAAATCATTGAACTTATTTCCTTTCAACTCATTGCCTCTATCGCTGCCTTTTTTAGATTCATTTTTCTTTGTGCTCTTCGCAACATTAATAAGAATAAGCATAAGGTTCATGGAAAGGATTGACGAGACCCGTCATGTGGGAAACGATAGAAAACCGGCATTAATTATCGGTGCCGGCTACGCAGGAATTCATTTAGCGCAGACCATGCAGCGTTTAACAAATCTTGAATACAAACCGGTAGCGTTTCTTGATGACGATATTAATAAACAAAATATGATTATAAGAGGATTACCCGTTATTGGAAAAATTGATGACCTTGAGAGACTATTAGATAAGAAACATTACGGTTTTGTTCTATTCGCAATTCCAAGCGCCCCCGGGAAACTTATTAGAAAAGTATCCGACACCTGTCAAGAGAAAAACGTTAAAGTACTTACAATGCCGAGTGTATCTGAAATAATTGACGGAAAAATTTCAATAGCAAAGATGCGGGAAATACGTATTGAGGATTTACTAAGAAGAGAACCGGTAAAAATAGATTCCCAAAATGTTAAGGAATTTTTGAAAGACAAAAGAGTACTTGTAACAGGCGGAGGAGGATCAATCGGCAGTGAATTATGCCGTCAGATTTTAACTTATAATCCTTCTAATTTATTAATTCTTGGACATGGTGAAAATTCGGTTTTTGAAATTGAACAGGAATTGAAATACGATTATTGCGGTAATGGAAACAATACGACAAGAATAGTTCCGGTAATTGCAGATTTAAGAATGAAAGACAGACTCTACGAAATTTATGAAGAATATTTCCCTGAAGTTGTATTCCATGCATCTGCACATAAACATGTTCCTTTGATGGAAAGCAACCCGTGTGAAGCCATTACAAATAATATTATCGGAACACAAAACCTTGTAGATATATGCATTGAATACGACATACAAAGGTTCATAGGTATATCAACGGATAAAGCCGTTAATCCTACAAGTATCATGGGAGCTTCCAAACGGGTAACTGAAATGATTATTCTTGACGCAGCCAGAAGAACCCGCAAATACTATTCTACTGTTCGTTTCGGGAACGTATTGGGCAGCCGCGGCAGTGTTGTGAGGACTTTTAAGAACCAGATTAAAAACAGACAGCCTATAACAGTAACTCATCCCGATATGACCAGGTATTTTATGACAATTCCCGAAGCTGTTACTTTAGTTCTGCAGGCGTCAATCCTCGGCAGCGGCGGTGATGTATTTGTACTTGATATGGGCGACCCGGTTAGAATTTTGGACCTCGCCCGTGATATGATAAAGCTTTCAGGATTACAGGAAGGTGATGATATTGATATTAAATTTTCAGGTTTGCGTCCCGGTGAAAAATTATTTGAAGAATTAAATCTGGAGAATGAAGATTTTGAACGAACTGCTCACAGCAAAATTATGATAGCAAAAAATGCAGGCGATTTTGTTAACGGTGAATTAAAATATCTGATCGAGAGTTTTAAGTATCCGATAAGCCCATTGGATAAGAATGAAATATTACACAAACTTCAAGAAGTTGTACCTGAATTCCAGCACGAAGATTTAATGGATCTTACTTTTCGAATGCCGAAGAATGTTTGATTAAAATAACCCAAATTATGCATTAGAAATTTAGATGATTGTAAAAAATGTGCTTAATTGTCATATCGACGAACGTTTTTTTGTGAGGAGCCTGCCCGCCGTCTTTTTGGCGGGATATCTTTCAATTAGAGTGATTGTATAGTCCTGAAATAGGTTGACAAAAAAAGTCAACCAAAAACAGGACAAAAAATGAAAAAAGAAAAATCACAACATTACAGCGAGCAGTTCAAAAGGCAAGTAGTCCA
>JASFMY010000036.1:0-48986 GCA_050117315.1 Ignavibacteria bacterium
CAGCATTTTTTCTCTTAATTCTCCCATTTCTTACTCCTTATTTTTGTGGTGATGGAAGAATATAAAAAATACTCACTCAATATTTCAATGAACACGGTGCTGCCGCTTTGGCGGTTTCGTTCAACTTATATATATGTTGCATTTGGTTTTGGCTACGAACTAATGCTGGAATTAATTGAAAGAAGCTTTAGTTTTTCTATCCTAATTCTTATCTCATATATGTTTCTAATGATATCCGCTACTATTATAGTATCAGTTTTAGATTTTAGTACTACTTATTACAATTTATACTTCGGGCTTTTTATAGAAATATTTTACGGATTTTTCTTTACACTTTTTAGGGTTGATGATGATAGATTTGTTGTTAAGTTTTGAAACCCCTGCTATTTGGGCAGCAATAACAACAATTGGTTTTGTAGGACTCATTTTGCTTTTTTTCAGACTGTTTTTATTGCCATACACCAAAAATTTCTTAAAGCTGAAAGAAGAGATTACACATCAAAAACTTGAAAACGAAATGATTGCCCAGAGCATACGCACTGCAACAGTTCTTGAAGCAATTGAAAATGAAAAAGAAAGAATATCAAAAAACCTGCACGACATGCTTTTGCCTGTTCTTTATACGGTTAAATTTGCAATTGAACATGCAAAAGAGAAAAAAGATATAAACCATCAATCGCTTGATAACTCCGTTGAGCAGCTCGTAGAAGCAAGCGACAACCTGAAAAACATAATATACGAACTCTCCCCCGGCGAACTTGATGTTGTTGACCTTGAGCTTGCAATAAGCAAACTGATTAACAACTTTGCAAAACTTCACAACTTAAAAATAGAAGTGGAAGACTACTTTATTCCTTCTGATATAGAAAAGAAAGCCGCGCTTGTTGTGTACAGGTCATTAAAAGAACTGCTTACCAATGTTGAAAAACATGCTGCAACAAAAAACGTACGGGTAAATATAATTGACGATGATGAAGGAATGCTGAATATAACCGTAAAAGACGACGGTGTTGGTTTTGATTACGGTAAATATACAACGGGCAAACCCAGGCTTGGCTACGGGTTAAGCAACATAATAGAAAAAGTAAATTACCTAAAAGGCAAATACAAAATAAACACCGCCCCGGGCAAAGGAACCGAGGTTATTATTGCTATTCCGTTTTAAAAATTAACTTCCGGCAGAACTTATATTGTACCAACTTAGCATCCTATCTTACTCCGAGTTAGCAAGCTATCCTACTCCAACCTAGCTGCTATCTCACTCTAACTTAGCAAGCTATTTTACTCCAACATCGGATGCTATCCCACCCCAGCCTAGCTTGCTATCCTACCCCGACTTAGCTGCTATCTTACTCCGGTCTAGCGTGCTAACTCGTCGCCCCCATCCTCGCTCCTTCCCCTTACTATTGGAGTAATTAGGTTAACAAATCGTGATGCTACCAGATTTAAAATGTTTATAAATCTTGGCGGGGAATCTATTTTTTTCTTGCCTGTCCCGCTCATCTCAGTGAGGACTTTTTACCTTTAATATGGGTTAGGTAGCAATTTCTCGTCAGATTTTCAAAGCATCATATTAACTATACAACTGGACGATAAACAGAAAATTTCTCATTATACATAGACATATATTCTATTTTAATTTCTAGCAATAACATATCATTATATATTCGTTCTTTAACATTATTATCATTATTAAATCCAGATGTTTTAAATATTTCATATTCATCACCAGCAGATAATACATGGTTTTTACTAGGGAAATTAATGGAACAACCTAGGTGAATAATATCTAGTTCTTCACATAGTTTTACGGCTATTTCATGAGGATTATTCCCAATTTTTGAACTACTAAATTTTATGTCAAAAGTTGATATTATTGCTGGCCCAATACCTTGATTTTCAAGTTTTAAAACGAACTCGTCTTCTGTAAAACGCGTACTAAAATTTAAAAGAGGTCTTACTGATAATTTATTGTGTGTGCGTGTTATAAAACCTTGCCAAATTGCAACTCCAAAAGCACACAAAGAAATAAAAACAGCAGAAATTGAAATAATTGTTTCTATATTCATTTATGTATCCAATTTTAATCCAAATTGATTATAAATTCCCTTCACATAATCTTTATATAAAATTTCTAGGTCTTTATTTTTATCTATTGCGTAATAGTTAAGTAATTCATAACAATGAATTATATCTAAATGAGCACACTCCATTAAAGAATAATAAACATAAAATATATTGAGCATTAAAGTTCCATCTGGAGCGATATCAACAAAGTCTTTTGATAACGCAGCAATGTCGCAATGGACTATACTACTTGCATTATTGTATAGTGATTGATAGTATTTTTCAAAGCTAATATGTCTTATCATATTATCTTTTGGAACTAATTTTTACTGCCGTCACTGACCCCCGCATTATGGGACAGGCACTCAGTAACGGGAGTATTTTATTTTTATCTTTTGCTGCCTTTTCTCAAAACCCAGCTAATGTGCCACCGTGTGGACGGCGGCAGCAATGGAATGGAATTTCTTTGTTTCATAAAAAGGTTATCACCATTTTTTAATAGTATTATGGTTTTGTTTTAATATCCTTAAAGGTAATATATATTGCCCAGTCAGGATCGCCAAAACTGGCAAGCATAATAATTTCAGCTAAATATTCATCATTATTAACTTGCTTACAATTAACTTCAGAAATTTCTTCAACGTTTAAATTATTGGAAAAAGCTTCGGAAGTCTCCATTTTAGTAACGCCACAAAAGATTAAATATAATGTTTCATAATCGTTTAATTTTTCATCCCACTTTTCATATACTATTTCAACTTCTTTCGCATGAATATTTATATTTATTTTTTTAATTTCTTTATCGTGAAGTTCCAGTTTTTCAAGCTTTTCAATTACTATATCTTTCATAATATACCTCTATGGTAAAATATGGGAATCAGGTGAACCTTTAGGAACAGGATTCCCGCTTTTATCTAAATATCGATCTGTCTTTCCAGTGGAATTAGGATTATTTCTATGCCAATGATCTTTGCCAGCATTACCTTTTGTTCCTTCTTTCCCCTTATCAAAACGGACTTTTTCCCCAGTTTTTGTATTTTCAAATTCGCGATGGTTCCCAGATTTATTTTTATCACTTGTAATCTCTTGCCATTCATCTCCTAAATCATCAGGTGTTGCTGGAGGTGAATTTTCCCAATCAATAGATTCACCACCATCAGAGGTTGTACCTTCGTCACTACTAAATAAGCTTATTACACCATCAACAACATCGTTAACAGCATCTTTTGCAACATTGATTGATGAGTTAACAAAAGAGTCATAGCTTCTTCTGTAACTAGGATTTGTTAAATAATTATAAGAATGTCCCGCTAAAGCGATTGTTACTGCTCCCGCAGCAACAACACCAGTTGCAGTTAAAGTTATTGGTTCTTTTCCGTCCGGATCAATGTTTGCCAAAGGATTATTTAGTGCATAAACATAAGGTGAAACTCCGGGGCTCTTATGTGTTAGTGGATCAACAGACAACCATCTTCCGGTTGCAGAATCATAATATCTCCCGGCGAATATTGATTGTGTTGATAACAACACTAAAAAAGTAATGAATAGAATCCTACAGATTTTAGACATTTTAGTATCCTCCTTGTTGTTTGTATTTTTTTATACTTTCTACTTGTTTTTCGAAAAATTCTATTGGGAATTCGTGAACTATCCCGAGCTCTTCTGCTTTGTTTGTGTATTCTTTATAAAGTGCTATTTTCTCAAGTATTAAAGGCTTATACTTTTTCTCAATGTCCATTAATTCATCTTGTAACTCGGTTTGATATAGGTATCTTTCATCTATTTGATTATTTTTTTCTTTTGCTTGGGGTTCGGTTCTTTGTAAAAGTTCTTCTGATAAAAGTTTAGGGGTAAATTGAATATTTTTTCTTGGCTCATTTTGACTGTTCTTCTTTAATTCAGGCAAATATGATTCTTCTTTTCTTTTTTTGTTTGTTAATCTCACTTCTAAATTATTCACGGCAATAGCTCTTTGTTTTTCTTCCCACATTTTTTCTTCAAGTTGCCGGGCTTCCCCGTATGCAATTAATCCGTAATTCCAGTATGCCGACGACATTGTTGGATCATACTTTATTGCTAATTGGAAGTAATATTTAGCTTTTTCAATATTTCTTTGTTTTATATATTCGTTAGCATTAGTCAATAACAAAGTAGCGATATATTCTTTCTTAGTAAGAGTTCTTAAATAAACACCATTTTTGATTGCTTTTTCTGGAATTAGTACATCTTCTTGATACTGTTGATTTGAAATGAAACCACCGCCATTTGTAGCTTCAATATTATTTTGAAAATTGATTATAAATTCTTCCGGTTCATATCTTACAAAGAAATGCTTAGCCGAGCGAACCGGATAAATTGGGAGACCTAATCTTTCTCCTAATATTACATATAGCATCGGCATTGTTATGCAAGAACCTTTTTTGTTTGCTATATATCCATTTATAAACTTGTTATCTAACTTTACTACTTGTAAATCATCATCGTCATAACTAAATGTAATGCTGTCATTCCAGAATCCGGGTTTATATAAGTATGTATTTAACGCTCCAATTCTATCATCGGGACTAGTATATTTTCCAAAATAATATTTGTATCTATCGGCAAGGTAATCGAAAGCTTGAAGAAAGAACTGAACATTGAGATTTGGATAAAATTCTTTTGCCAAAACCAAAGAGGCAATACCTATATTTATTTCATCTTCCGACAGCTTAAGAATATCCTCAATATTCTGCCCAGTATATTGTTTCTGTGCAAAACAAAAGTTGACGGATAAAAGAAAAATCAAAGTAAAAAGCGTTTTCATATAAGACCTTAAATTGATCTCCAAACTTTCTTTAATTAGTGATATCGCAAAACGACAAAAATTCTACAAACTTTTTTATTTTTTTTTATTAGGGGCTAACATTTTCTTATAAGGAACGCTTAACCTGGATAATTGCGCTTGCTGTTTCAATGAATCAACCGGGTTTAAAATATAAAAATAGCCGTGTTACATCAACATGAATTAATAGAATTGTTTTATTTTAAGTCGACCTTACTATCTGCTCAAAAAAATACTGAATCAATGGTATGAACCTCGGATCAATTCGCCTGGCGAACCGAACCCTGTTCCGCCGCAAGCGACGGGGAATTAAACCCAGCCTTCTCGCCTGCCTTGGCGGCAGACAGGTCCGCCGTAGCGAATGCGAAGGCGGATTAAAGGGGCGGTTAAAAAGGAAAAATAAAAAAAATTGGATATGGAAAAAACTGCAAGATATTAATAAATTGGAAAGAAAAACTTGCAGATTTATATAAAAAGCAGAGCATTAAATGAGAGAGAAATCGCCGGATCAAGAACAAATAAATTTATCTTTATCCGCTGTCGCATTCGATTTTAAGAAAAATATTAATCAAATAAAAAAATATTCTCAACTTGCGAAAGTTACTTTTGGAAAATTCAATATAATTTTTTGTAAAAATTTAACGGAAATTCCGTTTTTAAGGATTGGTTAATTATTATGTTAATAGTAGCAGACGAAAATATCACATTTGCCGAAGAAGCATTCTCACGGTTTGGAGAAGTTAAACTTCTAAAAGGAAGAGAGATTTCCAATTCAATTTTGAGAGACGCCGATGCGCTGTTTGTAAGATCGGTTACAAAAGTAAATGAAGATTTGTTGACCGGGACAAAAGTAAAATTTGTCGGTACCGCAACAATCGGAACAGATCATATCGACATTGATTATTTAGAAAAAAACGGGATTGAATTCACATCGGCTAAGGGATGTAATTCTTTTGCGGTTACAGAGTACGTGCTTTCAGCGGTTAATTATTTAATAAACAAAAGGCATAAAAACTACAGCGATATTTCAATCGGCATCATCGGTGTCGGAAATATCGGCAGTAAGCTGGAAAGGCTGTTTAAAACGCTTGGCTCAAAAGTATTGTTAAATGATCCCCCGTTAAAAAGAGAAACAAACGACGGCAAATATATATCGCTTGAAGAAGTTTTATCAGCCGATATTATAACATGCCACGTGCCGTTAAATTTGACCGGCGAAGATAAAACATTTCATCTGCTCGATGAAAAAGAGGTTGCCCGAATTAAACCCGGCGCTGTTGTTATTAATTCATCGCGCGGGCCGGTAATAAATAATAAAGTTCTTAAGCAAAGATTAATTGACAAAAAGGATTTACATGTTGTGCTTGACGTTTGGGAGAACGAACCCAACCTTGACCCGGAATTATTAGACCTGGTTGAAGTTGCAACTCCCCACGTGGCGGGCTATTCACTTGAAGGGAAAATAAACGGTACTAAAATTATATACGACAAGTTTTGCGAATTTCTTAAAATAGAAAAGAACTGGCTGCCGGAATACCCGTTGGTTACCGATAATATTATCAAAAGCGAATATAAATCAAAGGAGGAATTAATAATTTCTTTATACCCGTTTATTTACGATATAAAAGAGGACAGCAATTTTACAAAAAAGAAAATCCAATCAAACAAAAATGAAATTGCCGCCGAGTTTGATAAGTTAAGAAAAAATTATAACCTGAGAAGAGAATTAAGTAACTATTGGATAAGGTATTCTACAAAATTTGAAAACCTTTTAAATGTACTCCGCCTCAATTACAAAGATGAGACTATCTCAAAAGCTTAGGGATGACATTGCGAACCCCGATTTTGGGGTGAAGCCTGTCTGCCGACATGACAGGCAATCTCCATATTGGGGATCACTTCGTCGCCAAAGCTCCTCGTGATGACAAAACTACTTTCGAGACAATCCCATCTTTTATTGAAACGGGTAGTTTTTTTAGTTGTATAAATTCCCATAGCTATTGTCTATATTGCCGCATCATAATTTTTATAACTGTTAAATGAAATTTATTTTCTACATATTATTACTGGCAGTAACTATTCAATCCCAGGACACGGGATTTCAAATTGCGAGACTGAAATATTCCGGCGGGAGCGACTGGTATAACGATCCGTCTGCCGAAGTGAATTTATTGAATTTCATTAATGAGAATACAACTATTAAAGTTAACCCGGATTACGTTGTAGCGGATTTAAGCAAAGACGATATATTTAATTACCCGCTTCTATTTATAACCGGTCACGGGAATATAGTTTTTTCAGATACTGAAGTTGAAAAGCTGAGAACCTATCTTGAAAACGGCGGGTTTATTTACGTTGACGATGATTACGGCATTAACAATGCAATAAGAAGAGAAATGAAAAAAGTCTTCCCGGAAAAAGATTTTGTAGAACTGCCTTTTAATCACGGGATATATAATTCGTTTTATAATTTTGAATACGGTCCGCCTAAAATTCACGAACACGACGATAAAACACCGCAAGGTTTCGGGATATTTGTAAACGAACGTCTGGCTGTTTATTATACTTACGAATCAAATCCAGGCGACGGCTGGGCGGATGCGCAAATTCACAACAACCCGCCAGAGGTTAGAGAGAAAGCTTTAAAGTTCGGGACTAACATTGTGGTCTGGGTTTTATCAAACTAATTAACAACATGAAAACCAATAACGAAAAATTAAATATAATTTTAAGAAAGTTGGATTCGCTGAATCTGAAAATTCATTTTATAAATTCTTTGAAGGGTGTTTATCAATTTTTCACAATTTTTCTTTCTGCTTGTTTCTTAACTTTGCTTTTGGAAACTATTTTTAGATTCTCCCCTTTTGCCCGGGAAATAATATTTTATTCTTCGTTTTTAATATTTGCAGTTCTTTTTGTTTTTCTTGTTTTGTATGATTTTATCTGTTCAATAAAATTTCTGGTTAAACCCGATTACAATCGCCTTGCAGAAAAAGCCGGCGGTCATTTTAATAATATTAAAGACGATCTGTTAAATTCAATTCAGCTTTTAAACAGCAAAGATAAATTTAATAAGTCCGGCGAATTAATAGAGCTTGCATTTAACAAAGTTTACGAAAAAGTTTCCGGGCTGAATTTTAATGAAGCAGTTAATCTAAAAGGGACAAAAAAATATTTAAGAGTTTCGCTGGTTACTTTTGCTGCGTTTATAATTCTTTTGTTTGCTTTCCCGGATCTTTATTCAGCATCAATAAGAATTGCGCAATACGACAAAACGTTTACACCGCCGCAAGAATTTTATTTTGAAGTTTCTCCCGGCAGCATCGACTTAACAAAAGGAAAAGACGTTGAAATAAAAATTAAACCAGTCGGAAAAAACCCGGGCAAAACAACATTAAAAATAAAACAGTTTGATGAATCCGATTTCAAGGACATAAATATTTTACCCGATTCGCTGAACGAATTCAGTTATAAAATAAACCCCGTGAAAAATTCATTTCAATATTATGCCAAATCCGGGAGCGTGTTAAGCAATATCTTCACGATAAATGTTGTAAACAGACCCATTGTAAAAACTTTTGATGTTGAGATAATAAACCCGTCCTATTCAAAACTGGGCGGAACCGTTCAAAAGGATAACGGTAATATTACCGCACTGCCCGGTTCAAGAGTGAATATAACGTTGACATCATCAAAAACATTAGGTAAAGCAGAAATAATTTTTAGCGATTCATCAATTACAGGATTAGATATTAATGATAAAACTGCAACCGTAAAATTGTACGTTAATAAAAATGTTGATTACCATTTTAAACTAACGGATTCCGAAAGCATAACAAGTGAAAACCCTATTACATACTCTATAAAAACCATTGTTGATAATTATCCGGTTCTTGAAATAATATCTCCCAACGGGAACGTAAAATTAAAGGAGCAGGATCAGATTAATATTGTCTCCAAAATAAGCGACGACTACGGCTTTTCGAAACTAACGTTAAATTATAAACTGACTGCTTCTTTATATGAACAGCCCTGGGAAGAGTTCAAGCAGAAAAACATTGTCATCAACAAAGATTTAAAAGAAGATGAAGCTTACTACAATTGGGACTTGAGAGATATGAATCTTGCTACGGAAGATGTTGTAAGCTACTACCTTGAATTGTTTGACAACGATATTGTCGGCGGTCCGAAATCCGTTAAATCAAAATTATTCACAATAACGATTCCTTCACTCGATGAGCTGTTTAACGAAGCGGATGCGGCTCAAGAGATTGCAAGCAAAAATTTGGAAGAAACTTTAAAGGAAGCAAACCGGCTAAAAGATGAATTGAAAAATATCAGCGATGAGTTAAAGAAAGACGAAAGAGAAATCACTTTTGAAGAAAAAGAAAAGCTGGAAAAGGCTTTAGAAAAATTTAATGAGCTTGGCGAAAAAGTAAAAGACATTCAAAAGGAATTAAATGAAATGCAGAAAAAGCTCCGGGAAAATAATTTGTTATCCGAAGAAACCATGGAAAAATATATGGAGCTTCAAGAATTAATGGATGAGTTTGCCGGCGAGGATTTCAAAAAAGCAATGGAAAAACTGCAGCAAGCTCTAAATCAATTAAAGAGAAATGATGTACAATCATCCCTGGAAGATTTAAAAAACAACGAAGAATATTTTAAGAAAAGTATTGAAAGAACAATCAACCTGTTAAAAAGAATTCAAGTTGAACAAAAAATAGATGAGATGATTAAGAGAACCGAATCAATACTTGAAAAACAAAATGAATTAACAGATGAAACCAAAAACAAGAATGAGCCGGATGATAACCTTTCCCAAAAACAGGAAGACATTACAAGGGATTTGGAAAGCTACAAAGAGCAGCTTGAAAATCTAAAAGAAAAAATGAGCGAGCTTTCCGATATGCCTAACGAGCAAATGAAGCAGACGGAAAGTGAATTCAACGAACAAAATAATCAAGAGTTGTCAAATCAAGCACAACAAAATATTGAGAATATGCAGTTTGAGTCCGCGCTTCAAAAACAGGAACAGCTTACGAAAAACATGAATAGCATGATGGGATCAATGGAGAGCCTGCAGCAGCAAATGCAGATGCAAAACCAAATGCAGGTTATGCAGGACATGATGAAAATAATTGATAACGTTTTATCGCTTTCAAAAGAACAGGAGGCATTAAAAGAAGAAACAAAAACTACCCCGCCCAATTCTCCCGAACTAAATGAAAAAACACAGGAGCAGAATAATATTCAAAACAACCTTTCAAAAATCTTACAGCAGATGTCAAGCCTTTCACAAAAGACCTTTGCAATGACACCTGAGATGGGAAAAGCAATCGGAAAATCTTTACAGGAGATGCGGAACTCAATTGAACAAATGCAGAACGGTAATAAAAGCATAGCGTTCCAAAACCAGGAAGCCGCTATGGCAGGATTAAACGAAGCTGCATTAATGATGAGAGATATGATGAATAATATGATGAACGGAGGCGGCTCGGGCGGAATGATGTCAATGATGCAGCAGCTTCAGCAAATGTCTCAACAGCAAATGAATTTGAATCAATTGACACAGCAATTACAGCAAGGACAATTTTCACATGAACAGATGGCGCAATTACAAAGGCTTGCCCGTCAACAGGAGCTGATTCAAAAGTCTCTTTCAGAATTGAACAAAGAAACAAAACAGTCGGGTGAATCAAAAAAGCTTACAAGTAACCTTGAAAAAATAATTGAAGAGATGAAAGAAGTTGCAACCAACATGAAAACACAAAAACTCGACGATGATCTTTTGTTAAAGCAGGAACGAATATTGTCAAAACTGCTGGATGCCCAGCGTTCAATAAATGAAAGGGATTTTGAAGAGAGAAGAGAATCTATCACAGGTAAAGAATTTTTAAGAGATTCCCCGCCGGATGTGATTTTGTCAAACGAGGAATCAAAAGATAAATTAAAAGAAGAACTTCTAAAGGCAATAAAAGAAGGTTACTTAAAAGATTACGAAGAACTTATCCGCAAATATTATCAGACTCTTCAAGAAAACAACCAATAAAAACAGTTGTATTTAACGTAAAAAATATCGGCTCAACAAGAGGTTTTCTACAGACAGAATTAGTTTTTACAGAGTAACAGCATGTTGCTTTTATAATTTAATATCACACGATATTTTTTGTAACAACGTCCATTTTTTATCTAATAAAATACTATCTTTGCATCCAACTCGGAAAAATTTTTCACTACCCACAAAACAAGAAGATATCATGACAAAATCAAAAAAAGTATTACTGGATGAAAAAGAAATCCCGGAGAAGTGGTATAACGTACAGGCAGATATGCCTAACAAACCGCTTCCGTCACTTCATCCCGGGACCAGGGAACCGATTGGACCGGAAGACCTAGCGCCGATTTTTCCAATGGAATTAATCAAACAGGAAGTGTCGCAAGAAAGATGGATTGAAATACCGGAAGAAGTTCGTGATGTGTACAAAATGTGGAGGGCAACACCTCTATATAGGGCAAACACCCTGGAAAAACTATTGGATACAAACTGTAAAATTTATTACAAGTACGAAGGTGTAAGCCCCGCGGGGTCACACAAACCGAACACGGCGGTTGCCCAGGCATATTATAACAAAATTGAAGGAGTAAAAAATCTTACCACCGAAACCGGTGCAGGACAATGGGGATGTGCGCTTGCATTTGCTTGCCAAAGGTTTGAAATGAACTTAGAAGTTTACATGGTGAGAGTTAGCTACGAACAAAAACCGTATCGTAAATTGTTGATGAACACATGGGGCGCCGACGTATTTTCTTCACCAAGTGATAAAACCGAAGCCGGCAAAAAGATATTAAGCGAAAGCCCCAAATCGCCGGGTAGTTTGGGAATCGCAATTTCCGAAGCAGTTGAAAGAGCCGTAATGAGCGAAGACACGAAATATTCTCTAGGCAGTGTATTGAATCATGTTTTAATGCACCAAACAGTCATAGGGTTGGAAGCGATTAAGCAAATGGAAAAGGCAGGCGATTTCCCGGATGTAGTAATAGCTCCGTTAGGAGGCGGATCAAATTTTTCAGGATTATCATTCCCGTTTTTACACCGTAAAATTACAGAAGGAAAGGAAGTAAGATGTGTTGCCGTTGAACCCGCATCATGCCCGAAACTTACAAAGGGAGAATTCAGGTATGACTTCGGCGATACCGTAGGATTAACCCCGCTGCTTCCAATGTTTACCTTGGGACATACATTTGTACCGGAAGCAATTCATGCAGGAGGATTACGCTATCACGGCGCAAGCGTTCTTGTAAGCCAGTTGCTGAAAGATAAACTTATTGAGGCACAAGCAATTCACCAAATTGAGTGTTTTGACGCAGGAATAAAATTCGCTAAATCTGAAGGCATACTCCCCGCACCTGAAGCAACACACGGTATTGCCCAGGTGATTAGAGAAGTAAACAAAGCGAAAGAAGAAGGTAAGTCCAAAACAATATTGTTCAACTTAAGCGGACACGGCTTTTTCGATATGTCGGCTTACCAGGATTACTTCGACGGAAAGTTATCTGATCATGAGTTAACATACGAAGAACTGCACTCAGGGTTGAAAGTACTGGACACACCAATAATAGAAGAATAAATTAAAGAGGCGATCAAAAGATCGTCTCAATTTATTATAAAACCGGGCACTCTCGCACTGCTATTAATTCCTGAAATCTTTACTTGTCCCGTTTGCGCATAGGCGTCAACTTAATGTGAAAATGTTTATTTTTCCCCAACTTTTTCAAAATAAATCCCTACGGGGAAAGGATGATTGACACACAACTATGGGCTTTCCCGAAAAGGGATCCTCCGGATAACCCAAATCATTAGTTTTTTCTTTGGACTATCCGAAGGATTCCTATGGAAAAGTCCGGGAATTTTAGGGTAATATTAACCTCCTGCATTCAGGGTGTGTTGCAACTGAAATAAATAATCATAGCCACGACCTTTCAGGTCGTGGACAATAAGTCTCAACAAAAACTCAGGGCTTTAGCCCAATTTTCTCTAATATTTGGGCTGAAGCCCGGGTTCTATTCGGTTTCTTATTTCCAACGTGCTGAAGCACGTGGCTATTGAAGCACCTAGTTCAGTTCTGCACAATACACCCTGAATGCCGGAGCTATGAAACACTACATTCATTTTTAAGTTGACGCTTATGCATTTGCGGGAAGATGCCGGAAATTTTATTTCAACATAATTACAAATCTCGTATAGTGATTAATCAATCCACATAAAGATATCTTTTAATTTTTTTGGTTGGAGTTTTTTCGAAGGGTTCTATTTGTTCAATTAATTTATTTACTTTTGAAAAACTTGATAACCTTTCATTTACATTCTTAAAAATATTATTGAGAAGTTCGTTTAATTTTTTTCTTGTTTCAGATTCTTTTAGATTGGACACACCGAAACTTTCATCCAACTGGTCATAGTTTAAATGCACTCTTGCACAAATTTTGCCGGCACAATCGTATACTAAAGATTCCGAAACAAACTCCTGTTCGTTAATTATTGATTCTATTTCCTCAGGATAAATATTCTTTCCGCTTGAGCCGACAATTACATTTTTTGATCTGCCTTTTATATAGACGTATCCGTCTTTATCAATAGTACCCAAATCTCCTGTTTTAAACCAGCCGTCTTCGGTTAAAACCTCTTTGGTTTTTTCAGGGTCTTTGTAGTAGCCTTTCATAACAATAGGGCCTTTAATAAAAATTTCACCTTCGCCGGTTTCAGGGGCGGGATTATCAATTTTAAAAGTAACTCCTTTTAATGTCGGGCCGGAAGATTTGTACCTTGCTTTTTCAACGGAAGCCCCGGATGCAACGGGAGATGTCTCTGTTAGCCCGTAACCGACAGTAAAAGGGAACTTGGCTTCAATTAGAAACTTTTCAACATCTGCCGCTAATGCCGCACCGCCTATCGGGAATAATTTTAATTTACCCCCGAATATCTCTATCAGTTTTTTCCCGGCTGCTTTATTTATTTTTTTTCTTATCGTAGGAATTTTATAAAGGACCCTAGCTACAAACTTCTTTTTTATTTCCGGAAGCACGCGCTGACGGTAAATCTTTTCGATAACCAAAGGAACTGACAATATTAGTGTGGGCTGTACTTTTTTCATAGCCGGTAGAAGAACAGCAGGGGTTGGAGGTCTATCAAGATAATGTACAGACGCTCCTATTATTGCAGGGATTACAAGGCCAAGTGTTGATTCAAGGGTATGAAACAACGGCAGGATAGAAAGCAGTTTATCACTCTTATCAATATTTACAATATTCATTGCGGTATAAGCATCGTACGTAATATTTTTATGCGTAAGCATTACTCCCTTGGAATGTCCTGTTGTTCCGGATGTATAAATGATTGCCGCTAGATCTTCTTCTTCAATTTCATCGCTGTGTACGCCTACTATCTTCAGAGCCTTTTCAACTATCTTAGAAAATTCTTTCCTCCCTGTTTTCTTAATTTCTTTTATAATGTCTGAATTAGTTTTGGGCGGAACTATTGAAAAATCGTCTATTAAGATAGTTAATTCGAGACTTGCAAATTCCACGTCATCTATTTTCTCAAAAAGCTTAGACGAAATAAATATAGCCTTAGATTCCGAGTGCCTGATACAATGGTGAACTTCGGATTCGTGGAACTCGGTCATAATAGGCACAAGAACCGCACCCATTGTTGTAACGGCAAAATAAGCAACTCCCCAGTTCGGCATATTTTCGCTGAGTATAGCAACCCTGTCACCCTTTGTAATACCGTTTTCCTTTAAAAAATCTCTTACATATTTTACCCTTTCTCCAAACTCGGTAAACGATAGTTTTTCCCCGTCAACCATGTTTAGGAAATTATTATCGGGGTATTTTTCTAAGCTTTGGTTTAATACTTCCTGGAGTGTAAATTTTTTTAGTTCTTCCATTTCCCGTTACAATTGTTTTGAAAGTGTGCCTAAAATAAATATTCTTTTTATTAAAAAAACAAAAAAAACGCAGACTATTAAGTCTGCGTTACAATTATACTATTGAAGAGATATACTCTACGCTTTTTCTACCCAAACCTGAGCGATAGTAACAATCATTTTTACAGCCATCTCCATATCCTGGATAGCAACGTATTCCGTATTAGCATGGAAGTTATGACCGCCTGCAAACAGATTCGGGGTCGGCAGTCCCATAAAGCTTAATCTCGAACCGTCGGTACCGCCGCGTATTGCAGTTTGAATGGGTTTGATATCCAGTCTTTTCAAGGCTTCCAGAGCATTGGCTTCAATTTCAGGATACTTATCTAATATATTTTTCATATTTCTATATTGTTCAATTACCTCAAAGCCGGCACTTGAGCCGGGGAATTCTTCCACGGTTTTATCAACCAGCTCTTTTAAGAAATCCTCGTACTCTTTTAATTTGCCGTCAATAAAATCTCTAATTATAAATTTACATACGGTCTGCTCCTCATTGCCTTGAATATTAATGCAGTGAACGTATCCTTCTCTTCCTTCCGTTGTTTCCGGAGATAGTCTATCTTTTGGAAGTTTTTCCATAAAGCGCGCTGCAATCTTAAGCGAGTTAACCATTTTGCCTTTTGCATAACCGGGATGAACGTTTATACCGTTAAATTTAATAACCACGGCATCGGCACTGAACGTTTCGGTTTCTACTTCTCCTCTTGTTCCTCCGTCAATTGTATATGCGAACTTCGCACCGAATTTTTCAACGTCAAACTTTTCAGTACCTCTTCCAACTTCTTCATCGGGCGTGAAACATATTTTTATTGTACCGTGTTTCACCTCGGGATGATTTATAAGGTAGTGTACGGCATCCATAATTTCAGCTATGCCTGCTTTATCATCGGCGCCGAGTAACGTTGTGCCGTCGGTTGTAATAATATCAAATCCATTCATATCCTTTAATTCGGGATTCTCACTTTCAACAATTACTTTCCCGTTTTTTAAAGTTATATCTCCGCCTTGATAATTTTTTACAATTTGCGGATTTACATCTTTTCCGCTTACGGCAGGAGATGTATCAACGTGCGCAATAAAACCGATAACAGGTACATCTTTTTCTGTGTTTGAAGGTAGAGTTGCCATCACGTAACCGTGTTCATCCATGACGGCATCTTCAAGCCCGAGTTCTTTCAACTCAGTTACTAAATCTTTTGAAAGCTCCAACTGTTTCGGGTCGCTGGGAAATGTAGTAGAATCTTCATCCGATTGTGTATCGTATTTCACATATTTTAAGAAGCGGTCAACACAAGTAAACTTATAATTTGTATCAAACATATTTGCCTCGATTTTTTTATATTTTTGTATAAAAGCTTATATCAAAATATTACATTAGTTCGTATTATTCAATTAACTAAAATTATATTAATTCTTGATCCATCTGCAGAAAGCTCTTAATCATAACCTGCCTTGCCGGTACCAAAGCATCCTTCCAGGGGCAGGCAGGTCTTACTCTTGATCTTTATCTTTATAAGGGTTAAGAACAGGTGTACGAGCGGAATCTAAAAAGGACATAAAATGAATGCGGTTGAAATAATAACAAAAAAAAGAGACGGAAAAAGTTTAACGACCGACGAAATAATGTTTGTAGTAGATCATTATACAAAAGGAAGAATCCCGGATTACCAAATCTCTGCATTGCTGATGGCAATATTTTTAAGGGGAATGAATGAAAAAGAAACTGCCGACCTCACAAATGCAATGCTTTACAGCGGTGAAATAATTGATCTTTCCGAAATTGAAGGAATAAAAGTAGACAAACATTCTACAGGGGGAGTCGGAGATAAAACATCGCTCATAATAGCTCCCATAGCAGCAGCAGCCGGCGTTAAAGTGCCGATGATCTCAGGGCGGGGATTGGGTCATACCGGCGGAACCCTTGATAAACTTGAATCAATCCCGGGTTTTAATACTAAACTGAATACGGATGAATTCAAGGAAGTATTAAATAAATGCGGAGCTGTTATTATCGGGCAAACCGAAAGGATTGCCCCGGCAGATAGAAAAATGTATGCCCTTAGGGATGTTACCGGAACAGTGCCCACATTGCCTTTAATTACAAGCAGCATAATGAGCAAAAAATTAGCCGAAGGTATTGACGGGCTTGTCCTCGACGTTAAAACAGGAAACGGCGCTTTTATGCAAAAACTTGAAGACTCTGAAAAGCTTGCACTGTCATTAACTAACACTGCAAAAAATTTTAAGAAAAAAGTAATAACATTTATTACCGACATGAACCAGCCTCTTGGAAAGTATATCGGGAACTGGCTGGAAGTTTACGAATGCATTGAAATAATGAAGAGCAACATTGAAAACGACCTGTTTGAGCTTTCCCTTAATTTAGCCGGAGCTATGATTTACCTCGGCGGAAAATCAAATTCAATTGAAGAAGGTATTGAAAAGTCAAAGAAACTTATTTCAAACGGGCAGGCTTTGGACAAATTCATTGAGACGGTTGAAACACAGGGAGGCGATTCTTCTTTTATAAAAGACACTGATAAATACAGTAAAGCAAAATACTCCGAAAAAATAACATCACCACGGACAGGAATAATTGAGTCAATCAATACTTTAGAACTGGGAATGGCGGCAGTTGAACTCGGTGCCGGCAGAAGGATAATTGATGATAAAATTGATCCGACAGCCGGAATTATTTTTGAAGTCAAAATAGGCGACGAAGTAAATAAAGGCGATACGATTGCCGAAATTTTTACAAGTAACAGCATTAAGGCAAGAACTGCTGCCGGTAAAATTAAAGATGCTGTAAAATTCTCCCAAAATGAAATAGAAAAACCGAAATTGATAAAATTTCATCTTGGTTAGCATACGGAAATATTATTAGCAATTTTAATTCCCGAAATCTTCCAGCCAATGGGACAAGTAAAGATTTCGGGAATTTTACCGTTTAAAAAGTAAAAGAGAATCCTACCTTAAATGTTTCATAAGTCAGCGGGGTTTCCGAATCAAAAGGCCAGTTCATATCTTCTTTTCTCAAAGTGTAAAATGCATATGAATAAGCATTTTTTAGAACGAAATTAACAATTGGACCTGCTAAAGGCGAACGATCGATTATTTCATCCACAAAATTATCCAATGCCGATAATACGCTCATCTCTACAGCCATGCTGCCAAGGAGCTTCCATGTCATAAATCTCGGGTAAACTACCATATATTCATACCCGCCGTTTAGAGCAATAAATTTGCTAAGTTCAAGTTTTAAGCCGCCTTCGTTTGAAAATGCATACCTGAATGCATCGTTATACCTGCCGAGAATCTCATTGTCAATTTCATAATTCTCATCAGAAATAAATGTTCTGATATCAGGCAAATTGGTGCCGGACATCTTCGCAATCATAAAATTTTGTGAATAATAAGGAAGAACTGTAAAAGCATCATTCCCGTATCCGTAGCCTGATCTTATTCCAATACCAATCCTCAATAACTTTGAATTTACTTTAAGAGCGTTCTTTTCCGAATCTTTCAAATCATGCGATAACTGTGAAACCGTGAGGTAACTTGCATTCAGTTCAATAATATCGTGGTAATAATAATCAATAGAACTGTTTCCAAGTTTTAGTTCTATCAATCCAACGTCATTAAATTCATTATTGAAATTTTCGTGCTTGGGTTCACCGGAACCATATTGCACTTCAATCAGCGGTCTTGAATCGGAATCCCAAAAGTCATAATCCCAATCATCAAAGCCGTTGTTAAATGAGTAGTTTAAACTTTGCTGCGCAAAAATGTTTGATGCAAGAAAAAACATTACAAGTATTAATATTCGTGAAAGCATAAATTTTTCCCTGATTATTAATCATAACCGATATTTTGACGGGAATTCAGGTAAATATGTTACATACAAAAGAGAAGAACTAAAAAGAAAAGCCCCAGAATTTGAGGCTTAACTGCTGTTAAATTTTTATCCCGGATTTTTGCTCGAGGGTTTTAATCAAAGTATCCATTAAAACATCATTTTGAACAGGTTTTGTTAGAAAGACATCCACACCAGCGTTATATGCATTGTCTTTATCGCGCTGGAAAGCATGGGCAGACAAACCAACTACGGGCAGATTCTTGAATTCGTCCATTCCCCTAATTTCTTTGGTCAACTGCAAACCGTCTTTTTTACCTCTTAAAGATATGTCCATTAAAATAATATCAAACTTATCTTTATTTAATTTTTCGTAAAATGTTTCGGATGAATCACAAATTTCCAAATCAAATTTTCTTTTTAGAAAAATTTGCAGAAATTTTTGATTTTCATAATCATCCTCAACAACAAGCAATCTAGGTTTTTTTACTTCACTCATGTTTTTGATATCCAAGCTTATTCGCGTTTATTATCGTAAGTGATAGGTTATAGTTTAACAAAAAATAATAATTTATTTGTTCAATCGAAACAGTTACCGATTAAAATATTCCCGTGGGCATTAAAAAAGATTGAACTGTTGTATATTATATTTATCATAATCATTCCAGCTTTTAATTTCCAGATCCTTTATATCCTTTGCAATCAGTGCTTCGGAAAGCCTCATTGCGATCTGCCTATTCGTAATAAGCGGGACCTTAAAATCTACTGCTGTTCTTCTGATTATATAATCATTTGTTAACTCTTCTTCCTGGAAGTTTTTAGGGATGTTTATAACCAGATCAATTTTACCTGTTTTTATATAATCTACGGCATTGGGGTTCCCGCCTTTTAAAGGCCAATTTAACACTTCAACGGGAATGTCATGTGACTTCATAAACTTGGCTGTGCCCTTGGTGGCATAAAATTTTATCCCGAGCTGAAGAAATCTTCTCGTAGTTTCCAACAATTCTACTTTTGATTGAATATTACCCGAAGAAATTAATATCGTTTTAATAGGGAATTTATAACCGACCGAAATCAAAGCTTTCAAAAATGCTTCATTAAAATCATCGCCAATACAAGCAACTTCGCCGGTTGATGCCATTTCAACACCGGTAGTCGGGTCTGCGCCTTCCAATCTTGTAAATGAAAATTCGGGAGCTTTGACGCCGACAAAATCATAGTTAAAGCCAAAGTCAGTATTCCTTTCAACTTTTTTGCCTACAATAACTTTTGCCGCAGCTTCAATAAAATTTCTTTTCAGGGTTTTGGAAATGAACGGAAAACTTCTTGAAGCTCTCAAGTTGCATTCAATTACTTTTACCTGGTTTTCTTTTGCTATAAACTGAATATTAAACGGGCCGTTAATGTTTAGTGCAGATGCAATTTTAAATGCAATGTTTTTTATCTGTCTTATTGTTTCAAGGTAAGTTCTTTGAGGAGGAATAACCAGCACTGCATCCCCGGAGTGAACGCCTGCATTTTCAACATGCTCTGAAATTGCAAAACAAACAAGCTCGCCGTTTTGTGCCACACCGTCAAACTCAAGTTCTTTTGCATTTTCCAAAAATTTACTTATTACAGTCGGGTACTCTTTTGATATTTCAGCAGCTCTCTGTAAATATTTTAGAAGTTCACTTTCATTTGATGCAACTGCCATTGCCGATCCGCTCAAGACGAACGAAGGCCTTACAAGCACCGGGAAACCGACTTTATTGGCAAAATCCACCGCATCGGTAACAGTAGACAACTCGCTCCACTCGGGCTGCCCGATATTAAGTTGATCAAGCATTGAAGAAAATTTGCTTCTATTTTCAGCGTTGTCAATCGATTCCGTGGAAGTACCCAGTATTTTTAAACCGGCATCGTCCAGTCTGGTAGCAAGGTTATTCGGAGTTTGACCTCCCATTGAAATTATAATCCCGTGAGGATTTATCTTTAGATAAATTTCGCGAATTGTTTCCAAAGTTATTTCTTCAAAAAACAAGGCATCGGATTCGTCGTAATCGGTACTTACCGTCTCCGGATTGCAATTTATAATAACGGTTTTATAACCTTCTTCACGAAGTGTTTTTCCTGTTATAACGCAGCACCAGTCAAACTCAACGGAACTGCCTATTCTATACGCTCCCGATCCCAAAATGATTATCGAGTTTTCGAAGCTGAATTCGAAATCGTCACCCTGAGAATTGTATGTTAAATATAAATAGTTTGTTTGAGCCGGGAACTCTGCAGCAAGCGTGTCAATATGTTGTATGTGCGGATTTATCCCGTGACTCTTTCTTAATTCAAAAATTTCCTGTTGCGAACATTTTAATAAATTGGCAATCTGCCTGTCTGAGAAGCCGTGTTTCTTTGCGGTTAGCAATAATTCTTTATCAATGGTTTTTAAATAAACTTCTTTAATAGAATTTTCTATTTCAATTATGTTCTGGATTTTATACAAAAACCATTTATTGATATGTGTTAAATTATGGACCCAGTCAACGGAGGAACCGGATTTGAACGCTTTAATAATAGCAAAAATTCTTTCTTCGGTCGGTTCTCTTAATGATTTTTCAAGGTCTTCAAATTCAATTTCAGATTCATTTGCCGTTAAACCGTTCACCCCGATATCAAGCATTCTAAATGCTTTTTGAATTGCTTCTTCAAATTTTCTGCCTATCGACATTACTTCGCCGACGGACTTCATTGAAGAACCGAGTTTAGTTTTTACGAATTTAAATTTCTTCAAATCCCAGCGCGGGACTTTAACAACAATATAATCAAGCGCAGGCTCAAAAAATGCTTTTGTAGATTTGGTAATTGAATTGGGCAGATCGTGAAGCCCGTATCCGATTGCAAGTTTTGCCGCAATAAATGAAAGCGGGTAACCTGTTGCCTTTGAAGCTAGTGCAGAACTTCTTGAAAGTCTTGCGTTAACTTCAATAACCCTGTAGTCTTCCGAGTTCGGATCAAGGGCATATTGAATATTGCATTCCCCTACAATCTTTAAATGCCTTATCACTTTGATTGCAATTTCACGGAGCTTGTGAAACTCGTTATTCGACAAAGTTTGACTCGGCGCAACAACAATACTTTCACCCGTGTGAATACCCATCGGGTCAAAGTTCTCCATGTTACAAACGGTTATGCAGTTATCGTGTTTATCTCGTACAACTTCGTATTCAATTTCTTTCCATCCTTCAAGGTATTCTTCAACAAGAATTTGAGAGGAATAACTCAACGCTTTTGCAGCAAGCTTTCTAACTTCTCTTTTGTTTCTGCATATTCCAGAACCCAGTCCGCCGAGTGCAAATGCAATTCTTATAATAACCGGGCATCCTATTTCGTCTGCATAAGCAACTGCGTCGTCAACGGTATTTACTGCTTTGCTTTTGGGGTACTTAACATCAATCTCATCAAGTCTGTTTGTAAACTCTTCCCTGTCTTCTGTGTTTATAATTGATTCTATCGGAGTACCGAGAACATCAACATTATATTTTTCAAAAATATTTTTCTTGTGAAGTTGCAGCCCGCAGTTTAGCGCAGTTTGCCCGCCGAAACTTAAAAGAATTCCGTCCGGATTTTCCTTCTTAATAACCTCTTCAACAAAATATGGATTAACCGGGAGCAGATAAACTTTATCTGCCAAATAATCGGAAGTTTGAATAGTAGCAATATTGGGATTGATAAGAATGGTATAAATTCCTTCTTCCTGTAAAGCCTTAATAGCTTGGCTTCCTGAATAGTCAAATTCACCGGCTTCCCCGATCTTTAATGCGGAGCTGCCTAAAACTAAAACTCTTTTGTGCTCATTCATTTAATTTTACTAATAAATTCATCAAAGATAAATGCTGTGTCAACCGGTCCGGGAGAAGCTTCGGGATGAAATTGGACCGTCATAAACGGAAGTGTTTTGTGTTTTATTCCTTCGTTGGTATTATCGTTTAAATTTTCAAACCACGGTTCCCAGTCGTCCGGCAAGCTTTCCGTTAAAACATGGAAGCCGTGATTTTGAGAAGTAACAAAACACTTGTTTGAATTTAATTCTTTAACGGGTTGATTTTGGCTACGGTGCCCGTATTTTAATTTTTCCGTTTCAGCACCGACAGCTCTTGAAATTATTTGATGCCCTAAACAAATACCCAACGTTGGTTTTTCTAAAGATAAAACAGATTTAGCTTTTTCAGTAAGTTCGTTATAAACCTCGGGATTACCCGGACCGTTGGAAAAAACTATACCGTCAAACTTATAATCATTTAAATTACAATTCCACGGCACACGAATCACTTCAACGCCCCTATTGGCAAGTGATTTTGCAATACTGTTTTTGCATCCACAATCAACCAATAAAACTTTTTTATTTCCTTTGCCTATTCTTTTTTCACTTTCAATAGTTACTTTTGTTATCAAATCTTCTTCATTCGGGTCAAATAGGTTTACTTTTTTATCATCAATTGAAATCTGCCCCAGCATTGTTCCGCTTTCACGCAAAAGCTTAGTAAGCTTACGTGTATCAATATCAAACAAAGCAGGCACTTTATTATCTTTAAGCCAGTCTGAAAGATTTTTGTTTGAATTCCAGTGCTGTTTCTTTTCCGAAAATTCCGAAACTATCAACCCGGAAATTTGAGGCTTGTCTGATTCAAGATTGTTGAATAATTCATTTTCATTATTAATATTTGGTATACCGTAATTACCGACAAGCGGATATGTCATCACTAGAATCTGCCCGAAATAAGATGGGTCCGAGAAAGTTTCTGGGTAACCTACCATCCCGGTGTTAAAAACAACTTCACCTGAAACAGATTGCTCATAGCCAAAAGATAAGCCCTCGAAGTGAGTGCCGTCTTCTAAAATTAGATTTGCTTTTTTGAAGTTAGAAAAATACATTGCGGCAAATCTAAGAAAAATTTTTTTTATAAGAAAATTCGAAATAAAAATTTATGAAAAAAATTTACACCTCTGTGTTTATTGCCACACTATTACTGCAAATTTATTCATGTTCATGCAAAGACTGTGCTAAATCAGATTATGAAATAACTATCCCTCAAAATATTATTGATAAAGGAATATATTATATAATGTCAAAGACCGGAAAAGATTTTTTAAGTAAATATATCGGCGTAGATTATATAAACAGTAAACAAAATGAAAATAATTGTGAATTAATTTTCCATTTAAGGATGATCGAAAATAATTTTGTGGATGAAGTAATAAATTTAGAGATCGATAAAAACGGTGAGGTAATTTCTGAAAAAGGAATTCCCGATTGCGTTAAAGACTCCAGCAACTGTATTTTTGTCATTGACGAAAACAAAGTGCTGGAAATAATTGAAAAATCTGGCTTAAAAACAGGCATAAGAAAAAATGAAGTTGAATTTAGATGGTCTAAAGAACTGCAGAAATATGTTTGGCATATTTTATCATTTCATAACGAATCGGAAGAAGACGGACACTATAAAGGCAACGGGCAGGAAATGATGATATCTCCTAAAGACGGGGAGATATTGCTTTTTAGAGAATGGATTATTGAATAGTGCCGGTTGTCTCAAAATAAAGGTAACTTTAAGATAAAGAACCATCTCTGAGTAGTGTAAAAGATATTAAGCTAACGTAAGGAATACGTAGGGCGTGTGAGGTTACCTTAACATCAATTCAACTCTCCACTTGCTTACCTCAATATATTTTTGATTTTCATATCTATGTTTTCAGCAACTCAAACGGGGCTATACTCTTTGATATTTTAGTCAATTCTTCTTTCTTATCGACTATGAATTAAGTAGTCTTACAGCGTATTTACGATTGTAAGAGCAATTGCTGTAAAACTCATCAAATGTTTTTTTCTTTTTTTCCGGTATTCTTTTTTTAATTCTCGGTTACTTTTTTTGTCAGGCAATGCATCATTATAACTTACATGTAATATCTCGATTTTAATTGAAATAAAACTTATCTTTATCCAATTAATAAAAATAATAATTAGGTGATACAAAACATCATAATATTATTTTTCAACTTCTAAGGAGCAGGAAAATGGGATTTTTATCCGGTCAGAAAAAAGATGTCGAAAGAATCTTGCATGAAAATGATGAATTGCGAAACAGGCTTCATTCTGTTCTGGAAAAACAAAGCAGTTTGGATGACCTGGAAAAAAAATTGTTCGAATCCAGGAAGGAACTGTCTGACATAACTAATGAAGAGGCCAAAATTGAAGCGAACATCAAAAACCTTGAAAATGAAGTAGAGGAAAAAAAAGAAAAGATCGCCGAGCTTGAAAACAAAGTAAAAGAATTTGAAAGCATGAATGAAAACCTTCAGAACATGATACAATTCCATGAAGGTGAAATAGAAAAATTAGAAAACAAGAAAATTGATCTTTCCGTAAGTAATGACAAGAAGGCTTTGGAAATTGAAGGGAAAGAAAAAGAAATAGAAGGCAAAAAAGATGAGATTAAGGATTTGGAGAATCTCATATCCGAAAAGGAATCGGATATTGAAAAATTAGCTGGAAAGATTAAAGAAGCGGAAAATAAAATAACTTCTTTACAAAACGATGAATTACTTTTGCTAAGGAAAATTGAAGAGAAAGAAAACAAACTTGAATCATTAGAACAGAAAATTGAAGACACGGAAGAACAAATTGAAGCTTATGAAAAAGAAAGAAGAGATGTTGAATATAATTTACTTAAACTGAATGATGAGTATGAAGTTATAAAAAACAAGGTGGAAGAAATCCGGAAAGAGGAGTCGGAAAAGAATAACTTAATTCAAAATCTTAACCAGAAAATTTCATTTAATGAAGAAGTTAAAACCAACCTTGATGAAAACCTTGTGAAGATTGTAACCGAACTTAATGAAAAAGACAAACTATATTCTGAGTACACGAATAAAAAAGAAGAGTTGATGGACGAAATCCGGAAACAGAAAAACGAACTTGAAACACTTAATATGCGTATTAATGATTCAAATGAAGAAGTCAAAAAAATAGAAGCAAATATTGCTGAAAAGAATAATGAAAAGACAGATTGTGAAGAAGACATAAAAAAACTTGAACGGTTGAAAAATGAGTTGAACGACGAAATTCTATCACTCAAGACAAAAGAAGAAAAGATGAACGAAGAGCTGAAAGCTATAGGTGAAAAAATAAACCAGCTAGAACTTAGAAAATTTCAAGTGGAAGATCAACACCTTGACCTTGAAAGCAAAATTTCTGAAAATCTTCAAAAATTTAACGAAGAAATAAGTTTAAACAACCAGAGGTTGAGAGACTTAAAGAAAGAAATATTAAGCAAAGAAAAAGTTCTGAATGAATATGAAAAAACATACTTGGAAAAAATAACCAGCATTGCCGAGTATGAAGGAATGATAAACGTTCTTAAAAAAGAAAAAGAGTCGTTTGAAATGCTCGTCTCCAGTCTTAAAAACGAACAGGATGATTTGAACAAAAGAATTAACGAATTAAAGGATAAAGAAAGCAGGCAACGAATTTATTTAAGCGAACTTCACAGCGAGACGGAAAATATTCAATTAAAAAAATCCAATGTGGAAAAAGAGTCCAGGGATATTATTGACCAGATGAATAAAAACATAACTGCCGCTGAATCCAAGAAAGAAGCATTGATCAAAGAAATATCAGAAAAGGAGGAGCAGTTGTTGAAGACAAGCGAAGTTGTTTCGGAAACAAAAACCGAGTTGCAGCAGCTTAAACAAGAAAAATCGGAAATTGAAATTGAAAAAGAGAAAATAGCTTCAAAAGTTTCCGAATTGATAGCAATGGAAAAATCAATTCATTCAAAAATTGACTTATATAACAAAGAGTCTGATAATACTGAAAAAGAAATTGAAATAAATGAGGGTGAAGATTCTACCGGGCAAGAAACAGAAGAAGAATCTGAAAAAGAGTAATAAATAATAAATGTTCATCATTTCGGATATTTTGTTTAATTTTAATAAGATTGTTTCAATTCTAAACACATCTTACAAGATTTGCGGTCATTATTGACAATAATAAGGATAATTCTTGGTATTATCTTTGAGGTAAAATTATATCTGTCTCAATAAGAATATAGTAAAAATGAAAAAAACAGTTTTATTAGTAGCGTTTTGTATAAGTCTGTTCTGCTGCAATTTTAGTCAAAGTTCTTCAAACGCATACCTGAATAATCCGATTTACCAAAGGCAGATTGAAATGTATGAAGTATACAAAACGAAACAGGCAGACATTGTAATGCTTGGTAATTCATTAACACACGGCGCAAACTGGAATGAATTGTTGGACAGACAGAACGTGGTTGAACGCGGTATTGTAAGCGACGTTACGGAAGGTTTTGTGGCAAGGTTAAGATATGTTTATAAGTTAAAACCGAAAGTTTGTTTTATTCTCGGGGGACTAAACGATATTTATAACTGGACACCGATAGAAAAAATATATTCAAACTATATTAGAATTATTAGCAGCCTTGAATTAAGGGGGATTGAGCCTGTTATCCAGTCTACATTGTACGCAGGAAAAAAATGGGGTGAAGATTACCTTGCGAGAACAAATCCTGACCTAAAGGCTGAGGATGTAAACTCAGAAAGAAATTCACAAGTAAAGTTGCTTAATAAAATGCTGTCGGACTATTCTAAAAGAAATAATATCAAATTTATCGATCTTAACAAAAAAATGTCGAAGGATGAATTTTTAAGAAGCGATATTACCTACGACGGAGCGCATTTGAATGCAAGAGGTTATAAAATTTGGGCGACGGAAGTTGATAAAGTTTTAACTGAAATGGGATTTTGATTTAATAATCAGGAGTATAAATGAAACAAAAGAACTATATTAAACAGCCTATTTATATATTGCTGATGACTATTGTTATACTTTATTTCTTTTCATTCCTTCCAAAAGAACAGTCGGTGTTAGGAATTGATTTAAGATACGTTGATATCTTTTCCGACCTAAAAGAAAAAGAAGAAACCGACGAACTGGAGTATGAGGAATATTACGAAGAAAATTATGAAGACTATCAATACGAAGAGTATTATGAAGATAACTACGATGATTATGAGGAAAACGATAGTTCGGGCAGCGACAATAGCGAATCAAATTTAATAAAAGAAGAAATAAATTATAACTTTGCTTCGTTTTCATTTGGTAAAATGATAGGTGATTTGTTTTTTGAAAATGACGACACTTATACCGGAAGCAGTATTACGGATAAAACGGATTTAACAAAACAAAAAATTTCCGGCAATGTAGGCCAGCTTAAATACTTTTTTGATGCTTTAAAAACAACAAAGACTAAAAAAGTTAGAATTGCGCATTACGGCGATTCTGCAATAGAGGGCGATCTCATTACGGCAGACATAAGGGAAAACCTTCAGGATAAATTCGACGGAAACGGCGTCGGTTTTATTTCAATTACTTCGCAGGATGTTCAGTTTAGGCAGACAACAAAACATTCTTTCTCGAATACATGGAGCGAAGCCTCACTTTACTCAAGTAATCCCAAAAGGCTTGAACTTGGAATAAGCGGTGAAGTATTTATTCCGGAAAAGAAAAGCTGGGTAGAATACCAAACTACAAGAAGGTATAGGTATTTAAAGCATTGGTCCGAAGCAAGGTTACTTTATAAGGCCAATAAAAATTCTTCAATTGAATATTCATTTGACGGAGGCGGTAAACAAAAAGTTAATTTAAAAAAAAGCAAAGGTGTTGATGAACTTACACTAAAGCCTTCCGGTTCAGCTAAAAAGCTTAGGATAGAATTTCAGCCTGACGGCAACCATTACTACGGTGTAATGCTTGAAAATGGAAACGGCCTTTATGTAGATAATTTTCCTTTAAGAGGAAATTCAGGCGTAGACCTGCAGAACCTTTCCGCATCAACCCTTAAAGAGTTTGGTGATCTGTTAAATTATAAACTTATTATTTTGGAATTCGGTTTAAATGCGGCCGGGTCAATAAAAAGTAATTACAGGTGGTACGAAAGAGAAATGGAAAAAGTTATTAACAATATGAAAAAAGCTTTTCCTACAACTAGTATCTTAATGATAAGTGTTCATGATAAAAGTATGAAAAAAGGAACCGATTATGTAACCGATCCTTCCGTGATTAAACTCTTAAAGTCCCAGATTGATATTGCCCGCAAAACAAAAGTCGCTTTCTGGAATTTGTTCGAAGCAATGGGCGGTAAAGATTCAATGCCTAAGTGGGTTGATAAAAACTGGGCGTTTAAAGATTATATTCATTTTAACGATAGAGGTGCTAAAGAAGTAGCAGACTTGCTGAGTAATGCTTTAATAGACGCATATAACAATTATAAAAGAAAAAATTAAGTTACGTTTTAACTTTGAGTGAATTATTTCCAATAACAAAACTTAACGTTTATGCAATTTTCACTCTTTGAAAACATTTTAAATATTTTCTCATATAATCCGCTGGAACCACTTCTGTTTAACAGCGGATTCTTTTTATTTTTTTTTCTCGCCTGTTTAATCTTCAGCCATCTCTTTGTTAATAATCACCGTGCAAAAGTAATGTTTTTATTAACGACGTCGCTTTACTTTTATTACAAATCAAGCGGCGTTTTTTTTATTCTGGTAATTATAAGTTCTCTGATAGATTACTTTGCCGGTCATTATATATATATATCGGGAACAAAGACGCAAAAAAAGTTGCTACTTGTTATAAGTATTATCACCAACCTAGGGATACTTGGTTATTTCAAGTACACAAACTTTTTCCTAGATACACTTAATTCTTTTGGGGTATCCGATTTTGACATGCTGAATATATTTTTACCGGTTGGAGTTTCTTTCTTTACGTTTCAATCAATGAGTTATACAATTGATATTTACCGCGGAAACCTTAATCCTGAAAAAAACTTTTTTGATTTCCTTTTTTTTGTTTCCTTTTTTCCCCAGCTTGTTGCAGGGCCTATTGTAAGGGCAAGCGACTTTCTGCCCCAAATTAAAACTAAGCCGGTTTTATCAAACGAAGATCTAGGTAGAGCTTTTTTATTGATTATAAGCGGCTTATTTAAAAAAGCGGTAATTGCTGATTTTATTAGTATTAACTTTATTGACAGAGTTTTTGAGTGGCCTACAAGATTTACCGGCGCTGAAAATTTAATAGCTCTTTATAGTTATGCAATGCAGCTTTACTGCGACTTTTCAGGTTATTCCGATATGGCAATTGGTTTGGCATTGCTGCTTGGTTTTAGAATACCTGAAAACTTTAATTCTCCTTACAAAGCAGCAAGCACTACGGAATTCTGGCAGAGATGGCATATTTCGTTGTCTTCATGGCTGCGGGACTATTTATATATTGGTCTTGGCGGAAACAGAAAAGGAAAAGGTAGAACATACGTAAACTTGATTTTAACAATGTTGCTGGGCGGCTTATGGCACGGTGCAACATGGAGAATGGCAATTTGGGGATTAATCCAGGGCACCGCACTGGCAATTGAAAGAAAAACCGGTTTTACAAAATTCACACAAAAAAATACATTTAATAGAATTATTGGATGGTTAATAACCTTTAATGTTTTTACCTTTACATTGATACTTTTTAGAGCACAGTCGCTTCAAACAGGCTATGAAATGATTAACCAGATTTTGTCCTATTTTCATCCTGAGGTTATTATACAATTTGTTGAAGGTTATCCTGTAGTATTTG
Source organism: Ignavibacteria bacterium (assembly GCA_050117315.1). GTDB lineage: Bacteria > Bacteroidota > Ignavibacteria > Ignavibacteriales > Melioribacteraceae > JANQIV01. The sequence continues at coordinate 30,420 of JASFMY010000036.1, forward strand.
GTTTGGTTGTGCTAGGTTATATTATGCATTTTACGCCGAAAAAAGCTGAAGTTTCACTGGAACATTTTCTTGTTAAAATGCCTCCAATGGTCAAGGCTCTAATTCTTGCTTTACTTGTATGGATTGTTGCTCAGTTTAAGTCGGCAGATATACAGCCGTTTATTTATTTTCAATTTTGATAGAATGAAATACCTAACAAAAATAATACTAATACTGTTTTTTATACCTGCAGTACTTTTATCTCAAAACTCCGAGGGATTAAAACAAGCGGCTATCGGGCATATGAATGCAGGCAGGTTCGGCGAAGCAATTGATTTGCTGAATAAGTACATCTCGGCAAATCCCAGGGTTGCCGAAGGTTATAACCTTCGCGGGTTATCGTTTGAAAAAAGATCGCAGTATCAAAACGCTGTTTTGGATTTTAGAAGAGCGCGTAAACTTGATCCAAACAATAAAGAAATCAGGGAAAATTTAGCAAGGGTAATTGAAATTTGGCATGCCCAGCTTTATAAAAAAATTCAAGGACACGAAAGGGAGATTGCCATTGATCCGACAAACCCTTTCAATTATCTGGAAATTGGTAAATCATACCGTTGGCTTGAAGAATGGGACCTTGCAGAAGAATGGTACGACAAATACTTGGAGCGTGACGACAATGCTTCGCCGGATGAAATAATTAGATACAGTGAAATACTTGCCAAAAATGAACACATCAAAAAAGGTGAAATTATTCTAAAAAAATATGTTGAAAGATATCCTGAAGATTGGAGATTATGGAGCAAGTACGGTTACTTTACTATGTGGCTAGGTAATAATAAAAATGCTATAAATGCATTTGAAACCGCTTTGAGCTTCAAACCTTTTTTCAAAGAAGCCCAGGACGGTCTGGACCTGGCAAAAAAGGAAGCTTACCTAACGCAGTACGATCCCCGTTCGTTTGAACCGGTCTATGCAATCGATAGGTATTACAATAGATTAAAACGTAACCCCGACGATTATGGAATTAGGTTTAAGCTTGTAAACGAATTAATAAAAGAAGAACGGATTGAAGAAGCGCTTGACCAATTATTAATTTTGGGAGTTGATCATTCAGATGATGAAAGATATGATCCGCTTTTCGATTTTGTGTCAACGTTCAGAGATTCTGTATACAGAACACGCCTTGAAAATTATGAAGCCGTATTGGAAAATGATCCGGGAAACAAAGAGGCGGTCAAAAACGCTGCACAGTATTATGAATATCTGCAGGAATATGACAATGCGGTTTATGTTCTTGATAATTATTTTGAAGAAGTCCCCAATGAAACAGACAAAGACTTAAGATATGATTACGCAAGAGCGCTTGCCTGGAGCAGGGATTTTGACAAGGCTATTGAAGTTATTGACGGGCTCCTGGAGGAATACCCGGATAATCTTGATTACCAGCTTTTCAGGGCACAGTTGTCGATTTGGAATACCCGCGATATTGAGTTGGCGAGAGAATACCTTGATAATGTTTTAGCACAGGATTCAAATGTAGTGGATGCTTTGATTGCAAAGGGGTCTTTATATTTGCTTGATAGGGACTTTGAATCAGCTCAGGAATTTGCCGATAGAGCATCAAATCTTGATCCACTAAATGATGAAGTTATCAAATTGCAGTCGAACATTGATTTCCAAAAATTAAGAGTTGAAGAAGAGAGGCTTTACCAAATTCTTGAAGAAGGAAGAACCTTGGTTGTTGACGGGGATTGTGAAGGCGCTTTGCCTTTTTATGAAGACTATATTGACCAGGCAGAACCGAATATATTTATTCTAAAAGAATATGGCGATGTACTTTTTTGTGCGGAGAGATTTGAAGAAGCAAAAGCAATGTACGAAGAAGTTTTAATAGACGGATACAATTATGAGGCTGCTTTGCAAAGCGCTAAAGTTTCATATGCTATGGGTGATTCACTAGGTGCATTAATGGGTTTTAGAACTTTGGTAAAAGAAGAACCTGAGGAATTTGAACCAAGGTTATATTTGGCAGATACTTATGCTAAATTAAATGAGAACGATTCTGCAAGGGTAATTTACGATTCTTTGTTAACAACATGGGACCTGGACTCAAATCAGACAAGCATGGTTGAACAAAGATTGGACTGGCTGCCCGTAACCGGTTTGAGAGGAATCCTTGCTACTTTCCCGAGCACTGTGGGTTTGGCTCCTTCAGTTTCATGGTACACGGATGATTTAAGTTTCGGGTTTACAAACTGGGGAGGCAGGCTTGAACTCGGAGTACTCGAATTCCTTTCCATTGGAGTTACATTCCAGCGGCACTTTCTAACTGCCAATGAAGAAAGCTTGGATGAGGATGTTGTAAGTACATACACTTTCACGGGCGATAGAAAATTTACAATATTTGAAGGTCATATCTTTTTACGACTTGGTGATTACGTTTCAACTGGTGTGGGTATGGGAGTTGTTAACGTTTCTGGTTCTACAACTCAAACTCAGCAAATGGATATTTTTGCAAGATACGAACCGAGTGATAACTTCTTTGTACAGGGAACAATTACTAATTCCGACGCTGCGCTGATTCTTTATTCACCTTACTTGATAGATAACAGGTATACCTCACGCTACTACAGAGTTGAAGGAAGGTTGCTTCATAAATCCGGCTTTCTTGTTAAAAGCCATTTTCAATACTTGACTGTCAATGATTCCAATGAAGGAAATGACTTCATGCTAAGAGTCGGCAGAAGGTTTGAAGAATATTTATTCGCCGGCTATGAATACCTGTTTGCAAATTACAGATTTGATTCCGACCTTTATTATTCCCCCAATAATTACGAATCGCACAGTTTTTGGGTTGACATTCCCCTGGAAGAAAAGGATGAATTGGAAGTTACAATTGGAGGCAAAGTCGGTTATGTGCCAAGCAACGACTTCATAATTCTTTCCGGCAATATTGATGCTACCGTAAAAATTGATAAAAATTTACTTTTGACCGGAAGAACAGCAGTTGGATCTACTACAAGAGACGATGCGTCTTACAGGTTTCTTTCGGGTCAAATATCGCTTTATTGGAATATTTTTTAAAGTGTAAAATTTATTGAATTTTTTAATATTTATTTTTGTTGCAACTTATAAAAAATTACTGAACTCTTTCGATAATAAATAAAAAAAAGAACAGTTATGATAGAGATAAAAATATCAACAAATGCGGCGATTATCTTATTAACCGAAAGAATGAGATATGAACTTAAGCTTAGAAAAAGAGCAGGAATGCTTCCATCTCATTCTGAGCTTGAGACTTTGGGCCAGAAAGAACTTTTAAGTATAGCAGAAACTGCGGCTTCTGATCTCATTTTTTTGCTTCCTGCGGAAATTTTAGCAGAAAAAAACAATCTTGGCGATATCATTTACAGATCGATAAAATCATTGTCAAAAGTCTATAACAGGGAAGAGTTCAATTTATACACTAGGGATAGAGCTTACAATTTAATGAAACCTACGGAATGCATCTTCAAACTGTCAAACAATAAAGACGATTTTCAGTACAACTAATTTATCCTGACAAATTTCGGCTCTTTGCCAATACTCTGCACAATGTGAAATTTTAGATTATCATCGGTATCAGGGTAATCATCTCTTAAATGCGTGCCCCTGCTTTCTTTCCGTAATAAAGCGGAATTTATAGTCAGATGTGCCGTATCAAAAAGCAGCTTTATTCTAAGGTCATTCAATTCATTCAGGTCAAGACTTAATTCGTTTTTAATCGATACTAATTTTTCCGAAGCAGTATTAAGCGAATTTTCATCCCTTACAATTCCCACATATTTGGTCATTATTTTCTGAAATTTCTTCTTTACAGCCTGGAATTTTTCTTCGTTTCCCGGGATAAACGTGATTGAGTTAAATTTTAAATCGTATTCTTTTTTAGTGCAGTTTAGCTTTTTTATCGACTCATCAACTGCACGCTTACCAAACACCAAACATTCGAGTAATGAGTTGCTTGCAAGCCTGTTCGCACCGTTTATGCCTGTGATTGCAGCTTCCCCAAATGAAAATAAACCTGCAATATTTGTTTCTGCAGAAAGATTGGTTCTAATTCCTCCAATTAAATAATGCGCAGAAGGAGCAATAGGAATAAGATCTTTTGTAATATCAACCCCGAACTTTTGGGCTTTTTCATAAATGTTTTTGAAGCGGTCTTTTAAATAATCTGCTTTTAAATGGCTGGCTTTTAAGTATACGAAATCTTTTTCGGCTTTATTTATTTCTTTATAAACCGAGCGCGATACAACATCCCTAGGCGACAGTTCTCCGAGTTTGCTATATTTCGGCATAAACCTTTCTTTATCGGTATTTAATAACTGTGCCCCCTCGCCTCTCAGGGCTTCACCTATTAAGAAGGTTTTGCCTGATTCGGAGTAAAATGCTGTCGGGTGGAATTGAATGAATTCCATGTTTGCAACTTCTGCCCCGGCATTAAATGCTATAGCTATACCATCGCCTGTAGTAGTTTCAGGATTGGTGCTTCTTTCAAAAATTCCGGCAGCCCCGCCTGTTGCTATAAAAGTGCTTTTAGAATTAAAAGCTATGTTGGTGCCGGTCTTAAAATCAAAACCTGCTGCGCCAAAACATTCGTTATCATGTACTAATAAAGAATGTATAAAAATATTTTCGAATAAAACTATGTTGTTGTTTTCTTTTACTTTTGGAATTAAAAAATTCACCAGTTCAATTCCTGTAGCATTTCCGCCAGCGTGCAGAACCCTTCTTCTGCTATGACCGCCTTCTTTGCCAAGCTCAAATTCTCCGTCTTTTTTGTCGAATTTCATTCCAAGGTCAATTAAGTCGTGGATACGGTCTACGCCTTCGTTAACCAATATTTTAACGGCTTTATCGTTGCACAAGCCTCTCCCTGTTTTCATTGTATCTTGAAAATGTATTTCGGGCGAGTCGTCTTTTGCAACTGCAGCAGCTATACCGCCTTGTGCCCAGCTTGTATTGCTTATGTTTAATTCGGTTTTTGTGACTAAAGCAACTTTACCAAACTTGGAGGAATATATTGAGGCGTAAAGACCTGCTAACCCTGAACCAATAATTAAAAAATCAAAATCGTAATTCTTAACAGATTGCACTAGTACCTTTTCTCTTTAGCAAAGAAAGATACATTATTTATTGTATAAATTCATCAATTAAAAAAAACTTAAAAAAGGGGCCAATTACCTCATAAAAAATTCATCCAAAGAGAAATAAAAAAGAATATCGGGAAAGAAAAATATTTGATGAGTTTTGCAGCAACTGCTTTTACAATCGTAAATACGCTGTAAGACAACTTGATTCGTGATCTATAAAAAAGAAAAATTGGATGAAATATCGAAAAGTATAGCCCCGTTTTGGTTGTAGAAAAACATAGAAATGAAAATCAAGACTGTATTGATGCATGCAAGTGGAGGATCAAATTGATATTATAGTAATACCAGTCGAGCTACTCCCCTTGGGTTACCCTAAAATTTTGCTTAATGATGATTTAATTATGTTGCCGACACAATAACTTAGTTCTTTGTTGATTTCTCAAGTTAAAGTTACACCTATTTTGAGGCAACTGGATTGTATTCACCCGAAAACAATGCTATATTTGGGGTTAATTTTTTAGAACTAATATTCTGAGGCAAAAATGGAATTAAAATTAGAGAAATTTGAAAAATTTGAAGGCAGACAGGGGCCTGTCCTTTTAATAATTATGGATGGTGTTGGATTCGGTAAACATGATGAAAGCGATGCGGTTTATTTAGCAAAAACGCCTATTTTAGATAAATTACTGAAAGATATCCCGCTTCAAACAAAATTAAAAGCGCACGGGCCTGCAGTAGGTTTGCCGAGCGAAGACGATATGGGAAACAGCGAAGTAGGACATAACGCTATCGGTGCGGGAAGAATTTTTTCCCAAGGGGCTAAGCTTGTAAATGAATCGTTGGAAACAGGGAAAATATTTGAATCCGAAAACTGGGAAAAGGTAATTGAACAAGGTAAGAAAGGCGGGACTGTTCATTTTATCGGTTTGTTATCGGACGGCAATGTGCATTCGCATATTAAACAGTTATTTCAATTGATAAACAAATGTGCCGAAAGCGGTGTTGAAAAAGTAAGAATTCATTCCCTGCTTGACGGAAGGGATGTAGGCGAAAAATCTGCTCTTGAATATTTAAAGCCGACAGAAGAACTTCTTGAGAAAATTTCAACCGAGAAAGGATACGATTACCAAATAGCGTCGGGCGGCGGAAGAATGATAACTACCATGGACAGATATAATGCCGATTGGAGTATTGTTGAACGCGGTTGGAAAGCGCATGTGCTTGGACAGGCAAGAAAATTCAAATCTGCAACCGAAGCTGTGCAGACATATTACGATGAAGACCCTAAAGCAACAGATCAATATTTGGAGTCTTTTGTGGTTGTTGATGAGAATGATAAGCCGGTCGGGACAATTGAAGACGGAGATGCAGTTGTATTTTTCAATTTTAGAGGCGACCGTGCAATTGAGATTTCAAAAGCGTTTGAAGAAGAAGAGTTTGATAAGTTTGACCGCCGGAGATTACCTAAGATTTTTTATGCCGGCATGATGGAATATGACGGCGACCTTCACATCCCTCAAAATTACCTTGTTGATCCCCCGGCGATAGATAGACCTATAAGTGAATACTTATGCGCGGAAGGCGTTACTTCTTTTGCAATCTCGGAAACACAAAAGTTCGGTCACGTTACTTATTTCTGGAACGGCAACAGGTCTGGCTATATAAATGAAGAATTGGAAACTTACGTGGAGGTGCCGTCGGATAAAATTCCCTTTGACCAGGCTCCTAAAATGAAAGCCTACGAAATAACCGAAAAATCTATTGAACTGCTTAAGTCAGGTAAATATAAATTTGGAAGAATAAATTTCCCAAACGGGGATATGGTCGGACATACCGGAAGTATCCCTGCTGCAATTGAAGCAGTGGAAACTGTTGATGAATGTTTAGCAAAACTGCTGCCTGTAATAGATGAATTGGGCGGGATAGCGATTATAACCGCTGACCACGGTAATGCGGATGAAATGTTTACGGTTAAAAAAGGAGTGAAAGCCGTAAAAACAGCACACTCTCTTAATCCTGTTCCGTTTATAATTTACGATCCCAATTACAACGGCGAATACGAAATGAACGAAGTTGACAAACCCGGCTTAACAAATATTGCCGGAACAATATTGAACCTATTAGGATTCAAAAATGTAGAAGATTACAGGGAATCGTTAGTTAAGTAATTGTTAATTTAACGACATTAAACATAAATTAGCGGATTTTGTTGAGAACGGACAATTAATTTACCTTGATTTTATATTGTGTTTTCCTGATTATTGTCCATCAATAAAACCGCAAAATTTTTTGTTAGGAATTTCGAATGATAAAAAGAGTATATCTTCTTGCTTTTATTATTGCAGTATCGTTTTCTTCAATCATGTCCCAGACGGTTGTAAGCAAATATGCAGGTGAATTTTTAACACTCGGTGTCGGCGGCAGGGCGCTTGGAATGGGAGGCGCACATGTTGCCTTAGCCTGCGATGTTACTGCGGGTTACTGGAACCCCGCTGGCCTGGCTTCATTGGATTATCCACAGATTTCTTTAATGCACGAAGAACATTTTGGAGACCTGGTAAATTATAATTACGGGGCTGTTGCAATTCCTTACGACAATGATATGAGCTTAGGAATAAGCGCAATAAGACTCGGCGTTGACGGGATACCCGATACCCGAAATGCTTTAATAAACAGGGTTACCGGTGAAACAATTACAGATATTACAGACCCTAATGCAATACTTGATTACTCAAGAATTTCCGAGTTTAGCAATACCGACTGGGCATTATATTTAACATTTGCCAAGAGACAGTCTGAAGATTTTTACTGGGGTGCTAATGTTAAAATAATAAAAAGAGATATTGCAGAATACGGCGCTACAGGCATCGGGTTTGACGTCGGCGGTCTTTATAAGGCAACAGATAAACTAACATTAGGTGCAAACCTTCAAGACATTACTACTACCCTTGTTGCATGGGATACGGGAAGAAATGAATTAATTTCGCCTACGGCAAAAATAGGCGCTGCTTATGAGCTCCGATTTTTAGGAGGTAATCTTACACCGGCAATTGACCTGGATTTAAGGTTTGAGAACAGAGAATTTGCGGCAAACTTTAACATCGGGCCTGTTAGTGCTGATTTTCACGGCGGTTTGGAATATGACTATAAGAACGTATTTGCAATTAGAGCCGGGTACAACGATGTTAAACAATTTACAATAGGCGCAGGAATTAAATTACCCAAATTAAATATTGATTATTCTTTTGCCAGGTTCAACGAAGAAGATTCCGATGGGTTGCCGGACTCCCATAGGATTTCACTTATACTTACTTTGGAACAGCCAAAGTACCAAAGATAATTTTTGAGTAAATTTTTATTTACGAGGGAGATTAACCAAGTCTCCCTTTTTTTATTGTGTAATCGGATATGAGAAAAAATCTAATAATTACGTTACTTGCTACTCTGCTTTTCAGTTGTTCGGGCTTAGATGTTTCTCGGTTCGGGCATGAATATCCTTTAACTGCCAACATTGCCGAATCCAACGGAAAAGACATTTCAATAAAAATCCCTGAAGGATGGTTTTTAACAAGCGACAACGTTAACAACAATTATGAAATGCTCCTCATAAAAGATAATTACAAATGTTCAATCAGCTTGCTTAAATTAAACTTCAGCCAGGATTTTACCGGCTCTGATGATAAATCCCAATTTCTAAAACAAGCTGTAAATTATTCTAAAAAGTTTAACAAGGTTAGATACGGAGATAAATTTAAAGTAGATAACCAAGAACCTTTTTTTGAATATGAAAATAAAATATGCTCAAGCTATATTTTTTCCTTTAGAGAAAACTCTACGACAAGAGTGGTTGTTTTTATTTTTAAAGAAAAAGTATATGAATTAACAGCGGTAAACTTTGATATGGGTATGGTAAATAATCTTGACCTATTTAAAACACAAAATGCAGTTATAAACTCGGCAATATAAATTTACTCCGTTTCGTCATACTCTGCTTTAACTTTTCTTGCAAAACTCGAAACAACAAGTTCATACGAATGGTCAATCCATTCTGTCAGTTGATTTCTCTTTACTGAACTTTCCAATTCAACTGTATTCCAATGTTTTTTATTCATATGATATCCGGGGATTACAAATTCATACTTCTCCCTTAACTCAATTGTATTTTCAGGATCGCACTTTAAGTTAATGTAATAAGGCCTTTCAAGGTTCAGCAGGGCAAACATTTTATTCATAACCTTGAAAACCAATGCCGTCTCGTTGAAAGGAAATCCTTCTGTAACAGCTTTTTTACTTAAACAGTATTCTCTTATTTCTTCAACATCCATAAATTTTTCAATTTTCTTTGTACTATTAATATATCATATTTGTTGAAAAGAATAATGATTTTTGAATTGATTAAAAATTTTATTCGTATTAGTATCTTGATAAAAATAAAATGGTTTGTAAGAGTTCTGAAACATTATTTATGGAAAATTGTATTAAACAAAAAAATTAACAGGAAATTAATGAAAAAATTATCACATCTTTTGTTGCTGGCGGTTTTAATAATAAGCTGTAATGCACAGTCTCCTGAAAAACTTGCAGAGGAAAACGGGAGCATAGATTCGACCAAAGTAATACATCCAAGTCAAATTCATCCTAAATTAAATACAATCATTACCAAGATTTTAACCAACTATCATTACACCCGACCCATGCTGAATGACTCGGTTTCATCAATGGTTTTTGATAATTTCCTTTCTTCTTTAGATAACAACAAAATGTATTTTCTTCAAAAAGATATAACTGAGTTTGAAAAGTACCGGTTTAATTTTGATGAAAATCTTCTCGAAGGAAACCTTAACCCTGCTTTCGAGATATTTAATAGATACAAGCAGCGAATGAATGAAATTATGAAATTCATTATTCCCAGGCTTCATCATGATTTTGTATACGATATCGATGAATACTACGTGCCGGATAGAAGTGAGGCCGATTGGGCTGTTACGGATGTTGAATTAAACAACCTCTGGCGAAAAAGATTAAAAAACGAAATGATAAACCTACTCCTGAACGGTAAAGAAAACGAAGGAGCGGTTGAAGTTTTGGAGGGCAGGTACAAAACAATGCACAAATATGTCCTTCGGTACAAAGCTGAAGATGTATTTCAGCTTTATTTAAATTCTTTCTCAGAGGCAATAGATCCACACACAAATTATTTTTCTCCCAAAACATCCGAAGACTTTAAAATAAATATGAGCCTTTCTCTTGAAGGAATCGGTGCTCAATTAACCGTTGAAAATGAGTTCACTAAAGTTGCACATGTAATTCCCGGCGGACCTGCGTATAAGACGGGCGAACTGTTTGATAATGACCGTATTGTAGGCGTTGCACAGGGTGAAGACGGCGAAATGATTGATGTTGTTGGCTGGCGCGTTGACGATGTTGTGCAATTAATTAGGGGTAAAAAAGGTACTTTAGTAAGACTTAGAATTTTAAGAGCGGGCGACACCCCGGATATGCCTACCGATGATATAAAAATAGTAAGAGATAAGGTTAAACTAGAAGAGCAGGCTGCTCAAAAAGAGATAATCAATATTAACGAAGACGGGGTAAACTTTAAACTCGGAGTTATAAAAGTGCCTGCATTCTACAGCGATTTTGAAGCAAAGGCAAGAGGAGAAAGCGATTTTAAAAGCACAACAAGAGATGTAAAAAAAATTCTTTATGAATTAAAAGAAGAAAAAGTTGACGGCGTTATTGTTGACTTAAGAAATAACGGCGGAGGTTCGCTGCAGGAAGCAATTGATTTAACAGGCTTGTTTATTAAATACGGGCCCGTAGTACAAGTACGCAATTCAAACGGCTCTGTTGAAGTAGGAGAAGATGTTGACCCGGCAATAGTATACGACGGACCTTTGGCTGTTATGGTTAACAGGAACAGTGCTTCGGCTTCCGAAATATTCAGCGGTGCAATCCAGGACTACGGCAGAGGATTAATAATCGGGGAAAGAACTTTCGGTAAAGGAACCGTCCAAAACTTAATTGACCTGAATAGATTCGTCCCTATCAAAAATGAAAAACTCGGTCAATTGAAATTAACTATTGCAAAATATTACAGGGTAACAGGCAACAGCACCCAAAGAATGGGTGTAATACCGGATGTAATTTTCCCGACCGAAATTAATTCAAGCGAATACGGTGAAAGCGCTCAACCGACAGCATTGGAATGGGATAAAATAAATTCTGCTAAATTTTACAAATACGGCGATATTTCACAAATTATGCATGAAGTATTAAACAAACACTCTTTCAGAATCCGCCGCGATCCTGAGTTCCATTACCTGATGGATGAAATTGAAGAATACAAAGAAAGGCGTGAAAAAAAATCTTTTTCTTTAAAGCTGGATGAAAGAAAAGCCGAAAAAGAAAAACTTGAAGAACGGAGAAAGCAACGCGAAGAATTAAGGCAGAAAAGGTTGGATATTAAAATCGTAAATAAAGAAGAAGTAGAAACACAGGAATCCAAAATAGACGATCCGCTCCTTGAAGAAGGCGGAAGAATTTTGGCAGACGTAATTATTATGGATATTGGTTAATTTGTCAATTATTTATAAACCAAGTTTCTTCAAGAAACTTGGTTTATAAATAGATTTTCTGCAAAATTAGATATCTAAACGTTTTGTCATTTCGACCGGAGGGAGAAATCTTTGAAATCATACTCTAATTGAAAGATTTCTCACCCAAAAAACGGGTTCGAAATGACCGACTTTTTATTTTGCAGAAACTTTAATAAATAGGGACACAACTCCCAAAGTTGTGGTTATCACTAAAAAAAATTCACCTTAAGTTATGCATGTAAAGAGAGCGGGACAAGCATTAGGTGGCTGATTATTCAGTCGCCTGTTGGTCAAAGGCTCCCGGATACTGTCATTATTTGATTGATCTTATATTTAACCGTACTTCTTTAACCTTTTATAAAAACCAAAGGAGGTTAGTTATGCCCATCCAATATTCACTAAGGGACAACCATTTAACACCCGAGCCAAACGATTATATGGCAAGTGTTTCGCCGACAAGAACTATTGAGATGAAAGATTTAATTGAGTATATGATTGAAAGAGGCTCTACCGTTACTAAAGCTGATATTCTAAGTGTAATGGAAGACTTTCAAAGAGCTCTCGAAAACTTTATTCATGAAGGTGCTTTTATTACTCTTCCTTTTGCCAATTATTCTACGAGCATTAAAGGAGTTTTTAACGGTATGACCGACTCATTTGATTCAAACAGGCATCATATTAGTTTGAATGTACAGCCGGGTAAAGAGCTTAAAAAATTCTTAAAAAGCGGTATACCCGTAGCAAAGCAGAAAACAATAATCCCGCGGCCTAATATTGTTGAATTTATGGACTTTATTACCGGCGAGAGAAACTCTACCTTAACTCCCGGCGGAATAGCCCAAATACTCGGACACAGGCTGAAACTTGACACCGAAATTGAAGAAGAAGGTATTTATTTTATTAAAGAGGATAATACAATAACTAAAGCAACCGGAATAGGACAGAACAAGCCCGCCGTGTTAATGTTTATAGTACCTTCCGAATTAACAGCCGGGGAATATACACTTGAGGTTAGAACAAAATCCGGCGATGATATCAGAACCGGTAGGTTGGGAGCATCATTAACCGTTACTTAACCGCAAACCCGTCCATTTGGGGTATCGCGGACGGAGTAACCGGGGTACCCTGAACCAAACGTTCCTGCATGCAGGAACAGGTCGTTCCTTATACCACGAACGAACCGGCGGGGGTACCCTGAACGTTCAACTCTTTATACCCCGGATATACATGGCTCCCGTAACCTTAATTACTCCGGTTTATGATATTCTAATTTCTTGAAACAGCAGAAAATTTCATTCTGCCGTCATCTTCGACAGAATGAAGATGGATATCATTACACATAGTTGTTGAATACAAAAAGAAGGAAGAACCAATGCTGAGTTTAACCGGACGATAGAACAGTTATTTGGAAATACAAATATCAAAATATGCAATTGCTATTATTAAGCCTAACTGCGTAGTTTTTTGCTGCCGCACAGAACAAAAATGAAGCTTTTTCCGTTGGGAAATAAACACCAATAATTTTAGAAAGACCTACCTGTTACACACTACTTTAAAAAGCTGATTACTTTAATAATACTGCAAATATAATTTTCCACATTTAACTGTCATCCATATATTTGCAGGAATGTTCTCAACTAAGGACCAAGAGTACTTTCTACACGTCTATAGATACTTTCCCATATCTTTTTTTTATCCGGGTCGGGTAAATTCTGGTATTTTTTATACCCTTCTTCAACAATATAGATGAAGGTAAGAGCATATATTGGACCCGGGTCGGTGCTTGAAGTTTCTTTATCAACCCACCTAATAGCTTTATCATAAGCTTTTAATGAACTACCGACATGGACAATCCCGCTAATAAGTTCGAGTCCATCGGCAACAAATCTAACATCGCCGCCCATTTTCTCCGTCAAATTCTGCTCAAGGTCCTCTAATTTTGTGTAGATATTTTCTATATAGTCTGAGAAGAATTTATCTAATTGCAATAATTTTACAACATATTCAGCATTTTTTAATGTCTCGGGTAACATACTAATCTCCTTTCATTTCAGCCCTAAGAGGCTTGAATATATTTTCGTACCAATAGTGACCCGCCTTATCATCAACCTTCCTCAGGTTACGCATAAAAATATGAATACACTTTGCATAACTGCAAGGAAGTAACTTCCATGTGAAACGGTGACTTTCATCCTCTTTAATAATTGGCGCCGTATGAACATCGGTAGCAAAACCTATCCCCGGATGCGAAGTTAAGTGAGAGCCTACTGCCAACCAGTCGGGCACATAATCAAACCGATGGTGAGGCGGCCGATGTCCAAAAGCCAAATGCATAAAGTATTCCGGTACAAATTTCATATAAATAGTTTTGCTCCGGCTTTCATCTACAGCTTCTGCTTTGACAAAAACTTCTTCGTAAAGATAATCCGCACCGGGATACAAACTAATCACACGGTATAGTTTACAAATAAGAGTTTTCTCTTCGTCTGCAAAATGATCGATATATTTGTAATGAAAGGGGATAGAAGCTATTGTGCAGTTTGCTCTCAACTGGCCATTGTTAATTTTAATAATCTCATAAGGTTGATCAAATAGATTGAAAACAGGATCCGGATCCATTTCCCAAGCCGGCAACGTAAGTTGGAACTGGTTGATTTGCATACATCTTTTTTCACGGCTATGAAAAAGCCAATCAATATTGGTTGAATCAATTAATTCTTTACCGTCAAGTAAGACAGAGGTAGCAGCACCTGAAAACTCATTGGGTAACCCCGGGTCAAGATGAGGAGTAAGATTAAACCATATTTCAAGGCGTTCATTAGATAACTTTATTCCATTTTTACCATACGGTGTTTTAATATTGGGTTTTTTGTTAAAATTAGACCCCGGATCACCATAAGGCTCATCACCTACATCGGGATTAGAATCCCCTTCCGTGATATTGATAAAAGTTGAAGGGCATGAATAATTTTCCGGTCCGGGCTTTATGGGATAAGACAGAAAAAATACGAGTGTATCAAGGGACGGATCGGATGGATCAATTGCATCTACCTGGCATTTCAATCGGTTATCTTTATCATCGGTTAGGACTATTTTATCTGGGGGAATCTTTGTCTGTTCATAAATTGGGTTCCAAGGAGTTACAACATAACCGCCTCTTTGATAATTTGACGGATTAAATACAGCTAATTTAAAAGACATTTAATAAATCTCCTCTATTATTTAGTTAATTTTTGCCAAGGCTTTCATTTAGTTTCTTTATGCCGTCAAGTATTTGGGTAAATTTGACATTCGTTTTCTCTACATCTATTTCAAAAGAGCTCTTTGGTGGTATACCTAGTCTTATTTCAGTCCAAAGTTCTTCTAGTCTTTTCACTTTTTCTTCCACGGCATTGTTTGTTGCAAATCTACCACGTTCTCCTATTAACTCAATAATATCGTTTTTTTTAGCAAGCAGTTCCTTAATGCTTCTTCAAATTCTTCGGATTTATTAGCAATAAATTTGCCTCGATCTTTTATTATCTCAATAGTGTCCTTATTTATTAAAGTATCTCTGAATTGCTTTCGAAATTCATTCTCATTAATAATGTCTTTAAAAGTATCAGCTAAGCTTCCTATTTCCATTTTTTTTGCCAATTCCTCTTGTTTATAATTTAGTTCTTCAGCGCGTATTTTCTGCTTACGACTCTGCTGTAGGGCAAAAGCAGAAATGATAGCTGCTATACCTGTTAAAGCAGCAGTAATAATAGCAGCCCAACCTGCCAGATCTATAGGGCTTTCATTCACAGGTTGTTGGGATGTTTGTTCATTAAGTTGTTGTTGCGTTTGTTCTTTTTGAGTTCCGGGAAGCTCAGCAATCATTTTTTGTTTTTCATCTAGTTCATCTTGAAGGTTTGATAACTTGTTATATGAGTAACCTAACGAAGATATAATTATTATAAAACCAAGCAATGAAATCAAAGTACGACACATAGAAGTCATTACTCTTCCTCCTTTTTGTTAGAAGGTATCCGATGTCTTAAAGCTTCATTCCATATAACGAGAAGTCTTCCGGTAGAGTTGGATATCAATTCGGAAGAGCCTAAGAAGATTGTCAATTCAGCTTAGCCTGCTTTACCTTTGATTATTAATAATGAAAGAGCGTTGTCCATAAGTACATGAGAAGTGATACAAATTCTTAAATAAATTATTTTCTCAATCTTTAGTAGTTCCATCAATTGTTTGACGAAACTATTTTTACCTTTAGATGTTTTGGCTTTAATAACCTTTATATAATTAATTGCCACACAATATCTATATGAACCGAGTTTTTTATTCTAAATATTTGCTCTTACCTTCGACGATCATAAGTAGTAATAAGGAGATTTTAATATAAATGATTTCACTTTGATTTCCAATTAACAAAATGTTATTTAATTTAGTATGTCTTATTAAATTGCTCTCTAACATAAAGAGTCTATTTATAAATATTAATTTCCCATGGTTTCAGTACAAGGTTTTTCATTTAATAGCCATGTAATTGTTTCTTAATTGCATAACAATTTCCGTATTTTTAAATCAATAATTAAATACATTTATGGGACATTAAACGTACTGAGTTTCTATAAAAACTTTATTGTAAATCAAATGACAAAAACAAATACCGTCAGAATATTGGATAAGTTCAAAATCGATTATTCCGTAATTGAATATGATTACAACGACGATGAATTAGACGCTGTTACGGTAGCCGGGAAAATCGGTTTTGAAAGCGAAAGAGTATTTAAAACCCTTGTAGCACGGTCAAATAATAATGATATCTTTGTTTTCTGTATACCCGGTAATTACGAACTCGATTTGAAAAAAGCCTCTCAAGCAGCAGGTACAAAAAAAATTGAAATGATAAAACTAAAAGAGCTTCTGCCTTTAACAGGCTATATTCACGGAGGTTGTTCCCCGATTGGAATGAAAAAAAGCTACCCGACTTTTATTGAAGAATCAGCCGAATTATTTGACACAATATCTATAAGCGCCGGGAAACGGGGAATGCAGATAGTAATCAACCCCAGAACGTTAAGAGAAATAACAAATGCTTCATTTGCAGGCTTAGTTTAAGCGGAGTAAAATTCTGCTATCTTTAATTCCTTATCAAAATCAACAATCTCCAAAACGTCATCAACATACTTTACAGATGTCATTCCTACTAAACAGCAGGAAACTTCGTCAAGAGAAATGTTGGCTAAAACGGCTTTCTGTGCCAGAGTAAGATCTACTGCTTTTTCAGACAGGAACTTGTTTATTTGTTCAATTATTGGGTTTCTCTTTTCATTAATTCCACTTGCAATAAAACTTTCGTAAAGCTCAAACAACTGTTCAATTGACTTATCATATTTTTTCAGGTTCTCAACGGCTTCTTCTTTCAGCTTAAGATTTTCCAGCAACCGTTTAACGGCAAATTTCATCCTTGCTATGAACAACCTGTCCCTGTCAAAAGCTAAACTTTCCAAAGTCCGGTAGGTACCGAAATTTTTAAGTAAATCTTCGCTTATAGATAAACAATCAACCATAGGATCATAATCCTGCCTTTTAAGTTTTCTTAAAACTTTATCACGAATATATTTTTCCAGCTCCATCAAATTCTGCATATATTCTTTCAGTTCAATTTCATTTGTATCACCCTTGCATTCAATTTCACTCAGCTTAAACAAATTATTATCAACTACTGCGTTTATAGGCCTGTTGGTTAAAACCCCTATATTAGATTTTTTAGCCAGTTCAAGCACACTCAGTGAATTGTTTTGCTGATTTTTTGTGGCTGCAGCTCCCCTCTCAATTAAATTTAGCGGGAGCTGGATAACACCAAAGTGGTTATGAGGGGAAATTGAATCCGCAATCTCAATTAATTTCTCCAAAGAAGTAAATTCTTTTGCAAGAGTGTTATAACCAAAGGTATTTGAAGAAACACCGTAAGACTTAATTCTACCGTTTTGAACCTCTTTTTCCAATTGTTCAAAAGCTAACTCCAATCTTTTGTAATATAAACTTCTGAGTTCATTTATATCGTCAATATAAACATAAATTAAAAAGTACTCGGGGTTATGTATCAAGTAAACATCAATATATTCCTGGGCGGTTCTTTTAAGTGAAGCAGTAATTTGGTCTTTAATAAATTCAGGGTCAAAGCAGTGCCACATTTCCTGGCTGCATTTTACAATTCCTTTATACCCCATACCCATTTGTTCTTTTTGGAAAATAACATTAAGGCTCTGTCCCTGTATGTACCCGGCTTTGGATACTAAAATAATATCTTCGCGTTTTATTGCCCCTTCGCTTACCAGCTTCTTAATAACTTTTCCAACAAGAATTTCGCTTTCACCGTCACTATAATTTGTTGATGTGTCAATTAAATTAATGCCGTTTTTGAGAGCTTTCTCAAGAGCTAAAGCATGCTGTTCATTGTTTTGAACCCTATAAGTGCCAAAACCGCATACGGATGAATTTAACCATGTTTTACCTAACTGTTTGAATCTCATTAAAATAATCCGAGTTTGATGTAATAAGTATTATAAATTTACAAAAATTCATCAGATTATATTATTAGATTTCATTTTATACTTGTTGCAAATTGGTTTTGGGATTTTGTTTTTGTTTAAAACTCACCTGAATCCTCCCCGCCTCCCAAAGTCTCGTACGGCGGGCAGGTCTTAAAAAGAGAGGACTTTATGGCAAAATCCCAAAACCAATTTGCAACAAGTATATACACGATCCGAAAAAAAAATTAAGTTTGGGACTGTTTAAAGAGTTAGAAAAAGGTTAAGTTTGTTAGAATGAAAATCGAGTTAACCAATATAGAAAAGGCAGAGTTAAAGCACTACCACAGA
>JASFMY010000037.1:0-47599 GCA_050117315.1 Ignavibacteria bacterium
TTCCTGTTCGTCATAACAAAGTTTTGCATACGGCTTCCTTTGGATTCCATCTCACGATGGACACCCTTGCCTTAGCTATGAGATTCCGGTCATCTCGGCTCTCTCGAGACTTGTGCTTTTTTTTTTTTTAACACGCACCCGTTAGTTTTAATACATGCCCGGCACACCGATAATGGAAGTCCTACGGGACTTCAAATAATATTTCCCCCGAATTATGCACTAGTGTAATGTCAATTCTGTATTGTCACCCGTATTAATACATTACAGGGCATGCTTTAAGCCCGCCTTCCTTATTACAAGTACGGTCGCCGACGCTTCAAAGCTATGGCGACGGAGCGCGGACAGGCCGGAATCTACAAATAACTTATACTATGTCATTCCCGCACGTATTAAGCGGGAATCTAATTTATAAAAGTGGATTCCCGATAATCCGCGGCGGAATTCGGGAATGACACGGCACTTCATCCCTGTAAAAAGAAAAAGTATAGGGCTTAGAGTCAAAAAGTATAGACTATCAATAGCAAAAGTATAGCCTATAAATAGTGAAAGTATAGCCTGCAAATAGTAAAAGTATAGCCTATAAAGGGAGAAAATATAGCATGTAAATAGTAAAAAGACAGCCTATACATTTACCAAACCTAATCTATACTTTTACTAAACCAAGGCTATAAATTTTCAAAACCAAGCCCGTATATTTAAAATTAGTAGGGCTTAGACTCAGGAACCCGAGTGACGGGCGAGACGAACAGCATACTAACTGTCTGAGGAATGGGACAGATTATGCAATAGTGAAAGAAGGAGTTTATACACAAGCCAAATTGGTTTTGGGATTTTGCCATAAAGTCCTCTCTTTTTAAGACCTGCCCGCCGTACGAGACTTTAGGAGGCGGGGAGGATTTAGGTGAGTTCGAAATAAAAAAATTGTCATTTCGAACCCGTTTTTTGGGTGAGAAATCTTTCAATTAGAGTACAATTTCAAAGATTTCTCCCTCCGGTCGAAATGACTGACTTTTATTTTGCAGAAACTCTACTAACCTTCAACCGAATGGAATTCCGAGGGGAGGCGGTTAAACTGCTCTTTAAAGCATTTTGTAAAATATGCCGAATTGTTAAACCCAACAGAAAATGCTATCTCGGTTATATTGCCGCTCTTTGCTTTTATCAATTGTGCCGCTCTTTTCAAACGGTAAGACCTTAAAAATTTTACCGGCGCTTCTCCCGTTAAAGCTTTAATTTTCCTGAACAAGCTGGTGTAGCTCATGTTAAATTTATCCGTGAGGTTTTCAATGTTGAATTCCGGGTCGGATAAATTTTCTTCAACCAATTCGTGAAGAGTCTTCAAGAAGGTTTCGTCAACGGAAGTAACCCTAATTTCAGCCGGCTGAAGGAATAACTGCTTCTGATATTTTTGCTGTATCTGTCTCCCGAGTTCTATTAAATTTTTAATGCGAATCGAAAGAATTTCCACGTTAAAGGGTTTGGTTATGTAATCATCTGCACCGGTTTCCAATCCTTGTATAATATTTTCGTCTCCTGCTTTGGCAGTTAAAAGTATTACCGGGATATGGCTTGTATTTACGTCTTTTTTAATATTTTCACAGAACTCAAACCCGTCCATTTTAGGCATCATTACATCGCTTACAATTAGATCGGGGGACACTTCTTTGGCTTTTGCAAATCCTTCTTCACCGTCTGCAGCTTCAATAACATTATAATCTTTTTCGAGATGCTCCTTTATATAACTTCGAACATCCTTGTTGTCATCTACAACTAATATTTTTTCCGATTGATCCGGATCCGGAATTTCTTCGGTACTTCCGTTTACGGAAAACTCTTCTTCCGGGTCCGCCGCCGAATAAAAATGTTCAATTATTTTTTCATTATAACCATCACCGGTAATTTGATCGGGACAAAAATGTGTATTTCCTAACGGTAATTTAATAATGAACTTGGTTCCTTCTCCTTCGCTGCTTTCAACCGTTACACTGCCTTTATGTAGTTCAACAAATTCTTTTACCAGCGATAACCCGATTCCCGTGCCTTCATATTTTCTTTTTGTTGATGCATCAGCCTGGTAAAACGGGTCGAACACATGTTCTAAATTTTCCCCGGAAATTCCAATCCCGGTATCCATTACCATTATTTTTGCATAACCGTCGGGATAGTTTTCACTTTTTCCCTCTTCTGAGATAAATACAGTCACATCCCCGTTTTCACCTGTAAACTTAAAAGCATTTGAGAGAAGATTAATGATTACTTTCTCAATTTTATCTGTATCGCAATACACTTCCAGTTTTTCATTTTCAAAATAAAAACCAAGATTTATCTTCCTCTTATCTGCAAGCGATTCAAACATAAAAGTGATTTCACGGATAAAATGAATTAAATTAATTTTACTTACACGGAGCTGCATCTTTCCGCTTTCCAACTTTGAAATGTCCAGCAACTGATTTATTAGATTCAGCAATTTTTTTGAATTGCGGAGAATTAAAGAGTGACTTTTTTTCTTTTCCGCCGACTTTTCTTCTTTCAGCATCTGCTCGGTTGGACCTAATATAAGTGTTAGGGGTGTTCTAAATTCATGGGATATGTTTGCAAAAAAACGGGATTTGATTTTGTCAAGCTCTTTTAATTTTTCCGCCTGTTCGGAAAGCCGAATGTTCTGTTTTTTTATTTCACCGGCTTTTTCATCAACCAATTGCGAAAGATGTTTTTTCTCTTTTTCTAATATGTTTATTCTCCACTTTACAATTAAGAATCCTAATGTTAAGATCAGGATTGCGTATAATAAATAAGCCCAAACAGTTCTGTAGAAAGGAGGCAAAACCTTAAAACTGTAAGCGGCTGTTTTACTCATATCCCCGTATATGTTTTTTGCACGTACGTTAAAAATATAATTGCCTTCGCTCAGGTTCGTGTAATCTTTTTGTGTTTCTTTTTTCCAGGGAGACCATTGTTCATCATACCCCTCAAGTTTGTATTGAAACTCTGTTCTTTCTTTACCTTCATAAAACGGGCAGGCATATTGAAAGCGAAGGTTACGGTTTTCATAAGGTAAAGACAGAGGTTCAAAATCATCCGGCAGCAGACCGCCGCCGTAAATTAGGGAATCTCCGTTTATTAAAACTTTTCGGATAAGTGCGTTGAAATCCGTAATAAATCTTTTCTTTTTCTTTGTATCGTATTTAATAATTTCACTGTTCGTTCTACCGAACCATGTAACATCTCCGTCGGGACAGATTGCATTAACCTGGCTTAATTCCAAACGGCGAAACGGTTTTGAAATAATTTTATAAGAACCGTCATCCTGGTGTTCGGCAAGAAAATTTTCGCTGTTCGAGTGTATCCAGACATTCTTTTTTTCGTCTTCAATTATCTGGAAAACTCCCCTTGAACCGTCCGCAAACATTGTTCCGAATAAGGAATCGGGGATAAATTTTTCTTTCTGTTCATCAAATTTATAGATCCCTATTCCGGTAGCAAATAGAATACGATTGGAAACATTAAAAATGTTTATTTCCCCCGGAGGTAAACCATATGATGTATCATATTGTTCAATAAATGATTCATCTGTTTGTACGTTCCGTCGATTAAAAATATTCTCACGGATTCCGGCAGATTTATCAATTCTAAATACTCCGCCGGATAAGGTGCCAATCCAAATATCTCTCCCGGAGGATACGGAAACCGTAGTAATGCGGGAGTTCATTTGGGAATATAAATTGTATTCCAGCCATTTTGTTCCGTCTTTGTATAAAACATTCAATCCACCATTTGTCCCAATAAAAACGGGACCACCGGTTTCGTCACTTCTGTGCATTGTATAAACCCTGGAAGAGGAAATCTTCTTTTGTTTATCTTCCGAGTTTATTAAATAAATACCGCCCGAGGTGCCGATTAAAAGCTCATCATTAATGGGCAGCAACACCCATATATTGGAGTTTATTAAACCATTTTTTTCAAAATTTTTTAATTCAAAATTCGAGTCTTTGGTATTGACAGTATTGAGTTTGTAAAGACCGCTAGTTGTTCCGGCATATAGATTATCTTGAAACTTTGCAATTGATAATACAATTCCGTCCAGACCCATTCGTTTATCGAACACGGAAAAAGGGGATGAATATTCTATTTTAGAAATGCCGTTATTTAATCCAAGCCAAAGATTATCCTGCCTATCCTGCAAAATATATTTAACGTTGTTATCCTGTAACCCGTTTTTTTTATTAAAGTTATTAAGCAGCTTCCCTTCCGGGTTAATTACTATTACTCCGTTTTGTTGTGTTGCAAAAGCAATGTTACCGTCCGATAAATTGATTCCATGGTATACCCTGTTTTTATTTATAAAATCATCTATCAATGTGGGGTAAGGTTTAATTTTGTTACCATCGTATATAAAAAAACCTTTATCTCCGGAAAGGATGAGAACTCTGTTATCATCAAATTCAAGCATATCCCTGATCCCCAAATTTGAAAATATTTCTCCATCGGGAATCAATTCCAACTTGTCATTTACAACTTGCTTTAAGCCAATTCCTACTTCTCTTATAAAAATTTTATCATCGACATTAAAAGCCAGGCTGAATTTATCAACCGGTTCCCATGTTTTTATTTTATTATCACCGAACCTAAACAGGTATTCAATTGATCCGAAAAATACACCGTCATTGGTAGTATATGTTTTATAAACATTGGTATAATTTTTTTCACTCTCATTTAAATATTCATTTAACGAAAAATATTTTTCGTTATAAAGACTATCATTAATTATTAAACCGATTTGACCTCTGCCCCCGATAAAAATATTCCCGTTTTTATCGGAGCTCAGTGAACGTACAAATGTGTTGGTAACGGGAATTTTTTTCCAGTATGTTCCGTCATATTCAAGTACAGCCGTATGATTTGCAAAACAGATAATATCTTTTGGGGTTTGTATAACATACCAGTTTTGAGGATGGATTTCCTGATCCGAAGAGGAAAAATTTTGTATTAAAAAACCTTCACCTCCGTATTCATTGACTTGTGCGGATAATATAATAGATATAAATGCCCCCGGCAGCATAACTCTGCTTATTAATACCAGAGGCATTTTTGTAAAATTTTTTTTTAACTGTTCAATTATTGCCGATAATAATTCTAGCATTATTTTTCTTCTTCGGGCGGGTCATCGCCGACAGTCACATTTATTTTGGGTTCCTCGTTAGAAGGAGGATATCCTTTGTCTATTTCTACTTCAGACAAATTAAAAGTTAATATGTAATTTCCTGCACAACTATTACCCGTTAAAGTAATCTTTATCGGGATGCCGGGTTTCACATCCAATATTTCCACATCAAATTTGTTAGATGAACCCGATACATTAACTGAACCTGTATTATGCGGGCTATCACTATGAATGGTTTTCTTATCAGGATCAAGTCCCGACCAAATTTCAATATCTTTCCCGGTAATTCTGTCGTTCTCAACAGTAACTGGAAATGTCACTTCACTCATTGAATACCTCCTATTGTTTAAAGAAAAGAAATGTTATGCAATAATATAATTTATTTAAAAAGAAAAAGAGAGTATTTATTATTAATTTAATCGGAACTAATTTTTTCCGATATTAGATAAGTTTCTTATAATAAAAAAAGTTTGTAATAAATCAATACTTATCTGTACAGGAGTTACCCTAAAATTTTAACGGAAATCGAGAGAAAGATTCAGTTGGTCAAGCTTATTATTTGCTCCCGGACTACCACGGTAAGATAAAGGAGACCTCTTGAATATTGCGCTCAAGCCGTCACCTATAGCATAGTAATGAAAACTTGGTATTCCGAAGATCCTTTTGGCTTGTCTAAATATATGTGTATGCATGATTCTTAATTTTTGATTCCCATCTAAGATAACTGCGATAAAGTAAAATACAACAAGCATATATACACAAGCCAAATTGGTTTTGGGACTTTGTTTTTATTTCGAACTCACCTAAATCCTCCCCGCCTCCCAAAGTCTCGTACGGCGGGCAGGTAGTTTCACTTTTCTAAAACCATAACTAATCTTATATACTTTCTCTTTTCCTTCTTCTTGCTTTACTATTGTTTCTAATCCAAAACCAAACCCCTACGTAGATGTAAATAAATTTAACCGACCAGGTAATTTTGAAAGGTGTTCAAATATTTATAACAGCCGGCCAAATATTAAACAATTGTCATTAGAGTTTCTGCAAAATTAGACATCTAAACGTTTTGTCATTTCGACCGGAGGGAGAAATCTTTGAAATTGTACTCTAATTGAAAGATTTCCCGCCAAAAAGACGGCGGACAGGCTCACCCAAAAAACGGGTTCGACTGACTTTTTATTTTGCAGAAACTTTATTTAATATATTATCAATTCACACTTATATGGCACGCTTTTGGTGCTACAAAATCATTGATTCATTGAGAACATTTATTGTATAACACAGTATAATAGAGAAAATATCACAGCAATGAAAAGTGTAGTGCTTA
Organism: Ignavibacteria bacterium; assembly: GCA_050117315.1. Lineage (GTDB taxonomy): Bacteria > Bacteroidota > Ignavibacteria > Ignavibacteriales > Melioribacteraceae > JANQIV01. The sequence continues at coordinate 6,486 of JASFMY010000037.1, forward strand.
TATCGGAAAACAATTCAATCAAAGAATTTTTTTCAAAAACGTTAAAATCAGACGTGAAAATTATTTCTGAAGACAGTATACAAGAACTAATAGATTACAATAATCTCTTCGACACTAACAGCAATTTTGTTATTGATATTACTTATATGCCTCCGCATCTTTTTAGTTCACTCGTAAGTTCTATCCCAATTGACCTCAAACTAACAGTAATTGCTTCAATACCTATGCAGTATTTACCGGAAGATTATAAAGAAATTTTAACTTCAAGAAAAATTTGTTTTTATGCGTACCCGATTAACCATGCTATATTGAATAATATTAAGTACAACTAACAGGTCAACCTATAATAAAGCAATATTCGATTAACATCAAAAGTTAACATATAAACTATCCACATTGCAGGTTGAGCGTTCGTGCTTTCTCTCAGTATTTTAGTATTCTATTTCAAATTTTAAATCTTTAGCAGCCTCAACTACCATTTTCATGTCACGAACCCCTATATGTGCATTATATATTTCCCTCTCTTCGTTAAGTTGTTTAACTGCTTTATATAACTCTTGGTAGTCGGCATTTGCTACCTTTTCTGCAGTATCATAACCAGTTTCTAATAACACATATGCAAATGTGTGGTTTACCCATCTTATTCTGGAGAGGTCTGTCAATTTCGCAAGCTTCATTATTTCATCCTTGCTAATCCCTGTTTTATTTGAAATCACTTCTCTTTTTTCATCTGTCAGTATCATATCATATAACTTAAGCGTATTTTTTATTCCTACTTTTTCAAGTTTAACAACAGTATCTTCAGTTACACATGTAAAATCTTTTATCCTATTTGGTTTTTGTCGATAACCATTCACTACTCTTTTGAGAACTGCTAAATAATCCTCTTGCAATCCACTCTGTTTCGAAAACCCCTGAACTTTGCCTTTGTCCTTAAAAGCTATTAATAATTCATCAAGATTTTTAATATTACATTTTTTTATAACATCAAAATTTTTATCGATATCTCTTTCCAAAATTTTCCAACTTGGAATTAATTCGGCAGTTTTTAAAATTTCTTTGTATTTATCAATACTTATGCTTTTTAAATCAATATAATATCCCATTGTTATCAATCTTTTAAGTTATCATTTGGTTTGTTTTGCATAACGCACAACATCCCAATATCCGCATTGCGTGTATCTGGGCTATATATTCACTTGTTGTTCGTTTATTGCGAAAAATAATTCAATAAGTATGTAAAAGCAAAATTTAAAATTGTAATCTAGTTTTGTTGGTATTAGACATAGCAAGAAAAGCGGTATCTCATCAGACAATTCGAATATTAGGTACAAGAGAAACCCCACTTTTTTGAAAAAGTTGGATTCTTTTAACTTGATATTAATTTTGATCGAGTCCCGTTTTTAGCAATTAGATTTAGATTAGGTGTATTCAAATCATTACGGTCAATAATGTCCCACCTAAAACCGTCAATACCTATAAGTATCGTTAAGTCTAACTTTTCATTGCTATTGTTTGAATATGAAGTGAATAATACTAATATCGATAACAAGAGTATATAAATTGTTTTTTTCATTTTTCTTGAATTCCATGTTTTCATAATTACTACAGATGACTATGTTTATAACATATAATTCTCTTTATATAAAACTAATTAATCGGCTTAAGGGAAATTATATTAAATCTGTTAAGTTTAGAATGCCCTTTATGGCTTGCGTTCAACATACATTAAGGTTAAAATTTTCTCATGCCTCTTCGTCAGAGAGCTCTTCCATGGCTCCAATTTGAGCTTGGCTTGCATTATTAACAACAAGGTCAATCTTTTGAAAATGATTAATGGTTTTCTCAATTGCAGCTTTAGTACTTTCACCATTTTTAAGGTTCATATTCAATAGGCAAAAAAACTCCGATTTTCCGTAATTTCATTGTGAATACCTTAACACTTCTTGAAGTTGTTGCAACCCGTACCCATCGGCTAATAATGTTTTAATAAAGAACCCACCTTCTAAGAGGGTGGGTTTCTGGGTTACACTAAACCTTAATCTATTTGAGGCTCCGGTTACAAACCATACTTTCTTTCTCCTCATAACATCATCCCCCCGGAAACTTCAATGCGTTGCCCGTTTATCCATTTGGCATCTTCTGAACATAAAAACGCAACTACACCTCCTATGTCGTCCGGCAAACCAACACGTCCCAAAGCTGTTACACTTGCTATATGGTCGTTGAGTTCTTTATTCTTTCTTACCTGACCTCCGCCGAAATCTGTTTCTATAGCTCCCGGCGCAACTACATTTGCAGCAATACCGCGTGGGCCTAATTCTTTTGCCAAGTATCGTGTAAATACTTCAATAGCCCCTTTTGTAGAACCGTAAGCGGAAGAACCCGGAAAGGAGAAACGTGCAAGTCCTGATGAAATGTTGATAATGCGTCCGCCGTCATTTATAAACGGTAATGCTTTTTGTGTTAAGAAAAATACTCCTTTGTAATGGATATTTATTATTTCATCAAATTGTTCTTCTGTTGTTTCAGCAAACGGTGCATAAAGCGAAGTTCCTGCATTGTTGATAAGGTAATCAAAATTTGTGCTGTCTGTTTGTTCTTTTAAATATGTTGCTACTTGTTTGAGGAATTCATCAAACATTTTCACATTGCTGGTGTCTAGCTGAAAAGCTGCGGCTTTTTGTCCGAGTACCTCAATTTCTGTTGTAACTTCATCTGCTTTTTGTTTGTTGCTGTTGTATGTAAGTACTACATCAATCCCTTTTTTAGCAAAGTTAATTGCCATGTCTCTGCCCAGGCCGCGACTGCCGCCGGTGACCAATGCAATTTTATTTTTTGTTGTTGTCATAATTTTGATATTCCTAATTTTTTATTACTAAAATTTGATGAAACAAAGATAAGCAGAAGAAGGTAGATGTAGTTTGCAAATATCAATCCAATATTTGCAAAATTCAAATATTGGATTTAACCCACGTTGATAGGCAAAACCTTAAATTGTTTTAAAATTATGAGACATGATTATTTTATTATCACCAAGTACAAATGTATAACATTTTTGAGAATCTACCTTTCGAACAGGCAACTAAGATATAAATTATAGAAACCTCGTGGTATTTTCGAGGAAATTTATCAACATGGGTTAAGAACGGAAAGTAAGGGGAGCTGCAGAAGTCTGTTTCTTAAAAAAATTTGAAAAGTGTGCTACTTCTTCAAATCCCAAACTATAAGCGATTTCCGAGATGTTCCAATCCGTTTGTTTCAACAAAACTTTTGCTTCTTGAACAATCCGGCTGCTTATAATCTCTGTAGTTGTTTTGCCTGTGTTTTCTTTTAATACTTTGTTGAGATGATTTACGTGAATAGCAAGCCTCTCAGCATATTCTTTTGCGGAGCGCAAGTTTAGTTTTTGATTGGGAGATTCAATAGGAAATTGCCGTTCCAACAATTCGATAAATAGGGAAATGATGCGGACTGAAGCATTTTGGTTGGAATGCAAAGCCGTTGCTGGTTGCAATTTCTGACCATAGTGGATAAGTTCCAAAACGTAATTACGAAGTAAGTCATACTTGTATTCATAATCCGATGCTATTTCCTTTTTCATCTTATTATATATAAGGCTTATTTCATCTGCTCTCTCATCTGTGATTTCAAAAATCGGAAAGCCGCCGGATTTAAAAATAGGAAGTTCATCCAATACTACACTGCTTTTGGTTTTAATTAGAAACGCATCTGTAAATACGCAAAAAGAGCCTGATTGATTTTCATCTTGCGGAATCCAATGATAAGGTACCTTGGGTGTTGCAAATAACAATGCATTTTTTGTTATATCAATTATTTTATCTGCATATTCAGCTCTGTTTCTTCCTCTAATAAGACTTATCTTATAATAAGAGCGGCGGTCATAGGGCATCACTTTTTTTTGCCTAACTTGCTTTAAGGTTTCGGAAATATCAAATACATTAAAATGTCCTATCTCCTTATTAATGCCCGGCGGTAAAAGTGTGCTAATATCTCGACCTGTAAATCCGGCAATTTCTTCATAAAACTCGTCGAGTGATTTGTTTTTAATATTCTTCATCGGTGAAACCTCTTTTGCAAAAATCAAAGATACAAAATATCGACGAAATACAAATAGCTATAGTTTAAATTGATTGAGGAAACGCCGGAATTACAAAGATGAAAGACTAGTCCTTAGTTTTAAACAACTTGCTGAAAGATTGCGAGCTCAAAGCTTAGTTTAAAAGTAATCGCTCTTACCGATAAATTAGTAATATTTTCCTTTTCATCTACTATTATTAGGTCAATCTTGAAGCATGCTTTTTTAGGAGATCATTTTGATTTTTGAGTTTATTATATATAAATACTCTCTGTCAAACCACAGCCTGTGTTAGGCGCTTGGTGTATTCTACACTGTTTCATTTTAACTATAATCATTTCTACTCACTCATTGACAACTCTAATACTGGCCAGTCAGATTCAGTAAATCCTTCTTTACGATATAAATCAATTCCTTCATCTGTTGCATGAAGGTATATTGAATTTAATCCAAGCTCTTTTCCATTTTCTATTAACTTCTTTAATATATTGCCGCATATTCCATTGTGTCTATATTCCGGGATCGTATACATATTTAGAATATACCCTTTCAACCCATTGATATATTTAAAATGGCCTGGAATTATCTGAATAACCATCCCTCCAAATCCAACAGGTTTCTCATCATATTCTGCAACCCAACCTATATATAAATTATCATTTAAGGCTTTTTGAAAATAGTCAGTTAGCCTCTTTCTTAATCTTTTTTCCTTTTCAATTGGTTGATCGCCCTGAATTTCTTTCAAAAACATTATACGGTAATCCACAATTAAAGGAATTTCCGTACTATCTACTTTCCGATATATTAATCTGTTTTCATTGATTTTCATAGTTTACCTTTAATACTGTTTTAGAAATGAATTTCTAATCGCAAACGCATGAATAAAAATACCAGAATAAGTCCAAAAAATATTCTTTCTATCATAATTTATCTGTTTTTCTCAATTTTCAGTTTCCTGAGCATGATACACAACGGTACTGCAATATGAAAAGTTGGGGATTGAATGTTGTAGTCGGTTGATTATTGTTCGTCGTCAACAGCGTTATATCCTATTAGTGACAGCATCTTTAGTGCATATCGTTTTCCTAACTTTCTGTAACCTTCGGAGTTAAAATGTGCTTCATCCTGTGCAGGGCATCCGGCGGATGAAATAACATGTGCTGTGGGAATAGAATTAGGAAGTTGAGCAATTATGGAATTCATACTTGAACAACAACTACCTTCCGTCGCCACCAATTCTCCGGCTAAAAGCGGTACCGAATCAGCGTTTAATGAAAGGTCTGTTAACATGTCATAGTAAATTTTCTTTACATACGATAACCATTCTGTCTGCCCCGTATTTGTTTCGCCCTGATGCAAAAGGATGCCTTTAATAACACCATCTTTTTGTGCCAATTTAGCAAGATCCATAAGATACTTGTATGGATTTCCCTTATAATCTTCTATTTTTGTAGTAAACCAGCTTTCCGTATAGGTAGAATCATAATCTTGATAAATATCTTTATCAAACAGCCTGATGTCGCAACCGCCAACAGCAACATTAACAATACCTATTGTAATGCTATCCGGCAGGTTTGCAACCATGGTTCTTCCAAAATAGTCGGCAGGTGAAAGTTTTGAATAACATTGACATGTAGGAGGGACTGCTGTATACCATGTCCCTTTTGTCCTGCCTAGATTTGAACAATCGAGAGCCTGAAAAACCTTGAAGCGGCTATCTACAGTAGTGTCTTGTGTTTCAATTGTTCCTTGCCCTTCCATATTTGACTGTCCAAAACAGAGAAAGATATAAAAATTAGAATTCTGTGCGTAAAGATTCATGCTTAACAGGAATAAGCCTGCAAATACTAAAAGTTCTACTTTTGTTTCTAGTGTTTTCATAATATTTCTATTTAATTGTATGTAAATGAATTCAACATCATTATTTTCCTAATATAACATGTTAGTTGCAATTTATTTTATAATTCTATTTTCTCGTAATGTTTTAATAATATTTGCGCTTACCCAAAATATATCTTGACCGTTTTCTTTTGTCCATCTAGTAAAAAATAAGTACTTTCCATCCGGACTAACAGAAGGAAATCGTTCTTGTGCCCATGTATTAATGACTTCTGACCATTTACATTATCATTCCACCGTCTATATTTAATACTTGTCCTGTTATATATTTTGCTTTGTCCGATACTAAAAATAAAATAGCATTGGCAACATCATCAGGTTTTCCATAATATTTAACAGGAATCCTATCAAGCATATCTTTATTCGCTTTTTCAGATATTTGAGTTGTCATAGCGGATTCAATATATCCAGGAGCTACGGCGTTTGCTGTAATTCCTCTCTTCGCTAATTCTTTGGCTGTGGTTTTAGTTAATCCAATCAGACCTGCTTTTGAAGCAGAATAATTTGCTTGTCCGATATTTCCCATAAGACCTACAACACTAGCTACATTTATTATTGCTCCTGATTTTTGTCTAAGCATCTGTTTGGATACATATTTTGTACATAGGTATGCTCCAGTTAAATTAATATTTAAAACTAAATTCCAATCCTCTAGCTTCATAGTCATTAATAGCATGTCTTTGGTTATTCCTGCATTATTCACCAAGATATCGATTGAACCAAAATCATTGATAATGAATTTTATAACTTCTTGTGTCGATGAATCAGAAGAAACATCATGGTGATAAGAGATTGTTTTTACTTTATATTTATCTGCAATCTCTTTAGCCGTATCGTTTGCTAAATCTTGATTAATATCTGTAATTGCAATATTTACATTCTCTTCTGCTAACTTTTCAGCAATCGAACGACCTAATCCTCGTCCACTACCTGTCACTAAAGCAACTTTGTTTTTTAATCCTAGTTCCATGTTTTATTATTTAAGTGTTTGTCTGAACTCTCTGTATTACTATGCACGCATTGCGTGCATTAGGACTATATGTTAGTTTATTACGCAATATAATTTAATAAGAATGAAGAAACAAAAGTTAAAATCGTAATCTAAGTAAGGGAGGTATTAAAAGCAGATAAACCCGGTTCCAAAGTTGTTATTCCCAAAATTTTATCTATTTCAATAACCGGTGGTTTTCCGTAATACATTCCTGCGTACTCAAAAACATACACTTCATTTATACTTCTTAATCAAATTTCTGAAAATACAGAATGTCTAAAATAATCATTTACAACATTTTTTAATTTGAATACCGGTCTATATGACATACAACTTTTGACATCATGAAAAGTTGCCGATTGCGCGCTACGTTATCATCTGTCGTGTGAAAAGTTTAAAGAGTGGTAAGGTTTTCACAAACCAATTTCACCCCAATTTTTATATTGTATGTTGTAAGCTTGCGTTATTTTATTATTAATTTTTCTACTTGTTCTTTTAGCTTGGGTAAATCTCTAGATATTATTCCCCATATAATTACGATGTCTACTTTATCATATCCATGAATTACCCAATTTCTCAAATCAACAATACGCCTTGAGTCTGAAATCTCAACATTATCATCAAGTTTTAATATCCGATTAGTAGCCTCTCCAATTCCCTCTCAATACCTCGGCGGAGTAACTTATTGGATTTATATTCATCAAAATCTCTTTTATCACCCAAATAATCATAAATTGAGTTTATTGATTCTTGAATATACAGTAAATATTTTAATATCTCACGCCGCATAGAGTAGTTCTTCTGTTTCTTCTACACTCTCAATAAAATAGGGATTGGAAAGTGAATTTTCAGTCAATAAATCAATTTTACGATTAAATAATTCTTCTAATTTATAATGGAGATCGAAATAATTATCAGTATATCTCTCAATTGAGATATCTTTAAATGAAACCAATATGTCAATATCACTTCTATCATTAAATTTATTAGTGCAAGCAGAGCCAAAGACATACATTGTTTTTACATCATATGTTTGACATAGTGCTTTTAGATCAGACAATTTATTTTTTATTATACCTTGCATAGTTATATTATTTTTTTTCAAAGATAATATTTTACTAAAAATTTATCAATTAAAGTGCCTTTTCCATACTTGCCTACAATGGCTGCGGCTATTAAGCGTGGCAGATTTTCGGAGAACGTTCCATTCCGCCTATCAGGACGGAATGTTTAAACGGGAATCCGACCACCGAACTCCGCTTTGCTTTATGAGCTCTCGCTGTGTCCAGTCTATTTTTATTTATTTAAACTGAATCATCTATGCAATTCATACATGCCAACCGTGGAGACCAGTTTACCTCAATCAATCTAAAGTATAACAGCTCTTTGGCAGTGAAAAAATTATCATAGACAATTTTTTATTTGTGTTGATTCCATACCTTGGCAAATGCTTTCATATCCAAGAAAGCAATAACCTCATTAATTTTCCCTCCATCATTTTCATAATCCAAACATAGGTGTTTTTATACTTTTTTTGTTTCTTTGTTGTTTTCATAATTGTACTTTACAATCTATCTTTAAGTCCGGCATCTTTTGGATGCCTTTTTTTGTTTTAAAACGTCTATTTTTGCTGTATAACTTCTAAAATTATTCACGTTCCTTTATGAAAAAGAAAAAACTTCAAGAATTAGAAAAATCCGTTACCAGGTTCCGGTTGATTGAAAAGAAGATTGATAAAAAGTTGAATCGGGTAGGATTATTTAGAGTCCTTTTATTTCTCAGCTTTGTAATACTTTTACCGGTTTCATATTTCAACTTTTCATTAACGATTAGTCTTATAATTCTCATCCCGATAGTAGCTGGTTTCATAATTGTCTCATTAGCACAGGTAAAACTTTTACATTTTATAAAACTAATCCGGAACTGGATAAAAATTAAACAATCTTTTATAAGCCGGATAAACCTTGATTGGGAAAATATTGAGCCCCGTAAACTTCCGGATAATATAAAACAAAACCTTATTGAAACCGACCTTGATTTGACGGGCGAAAGATCGCTTCACCAATTAATAGATTTTTCTGTTTCAACCGAAGGCAGTATGCTGTTGCGGGATTTTCTCATTAACCATAATTTAAACGAAGATGAAGTTCTAAGAAAGCAAAGCATAGTAAAAGAAATTTTAACTATGAACAGGTTCCGCGAAAAATTTCTTTTAACGCTTTCGCTTGTTTCCAAGAAAAGGTTGGATTCTCAAAGGCTTATTCAATGGATGAAGAAAAACAGAGGCGTGGAGAAATCCAGGGGTATTTTATTAGTAATGACGTTATTGGTAATAATAAATTGGTGTTTAATAGGGCTTTCTGTTGTGGGAATCCTAAGCGGAGGTTGGATTATTTCTTCTTTCATCTACTTTGCAGTTTATAATCTGGGTAATAAATATTACAAAGATATTTCCCGCGATTCCGAGATTATAAAAGAAGAACTCGGAAAGTTCAGCAGGGTGCTGGAGTTTATAGAAAATTATAATTTTTCAAAAAGTAAAAATCTAAAGAAACTCTGCGAACCAGTTCAAAGCAAAACTACAAGTCCTTATTTACTGCTGAATAAAATAAGTTTTATAGTTTCCATACTTACATTTAGGGCAAACGTTTTCATTTGGGGATTTATAGCCTTTCTTTTGCCAATCGATTTTTACCTTGCGTTTTTTTTGCAAAAGTATAAAAATAAAATTGCTGAAAACTTTGAGAGCTGGCTTACCGTTTGGCATAACCTGGAAGCGTATGTTTCAATCGCAAATTTTGCCTATTTGAACGGTAGCTATAAGTTCCCGGAAATAATAAAAGAGAAATTTGAATTTAAAGCCGAAGAACTAGGCCATCCGTTAATTCATTTCGGGAAAAGAATTAATAACGGTTTTAAAATCAATGATGTCGGCGAAGCTTATATTATTACTGGCTCAAACATGTCGGGCAAAAGTACTTTTTTAAGAACACTCGGAATTAATATTTGTCTCGCATATGCGGGCGCCCCGGTTGATGCAAAATCTTTTTCGTTATCAACAATGCAGGTATTTTCGTGTATTAAGGTAAGCGATTCCGTAATTGACGGTATTTCATATTTTTATTCAGAAGTAAAAAGGCTGAAAAAGCTATTGGATTTAATCAATAACAACGAGGATAACCCTGTATTCTATTTAATTGATGAAATCTTCAAAGGCACGAATAATATTGAAAGAAGAACGGGAAGCAGTTCGTTTATAAGATCTTTAACAGGGAAAAATTGTGTGGGTTTAATCTCAACCCACGATCTTGAACTTGTAAATCTCGCTGGCTCAAATAAATCAATAATCAATTATCACTTTAAGGAAGAAGTGCAAAAAGATAAAATGATTTTTGATTACAAATTGAGAGAAGGCCCTTGCCCCACAACCAATGCATTAAAGATTATGGAGATTGAAGGATTGCCGGTGGATAATTAAGAATGTAATGTTTTATAGCTCCGGCATTCAGAGAGTGTTGCAGTATTCAAAGTTGACGGGAAAATTAAGAATGATAATAATCTTGTAAAAGTATTTAAGAAAGAAGTTAATTAAATGTTGCCGGTAATCTAATGTTAAACGGCATTTATCTAAAGGGTAAATATGTTCTGCAGTTTTTCGGTAAGTTTTTCAATTTCTTCATCGTTGCTTTCACTCAATTCAGCTTCTTTCTCTATCTTTTCCAGTTTTAACGATTCTATCTTTTCTTTATATCCTTCTATTCTTTTCTTGTAGCCTTCTTCAAAGGTCTTGCTTTTTCTCTCATATTCTTTTTTATAATACTGGATTTCTTTTTCCTTATGATTTTTCACAAATGATATTTCTCTTAAAATCCTTTGTTTTGCATTTGCTCTTTCCCAAACTGCAGAAACCGCAGAAAATAGTGAGACAAAAATACCGGCTAAAAAAGTAATGCCTCCCCATTTTACGCCTTCATACATTGTATCCTGGAACATTGAGCTGTAAGAATTTATTCCCGATGAGTTCAAAAAAGAACCGGCAAACCCGCCGAGAAAAAAAACAACGACAGAAACAACAACATTCATCATCATTGAGTTGCTGAAGGTAGCAGCCGGATCAAATTTATTTTTTTCTTCCAGGTTTTCCGATTTGTATTCCAATCCTTCTATAATACGGTTATGATGATCTTCAACTTTGGCTAATGTTTCTTTCAAGCTATTTTTAATTTTTGTCTTGGATTCTTCAATTTCGTTTGTCAAGATTCTTACCGCGTCTTCACTTTCTTTTATATTTTCATCATAAATAGCAATTTCTGCATCTTTTAGATTGGTGTACTCTTCTTTAATTCTTTCGATGATTGCATTTATTATGCTAGATATCTTGTTATAGATATGCCTGCCTGTAATTAAAATCATCTGATTTTTATTATCCTTAAAATGAATAATAAACTTCTTTAAGAATTCCAACTGCTTGTTAATATTATCAGAATAGTACTGCGATAATTCAAGCTCTTCCAATCTGAGCAGAATATTATTTGCTTTTTCAAAAAGATCACTGTAAGAACCTGTATTAGAAGAGATTAATAATTCCAGGTCCGGAATCATATCTGCAAAAACCATCTCGGAAAATACATTATAAAAGACGGCATTTTGCAAAAAGAACGCAAACAAACCGAGACTGTTGTTATCAATAGCAAACTTAAACCTATTCCTATCATACTCAATTAAGTTCATTAATAAATCTTGAGCTGTATTGTAATTGTTCAAATATTTTTCAGCTACGGCTTTGTAAAAGGTAGCTGTAATTCCGTAAGGATTTTCATTTTTAGCATCGGCAAAGTTCTCTTTTGCTAAAGCGAAATCTCCGGCTTTTAATGAAACAAACCCTAAATAAAGCTCAATAAGATAAAGATATTCCTTTCTTAAGGCGTCATCCATTGCCGATGACAAAACTACTTCGCGGCATTTGGCAAGCAATTCAGAGGCTTTTTCAGGGGAGAATATTTTTTTGTCGAATGCCAGAATGCTGGCATAGAAGAAATATTTCAGGAAATTGTTTTTATTTAGATCTCTTTCGATAAGGTTAATTGTACTTAATGCAAAATATTGTTTCTCTTTGTCTCCTTTATTTGTTATCCATTTATTGTAAAAAGTCTTAATTTCATTAAAACTGCCCGATTTAATAACTAAATTTCTTGATCCGCTTTTATGAAGTTCTTCAGCCTGGTTCTGAAGGTAGCTGTCTAAAACCCAGAATTCTGCGGCATTATCAAGTCGTATAAAAAATTCTCTGTGCTCCCTGGGAATGTTGTATGCGGAAAGCTTTGCACTTACTTGAACAATATCAACAAAATTTACCCGGTGTTTTACGTAGTCCTGGAACTTCTCCTTGGCAAAGTATTTAAACTTAGCAACATTTAACTGCCCGGTGAGCTGTTCTTCGCTATTTATATTATATAAATTTGGTTGATCTAAATTCATGCTTCTTCCATGAAGTCAATATATAGATATCCCTTCTAGGGTTATTATCGGAAGTATACTTAGAAATTTTAATAGCTTAGTTGGGTTAAAAATTAGCTGAAAATTTCATCTAGTTTTTCTACGGGACGGGCTAATACTGCTTTTTCACCAAATTCAACAATTGGTCTTTGAATCAAATCGTGGTTTTCAATCATTAGATCCAAAATTTCAGATTCTTTGTGCTTCTTATTTTTAAAATCCAGTTCTTTGAAGGCCTTCTCGTTTTTGCGAAGCAATTCACTTGGCTGCATTCCCATTTTTTTAAGTAACGTTTTTAATTTGTTTTTTGTAAACGGTTTTATGTAATAATTGATCTTTTCTATTTCAATTCCTTTTTCGGTAAAATATTTTGACGTTTTCCTGCAAGTAGTACACGTAGGTTTTTCGTAAACAATAATTTTTTTCATGGGTTCAACCTTTCTATTTAATCAAATTAAAAACATATTCAAGTAGAATTTTACAAAATAAAATATAATTTACGAAACTTAAAAAAAACAGAAATAGCGTAAATGAATATACTATCGGAAATATCAAAAGAATTAGATTTAAGAATCGACCAGGTAAAATCGGTTATCAATCTTTTTGAGGACGGAGCAACAATACCTTTCATAGCAAGGTATAGAAAGGAAAAAACCGGCGGGCTTGATGAAGACCAGCTTAGGGTAATTGAAGAAAGATACCAGTATTTAGCATTACTTGAAGACCGTAAAAAAACAGTTCTGAAAAGCATTGAAGAACAGGGGAAATTAACTGATGAATTAAAAGATAAAATCGAGAAAGCTCTCAAACTTCAAGAAGTTGAAGATTTGTATCTTCCTTATAAACCAAAAAGAAAAACGCGTGGTTCAGTGGCGAAAGCAAAAGGATTGGAACCATTGGCTTTATTCATTATTAATAACCCCAATTTTGATGGAGACATTTTTTCATTAGCCGAAAAATATATTGATGCTGAAAAAGATGTAAACTCCGCAGAAGAAGCTATTCAAGGTGCAAAGGATATAATCGCCGAAATGATTAGTGAATCTGCAGAAATTAGAGAACTGGTTAGAGAATTTTCACTTCATAATTCCGTAGTACAATCCTCCAAAGTTGAAAACCCCGATAAAGAATTAAGCAAAAACAAACCTGCCTTGTCGGCAGGCAGGAAAGACGTTTATGAAATTTACCATGATTTTTCCGTTGATATAAACCATATAAAAGAATATCAAATTCTTGCAATAAACAGAGGCGAAAGAGAAGGCTATCTCAGAATAAATCTATCAATCGAAAAAGATATAATTCTAAACAGAATTTATAAAAAGTTTTTTGATTTGAAAGAATCCGTCTTTGAAGAATTACTGCAGGAAACTACAATCGATTCATTCAACAGATTGATTTTGCCTTCTATAGAAAGAGAGGTAAGAAAGATACTTTCCGAGAAAGCGGACTTACATGCGGTTGAGATTTTTGCATCCAACTTAAAACAGTTATTGCTGCAGCCTCCTATTAGCAACAAAATAATAATGGGAATTGACCCAGGGTTTGTATCAGGATCAAAAATCGCCGTGATAGATACAACGGGAAAATACCTTGAGGGCAGCACAATTTACCCTCACCCTCCTCAAAGCAAAGTAAAAGAATCTAAAAAAGTAATACTGGATTTTATCAAAAAATATAATGTTGATTTAATTGCAGTAGGCAACGGAACAGCAAGCAGGGAAACCGAATTTATTGTTGCCGATTTAATCAAAGAAAATTCGTTAAAATGCAGTTATATAATTGTTAACGAAGCTGGGGCATCGGTTTATTCAGCTTCGGCAGTTGCTAAATCCGAATTCCCTGAACTTGAAGCAAGCCAGAGAGGAAACATTTCAATTGCACGAAGAGTTTTAGACCCTCTTGCCGAACTGGTAAAGATTGATCCAAAGTCTATCGGGGTTGGACTTTACCAGCATGACGTCAACCAAAAACTACTTACAAAAAAATTGGAAGATGTAGTGGAGAGCTGCGTTAACTACATTGGCGTTGATATAAATACGGCATCTGCTTCTCTGCTGACATATGTTTCCGGCTTGAACAGCAGAATTGCAAAAAACATTATAAAGTACAGAGAAAATAAAGGCAGGTTTCAAAACAGGAACCAGCTCTTAAAAGTTACCGGGGTGGGAGAAAAGCTATTTGAACAGGCGGCAGGCTTTTTAAAAATTCCGGGAAGTGATAATCCTTTTGACAACACATTTATTCACCCTGAAAGTTATGATGCAACATTAAAGTTACTTAACGAATGTAATATTTCCGAAACGGCAATTAACGAAAAAGGTAAGCTTGTAAAAGTGATTGCCGAACAAAAAGGACTGCAAACTATTTCAAATAAAATCGGAGTTGGTATTCCTACCCTGGAAGATATTTTGGAAAACCTTGCCCGTCCCGGCAGAGACCCGAGGGAAGATATGCCCAAACCAATTTTGCGAAACGACATTTTAAAACCGGAAGATCTTTCTATAGGTATGAAGCTTAAAGGCACGGTTAGGAATGTTGTTGACTTCGGGGCATTTGTTGATATCGGTTTGAAGCAGGATGCGTTGCTTCATATTTCTCAAATAGCAAATAGGTATATAAAACACCCGATTGAAGTTTTGAACGTAGGAGATATAATCGACGTGAGTATTTTCAAAGTAGATATCGAAAAAGGAAGGGTATCTCTAAGTATGAAATCATAACATTCTTAATCATAACCTGCCTTGCCGACAGACAGGTCTTACTTCTTAATCGTAATCAATCTTTAAGGTTTAGATGAAGTAAGAGTAGAACCTACCTGTCCCTGGAACGTGTTGCATAACTAAATTGTGTAATTGCGAATCCCGATTTTGGGGATGAAGCAATCTCATTAATTTGAAATATAGCTTCGATATAAGATAGCTTCGGCGGTGATACTGCCTCGCTATGACATTGCTAAGTTCTGCAACAGACTCCCTGGAGAGGGATGCCTTTGGCACCGGCAAGGCAGGTTAGAATTAAGATTATTTAGCAAAACATTTATTATTTTTATTATTATATTTCTCAAAGTAATTACACCAGACGGCAAGCTCTTTTCTGCAAGCGCCTATTGATTTCGTATCTCCAAAATCGGCAAATTCGCATGAATAATCACAATACATTGGAAATTTAATATTTTTTGATTTTGTTTGTTTTACTTTCTTTGGCATATTGCAAAGTCAATTTACCTCATGATGAGAAAAATAGAAAACTTTATTATCTTTGACAATTTGTTATCTCTTGAAAATTAAATGGAAATATATAAAAATCTTAAAAATATCATTTCAGAAAAGGGCGCCGGATATCTGATACTTATTGATCCGGATAATGTTAAAAACGAAAAGCTACCTGAGTTTTTGAATTATTGTGAAAATGCAGGGGTAGACGGTTTACTTACCGGCGGTAGTTTAATGCTTCATGGTGATTTGAGAGAGATAATAAGCAAAGTCAAAGAACACTCTAATTTACCGGTTATAATTTTCCCCGGAAGTGTAAGCCAGGTTACACCAAATGCCGATGCAATTCTTTTCATTTCGTTAATTAGCGGAAGAAATGCCGAACTTCTTATTGGGAAACATATATTGGCCGCACCGTTTTTAAAAAAATATAATCTCGAAGCAATCTCAACAGGTTATATGTTAATAGAATCCGGCAGCTCAACAACAGCCGAATATATAAGCGGGAGTAACCCAATACCGCGAAACAAACCTGAGATTGCGGCTGCCACTGCGCTTGCAGCGGAGTATTTGGGAATGAAAATGGTATATCTTGAAGCCGGTTCCGGAGCCCGTGAAAATGTTCCTAATGAAATGGTGAAATTGGTTTCATCACAAATCTCAATTCCACTCATAGTAGGCGGTGGAATCAGGTCGGCACAATCTGCCCGTGAGAAAGTAGAGAACGGTGCGAATATAATTGTCACGGGGAATTATTTTGAGGACGAAAACAATTGGACAAAGATTAAAGAATTTGCAGACGCAGTTCATATCAAAAATTCAATAATAGTATAAAGTTTTTAGAAAGGTATTAAAAATGGAAAAGACAAAAAAGAAAAATAAAACAATTCGTACTTCTGAAATGAAAAATACCTCGAAACAAATTATTGAACGTCTTGAAAAACTACGGGATGAAATTTCGGAAGCATGGGATAATGTAACCGTTGAAGAAGAGCTCAATGAGCAAAGAAAAAGAAAATAATGTAACTACTATTGATAGCTCAGTATTAGTTTCGATAAAGAATTAATCACAGCTTACTCAAATATAAATTGAATAATTGGTTAAACAGAAGGATATCACTTGGATAAACAAAAATTTATTATATCATCATTAAAAGAAAGCAACGAAGTAAAATTACTTATTGAAAAAAAATGTTCGGAATCAATTATCGATGCAGTTGAGATTATTACCGCTTCAATAAAAAACGGAAATAAGTTATTGTTCTGCGGAAACGGCGGCAGCGCTGCCGACTGCCAGCATCTTGCAACCGAATTTATGATAAGATTAAGCCATGACATTGAAAGACCGGCAATACCTGCAATTGCATTAACAACCGATACTTCCAACTTAACAGCAGGCGGAAACGATATCGGATTCGAAAATGTATTTGCCCGCAACATTGAAGGGTTGGGAAATTCCGGCGATGTTTTAGTTGCAATATCAACCAGCGGGAATTCGGGTAATATAGTTAAAGCAACCCAAATGGCTCATAAAAAAAATATGAAAGTAATCGGCTTTCTCGGCGGCACAGGAGGAAAACTTAAAACCATTGTTGATCTTCCGATTGTTATCCCCTCTTCTAATGTTCAAAGAATTCAAGAAGGTCATATCACTGTCGGACACATAATCTGCGAATTAGTTGAAAGGGGGATTTACGGATAAAGCCCAACCTTCGGGAGAAAATTGGTTTCTTTATTAATTTATCTTGCTAATATCTTCCCATCAATAATTTTCTAACCGGAACAGAACTTATTTACCGCTTCAGCAGTAATATTTATTGCTTCCCCCACTATTTCTCTTTATATTTGTTACAAACATTATATTTTACCGTCAAAGCAGTAATAATGAATATATTAGGAAAAATAATCAAAAATCATCGTAAAAAAGCGGGATTAACTCAAAAAGAGCTGGCTGATCTTGCCGGAATAGGCAAAACCGTTATCTTTGATATTGAAAAAGGGAAAAAAACAGTCCAGTTTAATTCGCTTCTGAAAGTTTTAGATGTATTGAACATAAAACTAAAAATTGAAAGCAGATTAATGGAACAAGAGGCAGTTATAAATGAGAAGAGCTAAAATATATAATTTTGGTTTGGAGGCTGGGGAACTTATAGAACTTAAAATGAATACTGAATATAATTTTTTTTATTCGGACAATTATGACGGCGAGCCTGTTTCATTAACCATGCCGAAATCCCAAAAAGAGTTTTACTTCGATTCATTTCCGGCATTTTTTGAAGGCCTGCTGCCGGAGGGTGTTATGCTTGAAACTCTTCTTCGAACAGCTAAGATAGATTCAAATGATTTATTCTCGCAACTGGTTTATGTGGGAGAAGATTTAGTTGGTTCGGTAACGGTAAAGGAAATTAAATGAACCGGTGTCCTATAACATACGAATTAACGAAAGGACGATATTCAAGCAACGGACTAAAATTGATTTCAAGAAATCTAACAGATTTAAACGACCTTGGTTATTCAAGAATGGAATTATTGAATGAAGCGATTACCCGTGCCCCGAAAATGTCTATTCAAGGCGTACAACCAAAATTGAGCGCTGTTGTTAATGTTTCCGAAAGCAAGTTTGAAATCGTTGATAAAAAAGGATTGTATATTTTGAAACCTCAGCAAAAATTTTACAGCGAGGTACCTCAAAATGAAGATCTGACAATGCGCCTTGCTAAATCAGCCGGATTTAATATCCCATTTCACGGAATGATTTACGGCAAAGACAATTCGCTTACTTATTTTGTGAAAAGATTTGACAGGACTACACATTATAAAAAAATAGCTGTAGAAGATTTTGCCCAATTATCCGGTGCTTCACGAAGCACTAAATATAATTCAAGTATGGAAAAAGTTGTCAAAATTATTGATAAATACTGTACTTTCCCGGCAATAGAAAAATTAAAGTTGTTTGAATTAACACTCTTCGATTTCCTAATAGGAAACGAAGATATGCACCTGAAAAACTTTTCATTAATTACTAATGATAAAAAAATAGAACTCTCGCCTTTTTATGATTTGCTAAATACAACAATTATTCTTAAGAAAGCACAGGCAGAAATTGCTTTACCGGTCAGAGGACGTAAGAATAATATTAAAAGAAAAGATCTAATTGAATATTTCGGCAAAGAAGTTTGTATTCTTAATGATAAAGTTGTAAATAAAATTTTACAAAAATTTAAGGCGAATTTTGAAGAGTGGAATAAAAAAATAGAAATCAGCTTTTTGTCTGCTCAAATGAAGAAAAAATATTTTTCGTTACTTGAAATTAGGAAAAAGATACTATTTCCATAAGAGTTCTTTGATTAAGTAATAAAATTGGACAATGAATAAACTGTTTATTGTATATAATTCCCTTCTCAAAAAAGTTTTCGTTTTTTAGTATATTCGCATAAATAAAATTTTAAAGGAGACAATATGACCGCAAATATTGATGTGATCGAAAAAGTGTATGCAGAGTTGGAGTCTAAACTTGGAAAAACAAGAAAAATACTAGATAAACCGTTAACATATACAGAAAAAATCTTATACTCACATCTATGGAATGAAATTTCCCATGAACATACACGTGGAAAAGATTACGTTGAGTTAGCGCCGGACAGGGTTGCAATGCAGGATGCAACCGCACAAATGGCGATGCTCCAATTTATGCATTCCGGCCGCAAGAAAGTGGCAGTGCCTTCAACTATTCACTGCGACCACTTAATCCAGGCACAGGTAGGTGCAAAAGAAGATTTGGCCCGAGCCAACGATGAAAATGATGAAGTATATAAATTCATGGAAACAGCCGGAGCTAAATACGGAGTTGGTTTCTGGAAACCTGGAGCAGGAATTATTCACCAGGTTGTTCTGGAAAACTATGCATTCCCCGGCGGATTGATGATCGGCTCGGATTCACACACTCCAAACGCAGGCGGACTGGGAATGATAGCCATCGGCGTAGGCGGCGCAGACGTTGTCGATGTTATGGCCGGGATGCCGTGGGAATTGAAATGGCCTAAACTAATAGGCGTTAAATTGACGGGCAAACTGGGAAGTTGGACTTCGCCAAAGGATGTGATCTTAAAACTTGCCGGGATACTTACAGTAAAAGGCGGGACAGGACATATCGTTGAATATTTCGGCGAAGGCACAAACTCTATTTCCTGCACCGGTAAAGCGACAATCTGCAATATGGGTGCCGAAATCGGTGCAACCACTTCCCTCTTTGCTTATGACAATAGAATGAACGCATACCTAAAGAGCACGGACAGAAATGACGTGGCCGAACTCGCGGAAAAATATACCGGTCAATTGAAAGCAGATGATGAAGTAATTGCAGATCCTTCAAAATATTATGACCAGGTAATTGAAATTAATCTTGATGAACTGGAGCCGTATTTGAACGGCCCGTTTACCCCTGATAAAGCTTGGCCGGTTTCCAAAATGAAAGAAGCTGTTGAAACAGAAAATTTCCCCGACAATATTAGCGTTGCATTAATTGGGAGCTGTACAAACTCAAGTTATGAAGACATAGACCGTGCTGCAAATATTGCAAAGCAGGCATTGTCAAAAGGCTTAAAAGCCAAATCACAATTTACAATAACACCGGGCTCAGAACAGGTCCGCGCTACAATTGAAAGAGACGGACAGTTAAAAACATTAACCGATTTCGGCGGGGTTGTTCTGGCTAATGCATGCGGCCCTTGTATAGGCATGTGGAAAAGAATGGATAACCCGGAAGGTGAGAGAAATACCATCGTTACTTCATTCAACAGAAACTTTGCAAAAAGAAACGACGGCAACCCGAATACACTGGCCTTTGTTGCCAGCCCGGAAATTACAACTGCACTTGCTATTTCGGGAAGTTTGTCATTCA
The DNA here is from genome assembly GCA_050117315.1 of Ignavibacteria bacterium. Classification (GTDB taxonomy): domain Bacteria; phylum Bacteroidota; class Ignavibacteria; order Ignavibacteriales; family Melioribacteraceae; genus JANQIV01. The sequence continues at coordinate 27,083 of JASFMY010000037.1, forward strand.
ACCCGGCAACTGATGAAATTGAAAATGAAAACGGTGAAAAGGTAAAATTAGATAACCCGCACGGACTTGAACTCCCTGAAAAAGGTTTTGAAAAAGACCTGGAAGGATTTCTTGCACCTCCAGAAGACAGTTCCGATGTTGAAGTTATAATTTCACCGGAAAGCAAGAGATTACAATTCCTTAAAAAATTTGAACCGTGGGACGGAAATGATTACCTGGATATGCCGGTTCTTCTCAAAGCAAAAGGTAAATGTACCACCGACCATATTTCAATGGCAGGTCCCTGGCTTCGTTTACGCGGTCATCTTGATAATCTTTCAGATAATATATTCCTTGGTGCAATTAATGCCTATAACGACAAGGCGGGCGAAATAAAAAGCCAACTGGACGGTAAGTATAAACAGCCTCATGAAGTAGCCAGAGAATACAAAGCAAAAGATTTTGATTGGGTTGTTGTCGGTGATGAAAACTACGGCGAAGGCTCAAGCCGTGAACATGCAGCTATGGAACCGAGATTCCTCGGCGGCAAAGCAATAATAGTAAAATCATTTGCTCGCATTCATGAAACAAATCTTAAAAAACAAGGTATGCTTCCCCTAACTTTTGCCAATCCGGATGATTATAATAAAATTCAGGAAGACGACAGAATAAGCCTGGTAAATCTAAATGAACTCGCTCCCGGAAAACAGGTAAAAGCAATACTGAAACATACTGATAATTCAACGGAAGAAATATTTCTGAACCATACAATGAATGAAAATCAAATTCAATGGTTCAAAGCAGGTAGCGCACTAAATTTGATTGCAAGCCAAAATAATTAAAATTAAAAGTCCCGTTTTAGCGCGGGACTTTTTTCTTTGTATTCCTTCAACGATTTAATATATTTCATTTCAAACTGTCACATTTCTCTCTCAAAATATTATGCATCCAAAAAGAAAAGAGATTATAATGAAAGCATTGTTCCTAATTATTTTTTTTTCAACTTTTATTTTATCCCAGGAAGATGATAATATCACAATCCACACACCTGACGGACAATTCCGCGGTGCAACTTTTAAAGTATTTGTAAATGTTGATATTAGCCAAAGCCAAAAGCCGAAACTCCAGTTGCTGCCGCATGGATTTACAAATACTTTGCTCAGTTGCGACGAAGATAATTTTTGTTTTGAACCGTATAGAATCGGAAGAAACCATAACATGACAATAACACTTGATAAAATTACAACCAACGAAAAAGGAACTCTTTTAATTTTTGATATTAGAAAATTCGAATTCAACAACTTGCAGGCTATTAGACAGGTTCTCCCTATAATAACTTTCAACAAAATAGGCAGTGATTCGGCAGCCACGGTTCAAGAGGTAATTTTAATTGATAACGAGGAGGTCTATATTGCAAACAGCTTCTGGGTAACAGCCTATACTCTTTTAATTGTGCTGGCAATAATGGCATTCTATTTCTTTATTAGCTGGAGGGTAAAACAGAAACTCAAAAATATATTGTGCGGATCACACGGCAGACTCTCATTATCACAAACGCAGATTGCTCTGTGGACAGTGTTTATCGGCGCTTTCGTATTTGCTTTCGGGCTTATAAGATTGGAAGTACCGGCTATACCGAGTTCTTTAATAGCATTAATGGGAATTTCTCTTGCTACAGGTTCTTTAATGTATGTTTCATCTTCAAGTGAAAATAAATCATCAGTTGCAGATAAAGACGGCAATATTACAACCCGGCAGGATGAAATTGCAAAAAAGAACAACAGTTTTATCCCTAAAAAAAGCTGGGTTAATTTGATCTCCGTATTCGATAAACAAGTACAGGGATACAGGTTATCAATAGCCAAAGCTCAAATGCTGTTCTGGACAATACTTTCAATATTTTTGTTTATAGTAAAAAGCATTACAAGCCAGGTTTTGTGGGAAGTCCCGTGGGAACTGGTAGCCCTTATGGGAATAAGCCAAAGCGCTTATTTATTCCCGAGTTTGAAGAGCGCACAACAACAAAAAGACGCAGCTTCAACACAACCTACGGTGGAACAACAAACAGCGGAAACTTCAAAACAATAGTTGTTCTTAAACTAAAAAGTAGGAAGCAACCTTATCTGCCGTTTAGTTTGCCCGCCAGACAATGTTGTCGCCTTCTTTGATATCATGCTTATCGGTAAAACCTGAAACAACTTCAACAACATATTTAGCAGGCTTTCCTGAAGGGTACGACTCTTCGGAATAAGGTGTAGTATTTTTATGAATCTTTACAATCTCAAAGTTTTTATTAACAAAAATCATGTCTAATGAGATAGCCGTGTTTTTCATCCAGAAGGATTGGTAATTTTCGTATGGAAACGCGAATAACATTCCCTGGCTTTCCCTAAGGTCAATCCTAAACATCAATCCCTGTGATCTTTCCGCATCATTCTCAGCCAACTCAACGTCAATCTTTGTAATGAACTCATCGTTCACATTGCGAAAAGTAACTTCTCCTTCTTTGTTAAACGAGTAGGGAGTAAACGTTTTGATTTTATTATCCTCTTTGTTTTCTTCCTTTTCTCCGAAAAATTTTGGAATTAAAAAATAAGCGGCAACAATTAAACAACCGGAAATAACCAACTGCATTATAAGTTTTTTATTCTTTTCTTTTTTTTGACCTTCTTTATTTTTTTTTCTTTTGTCGTTATGCGAATTTTTTGAGCTCATTTTATTATCTTCCGGTTTAAATTGTGCCTTTTGTAAAACACAAGTTGCATAAATTTTCCGAAATAAAATTACAAATTATCATAAAAATTTTTAATCAAATTTGATAGTTGACCGAGAAGAAATAATTTTAAATGATGCCCAGACAAAAATGGTAAAAAGCGGCTGGGGCGAAAAAGCATTTCTAAATTCAACAGTTGAGAAAATTACATATCTGTCCGACGGCTTGAAAGTAAAAGGTTATCTTGCTTACCCCAAAAATCAAAATGATAAGTACCCATGCATAATCTGGAACAGGGGCGGCATTGGCAATGCAGGCGCAATTGATTCATTTAATGCCCGCGGTATATTCGGCTCGCTTGCAAGCTGGGGTTATGTAGTATTTGCATCACAATACAGGGGCAATGCCGGCGGCGAGGGGCACGACGAATTTGGCGGCAACGATGTAACCGACGTTTTAAATTTGATTCCGCTTGCTGATAAGTTTTCATTTGCAGATAATAATAAATGGGGAATTGAAGGCTGGAGCCGTGGCGGGATGATGACTTATTTAACTTTGACTAAAATGCATAACTTCAAATGTGCCGTGGTTACGGGCGGAATAGCAAACCTAAGATGTAATGCAGATGAAAGCATGTTCATGAAAAAACTTTACGAAGTGACAATGGGAAAAACAGGAAGCGGGGAATTCCAAGAGAAATGTAAGTCAAGGTCTATTGTAAACTTTGCAGAAAGGCTTTCAAAGAATACCCCGATTTTAATCCTTCATGGAAATAATGATAAAAGGGTTTTGCCGCACGACTCTATTGATCTTTCGTATAAATTGCTTGAATATGAAATTCCTTTCAGGTTAGTTATGCTGGGAAACGGCGATCATTTTTTGAAATCACATAGAAAAGAAGTTGATAGGTTAAGAAAAGAGTGGTATGAAAAATACCTCAATGACAAAGGAGAAATTACAAATTAAAAATTCATAGAAGCATTTTTTAATTTTTCATTTATAATTTATAATTATCTACCGGAGAAATAAAAATGGCAAAGAAATACTGGTTATTTAAATCAGAACCTGATGCTTATTCTATAGATGACCTTGCAAACATAAAAAACCAAACAGATCACTGGGACGGCATAAGAAACTACCAGGCTCGTAATTTTATAAGGGACGATATGAAAGTTGGCGACAAGGTTTTGTTTTACCACAGTAATACAAAACCGACGGCAGTTGTGGGCACATGCGAGATTGTCAAAGAAGCATATCCCGACTACACGGCATTTAACCCGAAATCCAAATATTATGATCAGAAAAGCAGCCCGGATAAACCTGCCTGGTTTATGGTTGACGTTAAGCTCGTAAAAAAATTCAAATACCAGGTTACTCTTGAAGAAATCAAGAATAATCCAAAACTGAAAAACATGCGGCTCGTTCAGCTCGGTAACCGTCTTTCAGTCTTCCCTGTTGAAAAAAATGAATTTGATGAGATTGTAAAAATGGGGTCAAAAAAATAAATATCATTTTGCCGTTCTAACTAAAAGATTTCTTATTTTCATGAAATCTTAATGAGGAAATTTCTCCCGGCAAAGTGAAATTTCAATACTGGCGGTGTTGTAATCTTTTTATACATTAAAGCGATACTATCAATAATCCTTTAATGTTACCAGCCCGTTTTTTAGGCTTCTGAGTATAAGCTGAGGAGTATTTTTAACTTTTAATTTACGCATGATATTCCTACGATGTGTTGAAACCGTATTTTCACTTATAAATAATTTATCGGCTATTTCTCTGTTATTGTTGCCGGCAACTATCAAACCGATAATCTCTTTCTCACGGCTGCTGACCAATTTTCCACGATTGTTAACCGATGACCCGCTTTTAAGTTCAAACATATTCTCGATAAGAAAGTTCCGTATCTCTTTACTGAAATATCTTTCCCCGCTATAAACAGACTTCGCAGCGTTTATCAACTCTTCCTTTGAAGTTTTTTTCAGCAGGTATCCCTCTAACTGAAATTGGAGTATTTTTAAGACTTTTTCTTTGTTATCAATATCAAGCAGAACGATTATTTTCAGATCGGGAAACTTTTCCCGCACATCTGAAAGAAGTTCATAACTGTTTGTTTTGACAACTTCAATTTCTACAAAAAGCAGGTGCGGTTTAAGCCTTCCGATTTCCGATAATAAATCTTCTTCTGAAGAGCCATGCACCTCAAACCCGATAATTTTCTGAAGAATACAGCTTATCGCATAATTCATCAGAAAGTATTTATTTGCAATTAAAATGCGTATGTCGTTCATATCATGGCTATTTTTAATTAGACTAAATATAAATAACATGGCCCTAAAAGTCTATTTAAACTTTCTAAAAATTTGTCTTTGCTTTTTGAACTAATTTTTATTTAAAATGATTCATAGATGAAAACATAACTAACACGATGAATGAAAATAGAATTCACGTTTTAAAATCACATCCGTCAAAAAAAGGTCCGGTTGTTTACTGGATGCAGCGTGACCAGAGGGTAAATGACAATTGGGCTTTTATTCACTCTCAGAACCTGGCGTTAAACTCGGATTCTAATTTAATTATCGTCTTCTGTCTTGTCCCCAATTTCCTTGATGCAACATGCAGGCAGTATGATTTTTTGCTAAAGGGACTACAAAAAGTTGAACAAGATTTAAAGAAAAAAAATATTCCTTTTGTTTTACTAACAGGTAGCCCTCAAGACGAAATTCCTTCATTTATAAAAAAAATTAATGCCGGTATTTTAGTAACAGATTTTAACCCGTTAAGGATTACAAAAGAATGGAAAGATCGGGTTACTGAAAAGATTGACATCATGTTTCACGAAGTTGATGCTCATAACATTGTACCGTGCAGAATTGCATCACATAGACTTGAGTTTGCGGCTTATACTATCAGGTCTAAAATAAACGGCTTGCTGCCTGAATATCTTGATGAGTTTATACCCTTAACAAAATTTGAAAAAACCGGCTTCACAAACCATAAAAATGATTGGGATGATGTTTATAAAAAATTAAAAATTAATTTCGGTGTGGAATCGGTTGACTGGATAAAACCGGGTGAAGATGAAGCAAAAAAAGCTTTACAAGAATTTTTAGAGAACAGGTTTAGCAGTTACAGCACTGAGAGAAATGATCCCAATAAAAAGGCTCTTTCAAACTTATCGCCTTACTTGCATTTTGGTCAAATTTCCGCTCAGAGAATTGCACTTGAAGTAAACAAATTAAACGATAACAATGAATCTAAAAAAACTTTTTTAGAAGAGTTAATTGTAAGACGCGAACTTTCGGATAACTTTTGTTTTTACAATCCCAACTATGATACCTTTAGCTGCTTCCCGGACTGGGCAAAGAAAACCTTAAACGAACACAGAAAAGATGAAAGAGAATATATTTATTCAAAAGAAAAATTTGAAAAAGCTTTAACACACGACAAACTCTGGAATGCCGCACAATTAGAGATGGTAAACACCGGGAAAATGCACGGCTATATGAGAATGTACTGGGCAAAGAAAATCCTTGAATGGACAAATTCCCCTGAAGAAGCTTTAGAAACCGGAATTCATTTAAATGACAAATACGAGTTGGACGGTAGGGACCCAAACGGTTATGTGGGTCTTGCATGGTCAATCGGCGGCGTTCACGATAGGGCCTGGACTGAACGGCCTGTTTTCGGAAAAATAAGATATATGAATTACAACGGCTGTAAAAGAAAATTTGATGTTGCTTCATACATTTCAAAACACAACCATTAATTCATCAAAACAATTACCAAGAATACACGTCTAAAGAACTCTAAATAAAAATATATTTGTCAATAACTTATGAGATTAAAACTCAAAAAAAATTTCATTTTCTTTACAATCACACTTTTTGCAACTTTTGCCTCAGGCTGCAAACCCGGAAAAGAAGAAGTTCCTATCCTACCGATAAAAAATTTTTTCAGAATTTCTCAAAAGACAGACTTTTTAATTTCTCCTGTGGGAACTAAGGTTTCTTTTTTACAATCTGAAAATTCAAAGTGGGACCTATACATAAAAAATCTATCAAATAACCAAATTGACAAAGTAACAAGTTTTAATTCGGAAAGGATAGTTAGCTATACATGGATTAATGAAAATCAAATTCTGCTTACAAATAAGCGGAACCGGGACGAGAAATTCAAGTTGTACTTAGCGGATATTGATAAAAAAGAAATAAAGAACCTGATTCCGGAAGAAAATAAAATCGTTGAAGTAATTGATTATCTGCCGGAAATAGAAAATGAAGTAATTGTAAAAGCTAACTTTATTGATGACAATGAATTTGACGTTTATAGGTTAAACATAATTACGGGGGAATATAAATTAACATCGAAAAACCCGGGGAATATAATTCATTGGCTTACGGACAACATCGGCACTTTAAGAATTGCAGTAAAAACAGACGGTGTTAATACAGGTCTGCTTTACAGGAAAAATGATAACGAAAAATTCAAACTGGTAAAGCTGACTAACTTTAAAGATTTATTTGAACCTCTCTTTTTTACTTTTGATGATAAATATATTTATGCACTATCAAACCTCAACAGGGACAAAGCAGCAATTGTTAAATATGATATTGAGAATGATGTTGAAATTGAAACTATATTCAAACATCATGAAGTTGACGCCTTGAATTTGCTGAGATCTAATAAAAGGGAAAAAATTATTGCAGCAACATACGTGGACTTCAAAAAAAAATATAAATTCTTTACTTCAAAGGAAGATTCTATTCATTGCATAATTCAAAACAAATTTCCCGGCAAAGAAATTAATTATATAAACAAAAGCGCTGACGAAAATAAAATTCTCTTCAAGACTGATTCCGATAAATCCTTGGGGGTGTATTATTTATTTTCTGTTAGTGACAATTCCTTTTTACAATTAGAAAATTTAAGTCCATGGATAAATGAAAACAACATGGCTGCTATGAAACCTATCTGGTACAGAACAAAAGACGGTTTATCAATCCGCGGTTATTTAACACTTCCGCCTAACAAACATGACCACAAAAATCTGCCTACCATTATAATCCCAAACAATAGTTACTGGAAAAGGTTAACATGGGGATTTAATAAAGAGGTACAATTCCTTGCTAATCGTGGTTACGCCGTACTTCAAATCAATATTAGAGGTTCTTTCGGATACGGTAAAAAATACTGGCAGGCAGGGTTTAATGAAATGGGGGGCAAAATCCAGGATGATATTGCCGACGGTGTTGCTTGGCTGATAGAACAGAATATTGCAGACCCGGGCAGAATTGCTGTCTACGGACACTCTTACGGGGGATATCTTGCATTAACAAGTATCACTTTCAACCCGGACCTTTATAAATGCGGGATTTCATACGGCGGTATTGTTGACGTCATGGGATTTATGTCTAGAATTCCAAGCAAATTCAAACCTTTCGTAGATATGCTTTATGAAACAATGGGTAACCCGGTTACGGAAAAAGAACATCTTGAAAATATATCTCCAATAAATAACACCGAAAAGATAAAGGTTCCCCTATTAATAGCTCATGGCTCAAAAGATAATAAAGTTGAGAAGAAAGGAGTTGATAAGTTTGTAGCCGAATTACAGGCAAAAAATATCCCGGTGGAATATTTCATCGGAAAAAATGAAGGACATGTTTTCCGAAATGAAAAAAATATTATTAAATTCTATAGGTCGATTGAAAACTTTTTATTTCTGAATTTAAAAGGAAGAAAAAGAGAACTTCACTAACTTCTCCATATTGGAATAAAAGGGGAGGCCAGCCAATGCTTCCCCTTTTTATTTCCCTTTTAAAGAAAGGACAAAAGTCGCAATTGTGAATAGACCAACAAGCGAGTGTAGAAATATTTAAAAAAATGCTGAATTTTTTTTTAGAAATATGATCCAGAATATTCTCAGCATGGTATCTTGAATTTTCAATATACGTGGATTTTACCAATAAACATATATAAAGATTTCTCACCACCGATCAATGACAATTCAAAATAGTAGATAATGGAAAGATTCTATAAAAATAATTTTCTATTTCACACAACGGGTCTACAAATAAAAAAATATAGGGATTAATAGCTTCGAATAACTCCAGATGACTAAATTGATGCATCCCGACTACGTCCTCAAAACGGACTTCGACGGACAGGTTGTTTAATTGCTCTAAAAGCTTGTTCCGACTATGTGACCATTGGACAATTTAACTATTTGATATGATTATTCAACTGTAATAATCGTCGAATCTATTTTTATCTTTATGACTTACTGACATTCGATCTGGCATTAGTTATGCAACACACTCTTACTTCCGGGTTTTAAGAATATTTAAATTAGCATCTTTCCATAATCAGCCTTAAATTTCTACGCTTATTAATTTAATATTTCGGATTTTATGAAAATCATTATTGCCGGCGCCGGGGAAGTAGGATTTCATTTAGCAAAACAGCTTTCCGGTGAAGAACACGATATCACCGTAATAGATATTGATTCTGCACATCTAAGTCGTGTTGATTCATCTATAGATGTGCTTACGGTAAACGGTTCTTCAACTGCATTCAATACCTTAAAAAGAGCAAATGTTTCGGAAACAGAACTATTGGTTGCCGTAACTTCCCTTGAATCGATTAATATAAATACTGCTATTATTGCAAAAAAGATGGGTGCTAAAAGAACTATTGCCCGTGTTTCCAACGGTGAATATGTTACTGAAGATTCCAGGCAAATGTTCAAAGAACTGGGTATTGATTACTTAATCTACCCTGAAGAATTAGCCTCTTTGGAAATTGTAAAATTAATACAAAGAGCTGCCGCAACCGATATTATTGAGTTTGAAGAGGGCAGACTTACTTTGATAGGAATACGGTTAGACACAGGTACTCCTGTACTTAACAAAACTTTAAGAGAAGTTGCTTCGGAATTTGAATCATCTCATTTTAGAATTGTTGCCATTCAAAGAGGAATGCGCACCTTGATTCCGTCAGGTAACGATAAGTTTATTAAAAACGACCAGGTATTTATAATTACTACACCAAACGGGATTGAAGACATCTTAAAAATATCGGGAAAAGATACATCTAAAATTTCCGATATTATGATTTTGGGGGGCGGCAAAATAGGTAGAAAAACAGCTAAGATGCTTGAAGACTCCATAAACATAAAACTTGTTGAATCCAACGTTGAAAAAACTTTGGACCTAGCCGATTATCTACAAAAGTCGTTGGTTATTCAAGGCGACGGGAGGGATATAGATTTATTGGCACAGGAAGGCATTGTTGATATGGATGCTTTTATAGCCGTAACCAGCGATGCCGAAACAAATATAATTTCATGCTTAATGGCAAAACATCTCGGGGTTTCAAAATCCATTGCTCTTGTTGATAATGTAGATTATATACCGTTAACACAGACGATCGGACTGGACTCATTAATTAATAAAAAGTTAATAGCGGCAAATAATATTTCGAGATTTATAAGAAAGTCCAACATTATTACCGTAGCCACATTACAGGGTATTGATGCCGAAGTTTTGGAATATGTGGCAAAACCGGGAACACAAATAGTAAAGTACCCTATCAAAAAATTAAAATTCCCGACAGATGCTCTTATTGGGGGCTACGTAAGGAATAACCAGGGTTACATTGCTATGGGCGATTCTCAAATTGAACCGAATGATAAAGTGGTTATTTTTGCAATCCCCTCGGCTATAAGTAAAATCGAAAAATATTTTAAATAATGTTTAATTATAAAATCATCTTAAACATAGTCGGATTCCTATTAATTCTCGACGGCTTTTTTATGCTGCTGGGAATCCCTTTTTCTGTTTATTACGGTGATGATGATATTAATGATTTATTATTCACCGGAAGTTCGGTTTCTGTTCTTGGCGGGATTATAAAATACTTAACGAGAAGTTACGTTGCCGAATTAAAAAAACGGGACGGTTATTTAATTGTTGCACTGGGCTGGGTTGTTCTGTCGTTGTTTGGGGCTATTCCTTTTGTTGTTCACGGTTCAATCCCGGGTTTTACAGATGCTTTTTTTGAAACAATGTCCGGCTTTACTACAACCGGCGCTTCTATACTAAACGATATTGAATCGTTACCTCATGGGCTTCTTTTCTGGCGAAGCATAATTCAGTGGCTTGGGGGAATGGGTATTATTGTTTTATCTCTGGCAATACTTCCTATTTTGGGAATCGGGGGGATGCAGCTTTTTGTTGCAGAAGTCCCGGGTCCTACGAAAGACAAAATTCATCCGAGAATAAGTGAAACAGCAAAAAGGCTTTGGGGCATTTATGTGATATTCACTTTTGCAGAGATGATACTGCTTTACGTCGGCGGAATGAACTTGTTTGATTCAATCTGCCATTCATTCACAACAATGGCTACGGGCGGTTTTTCAACAAAGCAGGACAGCATTGCAGCATTTGATTCTCCTTTTATTCATTACGTTCTTATTGTTTTTATGTTTTTCGCGGGAACAAACTTTTCTCTTCATTACCAGCTTTTCCATAGAAATTTTAAGACTTTATTTAATAATGATGAATTCAGATTTTATTCTTTTATAATTATCGGATTTACATTATTTATTGCAGCGGGATTATTTTTTTCAGGTTATAGCGGAGTAGAAAAATCATTTAGAGATACATTGTTCCAGGTAGTTTCGGTTATAACTACAACGGGCTATATCACTGCAGACTATGAAGTTTGGGGACAGTTCTACCAATTAGTATTTTTCCTGTTGTTGTTTACGGGGGGTTGTGCAGGTTCTACCGGGGGCGGTATAAAATCAGTCAGGCATTTGTTGTTGATAAAAAACAGTTTCCTTGAACTGAGAAGATTAATACACCCGAGAGCTGTAATTCCCGTAAGGTATAATGATGCATCCGTTCCGCAGGATATTATTTCAAACATTCTTGCTTTTTTTCTTTTTTATATTTCTATTTTTGTAATCGGGACATTAATTATGTCCTTAATAGGAATGGATTTTTTGAGTGCAATGGGAGCGGTAGCCACTTCACTGGGCAATGTAGGACCTGCTATCGGTTCGGTCGGACCGACTTCAAACTTTGCAAATGTTCCTTCGATCGGGAAATGGATTTTATCAATTTTAATGCTGCTGGGAAGGTTAGAACTTTTTACTATTTTAATTATTTTTTCTCCGGCGTTTTGGAAAAAATAGAAACTACTCAATATACTATGAAAATACTTTTAAAAATTACGGTTTCCTTATTTTTCTTTTCAACCTTTTGTTTTTCTCAACAACTTTATTTTTGTAAAAGTTATACTGAAGACGGCAAACCTATAGAAGCAAACTTTACGTGGCAGATTAAACCATGGGGTAAACAGCTTTACGTTTTGTTTGATAACGAAGGCAGTGAAATTGACGAAAGATTACTTTATCTGTTTATTGATAAAAAGAATGACGGACGGTTTGAACCCTTTGACAGCAAGGCTCTTCAAGTTGATGACGACGCAGAATGGATAGTTTATAATTATAAGTTTATCGAACTGGGGGAATACGAATTTTTTGTTGTTAACTCCAAGAAAGATACGGTAGCAAGTGAAAAAATTATTATAAAACTTGAAGAAGAATTAGAAGGAACGCGGTCTACATTTACAACATTATATTATGATAATACGGACATAGTTTTTTGTGAAAGAATGATAGCGGGTAAGCCGGTAAATGAATTCAGGCAAACCTCTCTAAAGAAAAATGACGGCCTGGTATTTATTTATATAATAAATAGAAACCAGCTCAATACCGAAAGGCTTTATGTGGATTTCTGGAGGAAGAAGGACAGTAGATTTGAATACGATGAATATATAGGATCTAAAAAGTACAAAATGCAGTCGGGTTGGGAGGATGTCTATTTCAGGTATTACTTTAAAGAACCGGGTGAATATAAAGTATCAATTTATAATGATAATGAAATATTAATTAAAAACGGGTACATAACAATCACGGAGTAACTAAAAGTTATGAAGGGAATTATCTTAGCAGGCGGTGCGGGTACAAGATTGTATCCTGTTACCAAAGTATACAGCAAACAATTAGCTTTGATATATGATAAACCGTTAATTTATTATCCTCTGTCAATTTTGATGCTTGGCGGAATAAGAGATATTTTAATTATATCAAATAAAGAAACAATCCCGCTGTATCAAACTCTTTTTGAAGACGGCAGCAACATAGGGTTAAATATAAGCTATGAAATTCAGAAAGCCCCGAACGGTATTGCCGAATCTTTTTTAATTGGCGAGAATTTTATCGGCAGCGACAGTACAACTTTAATTTTAGGCGATAATATCTTTTACGGTAATTTAAAGTTTATGTATGAAGCTTTGGAAAAACACTCTGAAGGCGCTATAATTTTTGCATACCGGGTTAAAGACCCCCAAAGGTACGGCATTGTAGAATTTGATAAAAACGGCAAAGCAATTTCAATCGAGGAGAAACCTCAAAACCCCAAATCGGAATTTGCAGTGCCCGGTTTATATATTTATGATAATGAAGTAGTTGAGATTACAAAGAATCTTGCTCCTTCTGCCAGAGGCGAACTTGAGATTACCGACGTAAATAAAGTATATCTTGATAAAAAAATGTTGAACGTAGAAACAATAGGCAGAGGAGTTGCATGGCTTGATACAGGCACACCGGAAGCTCTTCTTGCTGCTTCAAATTTCTTTGGAGTAATTGAAGACCGCCAGGGGTTAAAAGTAGCATGTATAGAAGAAATTGCGTACAAAAAGGGTTTTATCGATAAAGCAAAATTTGAAGATACGCTAAGCAAAATTCCAAAATCTTTGTACAAAGAATATCTTGAGAAGCTTATAAAAGAATAATCAATTTTTGATTCTGCTTTTGCTTCTTTTATTAAATCTAAAAACCAGCAACACTGCCAAAGACGATAAGCTTATTATAAAGCCTATCCATATGCCGATTGTATTTAATCCTAATTTAAAGGCAAGATAATATCCAACAGGTACTCCGAGAATCCAGTAAGCTGCAAAAGTAAAATACATAGGAATTTTTACATCCGTCAATCCTCTTAAAACACCAAGACTGGTAGCCTGTAATCCGTCAAAGATTTGAAACATTGCAGCAGCAATTAATAGTTTGGATGCTATGGTTATTACTTCCCTTTCGTTAATATAAAATGTGGGCAGTATATTTTTGCCTATCATAAAAATTACGGCAAACAGCGTCATTACCGAAGCCGCCAGGGCCAATGCAGTAAAGCCTGCTCTCCTGGTTTTAGTAATATCCTTTTCTCCAACAGCATTACCTACACGAATTGTTCCGGCTGCCGAAATCCCGAGAATAATCATATAAGTTATTGATGATAAATTCACTGCAATTTGATGCGCTGCTAAATTCACCGCACCTATCCGGCCCACCATTATGGCGGCAAATGCAAAAGCAGCCACTTCCAGAAAATATTGTAATCCGCTTGGCAGCCCTATACTGATGAGCTTAGTAATTATTTTTTTATTGATACTTCTAAAACTTAATGAAGGATCGTATTGCTTATATTTGCCGCCGGTCATTACGTAGTACATTAAAACCATAGCCATTAAAGACCTTGTACCGAATGTTGACCAGCCGGCGCCGTCTAATCCCATTGGTTCAAAACCAAGTTTGCCGTATATCAATATCCAGTTAAACAATGCGTTAAATATGTTTGCGGCAATTGCAATATACATAGGCGCATGTACATCAGATATGCCTTCGAGAAATTGGCGGTATATTTGAAAAATCATAAACGGGAAAACAGAATAAGCAAGAATCCTTGTATATGATTCCGCTAAAACAACCACATCATACGGCTGGTCAAAAAATTTAATTGCATACGAAAGAAAGTAGACAAGAAGAAATAATATAAACGCAGTAACAACGTTTACTATTATACCCTGTCTAAGAACAACGCCGCAATCATCATATTCTTTCGCTCCTCTTGCAATTGCAACCAGCGGGGTAATAGCCATTGACATCCCCAGTCCTATTACCAGAACTAAAAAAAATAACCCGTTCACAAGGGCGGAAGCGGCAAGAGGAACCGATCCCAAATTGCCTACCATCAGTGAATCAACAACACCCATCGCTATATGACCGAGCTGGCCAACAGATACAGGCAGAGAAAGCTTAATTGTCTCTTTGATATGTGTTTTATATGAAAGCATATGATGCAATTCTCCATTTGCCTCAAAATATAGGGGACTTTAGTAAAGAACTAAGTTATTGTTATAGCAACATAATTAAATCATCATTAAAGAAAAATATTGAGCTAACGCAAAGAAGGTTCAGGGTGAAACATTAATTCGATTCTCATAATTTTGCCTATATATCTGGTTTCATATACACAAGCCAAATTGGTTTTGGGATTTTGTTTATATTTGCAAAAAGCTTTTGGTAAATGAAACAAATAATTGTCTTCGCAATCTTATTATTTTTCTATTCATGCGCACCGGCAGTAAAATTTACAAATGAAAAAAAAGCCGAACTGCCTGCTGAAAACAAAAATCCGGCACCTGAAATCAACCTAAATAAATTTAACGACTTTGCCGTAATAGAAACGGTTACGGGAATTGCATCTTATTACGCACATGATTTTCACGGCAAACTGACTTACA
Source organism: Ignavibacteria bacterium (assembly GCA_050117315.1). Lineage (GTDB taxonomy): Bacteria > Bacteroidota > Ignavibacteria > Ignavibacteriales > Melioribacteraceae > JANQIV01. Next base: position 42,429 of record JASFMY010000037.1, read on the forward strand.
ACCGGGAAGTCTACGATATGTACGGACTTACCGCCGCACATCCTACTTACCCGATGGATACTATCCTGCGTGTAACCAACTTATCAAACAACAAAACCGCAGTTGTAAGAATAAACGACAGGATGCCCGAACACCCTTACAGGATTATCGACTTATCTTACGGCACCGCTGTCCAGATTGGAATGGTTACAGACGGTCTAACCGATGTTAAACTTGAAGTATTACAGTGGGGAGACGAATAACCGCAACACAGATTTGAAACCCGTGTTACGAATTATAGGCAAACTTATCTAACGTATTTCCACCAATAAAAGTATTTGTCTTCAAGATCGGCAATAGAAGGCATCGGGAAAAATCTCAATTCCTCTCCTTTTGCAAACCAGAAACCATGTTTCAGATATTTATAAGATACTTCCCTTAAGATATTTCCTAAGCCTATTGTCTTTGTTAATTTTTCCGGGTGTTCCTGCAGTTCAACAACACAGTCAAAGAATCTGTATGGATTAACACCGGGCAGAGCAATATGATAAATGTCTTTATTACGGTTTGAGGACATAAAATGGTCAATGTCAAAATCTATTTCCGTGAAAAATATTTTCGGTGCGCCTTTAGACTGGGTTTTAGTAGTTATAAAATCGCCGAATTCTCTTACAGTTTTATTGGTAGCAACCAGGGTATCCAAGGGCGTAATTTCCTGGTAAACTCTTATTCTTCCCGGTTCGCCCTGGTAAGTAAATTCCTTTGCTTCCAAAGGCAATACTGCCCCGTTTCTTGTACACAAAAAAAGTTTTTGAATTGCGGTTAAATCAATATGCTCAAGAACGTTATATGATTTAATAAACTTCGTTTTTTTCGGGTCACCGTTTTCGTGGGGGACTGTTTTTTCCAAGTATTCATCAATTTTGAAATGATCATTTCTAAAGTTTATGTCAACTTCGGCAAAAATTACTTTGCCGGTAATATGTTTTGCACTTCCTGTGGTATAATGTTTGCCAAATTTATCCGCATCTAACTGTGAAGCTACCAAAGCGTTTATCGGGAATAGAATCATATAAAGATGCTTTTCGTATTCGGGCATTTTGTCCTCTATTTGTTTGATTTTTCAAATTGTAAAACTATCAAATAGCACTAACAAGAGCAACAATCTAATTTGAATCTTTTAACACTCAACAACATCTAACAGTAAAAAATATTTTCACGGTATATGAATAAGAAAACTTCATTCTTTTTAAAAAGGATTTTACCGATCCTGGGAGGAGCACTTTTCGGTTACTTATATTATTTTTATATAGGCTGTAACGGGAGTTGTGCAATTTCGGGAAATCCTTATATTTCAACTTTATACGGAGCAGGAATTGGAATACTTTTATCGATGCCTGGTAAAAAACAAGAAAAGAATAGTGATTGATAAAATTACCAAGGATATTGAAATAGAAGATTTAGTGCAGGCACTGCCTGAATCGGTTTCTTATTTAATGAAAAACGGGATAAGATGCTTAAGATGCGGCGAGCCTATTTGGGGGACTTTAGAAAATGCTGCCCTGGAAAAGGGATTTGGAAAGAAAGATATTGAGAAATTTGTTGAAGATTTGAATAAATTATTGAAACAAAATTAGAAATTTTTTATTGTTATTTTACAATCTACGGAGCTGATACATGAGTCAAAAGAAAAACAAACAAACAAACAAAGTTGAAAACAAAAAACAATCCTCATTTGATTTTAATAAATACAAAAGCTGGATATACACCGGGATATTCCTAATAATTTTTTTAATATTTTTTATTATTAACAATTCCGGTTCCGAGGCTGAACAGGGTCCTTACCCGCCAAATTATAACAAAACCAATGATACGGTATCAAAGTTAGCCCCTGATTTCACATTAAAAACAACAGACGGAAATGACCTTACTTTATCGGATTATAAAGGAAAGGTGGTAATTTTAGATATTTGGGCAACATGGTGCCCGCCTTGCAGAAGGATGATTCCCGATCTTGTAGAACTAAAAGAACAATACGGAGACAAAGGTTTTGAAATCATAGGTATTTCAGTTGACCAGCAGAGCAGAGCGGATGTTGTCCCTTTTATGGAAAATTATAAAATAAATTATCCAATAGTCTTTATAGATCAGAAAATGCTAATTTCATACGGCGGATTTTCAAACATTCCTACTTCTTTAATTCTGAATAAAAATCAAGAAATCGTAAATAAGCACGTTGGAGTGTTACCAAAAGAAACACTTGAAGAAGAAATTAAAAATCTGCTGTAAAATTTTGGTCATAAAAAAGATCAAATGACAGACTCATAAATCTTTCTTAAAACCTCTCCAAATTGGAGAGGTTTTATTTTTTAATAATATAAAAATTTTTACATTTCGTTTCGACAGGCTCAATGTAACATTGTCAGTCTGAGTTTATCAGCCTATGGTGTGGCCTGTCTAAGACTTACTACTATTATGATGATCACACGGCAAAGAATTTTTTATTTCTATAAATTCTCCAAGCCTTAAAAGTACATCCCACGAATAAATACCGTAATCGTACCCGTCTTTCCACTTTATGTTAATTGCGTAATTCCCGACCATTTCTATTTTTTCTATCTCGTATTTACCCGGTTTGTCAGGTCCCGGGTCGGGCGGCGGAATATGTTTCCATAAAATAGTTTCCCCCTTATTACCCGCATCCGGAGATTCATCACGCAATAATGTTAAAGAATAATCAATGGTTTTTCCGTTGTCCCATTCAATCAATAAACTTTCTTGTTTATTAACCTTTATTTTTTTTGGTCTCGTCATTAAAGTACTTTCAAATAATTTACAAAAATTTATTTGTCACCCTTCGACTCCGCCCTACAAAATAAGGCAAGCTCCAGTGTGACAATTTTATCTTAATACTAAAGTCTTGATACTCAAATCTATCTTTTAATTGTTCCCACCCAAAATCAAAGGCAAGCCGTCTTTACCCGAACCGATTACAACTACTTTGGAGTTACTTGAGCCGGCTAATTTCTCAGTAGCTTCAATTCCTTTCCATCTCAACAATTGCTCGTTAATACCTTCCGAAACAATTGCCTGGAAGTCTGCAATCCCTTTTGCTTCAATTCTCTTTCTTTCGGCTTCCTGTTCTTCTTTTTTAAGGATAAATGCCATTCTCTGGCTTTCCTGTTCGGCCTGCAATTTTTCTTCAATGGATTGCGTTAACCTTGGAGGAAGAATAATTTGCCTGAGAGCTGCGGTCTCAACATTTATACCACGGGGCCCAACCAGAGAATTTAATTCGCCCATAATTTCACCGGCTAATTTTTCACGCGAAGCTGTGTAAAGGGCCTTAGCCTCATAACGTGCAGTTACTCCACGTACCACTGATCTGAATTGAGGTATTAAAATTATGTTTGCGTAATTTGGGCCGACAGTTTTATAAATCTCGTTTGCATTTTCAGGGTCCAACTTAAACAGCAAACTTAATTCAAGCGAAACACTCAACCCTTCCTTTGAAGGTACGTTCATAGTTTCTTTCAATTCCTGCGTTTTAATACTAAACTTAATTACATTAGCGGCCGGATTTACAATGTTAACACCCGGCTTTAAAGTATTGTCACTAACCATTCCTAAAAAATCAACTACACCAACCGTACCGGCAGGAATTACTGTAAACAAATTTACTATTGCAATTACAGAAGCTATTAAAAAAATCAATACTGAAACATTTGCTTCTTTTTTCTTCATTCTTTTTTTGAGATTTACAAATGCAATCAAAGAAACGATTGCAACGATTGCAAAAACTATAAATATCATAATTATCCTCCTTGGTTTTTATTATCACGGATTTATTAGTTCTAAAATAAACAAAAAAAAACCCGGCATGAAACCGGGCTGAAATTTTTATTTTTTCTTTCTCTTGGGCCGGTATAGATGAACACTATGACCCAGGTAAACATCCGCAGCTTCCATTACTGTTTCGGAAAGTGTAGGGTGCGGATGAATGCTTAATCCGATATCACTTGCTAAAGATGCCATCTCAACTGCAAGCACTCCTTCGGAAATCATCTCGCCTGCATTAACACCGACAATTCCAACGCCAAGTATTCTTTCTGTCTCAGGATCAATAATCAATTTTGTTAAACCGTCGTTTCTACCGACTGTTGTTGCCCTGCCGCTTGCTGCCCAGGGAAATCTCGCGACTTCTACTTTTATTCCTTTTTCCTTTGCCTGGTTTTCGGTCAACCCCGCCCAAGCTAATTCGGGATCCGTGAAAACAACTGCAGGAATTGCATTCGGTTCGAAGACTGTTTTTTTGTCCATTATTGCATCAACAGCAACTTTTGCTTCGGCGGAAGCTTTATGTGCAAGCATCGGGTTACCGGCTACATCACCAATTGCGAAAAGGTTTGATACAGTTGTTCTTTGCTGTCCGTCAATTTCTATAAATCCTCTTTCATTAACTTTTACACCGGTGTTCTCTAAACCAAACCCCGTTGTAACGGGTTTTCTTCCAACCGAGATAAGTACTTTATCAAATTCTTGTTCCGGATTTTCAATTCCTTCGCCTTCAAATTTTACTTTGATCTTTTTGCCGGTATCTTTCAGTTCAACAACTTTAGTATTTAAATAAACATTTTCAAATTTAGGCGTTATACTTTTTGAAAGAATATTCACCATATCTTTATCTGCCCCGGGCAATAAATTGGGCATCATTTCAACAACCGTTACTTTACTTCCTATTGCAGCGTAAACAGAACCAAGCTCAAGCCCAATATATCCGCCCCCAATAACAAGCATACGTTTTGGGATGTCTTCCAATTCCAATGCCGCAGTTGAATCCATCACTCTCGGCGAATCGATTGACAAGCCGGGAATTTTTGTAGGAACCGAGCCGGTTGCAATAATTGCGTTTTCAAATTCGAGCTCTTCTTCGGAGCCGTCTGTTTTTTTTACGTGAAGCTTCTGCGCACTAACAAACGACGCTCTTCCCTGTACTTGATTTATCTTTCTAGCTTTAGCTAATTGTCCGGTACCGCCAGTCATTTTAGCAACAACATCATTTTTAAACGCTCTTAGTTTATCCAGATCAATTTTAGGTTTGCCGAAATCTACTCCCATTTCCTTTGCTTCGTTTGCTTCATTAATCAATTTTGCAATATGAAGCAATGCTTTTGAAGGGATACATCCTCTGT
>JASFMY010000038.1:0-47313 GCA_050117315.1 Ignavibacteria bacterium
GGTTTTTCTTCCGTCCGGTCTCGGCGTTTTTTTTCCCTTTCCAGGAAGTTTCAGCTTTTACCTCATGCCAGGCGCACTTATTGTCCACGACCTGAAAGGTCGTGCCTATGATTATTTATTTTAGTTACGCAACACATCCTAAATGCCGGAGGTTAATATTATCCTAAAATTCCCGGACTTTAGTCCCAAAAACTAATGATTTGGGCTATCCGAAGGATCCCTTTCCGGGAAAGCCCATAGTTGTGTGTCAATCATCCTTTCCCCAACTTGTCCCGTAGGGATTCATTATGAAAAAGTTGGGGCTATTTGCTAATATCTCGTTAAGTTGACGCCCATGCGCAGAGTGGGATGAGGAATCTTTCAATTAGAGTACGATTTCAAAGATTTCTCCCTCCAGTCGAAATCACACTCTAATTAAAAGATTTCTCACCCCAAAAACGGGTTCGAAATGACAATTTTTTTATTTCGCAGAAACTCTAATGTTAACCCATATGTTCCGCTGTCCGAGAAAAAGCTCTTATATTGTTCCACAAGTTTATAATATAATGCCTCAAAAAATGAACTATCTCTCCTTCTTAATCCATCTCCGGCAGAGCTTTTGGCTGGTGCTTTTTGCAATCCCAGATGATTTAATTTTCCACTTAATGCCTTTATATTTCTCCCATTGAATCGCATCTACTTAATATTGAGTCCTTCGATGATATAATGGCATTAATGATTGGGTATCTACATAAGATATTCTTTCTTTTTTGTTTTAGTGCAATAAGTTGGAAATTTTCCAAATAATTTGGGAAATAGAAAAATCAGCAATGAGATTACAAAAATGAAAACTTAGTAACACCCGAAATTAAGACTTTTCACACAGTCTCTTAAATCGTGGGTTAATGAAATACAGATTCTATTTATGAACTGGTTCTCGCCGAGTAGACAAAGGGGATTTTCATCCCTAAGCCTCTCACAGAACCGTACGTGACAGTCTCCCGTCATACGGCTCGTGTTTTATAAATTTCGACTGTAACCCTTCTGCCAATGATAAAACTTTGCCGGGCAGCTTGGTTTTATCCGCTTTTGTTTTTTTGACTTGCTGATCGATTTCTGAGTTTGTGCTTCTTCTTTATCCAGTTTATCAGCTTCAAGTCTATTTTCTATGGGTACTGTTTCATTTACGTGACTATTAATTTGTTAATCTTCCCATTTTTTTTGACCTTTTCTCTGTCCGCTCACCACAGTTGCCTTACGACTTTTTGCAGCGCAGAGTGGTTTGGTAACTCCGCCTGTTCGGCCTTACCGATACTTCGTCCCGTTTAGCTCTTTCCGGAATTGTACCATCTTTATTACAGCATGTTAATGAACTTCTATCTAACTTCACGGCACAACGAAGGGATCCTTCGGACAATAGTTTTATAAATTCATTTCTATTTAGCGTAAAAGGATTACTATTCCGTAAATACAAACGTTGTATCTGCAATTATTGATGAGCCGATATAACCGTAAGCATTATCTGTTACATTTACCTGGCCATTATCTTCATAAAAGTGTTTATAGATATTTTCATCGCAGGCTATTATGGCTACTTTCACAGAATCATAATTCTTATAAGGCTTTCTAATACTAAATTTTTCTTGGTAATTAGCCTGCTTCTCTAAAAATTCAGTCATGACCCATATATATTCATCTAATTCGGAAACCGTCTTTTTCTTATCGTAATAAATTTTACCCGATACATAAAATTCAGCGTCTTCCAAATCATCCCAAAAAAGTTCACCTTTTACATAATCACTATCATTTTGAGCTACAGTTGTGTAAAAGCCCGGAATTTCTTTTAACGTTTTAACTTCACCTGTAACTGTTTCACCATTATATTCAATACTCACTTTATACTTCGTATCCGGTTTTAAATTTAGTTTAGATGTATTCGTAATGTATTTGCGTTTAATAAAAATTGAATCGCGCAAATTCATACAAAAATCACTATAACTAATGCCGTCTTCTCCGGTTATAGTAATAACAGCATTATCTGCAAAAGCCTCATCATATGCGCTAAAAGGCCAACCTTCCAAAGTCTCGCTTATATCGAGAGTATTATAGACATAATATTCTTGTTGATCCCGGTTAACACTAACATCTATAAAAACACTTTGATGTATTTCTATTTGACCAGTGTCGTTTAGATTTTCGCATCCGTTAAAAAACAAAAACAGAATGAATGATATAGTTATAAAAGTTCTCTTTTCCATTAAAACTCCAACGTTACACCAATTGTAGGAATGATTTCGGAACCTCGTTCGGTACCACTGTGAACACTTGTATCGCTGGGACGCGGATCATAATTAAATGAATTTTTACTACGATAAACATTGAGTATCTGTAAGTAAGGTTTAGCGGCTATTCCCCACCAAATAAACTTACCGGTTATACCGATATCCATTCTATTATAAGCAGAATACCTTACAGTGTTTTTTCTTCCGTAGGAAAGTTCCCAATCAAAAATATTAATACCATACATAGCACCATAGTACGAACCACTTAAATATTTACCGACCGCGGCTGTATAAGGAAGTCCGGTTGCGTAAATCCAAAAAGCGTTAAACTGCCACCTCTCGCTTAGGTTAAAATTTAATAAGGCTTTTACTGTATGTGTTCTATCGTAATTTGCATAGTATTCATAACCTCTGTCTTTAACAGAACGGGAAAGCGAATAAACCAACCAGCCGGTTATAAACCCTTCTTTCTTTTTTACCAAAAGGTCTACACCTTTAGCATAGCCGTCCACATATGTTGTTGTTTTAGTTATTTCATCGGAAGAAGTCAGATTGGTTCTAGTTTTATAATAAGCTTCCGATTCAAAATTATAACCTGGGATAAAATCATACCAGTTGAAACCAATGCTGTAATGATTCGAAGTACGAACTTCACCGGATGATTCAGACAAAAAATAAGCTGCAAACGGAGCAAAAGTTGTTGAGTAAATAAGCTCCTTTTTAGAACAAAGATATTGGTAATACCTTCCGGAGTTAAGTTTTAGTTCAATGTCCTTATTAAACTTATATGACAGTAAAACGAAAGGCGAATGTAGAACATCATTGATTGAGGTTAAATATGCCGCTCTATAGCCGAATATAGCAGATAACTTTGGAGTTAATATTAGTTCATTAGATATATAAGCAGAAATTACATCTTCATTATTTATTTGAGCTATATTGAGTAGGCGCAAAATCAAAAAACACATCTTCCAGATTCCCATTTATGTCACTGCCTAATTGCTGCTCGTAAATATCCCAAGAATTTTTAACTTCCAACCTATTATATTGAAGAGAAAGATCGGTCTGCAGCCCGGTGAAATTAAATTTTAAGCTGGCTTTAGCGCTGTAATCTTTTATATAATTATCAATTGTAATATGTTCATTCCCTTCTATATTCTTATCCACATCAATAACCCATCCACTTGATTCTGCTGCTTCGGCATCAGCTCCGGCTTTTGATTCGGAGTAATAGGTAGACAGTTCGAGAGAACCGAAATTAAATAGATGCTCATAAGAAACTTTAGCTAATTTATTCCCCCAATTAAGGTCTTCATTCTTATATATTATATTGTCTCCCTGGTACAGTTCGTAAATGTCTTTTGAATAAAAGAACTCGGCTGAAAATAGATTTTTATCATCAAACGGAAGTGTATACTTACCGCTGAAATCATAAAAATAATAAGGGAAATCGCCAAATAAATTAAAAATAAGATCAGGGTAAGTTCTACGCGCCGAAACAAGAAAAGTACCTTTACCAAGTTTGCCTTCCAAAGCTCCTTTGCTTGATAGCAAACCGATTGAAGCTGTGCCGCTCATTCTTTCGCGGTTACCGCTTTTTGTATGAAGACTTAAAACACCAGACAACGCGTTACTAAAATTGAGTGGATAATTTGAAGGATATAATATTTCCCGTTCTACCATATCGGTATTAAAAATGCTGTAAATCCCCCCCGCATGATGCGGATTATAAACCGGTACTTCATCCAAAGTTATTAATGTTTCATCAAAATTTCCGCCGCGTAGAAATATTAAGTCAGAAACATCATGAGACTGAGTAACTCCAGGCAAGGCTTGTACTGCTCTAATAGGATCGGATTCGACAAATACCGGAATGTTCCTTAACTCCCCTTGATCCAATTGAAACGTTTTGTATTTTTCAGTTTCAATAAATTTTGTGCCGAATACAGTTACCTTTTCGGTTTGAACCGGCTGAGGAGCTAAATAAAAGAAGATGATTTTTTCTTCATCTTCTTCTTCGATAGTCAAGTTTTTTATTGCCGGTTTATAGCCAAGCATCTTTGCGGTAAGAGTATGTTCGCCTGATGGAAGTTCAAGACTATAAAATCCGGAGGAATCCGAAACCGCAATTCCGAATCCCTCTTTTACAATTGCCACTCCAACAATTACTTCGTTGGTTTGTTTATCCCTTATGTAACCTTTTATAATTATTTGAGCAAAAAGGCTATTTGAGAATAGAACTAAAAATAGGAAGCAGAATATTTTCATGAATATTATGGTTTTATATGGTAAAAGGTTACTTAGCTTTTGTAAAGCAATGGTTATTTGTCCTGGCTAAACATAGGACAAATGAAATAAAAAATATAGTTGGAAATATATTGAATATTCACCATAATACTAGTCATAAATATATCCCTATTTAATATAACAATACTATCAAGAACCCATTGTGTGAAAAAGAAAGAATATTTATTACAGAATTTTTATATACATGTCCTCTAATTCGGATTGTTATTTCGAACATTCGACGTTCCGCCACGGCAGATTGTCTAAGTAAGAAATCTTTATACGACTTTATTTAGTTGAACCAAGGACAAGATATCTCCTCACAAAAAACGTTCGTCGATATGACAATTAAATACTGTTCTTGTAATTACCAATTATATCGTTTACTATTTCACACAACGGGTATACATAACTATTATTTTACATAAGTTCCCTCAACAATAACATTTTAATATTTCTGATTATGGATGAATCTCGAATAAAATATTACAATATTCATAAACATAAGAGTCAATTTTGATTGATTTTAAATATTTTTGGCTTTCTATTGAGTTCAATTAATTGAGAATAAAATCTTAATTTTGTATTGTGAATATGGTTAGTTAAGAGAAAGATAGTTGTGCCAAATGGTTTCGATATTTTACCTTTTAATTAGATTTTGATTAAGTACGAAATTGATCTTATTATACTTTTATTTGTAGAAGGATTATAAATAATGACTTCAGAAAAAAAATATGATGTTCTTGTTGTGGGGTCCGGTGCAACAGGTGGCTTCGCAGCTAAAGAATTAACAGAAAATGGTCTTGATGTAATTGTACTTGAAGCCGGCCCGCTTCTTGATGAAAGTTCATTCCACAAAAAGAAATCTAGTATGAAAGGCATTGGTTCTATGCCGCGCATTATTGCCGGATTAACCGGGCAGCACATTCAAGCTAGAGCATCATTTTATTCACCCGATCAACGCTTTCTATTCGTAAACGATTTAAAAAATCCTTACTCCTATCCTTCCGATGATTTCTTTCTTTGGATTCGAAGTAGAAATGTCGGCGGTAGGTTTATGTCTTGGGGACGCGTTGCATTAAGGATGTCTGATTATGCTTTTAAGTCAAAAAAATATGAAGGAGTTGGTGAGGACTGGCCTATCAGCTACGAAGATATTGCTCCTTATTACGATAAGGTTGAGGATTTTCTTGGTATTATAGGGTCAAAAGATAATATTCCTTTCCTCCCTGACGGTAAGTATATAAAAACCGCCGGCTATAGTAGTTTTGAAAAAGAATTTAAGGAAACGGTAGAATCCAAGTGGCCGGAGCGAAAAGTGATTCCTTGGCGTTATGTTAGCGAAAATGCCACACCGGTAGATAAAAATAATAATCGTATCTCATCTCCTATTGCTGCTGCATTAGCAACCGGTAACCTCGAATTACGAACTAACGCCATTGTTACAAAACTTAATATTGATCCGGTAAGTGGTAAAGCAACCGGAGTGGAATATATAGACGCTAAAACAAAAAAAATAAATAATGTTTCTGCAAATGTTGTTGTTCTTTGCGCTTCAACAATAGAAAGTATTCGTATATTATTTAATTCCGCAAATACCAAACACCCCGATGGTGTCGGCAATTCATCGGATTTGCTTGGTAGATACTTTATGGATCAAGTTCCGTCATTAGTATTCGGAACAGTACCACATAGAACCGGATGGGAATTGGTAGACGGTACATCGGCCGAAAATAACAATGGCGGGATCTACATTCCTAGATTCCAAAATCTGGATAAACCAACTAACACCGAGTTTAAAGGAGGTTTCAACATACAAGGAATAATTGGGCGCGGCTACGTTCCCGATAATCACCCCGCACAATATGGATTTATGGGTCACGGAGAGATGCTTCCGTATTACGAAAACCGTATTACTATTAATCCTAAGAGAAAAGATGCATGGGGAATACCGGTTCCCTACATAAATATAAGAATGGGAGAAAACGAACGTAATTTAGTTCGCTGTCAATTGGACACAACCAAAGAAATGCTCTTTGAAGCAGGATACTCTATCGACTTTGCAATGAGTATACTGGGGCTGGATGACGAGAATAATATTTTGCCAAATGCAAATTGGTTCGAGAGATTTTTGTTTCGTAAATCTTATAAAAAAAGCATGGCTCTTGGTGCCGCCATTCATGAATGCGGTGGGGCTAAAATGGGTGAAGACCCAAATAATTCTGTGCTTAATCCCTATAACCAATGTTGGGACGCAAAAAATATATTTGTGACCGACAGCAGTTGTTTTCCTACTAACGGTTCTTGCGGCCCTACTTTAACAACAATGGCGATTACAATGAGAGCTTGCGAGTATATTGCTAATGAATACGGAAAATCTTCGGAACTTTCCGGTAAGGATTAACAAAGGTAAAACATATCTCAATACATACTTTTATAATTACATTAAACGAATGAGTCATGAAATAAATTTTTGTGCTTCGGTGTTAGCAGAGGACTCTATTAAATGAAGCAAGACACCGCTCCGAAATTAACACAAAAGCCAGTTTTATCAACTCTGGTTAAAATGGCTGTTCCTATGTTGGGAGGCGCCTTTGCTATGAATGCGTTCAATCTAACCGACACCTGGTTTGTTGCGCAACTCGGCACAATACCTTTGGCTGCTATGAGTTTTAGTTTTCCGGTTGTAATGCTTTTAAACAGTATTACATGGGGACTGAGTACCGGCGCTACGGCCGTAATATCGCATGCCTTAGGAAAACATGATAAAGAATCCGCCCGGCATATCACTACCGATACATTAATACTGACAACAATTATAGTCATTTGCATTACGGTTTTGGGCTTACTTACAATTGATGAAGTATTTATTATGCTGGGAGCCGATTCAACTGTTCTACCTTTAATACGCGAGTATATGACAATCTGGTATCTTGGGATAGCTTTTATGATATACCCGATGATGACAAGTGATATTATAAGAGCTACAGGGGATACTGTAAGTCCGAGTGTAATAATGGTTATTGTTTCTATTTTGAATATGATTCTGGATCCGATCATGATATTCGGGATGTTTGGTTTTCCTCAAATGGGAATTAAAGGAGCTGCTCTTGCAACTGTATTATCAAGGGCTTTATCAAACATTCTTATGTTTTGGATATTAATTAAGCGTCACAATCTTCTTAGCATATGTATCCCAAAATTACATAACATGATAGCTTCATGGAAAAAAGTTTTGGAAATCGGTTTGCCGAGCAGTTTTACTAATATACTTGTGCCAATCTCAGGTGCTATAATTACACGCATTGTTGCCGCAACCGGTGCCGGAGCCAGACTAGAAATGTTTGCATTTATGATTCCAATGGCCTTAGGCGTTTCTTAGTACCCTTTGTTGGGCAAAACTACGGAGCTAAACGTTTAGACAGAATCCTAAAAGGATTACGCTATAGTAATACCTTTGCTTTTGTTTTCGGGGAATAATAATGGCGTTAATATTTGCTTTGTTTTCTAATAGTATTGCTTCATTATTTAGTGAAGATCCTACAGTAATAAATATCCTTACGAGCTATTTAATCATCGTTCCAATAGGTTACGGCATGATGGAAATTCATCGATATAGCGGATTTTTCTTAAATGGTCTTAAACAACCTCTTCACGCTACCGGCGTAAATGTTTTAAGAATTATCGGTTTGCTTATTCCCTTTTCTATTTTGGGCGGATACTTCTTTGATCTCAACGGGATATTTATAGGTCGTGCCATGTCGGATATAATTGCCGGATGTTGCGGAATGATTTGGGCAAGATCAATTTTGAATAGAATTATTTCTCGAAATAAAGCTGCCGGCAGTGAGTCAATCAATTAGAATTTTTCACTACCGGCAAGTATCTATTTATAGTGGGGGATGAGAATTCTAAGAACTAATTCAAACCGCAAGCTGCTGCTCCCAGTAAACCTGCTTTTGAATTCAGAATTACTTTCATGGGCATTTTAGAAAGTAATTCAACAAAGCGTCCCTTGCTCTTAAGTATCTCAAGAAATTGCGGCTTTTTCAAATATTCAAGAATACGTGGCGGAATACCACCACCAAGATAGACTCCACCGGTTGATAACACTTTGAGCGCCAGGTTACCTGCTTCTGCTGCTAATATATCACGGAAAAGTTCAAGTGTTGACACACAAATTTTACAAGGGTTCTTTTTCTCGTTTGCAGCTTTAATAATAATCGGCGTAGGGTCTTCACTCTGTGCCAAACTTTCTTTCAACCATTCCGGTTCTGTCTCGCGCCCTGTATCTTTTAGAAAATCATATATGTTAGGAATCCCAAGCGCGCCGGAACAGACTCTTTCGTAACTAACATGATCGAATCCCTTCTTTTCTCTCATATAAGTTAAAAGATTCATTTGTGTTTCATTGGTAGGCCCAAAAGATACATGCGAACCTTCCGAAGGATGAGCCCGGTTTGTTGTACCATAACCGGTAAGGAATGCTTCACCCAATCCGGTGCCCGGTGCAACTATAGCAACATTGCCGCCCTCAATCGGGGCTCCCTCCTGAAGAGTATGGAGATCTGAGGACTCAAGTATCGGGATAGCGTACGCAACGGATTCCAAATCATTAATCAACTTAACAGATTCGAGGCCAAACTTAGTTTGCAATTTTTCGGCATCAACAATCCATGACAAATTAGTAATGGCGGCACATCCGTTTACAATTGGTCCTGCAACAGCTAAACATGCACTATCTATCTTTTGTCCAATATTTTTCAAGTAATCACTCATTATTGCTTCAAGACTTTCATATTGGACACTTGCGTAAGTCATCTCATTCAAAAGTATATGTGGTCCTGTCTCATCAGTTACCATTGCAAGTATTGTCTTTGTGCCGCCTAAATCTCCAACAAGTACATTCATATTATACCCACCACATGTCTGCCGGTTTTTCTTTTAGGAGTACATCTTTTAAGAAACTTACAGCGCTGCTTAATCCTTCATCAATAGAAGCCATAGCATCTTCATGTTCAATAGAAACGACATAATCATAACCAACAAGACGCAATGCGCTTATAATAGAACGCCAAGTAAATTGATCGTGCCCATAACCAACCGTGCGGAATGTCCATGAACGTTGAGCCATTTTACTATAAGGTTTGGTATCAAGCACACCGTTAATTGCAACATTACGTTTATCTATAAAAGTATCTTTAGCATGAAAATGATGGATTGCTCCTTCAAGCGCGTGGATTGACGCAACCGGATCAATACCTTGCCAAACCAAATGGCTTGGATCGTAATTAGCGCCTATAACCGGTCCTACTGCGTCGCGTAAACGCAACAATGTTTCAGTGTTATAAACCGCAAAACCGGGATGCATTTCAAACGCGAGTTTTACACCGGCTTTTTCTGCAAAGGCGCCTGCTTCTTTCCAATAAGGAATAACTTTTTCTTCCCATTGCCAATCAAGTATTTTAAGAAATTCAGGCGGCCAGGCGCATGTAACCCAATTGGGATATTTTGCCTCTTCCGAATCACCGGGACAACCGGAAAAAAGATTGACAACGCCTACTTCCATTTCCGCAGCCAGGCGAACGGTATCACGAAATGCTTTATCGGATTCGGCGGCAAATTCTTTATCCGGTGAAAGCGGATTACCATGACAGGAAAAAGCACTAACCATTAATCCGCGATCTATAATATTTTTATGATATTCTTTTATTAACTTTTTGTCTTTGAGCAGTTCACCCGGATTGCAGTGTGCGTTGCCCGGATAACCACCGGTACCTATTTCCACCGCTTCAATACCCATCTTTGCAATTTGATCTAACGCAGCATCCAACGGGCGATCTTGAAACAGTACTGTCAAAACGCCAAGTTTCATAGTTTTATCTCCTTTTATTCTTTCATTTAGTCGGCTAATAATTTTTTACACATGTTATGCCATGCTTCAACTTGTTGGAAACCAATCGGTTCTTCAGTAAAAGCTTGTCCTTCCCACTCAGCCGAAATCGTTCCGTTAAACCCTTCCGTTTTCAACAAATGCATAATTTCCGTATAAGGAATAGATGGCTCAATTCCTTCATCATTTACTTCATAAAATTTACCGTGAATATGCTTAGCATACGGAATAATCTCTTGCCAACCCTCAACCGGCATATTACCAAACATTGTTAAAGACATATTGATTTGACCTGCTACGGCAGGCGGTGCATTTAATTCTTTACACGCTTCATGTAACTTTTCGAATTTTGTTTTCGGATCAACCTTCATATGCCATATATTAGTTGCTCTATTGATAAGTTCTTCCGAAGCACCGACATTCTGAAGATTTTTCCAAAACAATTCCGGCACAGTATTCATACTTGAACTAAAGTCGGGAATAAAACCCAACACCGTAGATTGAATTTTTTGATAGTACTCTAATAATTCAATAACATCCGGATTGTCGATAGTTAATGGAGAATGTAATTCACTTGCAAGATGTACACCTGCTTTTTCTGCAATCGGGATTAATTTTCCGAGCGTATCCGGCTTTGCGAAAGTTTGAATACGCAGAACAGGGAAACCAAGTTTTTTAGCCGAAGTAATTTGCCGGGCAGCATATTCAACCATCTCATCGGATGTCATAACACGATTTTTATAAATACCAATATCAAGGTTTGCTCCAAGGCAGCTTGGAATCATTTCGTAGCGGTCCATAATGTTTCTAAAGTCTTTTGCTACTTCATCGGTAACATCAGGAAATTCTCGGAAGCTTTGGAACCCTACTATCTCAATAGCCGGGCCAAGATTTTTCTTAGCAACTTCGGCAATCATTCCTTCGAGGTCATACTTTCGCTGTTGCCATTCGTTAGTAAAACTAAATAGTGTAACTCCAAGCACAGATTTATTTTTTTGATTCATATTATTCTCCTTAAGAAGCAAGTTGAACGGTTTTGTAGAACGTAGGTATCGTAAGGAATTTACCAGGGCCTACAGGAATATATGGCATCTTTAAGGAAATTCCGACTACTAATTCATGTGTTTCACCGGCTTTTATTTTACCCGGCAGTCTGACAAATACCTTTGCAGAATCTTGAACATACCAATATTCATTCACTTGCTCAGAAAGTTCGTCTAAATTATACTCTTTGTTATTACATATAAAACTCAACAAATCCGGCGAAATTAACTCACCATCCAAAGTAAGTTTCACTTCGGTTACACATGATAGAGGTAACGAACGATACCAATTTAAGCGTACCTTTATTCCAAATCCTGCTTCTGTTACACTTAGACTATTGTCTTCAATTATCTTTAAGGAAGCACCCATAGGATGTTCATCTCCTTTTTTATTTTACTTCAGAGGTCTACAGTTTTCAGCAGACCGCTTATACAAAAATCATTATTAGTTATTAGAGTTTCTGCAAAATAAAAAGTCGGTCATTTCGAACCCGTTTTTTGGGTGAGAAATCCTTCAATTAGAGGATGATTGCAAAGATTTCTCCCTCCGGTCGAAATGACAAAACGTTTAGATATCTAATTTTGCAGAAACTCTATTTACTTTCTCAATTATTATAAGCTAACCATTTTGCCGGATTCGGCTGATTTATATATAGCTTCAAGAATTCTTGTAACTGTATATGCTTGCTCAGGTTTTACAACTAACTCAGCTCCGTTACGAATACTATTAAACCATGCAATCATTTCCTTTGTACCACCGGCAAAATTTTCTTTCTTTTGACCATCACCTATGAATTCACCGCCAAGAGAATAATTCTGAACAAAAAGATTACCACCATTTTCACCGTTCACACGTACTTGATGCGTTGGTGCAGATTGAAAATCGGAAGTACGAACAATCGGTCCGTTCGGCGGAAACATATCCGCACCGGCTTTTGTACCGCATACCATTGTCATCGCCTCATTAGCAACAATCATATTCAACGCCCAGGAAGCTTCCAAAACAACAGTTGCACCGTTACTAAAAGTAACAAAACCAAAAGCGCTGTCTTCAACTTCGTATTCTTCAGGTTTCCATGGCCCCATAATATTAGCGTCGCTCCCCATCTTACCTATTTTGTTATATGTTGATCCGAGTACATTGACCGGTTCATAGTTGTCCATCATCCATAAAGTCAAATCAAGTGCATGAGTACCAAGGTCTATAAGAGGACCGCCGCCTTGTTTCTCTTTATCCATGAAAACGCCCCAAGTCGGTACACCACGACGGCGTGTAGCGAAAGCTTTACCAAGATAAATATCACCAAGCTCGCCTTTTTCACAAAGACCTTTTAAGAAAAGCGAATCTTCACGGAAACGATTTTGATAACCGATAGTCAATAGTTTTCCTGTTTTCTTAGCAGCATCGAGCATCGCTTTTGCTTGCGCATCGGTCTTTGCCATTGGTTTTTCACACATTACATGCTTTCCGCTTTCAAGTGCCGCAACAGTAATTTCCGAGTGTGAGTTATTTGGCGTGCAAACATGAATAACTTCAATATCATCGCGATCTAAAACTTCTTTATAATCTTCGGTAACCAAACTATTGGAATCACCGTATTTTTCAGCAAGGTTTTTTGCTCTTTCAGGTATGATGTCACAGAAAGCTTCAACTTTAACACCTTCTACCTTAGCCATACTTGGTAAATGTTTATATTCTGCGATGAAGCCGCAACCAATAATTCCTATTTTAATTTCTTTCATCTTTTTCTCCTTACTTATGTATTTTTTCTTTTTATAAACATCGTTAGATAATTAAGCTATCTTTGCATAAGATAAAAGTTCTACAATACTATGACCTTTTATTTAATGTTTGGCATTTTCTTATGCCAACAGGTTTACTTAATCACAATCTTTTTAGATGATTTACTAACTGCCGGAAACGGCATATAGGAAATTCGTAAAGTTAACACTAACTCGATTTTATGCTCTCCAACAGATATTCCTCCATCTTTGTTGACCGAGATAGTAGCAACTTCGCCCATTTCCCAGCGGTCTTCCGCTTCGGTTTCCATTTCTTTCAGTTTGTAACTATTCCCGTGAACTGTTAAAGTAATTTGATCCGATTCAACAGGTGTATCGTCGACTGTTACTTTAATGTCTTCTACCATAGAGAGTCCCAGACCTCTATAATAAGGTAATCTTGCACCGAATTGGAATCCGGTAATTTTGTTGCCTTCTTTAATATTCTTAGCTTCTTCAGGCACTATCATATATTTTTCAAACATGATTCTATCTTCTGTTTTTATTTCAGATTATTTTGTTAATAAATGTTTGTTATCACTTTAAGATATTTTTCCACTATTAATGCAATTAGTCTAATAATCTCTTAAACATTTCTTGTTGTCTTCGTACTTGTTCCACGCTGTCAACTTCCATAATGTCTTGAATATGTCTGTTACCTTCATACTCACTCGATAGATAGCCATCGAACTCACATTTTTTTAATACTTCGATAACTTCCGGGTAAGGAATACTGTACTCAGTGTAATCATCAAGCATTTCATAAAACTTAGCATGAATATGAAGTATATTGTTTTTGAAAGGTATCAGACTGTTTGGATTATTATAAATATTGTGTCGTGACATTTCAGCAACGGCCCGGTCTATCGGTCGATCCGACATTTGGTAAACTTCCGCAATGATATATTCCGCCATTACACCCCTTTCATGTTGTTCGCATACAAACTCAGCAATTTTTTCATCTGCACCTTTGCGAATCATATTTTCTATTTGTACTCGCGGCAGCTTTTTCAAAAACATTCCCATGTCGGGAACGAATCCCAAATATTTGGACCCGGTTTTTTCCATTACTTCCCAATGCCTTGTCATCCATGCAGAGTTTATATGCCATGGGGAATGAATTTCGATACCCATTCTTACATCGTACTCTTCTGCATAAGGAGCAGCTCTTTCCATCAACTCGGGTGTTGTGCTTACTATAATTCTCATTACTTTAAAGCCAAGTCGATTTGCGAATTTTAGATCCTTAATAATTGATTCCAATTGTTCGTCTTCGGTTAGTCGACGATCTTTAAATCGCTTAAAGTCTAAAAACATATCGTGACAAACGGGTGTTACACCATACTTGCCCATCCACCCGAACCACTGATCAACAAATTCATCCGTTAGTTTTGGAAAACCCGGCACCATTTGTTCACCGAGAATTTCAATGCCGGTTGCACCGGTTTCAGCCACTGCCGCTATACAACCTTCAAGCGACATTTTTCTCAAAAAGTATTCTTCTTGATAACTGTAAAGGCTAACGCCTCTTTTAATTGAATAATTCATAATTTTTACTTCTTTTTTGATTTTATATTAGATTAAATACTGTACTTAGTTTTTGTTCTTATTTTATTATTGAGCTATAACAGTTCCCCTTCTGCTTAAGATCAAATTACTTCCCGCGATGATCAAACATATTATTCCGAATACAACAAAAGCTAATAATAGATTGTTCGTCACATTCTTAACAACGGATACTGCGAACGGAGAAATAAATTGTCCGAGGAAAAAACCGGCCGACCAGAAGCCCATACCTCGTCCTCTATATTCTGCAGGGACACTTCGTAATCCCCATGCTATTAAAACAGGGATAGCCATTCCGCTTCCTAATTGTTGAACCCAGGCAGCAGCAACAACCGTTTCCACATTTAATGATAAACCTATAAAAATCAGTCCGGTTCCAACTAAAAAGAATAATACGGCAAATTGGAATCGACTATCTTTTTTAGATATTAGCTTAAACAGTATAGCGCCAAAAGGAACGGCAATACTAGCTACGGCACTGTAATTTCCTATTGTTTGTCCATCAGAAATTCCCATTGAATCTAATGCTAATGAAAAATGCAGTGTATACACAAAATATAATGTTGAGACCAGCAAGGTAAATAGTGAAATGCGTAACATCATTGCAACGGGAAATTTATTTACGCTAACTGTAGTTTTATTTATTTCTTGTTCTTTCTTTTCCGGTTCATATATAAATATCACAGCACCAATCGAAACTAAAAATGCGATGCCGTAGATGAGGAAAGGATAATTCCAATCTACAGTTGATAAATATCCCGTAAATGAAAGCAACAACGTTCCGGATACTGATCCGAAAATTCCCTGCCACATTAGCCATTTTGCTCTTTCGGCTTCATCAAAGTAATCTCCCAAAAGCGCATTGCCGATAGTCAAAATAAATGCTTCACCAATACCCAGAACAAGGCGCCCGCTTAGCAAAACAGAAAAGCTTTCTATAAAAAAAGGCATAATACCGCCAATGCCGTAAAGGAAGGTAAATATCAAGAGTAATTTACGTCTTCCAAGTTTATCCGTTAAAATACCGGCAAATGGTGAAAACAATGCAACACATAATCCCGGGGCAGAAAGCACTAACGGAGCCAAAGTTGAGATATAAGGAACATCCTTAAAATTATCCCGGATGGCGGGTACAACAGGCATCAATGACACAACCGCCATCATTGGCAAAATACTGATTATGATGATAATCACGCCTTGCGGCAAACCTGCTTTTCGGGAGACTGCTGAAGTAATCATATTAAAATCAATTTAATTTATGTAAAACACTTCGGACTCTGGAAACATACGTATTTAGAGAAATAACCAAAATCCGAAGTTATTAAATAAACATATTCATCTAAAAGTAATAATTAACTTGTGTACCAAATGTTCGCGGTGTACCGAAAACCCAGTTATATGCATCAATACCGTCACCGGTAAATGCTGAATACTGTATAGCTCGGTTATCTTCAATATTATGTACGAATGCTCTTACATCCCAATTACCACTAGGCATATATGTCACACTAAAATCTGTTTTAGTATAAGCATCTTGTTTATCCATGTCCCAATTGAATGCTGTTAAGTAATATTCGGATTTAAACATAGTTTGTATCCCAACATTCAAAATTCCTGATCCAACCATGAAGTCATGATTGTACCCAGCAATTATTGTCCATTCCGGTGATTGTATTGGTTTGTTTCCTTCTAAATTAACCTCTATAGGTTCTGCACCTACAACGTTAGCCAGCGCTGGGAATTCTCCAAACTCTGCATTAAGATAATTAACAGTAAGTTTCAGGTGATCGGTTGGAGTTACTAACATCTCACCGTCTAACTCAACACCAAAAACTTCCGTACTGGCAGCATTTTTAGTTGCGTCTCCAACTTCAGTATTTATAAATACTTTTACTTGTTGATCATCATAATTATAATGAAATATCGAACCATTAAGACGAAATCTGTTATTCATAAATTTATTCTTCGAGCCAATTTCAAAGGCTGTTATTTTTTCAGGGTCATAGCTACCTAAATTATCAAAACCACCAGCTTTGTATCCGGTACTAACTTTTGCAAAAATCATTTTGTCTTCATCTATCTGATAGTCTAAATTTGCAAGCCATGTAACCTGATCCCATTCTCCTGCACCTGGATTCGGTGTCATACCAGTGTCGGATACTTCCGGATGGTTTGGATAAAAATAAGCAGGAGTTCCGGGAGGTCCGAACGGTGCTGTAGTTAATTGGGAACCTGTACGGGATTTTTCGTCTTTTGTATAACGAATACCGCCGGTAAGACCTAACTTTTCAGTTAGTTTATAAGTTGCTTGTGCAAAAATTCCGTTTGTTGTAGAGCTTACATCATAAACCGTAAAATTCAAATAAGGCAATTCCCCGTCGAATAAACCGGCAACTCCAGGCAATACAAGACCTCTGGCAACTTCTTGATCTTCATCACCGTAAAAGTACCCGGTCTGCCAAACAAATTTTTCCATTTCCCCTTTAAGTAAAATTTCATGACTATTAGTTTTGTAAACTAAGCCATTATCATAAGTATATGCCTCAGGAACATAGCCCGTTAAAGGTTGATATCCGTACATATCAATATATCTATATCCTCCTTTATAAGCTAAAGTGGCTATTCCAAAATCGTAAGAAATATTAGCTCTTACGGCCGTTTGCTCAATTTCCAAAAAACCGGCATCTGCTAAATCATACTCATCAGGTAAGTCTGTAGTCCAATTTGAAGGGATTTGACCATTTAATGTAGGAACATCGGCAGCAACGTTTACACCATATTGAGATCGAGCTGTTTGATCTGTTTTATTATATTCGCCTGCCACATAAATTGAAAGAGCTTCCACCGGTTTAAAAGTTAAGCCCAATCTAGCTGCCCACACATTTCCATCGTCAAGCTTACCGGCTGGACCACCATCCCTGTAACCATCATGTTTATTTAACATAGCCGCTAAACGAACGGCAGCGGTTTTTCCCATCGGTAAGTTTAATGAGCCGTTTAATTTAACGGTATTATAGTTTCCGTAAGTAGCAGATAATTCAGCTTCTTTTGTTTCTAATTTCGGTTTGTTTGCTATAATATTAACCGCACCGGCAGTAGCATTTCTACCGTATAACGTACCCTGCGGTCCTTTTAACACTTCAAGTCTTTCGATATCAAAAAGTGTTGCATTTAGAGCAACAGGCCGATTAATATATTCTCCATCAACACCAATTAAAATTGCTTGATCCGACATCTCTGCAGCACCATCGTGACTACCGACACCTCTTACAGTAATTTGAGTGAATACTGTATTTTCAACAATATTGAGACCCGGCGCCAAATTTTGTAGTTGAGTTAAGTCCGTGGCGCCTTGTTTAATTAACATTGGACCGCTAATCAAGTCCATAGAAATAGGCACTTCCTGAGCATTTACTTGCCGGTTTTCGGCCGTCACTACAATAGTAAGAAGTTCTTCTACCGACGGGTTAAGTTGAAAATCAACCGTCTGGCTTTTTGCATCGACTTGCTTAGTGAGAGGTTGATAACCGACAAAGGAAACTTTAATTGTAAATGGCCCGGATCCGTCAGGTAAGTTAATTGAGTAACTTCCGTCAAATGTAGAACTAACGCCAATCGCAGTACCTTCAACAATTATATTTGCATTAGGCAGTGGTTCACCGTTCTCATCGGTTATTATTCCTGTTATGGTTTGAGCAAGTAAAAAATTAGCGGATAATAATAGGTAAACCAATATCCCCATTATCAATTTACACCTGTTAAGTTGGTACTCCTTCATGTTTCCTCCCTATTATAGTGTTTAGTTGTGATTATACCCTAAACTCAAAGAACTGAAAGTAATTTTATGGCTTTAGCATTTTATAAACAATATCAGAAAAACATAAAGAGCATTCAAAATCAATCAAACTCATAAAGTCCCAAAAGGATGGATAGAAATTTCATTTATTTGGTAAAAATAATTTCAAATACAGTAATGCAGTTACACCAATTTAAACCCAAATAATACATTAGAGGAAAACAAAAACCAATACCCTAATAATAGAGTTTCTGCAAAATTAGATATCTAAACGCTTTGTCAATTTCTCTCCCGATGTTTTTTATCGGGAGAGAAATCTTTTAATTAAAAGGTTCCCCGCCAAAAAGGGTGTGTTGCATAACTCAATTAGGTGCTTCAATAGCCACGTGCTTCAGCACGTTGGAAATAAGAAACCGAATAGAACCCGGGCTTTAGCCCAAATATTAGAAAAAATTGGGCTAAAGCCCGAAGTTTTTGTTGAGGCTCATTGTCCACGACCTGAAAGGTCGTGGCTATGATTATTTATTTTAGTTATGCAACAGAGACCCAAAAGACGGCGGACAGGCTCACCCAAAGAACGGATTCGACAGACTTTTTATTTTGCAGAACCTTTAATAAATAAAAAGGTTGTCGGAATTTTCTATTTACCCCGGATAATGCATTAAAAAAATATTGATGTAACCTATTGTTTCTTACAAACTTATGAATTGAGTACTTCTCTAATGCATAAGTGGGGTTTAACCTTTTTTTGATCTTAGATAATTGTTTGTAACTCATTGAAACTAAATCTATCGCTAATTTCTTTCTTTTCTATTGCATAATCTGGGTTAAACAGAAATTTTTACTAATTCTGTTGATCTTTTTCATAATTTCCAAGTATAACCTATAATTTTACTGTATTGAGAAAGATTATTCAATGTTGAAAAGCTGCCAAAAGCATTCTAAATCAATCATCATCTCATTGACTTAGAAACTCTTTGGGAGTAAGCCCGGTTTGAGATTTGAAAAAACGAATAAAATTACTTGGTGATTGATTACAAAGATTGTATGAAATTTCCGAAATGGACAAATCAGAATACCTCAACAGGAACTTTGCTTCAACAATAACCATTTCTTTAAGTAATTCTTGGGCTGTTTTTTGGAGAATACTTTTTACGCATTTATTTAAATGGTTAGGGGTAATGTTTAACAAATCCGCATAGTCTTTAACCGTCTGCTTTTCATGAATATGTTGAGTTAAAGCATTTTTATACTGCTTAACAATTGAAGCTGCGTGATTATTCTTTTCACTCTTTTCATCAGACACAAATTTCTTTATTTCCGTCATCAATGCCATTAAATACCAACTTACCAAATCCAAATCCGATTTTGAAAATTCCGTGTATATTGTCTCAATTCGTTCGAAAATATTCATTACAGATTTTTTAATTTCAGAAGGAATTGTAATTATCGGATTTCCAAAAAAATCCAAGAACGGAAAGTTTTTCAAATAATTAAACGATAGAGTATGGAATATTTCCGGGCTGAAATGCATATAAAATCCTTCGGCGTCTTCACTTATATATTCGTGCGAAGAAATTTGAAGTGCAGGCTGAAAGAAGAACTGGTTTTCTCCGAATTTATATTGATCAATTCCCTTTGTCCGAAGTGAATATCCTTTAGTTAAAAACATACAATCATGCGCGGTTTTACGATGAGGAGGAACCGGTGAAAACACTTTATTTCGATATTCCTCTATACGGTTTATATGAAAAAGATGATGATGCTCGGATTTGGAAAGGAACTTTTCGTCAGGGATCAGAACTTGTGACTTGATCTCGGCATAATTGATTTTACCAAGTTTCTTTATATCAAGCAGAGGTATTTGAGCATTTCCAATCATTATTTTATTTCTTATTGATTGATAAAAAAGTTACATCGGGATAAAAAATACAATTTATAAGTCATAAAAAAAAGAAAAAGCATAATAAGTGACTTTACTCTGCCTGTATTCTTCAGGTGACCGTATTGGTTTTCTACTGCTTTAATATTTTCCAAAAAGTTTTTAGATCTGTTAACAACATAATTTACTTGGTTTTATCGAGTGGGTTTTTCGTTTTAAATTCTTCGATTTGTAATCACTCCCGCCGGAATGTGAAATAATGGTTTTCTAAATTCGTATAATCACAAATAGGTACTTGGTCTTTAGTGCTTCCTAACCATTCTCAACATTTTAATATTAATCACAATAAAGCGCAGAAACTGCCATAAAAAATTTGTTCTTAATGATTTGGTGAACTTAGTGGGTACGGTTGTATAAAAATTTTGTTCAAATGCTTTCCTGGTTTTCATTTTTCTTCTCAATTTTATTCGGGAATTATATACCAAAGCGGGTTTGCTTTCGCTTTATAAAGAAAAGCAAAATGCAATAAGTGTTTAATCCAGTGGCCGGCAAGACCGATTTCACCGGTTGTATAATTCAGGTCCCTACCCGTATCCGGATATTTTTCAAAATCCGGTATAATCGGGTACATAGTCATGGAAACTGCGGTCCCGTTTATTGCATTAGCTCCCGCAGAAGCAATACAAGCGGCCGCCATATTAGCGAGCGATGCTTGTTTAGTCGGTTCTGTTGATTCACCGTCCATCATATCCAAGATACTCATAACTACCTCTCTAGCCATAACACCGGAGGGCATTCCGGTACGCGGCGGAGTCGGGAAAATAGAAATTCCGTTTGGGTTTATCATTGGTTTTGAAATTGAATGCGGGGGTGCAAAAGCTATACCTACGGCAAAAATATTTTTACAATCCGGATTCTGGTATGTACTCGGCCAATCTTGCGGCGACCATTCCTCGTAGGGCTTCTGTGAGTAGTCGGCATCCACTTTCATAAACCCGTTTTTCGCAAAAAGTTTTTCGGAAATATCATTTTCGTTTTTATCAAAAGCTTTTAATCCGACACCGGAAAAAGGCGGAATTAACATTGCAAAATCGAATTCAAGTGTATCTTCAACTCCGTCCAGATTTTCATAATATAATTTCCCCGGTTCAACTTTTTTAACATGTGCTTTGGTAATCCATTCAATATTGCGTTCGGAATAGAGAGATTCGGTAAATATCTTTGTATTGGTAATATAGCCGCCTTTTTTGATATGCATTCCTCCCATACCAAAATCACCTAATTCAAATTCGTTGGTAATCCAAATTATTCTTGCCTTATCCCGAACACCTCTTTTACGCAGTTCAAACTCAACATTAAAAATATATTCAAACGCAGCGCCCTGGCATGTAGCCATTCCATGACCGGTTCCGATAACCAGCGTTTTATCGGCACCATTTTTCATTTCATTTATTAATTTATTCAATGCTTTTGCAGTTTCCGCTGCATGAGGCGCAGTACATACTGAAAAACTGTTATGTCCCGGTCCCAGTCCCTCCGTCGCTGCAAAATTTAATTTCGGACCGGTAGCATTCAGAAGATAATCGTAATGAATTTTAATTTTCTCACCGGATTTTTCTTTTGAAGTGTATTCGGCTAAAACAAAAGGCTTGTCGGATTCCTTATCTCCTTCGGGATAAATTACCTGTGCTTTGGCTTGATAATGTTTAATCCCTTTTCTTTTATAAACCGGCTCAAGTTCAAAGGTAACATCTTCCGGTTTCATTAACCCTACTCCAACCCAAATATTGGAAGGTATCCAATTCCATTTGCTGTTTGGAGAAACAACAATTATTTCATGCCTGTTTCCGACTCTCTTTTTAGCATGTAATGCCGCTGTTTGTCCTGCAATACCTGCCCCTAATATTACCAGACGTGCCATCATATCCCCGTATGTTTGTTATAAAAATAATTTTTACCGGAATAGAATATTTAATTTAGATGCTGGAATAAAAAGTAAGATTCACTATAAGTCTTCAAGAAAAGTAAATTTAAGCAGCACAATTATTACATCGCAAAAAATCTTATTGGAATTTAGAAAGCTTATAATTTATTTTCAATAATGTTTTTTGCACCTCCTCTTGTCTTTACTTACGATTGCTCCGGGCTGTCTTCGTATGGAGATCCCATCACCCCATCCATTAGTCCGTAAATATTTGACAAGAGCCCTTAAAAGATTGATATGTACCCGCATTTATGCCGGGAAACCGCAAAGCGTAAGAGCCCGCAAGGCATCGAGGGAAACTCCCAGCATACCGCATAGGCGTCAATTTAACTATGATGTAATGTTTTAACAGTGCTGGTATGAAGAGTGTGTTGTAGAACTAAACTTGGGCCATTGCGAATCCCGATTTTTGGGATGAAGCAATCTCATTACCAACAATACCGCTTAAATTGTGATAGTTTCGGCGGTAAAACTGCCTCGCTATGACAAGGCCGGAGTAACGCAACACGCTCTTCATGCCGGAGGTTAATATTAGAGTTTCTGCAAAATTAAATATCTAAACGTTTTGTCATTTCGACCGGAGGGAGAAATCTTTTAAATCATCCTCTAATTGAAAGATTTCTCACCCAAAAAACGGGTTCGAAATGACCGACTTTTTATTTTGCAGAAACTCTATTATCCTAAAATTCCCGAACTTTAGTCCAAAAAAACTAATGATTTGGGCTAAAGCCCTGGTGCATATTTTTTAATTCTAACCCACCGGATAAATCCGGTGGCTATTAATTCATAACCAGGTTATGCGACACACCCTGAATGTCGGTCATTATATTTGACGCATATAAGCATACCGGGAAAAACCCTTTTTTTCCATTTACTTACAAAACTATAGTGTGCAGCTTATGGGCAAAGACGACTATTATCCTTCAAATGTAAGGCTTCCGTTGATAGAAAAACTATCAACATTGCAATCAATGGTATGAACCTCGGGGCAATTCGCCGTGGCGAACCGAACCCTGTTCCGCCGCAAGCGACTGGGAATTAAACCCCGTCTTCTCGCCTGCCTTGCCGGCAGGCAGGTCCGCCGTAGCGAATGCGAAGGCGGATTAAAAAGTATGATGAGGGTTGAGCAAATTTCTATCTCCGTTCATTAAAAATTGATGAACGATGAATAAAAATCTATCACTATTGTATAAAATTTGTTCATCATTCTATAAAAATTACTCAACGATGCATATAAATTGTTCACCGTTCTATAAAATTTATTCAATGATGCATATGAATTGTTCACCGTTCCATAAAATTTATTCAATGATGCATATGAATTGTTCATTGTTCTATAAAATTTATTCATCAATGCATATGAATTGTTCCATAATGATACAATACTGTTTATCAACGGTAAAAGCTCGATCAAGACTTATTAAATTACTTAATTTAGAAGGGGATAATGGGAATTGGTGTATAATCACGATTTAAGAGGATGTTTGATAATTCTTCTTTTTTAATGTTGC
The DNA here is from genome assembly GCA_050117315.1 of Ignavibacteria bacterium. GTDB lineage: Bacteria > Bacteroidota > Ignavibacteria > Ignavibacteriales > Melioribacteraceae > JANQIV01. The sequence continues at coordinate 24,005 of JASFMY010000038.1, forward strand.
TATTTTTCTTGCCTCCCGAACAGTCGGCACTATTGTAGATTTATAAATTTCATACACGGGACTTTCTTTCGGCATCATTAAACAGCATTCGGTTCCCAATGTTTTTTATTTCGAACAACCGGTTATAAGTAATAAAGTTTCTGTGAAAATTTTTTCATTTGAAAATAACGGTAAACTTACTGCCCATCTCTTTTTTGCTCTCAACTGAAATCTCGGCGTTATTCAAGTCGCAGTATTTTCTAACTAAGGCTAAACCCAATCCCGTACCTTCAAACTTTCTGGTATAACCTTGATCTTCCTGGGTAAACGGGTCAAAAAGGTAAGGCAAATATTTTTCCGAGATACCTATGCCCGTATCTATTACTTCAACAACTGTTTTATTATTCTCTTTCCTGCATTTTACTGTAATACTTCCCTTGAATGTATATTTCATTGCATTATCAATTAAGTTGGAAAACATCTGTGCAATAGTATAGCTATCGCCTTTAACAATCATTTCATCATCTTCACAAATCAAGTTTAACTCCAGGTCTTTCTCTTTTGCCAGGGGAGTGTATTCTACAATTAGATTTTTCAAAATGTCGGCAGTTAAATTAATTTGTTTCGGAATAAAATCGTAAGTACCTGTTTGGATTTCCGACATGTTTAAGATCAAATCGATTGTCCGGGTAATTCTTTGACCTGCATTTGCAATCCCTCTAAAACTCAGTTGCAAATCTTCATCAGCTTTATCTCCAATTTCATCTTTCAGTAAACTGGAGAAGCTTAAAATTGTATTTACCGGGGTTCTTATTTCGTGAGACATTTGGGCGAGAAATTCGGATTTTAGTTTATCCGAATGTTCGGCCGCAGATTTTGCAATCCTTAATTCTTCTTCCGTGTTTTTTCTAATCAGTATATCTTTTTCAAGTTTGTCGTTTATTTCTTTTAATTCTTTTGTTCTTTTTGCAACTTCTTTTTCAAGTTTAGCTTTATGTTCGGAAAGGTTTTTCTCGGCCAATTTTCTTGAAGTTATATCTTTCACGGCGCCTATCAAACAAAGCGGTTTATTATCCGGGTAAGTATAAACACCGCTGTCTTCAACATAAAAATATTCCCCGTTCTTATTTTTGAATCTATACTCTGCATGAAATTTGCTTAAATTTTGTTTTGATGTATTTAAGATTTGCTCCAAGTTGTTTCTATCTTCCGGGTGCACATTATCTAACCATTTGTCGATATTGAAGTTATTGAATTCCTCTAAACTATAACCCACCACCTCTTCAATAGCCCCGAGCCATTTGATTTCCCCTGTGTCAACATTATATTCGTAAATCATTTGCCCGGTCTGTTCTGTAACGGCCTTATATTTTTCTTCTTCCTGCCTTATTTTTTTTCCCGAATTAATTTTTTCTTTAAAATAAACATAGACCAATATGAAGAAAGTTATCCCGGTAATTAAAACTGTTGTTAAAAAATAATACACATAATCTTCATTTGTTTTTAACATTTCATCAACCGAGATTGTAACTGCGATTGACCAAAATGTATTTTCCAAAATGACAGGCTGGTAAACGGCAATTTTTCTTACCCTTTCAACGGATTTGTTTCGAACCATATTATAATAATATTCGCGTGTTCCAGATTCTTTTTTAAGCATTCTTTCTACCACCTGCAATACCGTTGGATAATCTTTTGATGTCTCATAAATGCTGCCACCGGTATGGCCGTCAATCGGGCAATACAATTCAATGCCTTGCTCGCTCAAAACATAAGCGTACCCGGTTTCACCTATTTTTATATTTTCAAGGAATTTTTTTGCAATAACATCGAACGGAATAAGCAAGGATATACAGCCGTTATAATTACCGTTATCAAATACCGGATAGGTAAATGCAATTGCCCTATAACCATGTACCGTGTTAAACACATCACTGACAATAGGGATATGTTCCTTTATTATTAATGCATTATGAGGCTGATACGACAAATCTTTTCCGATTACGTTTTCATTATACGGGATTGTAAACGTGAGTATTCCATCTTTATCAATTCGAGAAACGGCAGAAATTTCATTTGAATAACTATCGTAGAACCTTTCAAGATCGGTTTTAATATCCTTATTCATTTTAATAATTGATTCGTCCTGCGAAAGCAGCTTCAACGCATTTTTACAATTATCAAAAAAAGATTCAATGCCCCCGGCAGCCTGTTTAGCATAAATTTGTTGCTGCTCCTGTATTTGCTCAATTGTTTTGTTGATTACCTGAATATAAAGGAGGTACAATGAAAGTCCGCCCAAAATTAGGGGTAATAACGAAAGTAAGATAGCTGAATACTTTTTCATAACATGTGATCGTTAAAACTTATTAGCGCCCTTGTCTAGTCTAAATTTAATTATTTCGTATTACTTAGGAAAGAACGTATTTTAATCAACTATTTATAATTCTTCTCTCATATTCCATTGACAGTATTCCGTTACCTATCTCTCCACAGCAGTTTCGACTTTAAGACTCTCCATGTTTCTTTTTTTACTGCCAGGTCCAAACTAAAAGGCAATGATTTTAAGCCGTGGTAAAAAGCCGAAGACTCACGGTGACACTGAAGCGGGCATAGGTAACATTGAGCATCTTTTAGTATAAATACATCTCCGTTAAGGTTTCCAAGTATGTTGTCTTTAACCATACATTCATAAACATCAAGTTTATTATCAACGTAAAAGGTATTTTCACCGCTTTTGCAATAGAATTTTTGTTTGCCGCCGGAATAAAAATTCCTTATATCCTTCAAGAACAATTTGTGATGGACCATTTTATTTTTTAGTTCTTTCTTGAGAGCTATCAGCCTGTCAACAATTTCAACAAGTTTAATATTTGAGAACTCAATTACATCCGGTGAGCCCAATCCAATTTTATAAGTCGATTCCGGATTAGTAATCGGGAAAGAAAAAAACAGTAAATCAAATCCAATGTCTAAAACATAATGTGCAATTTGTTCAAGCTCATCAACGTTGTGTTTTGCGATTGTTATTCCGGCAGAGGAAATAATTTTTGCATCTTTAATTAAAGGCAGATTTTTTTCGATCGTTTTCTTAAGACCTTTTATTCCACGATGATTATTAAAAACATCATCTTTATAATGGTCAAAAGAAACCGATAAAATATTTAATCCCGCCTTATAAAGTTTGTTGATTCTCTCTTTGTTTAAAAGACCTCCGTGCGTCATCATTTGAGTTATAATTTTATTTTCAGAGGCTTCCGATATTAATTCGTTTATATAAGGATAAGTAAGGGGTTCGCCGCCGGTTATTTCCAGGTAACCGCATTTGAGTTTTCTTTGAAGATTTTTGAAAAGACCCGGGATTTCCTTTTTAGGTATAAAGTCGGCTCTCGCGGTTCTCCCAAAATCACAAAAACTGCATTTAGCGTTACAAAAGTCCGTAACGCACAAAAATACAGTGTTCCTATTTAATATCATATTTTAGTTTTAAGAGTAGTCTTAGTTATGTATTTATCCAAAAGTAAAAATCCCAATGAAACAATAAATCCTGTAATACCAACAATAAACCATAAAGGATTTGCGCCAAGATTCTGATAAAGCCACATTCCGAATACAGGTCCCAGAACAATTGTAAGTGAGAATGTAAAAGAAAACATTCCCATATATTTTCCTCTATTCTTTTCGTTGGATAACGACGCAATATAACTAATAAGAAGAGGCAAAACTAACATTTCACCTATTGTCCAAGTTACTATCGTAATTGCTGCATAACTAAATCCCGATCCGAAAGGTTGTATTGCAAATCCGCCGAATAAAAATAAAGAGCCGGCAGCCATTACTTTTAAGGGATTATAGTTGTTTATTTTATGAATCAACGGCATTTCAAAAAATGTAATCATAAAGGCATTGATAGCAACTAATATCCCGATTGTATCTTCGTTAAAAATAAAATACTCCTTCAAATAAATAGGCCAGGTATTAAATACTTGGATAAACAATAAGCCAACCGGAATCGTAATTATCAAGACCAAAATAAATATTTTATCTTTCCATGGGAACTGACTTTTAGAATTATCGTGTTTTTGTTTTTTCTTTTCGTTTATATAAGTATGGAAAAAATAATAAAATAAACATGCAGCAAATAAGCATGTTAGTCCATCAATCCAAAACAATAAGCTGTAATCTACAAGAGCTAAAAAACCGCCGATTGCCGGCCCTATAGCAACACCTAAATTTATTGCCAATCTATTTAAAGCATAGCTTTTGGAAGTAATCTCTTTTGGAGAAAACTCCGCTAACGATGTAGCGTTTGCGGGTCTTAAAGCATCGGCAAACATTGCTACTAAGAAAACAGTTATTGTAACTTCATAACTACCTCTCATAAAATCCAAACAGATATACGTAATACCCGAAGTTATCAAACTATAGAATTGAACTTTTTTTGAGTTTAAGCGATCCGTTAACCATCCGCCTAAAAAAGATCCGACCAATGAACCAAGTCCGTAGATAGTAATTACTTTACCGGCTTCCAGGTTGGTATAATTCAGTTCTTTAGTAAGATAAAGAGTTAAAAAGAATAAGACTATTGAACCGCTCCTGTTAAGAAGCATTACTATACACAAATGCCAGACCGGCTTAGGCAGTCCTGAAAATGAATCACGGTATAAATTATAAATACTTTTAAACATTATTAATGTTTTCTTCTCTGATGCTGAGTACTATTTCCGGTTTCACAATATTCTTTGAAGCTTCGCAAAAATAAAACTACCAATAAAAAACTAATGCACTATAAATTATTTTAGAGTCATCATCGCTTGTTAGGCAATGATTATATTTGCCACAACTGTGTTTTATTAAATTCTAAAAATTGGGATACCGAATATAATAAAAGCCCGGCATATACCGGGCTCATTTATTTCAATATGTGATAAAGAGTTTTAGTAGCTGTTTTCGTTTAGTATAACTTTACCTTTAAATGCGCGGTAGATATAAATAGTATAACCAATTACAAGAGGCATACCAACTAAAGCAATTATAAGCATTGTAAACAAAGTTCTCTCGGTGGAAGATGCATTATAAATTGTTAAACTATATGCAAGGTCAATTGAAGAAGGGACTAAATTGGGAAACAAACTAATTGCCATTAAACCCATCATTGAAGCGATGGTTGTTGAAGATGCGAGGAAGGCTAAGCCGAGCTTCCCGGCTTTTACCCCGATGGGAATATAAAATATCGAGACAAGCAATAGTATAAAAACGACCCAGAATAACGGATTACCCAACACGCCCTTAAATAAAAAGTTAGCTTCAAAAAATGAATATGAAGTAACTAGAAAATATAAAACAAAATAAGCTATCCATAGTTTAGGAGTAAGATTTTTCATTCTTTTTCTCTGCTCTCCTTCCGACTTCATGGCTATATATATTGAACCATGCATAGTAAAGAGAACGAGACTTAATAGGCCTACAAGTACTGCGTAAGGATTAAGCAGCATAAAAAAGTTTCCGAGATAAGTCCCATCTTCTGTTAACGGTATTCCCCTTAGTATATTTCCTATTGCAACTCCGAATAATACTGCGGGTAAAAGGCTTCCTATACCAAACGCCATGTCCCAGTATTTTTTCCAGGCGGGCGAATCTACTTTACCCCTAAATTCCATAGAAATTGCCCTGAAAATCAACGCAACGAGAAGCAGCATTAAAGCCATATAAAAACTACTGAACACCGTTGCATAGACAACCGGGAAAGCGGCAAACAAAGCACCGCCGCCTGTTAAAAGCCAAACTTCATTACCGTCCCAAACAGGACCGATAGCGTTAAGATTTATTCTCTTTTCGTGATCATCTTTGGTGAATAGATGTAATACTCCAACACCAAGATCAAAACCGTCTAAAATCGCATACCCAATGATTAAAACGGCTACAAGCAAAAACCAAACTATGTTAAGATCCATTATACTGTTGCCTCCTTAACTGTTAGTGGTTCAGGTCCTATTTTAATTTTTTTAATAAGTAAAAATACGTACAAGGCTCCGAGGAAAATATATATAAGCGAGAATAAAATTAACGAAAACAACACTTCCCCTGCCGGAACAGTTATTGAAACCGCATCGCTTGTTCTTAATAATTTATAAACTATCCACGGCTGCCGCCCTACTTCAGCAGCTATCCAGCCTAACTGGCAAGCAGCAAGAGGAAGCGGGATTGACCAGATCAAAATTTCGAGCAGTCTTTTATTCTCCCACAATTTATTTTTTCTCATTGACCAGAATGCCCAGGCCATAATTAAAATAAAATATCCTCCGAGTATAACCATGTTGTGGAATGAAACGAAAGTAAGCCACAACGGGGACCTTTCATCAATCGGGAAATCGTTTATTCCTTTTATCTCGGCATTTACATCACCGAAAACAAGCCAGCTTAATAAACCGGGAATTTCAATAGGCGCCTTTAATTCCGGCGGTCTGTCTATAGGAAACCCAAACAACGCCATAGGAGCACCGTCCTGCGTTGTATATAAACCTTCAATAGCCGCAAATTTTTCAGGCTGGGTATGAGCTACCTGCTTTGCATGCTCATGCCCGAAAGGGAAGACTTCCAAAAGCGAAGCAATCAACCCGACTATCACAGCTAATTGCATTGACTTGCGGGCAACCTCGTTATCTTTGTTTTTAATTAAAAGATAAGCCGAAATACCTGCCATAAAAAATGCGCCGGTAATAACTGCAGCATCAATTGTGTGAAAAAACCTGGGTAAGGTAGAAGGGTTAAAAACAGCAGCCCAGAAATCCGTCAATTCCGCTCTACCGTTTTGAACAATATACCCGGCAGGTGTTTGCTGCCAGGAGTTTGCAACCAATATCCAGAATGCCGAGATTGTTGAACCAACGGCAACCATCAATCCCGAAAACCAGTGTACACCTTTTGATACTTTGTCTCTACCGAATAAATACAATCCTAAAAACCCGGATTCCAAAAAGAAAGCAAATATACCCTCGGCAGCAAGCGGTGCCCCGAAAATGTCCCCCACAAATTTTGAGTATTCGGACCAGTTAGTACCGAATTGAAATTCCATTACTATTCCTGTTGCAACACCAACAGCAAAAGTAATTGCCAGCAGCTTGCCAAAAAACTTGCCTATTTTTTGATAAACTTCACTGTTCTTTTTCCACCCGATTGTTTCGGCAACAACAATGAGCCACGCTAAACCGATAGTAATGGGCGGAAAAAGAAAATGAAAGCCAACTGTAACAGCAAATTGAATACGAGCCAATAATACTGCATCCATTTAATTCTCCTCCTTTTGATTAACATTAATTTTTGTTCCAAAAACAAATTCAGAAATCTTTTTCTTGTGCAATTTGTTCTTCAAACTATTCTCTTCCTCTACAAAAAAATTATGAAACCGGCACCGTTTGGAAAGCTCGCAGTTATAATCCCGGCTATTACAAGCATTAAAAATTGTTTTGAAGCCGATTATATTTAATACATCAAGAAGAGAAATATCATCAGCACCTTTCCTTAAAAGAACCCCTCCTTGATTGCCCTCAATGGTTTTTATTATACCGCCGTGCTTTAATTTGTGGATAATTCTTGCGGCAAAGCTTCTCGATATAAAAAGTTCTTTTGAGAGATCCTTAATTGAAATATGCTGTTCTTTTTTTAATTCCGCCAAGTAGGTAACAATTCTTAAAGCATAATCCTGTTCTCTTGTAATATATGTCTGCATATATGTTACCCGTCAAGTAATGTTTAATTTCAAATATATTGCAAACGGATATGTTTGTCAAGTTTGAGATATCTTGTCTTATTTTTATTGATATTGGACAATAAAAAAGCCGCTTTACGCGGCTTTTAAGTTCTTTATGTAAGTAATTATTAATCTATCATGCCGCTAATATTATAGCTTGCCTTAAATCCGAAAACATCTACCTCAATAGTAATTGTAACACTTTGTGCAGGATCGGTTTCAGAATCATCAGGATCAAAAATAGTAAAACTAAATTCCGTTGCGCTGCCTCCGGGATATAAATAATCACCATGTTCAAAATCCACGTCTCCTGAAAGAGTAGCGCTGCCTATGGTGGCGCTTACGGAAAAATTTGAGCTGGCGGCAACAGGATTGCCGTATGAATCCGTTACTGTATAATTCACATGTTGGGAACCGCCGTTTTCAATATTAAATGTAATCGGGTCAACATTTGAAATAACAGGTTTACCTGAGAATAAAACAAATGTTGTATCCCGTATATCTTCCGAATTTTCATTTATAGTGTGGGCAACAACATCAACATGGCCAAAACCTCTTATCGGGTGAGTCGGATGGGGATTGCCGGTCCTTAGAGTTACAGATCCGACGCCGTTTTCATCAGTTTGTGTTTCCGCTCCAATTACACCGCCTGTGGTATTAAAATAAACCGAGGTTCCTTCTCTTACAGGATTTGAATATTTATCACCCACAATTACGGTAATTACATCCTCAAAATTATCGAACAATAATCCCGGTATGTTGTGAACATCAGGCGTAACAGTAAAATGATCTTTGTCCGGGAAACCGCCTTGGACAGCTATTAAAACCGGTCTTGATTTAATTATATTTCCGTTAAAAGGAATATAAGCAATAATTTGCGCTGTTCCTGCAACCGTTCCGCTTGAAAAAGATACTGTAGCATGTCCTTCGGTATTCGTTAGTATTGAATCGGGGTATAGATATTCTCCCCCGCCGGGACCGTTTTGAATTTCAAAATACACAATTGATTGGTGGTCATAGTCTAATGCTACTCCGGAGGAATCCTGTACTTCAAATTCTATTTGAGCAGTTTCAATTGCACCGCTTTCTTTTACTCCAACACTTGAAACAGATTGTGAATATAAATAAATTGAAGCAGGCTCAACCGATTCTACATCTCCCGGGTCGGTCGGTGTAAGTAAAATATCAGGTATTTCAATTGTTTCCCTTCCTAAAGAAATACTTGCCGTTGTACTATTACTTTCATAACCTTCAAGTTCTGCTCCAATAGTAATGCTGAAACTGGATGCGGTAAAGAAACTATGGGTATAAAAACCGTCGGAATCTGTAAAAGTTGTTCCTACCGTTTTTTCGTTCCTTACAAAAGTCACTATTGCATCTTCGAGAGGTTCATATTTGTCACCATCAATTATTTGCCCTTTAATAGTTATTAACTCTGCATTTTCAGGGACCAAATCAAAATCCGGGATATTAAATGAAGTATTCCCCAAAGGAATAGTAACAGTTGTAGTCTTGCTTAAATAACCGCTGAACTTAGCAGTAACTGTAATTTTTTTATCGGATGCTGTTAGTATATCGATTGAATATTCCCCGTTAGCGTCTGTAACAGCCGATCCGATATCTTTACCGTTTGATTCGATTGTTATATCAACTTTTTCCAACGGGTCTAAAGAAATTGAATCATTTACAACTCCAAAAACGTTAACTGTTTTTGCATTTTCGGAAAGCAGGAATATATCGGGAACGGCAAGCGAGCTGCCCGTAAAAGGCATTTCAATAATTATATTGTTATCAATATAATTATCTTTACTTGCAGAGAGGTTGTAAACTAATTCCGGAACGGAAATAATATCCAACGAATAACTACCGGACGAATTCGAAAAAGTAGTTGCATATGTTTCGTTGTTAATATTCAAATCGATTCTAACATTTTCGAGTGAATTAAGGTCTAATGAATCACTTACATTTCCAGAAATATAAAATGATTTCGCTTCATCAGGCAGAAGATAAAATTCAGGCAATAAAACTGTACTCTTATCTTTAGTTATACTTACGATCCTGCTCTTTCCATTATAGCCATTTAGATTGGTTGTAATTGTAACATCGAAATCAGTATCAACAGTTAATCCGAAGTTAAAACTGCCGCTGGAAGAAGTAGCGGTTGATGTGATTACTTGGTTATTTGAGTATACAAGTATTTCAGCATTTTCAAGTGGGCTGAAAGATACTGAGTCCAAAACAGATCCCGACACGGCAACTGCTTCTGAAGAAGCAGGAAACATCAGCATATTTGGTATTTTTATTGAGTCCCTTCCTAATGCTATGCTTGCTGAATTACTTACTTGGGTGAAACCTTCAAGACTTGCCGTAACATCTATAGTAAAGTTAGTTGCAGTTAAAACCTCAAAGAAATACTCTCCATTTGAATTAGTCAACTTTGTTCCGAGTTCCCTGCCTTCAGTGGTAAAATTCATTACACCGTTTTCAATTGGAGTGTATGTTAAAGAATTTAAAACTTTTCCGTGTACCACAATTGTTTCAGTAACAGCCGGGACTATCAAAATATCACTTACTGTTAATGTTTCCTGTCCTACTTTTACTGTGGCTGTATCTGTTTTTGTTATATAGTCCGAATAACTTGTCGTTATGTAAACATCAAAATTTGATACAGATAGAATGCTAAAACTATATTTTCCTTCAGAGGATGTATAGACTTTCCCTATCGTCGAATCCTCAGTTGCTAGATTCAATTCAACACCCTCCAGTAAATCTAAAGTAAGTGAATCCCTAACAACTCCGCTTATTGTTATTGTCTGCGCATCTGTCGACAGCAGATAAATTACATCTAAATCTACAGAACTCCTTCCTAGAATTATTTTTTCGCTTTCATTTCTTTCCACATAGCCTTCAAGCAATACGTTAACAGTAATATCGGTATTATCCGTGATACGTACAGTGGTAGAGAAATTTCCTGATGAGTCTGTAAAAACAGGTCCTACATTAGTATCGGCATAGGCAATATTGATTGCTACGCTTGCTAAAGGACTTAGGCTTAAAGAGTCTAAAACTGTTCCGTTAATTGCAACAACTTCTCCGACATCAGCTGAATCGGGTTCGGTTATAAGTTTGCAACTATACATTAAAAGAAGAAGAAAAATCAATGAAGACAAAAACAAAATATACTTTTTCATTTTTATTTTCTTTTTGTTAATAAATATAAAACAGAATCAGACATCATACACCGATAAAATAAAACAATAATAAAATAATAATATTATACAAATATAATCGCATTTATTTAATAATTGTTTACGGTAATTGTGATCCAGGATAAAATAACAAAGCCCCAAGGGGGTGGGGCTTTATATAGAAGGAGTAACTACATTGATCGGAGTAACCAATGAACTTTTGTTTGGATTGTACAACATAATTTTTATTATTAAAACTACTCTTTTGCTATGAACTCTTCTACTAACTTAGAATTGCTATCAACATTTATTTCGTATAAGCTCATGATAATGAGTTTTTTTACAGATTCGTTTTCAACATTATCCAATTGGTTTATCAACGCTTCTGTTGTTGCTTCTATTTTGTACTTGCCTGCTAAATAAACAGCACTTTTTTTCAACCCAATATTATCTGATTTGATAGCCATAATTAGGTTCTCTACGGCGTTCTGAGAAAATTCTTTTTTCTCATTACTGTTAGCATGTATAGAAGTTGTAATAAAAGTAAAAACTAAAAAAACAGTTAAAAAAATATTTAGGATTTTCATAATCCCCCCTGTCATGTTGTTTAATAAATTCTTCATAACAAAATTAAACTAATAGGATGTAACTGGTGTCATTCAAAAGTAAAGGATTGTAAAATATTGTCACAAACGTGTTAATTAAATATGAAATAGAAAAAACAGCTTGACTCTTTCTTAATATTTAATCAAACAAATATTCCCATACGGATTTATCCGTTTTACTCTTTCTCCATTTTTTTCTATACTTACTCTGAGTAGTAATACCAATGGGTCCCTGGTAGATGCCGCCGTTGATATAATTGTCGTAAACTCTGACAGCAATTACATTTTTCCCGACGTTTAATAACTTGGAATCAAATAGGTAACCTCTAAACTCCTGCCACTCATGTTCAAAAGAAGATTCCTCGGGGTCATCTTCAATTACTCCCGTAAAACCTATTTTTACGCCGTTTAAGTACGCTTCATCTATATCATCAATTTTACCTAGTATAAGAACAAGTTTTTGACTATCGTATCTTTTATTTATAGTAAATGTTTTTCTATACCATGCAACACCGTTATAGTCTTTATAACCCTGGTGTTCCCAGTAACCCGGGACAAATATACTATCCCAATCCCCATCATCATAAGAAAGCTCTTTCCATTCGTCTTTATCGCCAGTATTAAATTGCCATTTGCCTTCAAAATCATGTTCCAATAAATACGAGTTCTTTCGTACATAAAGACCAATCTCTCCCGAATTTATACCTCCTCCCATGGTAGCATCAAATACTCTAACGGCAAGAACATTTTTACCTTTTTGATTAAAATACTTTACTGGAATAGGATATTTTCTTTCGGCATTGTAGGCAGTTGCAAAATCCGGGGGGAAGCCGCCTGAACTGCCTACATTGCGACCGTTAAGATATACTTCGTCAACGTCATCTATGTATCCGAGGAATAAATAGATGTTATTAAAATCCAACTCTTCGTCTAATTCAAAAGTTTTTCTATACCAGGCATATCCGTTATAACCGTTGAATCCTTCGTTCTCCCAGTAGGATGGGACCCAAACTTCTTCCCAATCGTAATCATCGTAATCCACCTCAGCCCATTCAAGATTATCCCCAATTGAAAATTTCCATTGTCCTTTCAACTTCATTAGTCTTTGCCAGTCATCAGCATTAATAAATCCCGGGAAAATGAATAAAACCGGCATTAATATTTTTAATGCTTTTAATATGTTGATTTTGTTTTTCATCTCTTCCTACTAGTATGAAAATTAATTGATAATTTTTATAATTTAGTCACACATTAGTCATAATATGTCATAAAATGTCATTTATTAAGTTTTGAATAATACTTCAAAGAGTCTGAGATATTTAATTGTAAATAAGCTGCCGCAGCTATACTTTTCAATTTTTTATTCTTTTCAGATATCGCTAATTTATAAAAATCCCGTTCAGAATTTTCATTTTTTATTTCATACATGCTCACCAATATCAATCTTTTTAGCGAGATATTATTTTCTTTTTTGTATTGCTCTTTTAATTCGTCATAGACCTGATTTAATTTATATTTCCCTGCAAAATAAATACAGTGTTTTTTTAAACCAATATTTTCAGATTGAAGACCAGCCTTTAAATTTTGGATAGCATTTGGAGTAATGATACGATTGTTATCATTACCATTGGCAAAACTTGAATTTGCTAGTAAAGCTATTAAAAATATTGATAAAGAAAGTATGTTTGTATTTTTCATGTCATGCTCCTTTTTAGAAAATTTGAAAGATTAGACTATATGAAAAAGTGTGGAGTTGTCATGCCCGGATAATTGAATGTCACTAAATGTCATAACTGAAATGCATTAAATTGAGGTGCATGATTTTAACACAAAAAAATGGAACATAAAAAAAGTGATTGCGTCTGAAAATTACATTATTTTTCTATTCAAAAAGGATGGGGTAATTCAACTTGTATTTTTCAATTCCGAAAGTACATTTTCTCCCGGCCAATTCAATTTATAATATAGATACTATTCATAGGGGGTAATATGCATTACAAATTATATTTTAACCTATTTCCCACATTTGCTTTGATTCTAATTCTGCTTGCTTCATCAACGATTGACGCTCAATTAGCAGTACCGCGTCAAAGCCCTGCGGCAGAGGTTACTCAAACAGTGGGAATTACAAAAATAACAATAAATTACAGCAGACCCGGTGTTAGGAACCGTGAAATTTGGGGCGGATTAGTTCCTTACGGCTGGCAGAAATTCCAATTTGGAACGGGTAATCCTGCACCATGGAGAGCAGGCGCTAATGAAAATACAATAATTACTTTTTCTCATGACGTAAAAATTGAAGGCAAACCGCTTGCAGCCGGTTCCTATGGCTTTTTTATACTTCCTGAAGAAAAAGAATTTACATTAATATTCAGCAAAAATTATGCATCATGGGGAAGTTTCTATTATGACGAAAAAGAGGATGCATTAAGAGTTGTTGTAACTGCCGAGGAAGCTCCATTTAAAGAATGGATGGAATTCGGATTCGACAGCTTCACAAATAACTCTGCAAGGGCATATTTGCACTGGGAGAAAAAGTTACTTCCATTTAAAATCGAGGTTGATGCTATTGATCTGGTTATTAAAAATTTTGAAGATCAGTTAAGAGGGCAGGCCGGGTTTAACTGGTTTGCATGGCAGCAAGCTGCACTTTTCTGTTTGCAGAACAACGTGCACCTGGACAAAGGGCAATACTTTATTGAACAATCAATTAACGTCAATACAAATGCAAGCAACATGAATTTGCTTGGATATATACTAAAAGCCCAGGGCAAAACAACTGAAGCTTTGGAAGTATTTAAAGAAAATGTTGAAAATTATCCGAATAACTGGAACGTTTATGACAGCCTTGGCGAAGCTTATAAAGAAATTGGAGAAAAAGATAAGGCCTTAGAATCTTATAAAAAGGCTTTGGATAAAGCGCCTCAAAACCAAAAACAAAGAATTGAGAATATTATATCACAAATTCAAAGCAGTTAAAAATCTTGAATTCTGCGGTGAAAAAAATATTATTCTTATTTTTAGCCTTCTGTTTTTTAACTATAGCGCAACCTGTTAAAGTTATGTCATCTTCAGAAATACAATTGGGGTTGCAGAAACTGAAAGTTCTCGGTTCTGTGTTATATATTGCCGCACACCCCGACGATGAAAACACGGCAGTAATTTCATATTTATCAAAAGGTAAAAAATTTAGAACCGCCTATCTTTCTTTAACAAGAGGGGACGGCGGACAAAATTTGATAGGGTCTGAAAAAGGCGATCTCATAGGGGTGATAAGAACTCACGAGTTATTGGAAGCCAGGAAAGTCGACGGCGGGGAACAGTTCTTCTCGCGTGCTGTCGATTTCGGTTATTCCAAATTTACCGAAGAAACACTTAACCATTGGAATAAAGAAGAAGTTCTATCCGATGTAATTTATACCATAAGGGAATTTAAACCCGATGTTATAATTACAAGGTTTCCTGTTGATTCAATAAAAACACACGGGCACCACACGGCTTCCGCAGTACTGGCTCTAGCAGCATTTAACAAAGCTGGTGATCCGGATGTATTCCCCGAACAGTTAAAATACGTTGACACATGGCAGCCTAAAAGAATTTTCTGGAATGACTGGAGACCGAATTTTGTTAAAAATTTCAACCCGGAAGGTTTGGCTAAACTGGCTATTGGGGAATATAACTACCTGCTGGGAGAATCTTATAACGAGATTTATGCAAAGAGCCGTTCTAAACATAAAAGCCAGGGTTTTGGCGCACGCGGTTTCAGAGGTGAATACTACGAATATTTTACTTTGTTGGGCGGAGATTCACCGACTTCCGATGGTCCTTTTGAAGGGATAGAAACAACATGGTCACGGATAAAAGGCGGCAGTGAAATTGAATCTTTAATTGAGAAGGCAGAAAAAAAATTTGAGCCTGATAAGCCCTATTTAACGGTTCCTTTGCTCGTTGATATCTACAAAAAAATAAACAACCTTAAAGATAAGTACTGGCGGGGTGTTAAAAAAAAAGAAGCAAAAGAATTAATAAGGGCTTGCTGCGGATTATGGTTTGAAATAATTGCAAAAGACTACTCGGCAACAGCAAACGAAGAAATAAAATTCTCAATTGAAACAGTTAACCGGTCCGACTTAAATATTAAGCTTGCTGAATTGCTCTACCCGTTTAACAACAACAAAAGTTTGGAAATAAACCTGGAACAAAATACAGTCTTCAGTTTAGAAGATTCAGTTATGGTTCCGGGCGATACGAAAATAACAAATCCTTTTTGGCTTGAAAAAAAACACAACGGGAAATTGTTTAATATTACAAAACAAAATCTGGTTAACAGGAGCGAAAGCCAGCCTTCTCTATCGGCTAAATTTTATTTTATTATTGAAAACGAAAAGATTGATTTTGAATCGCCGTTACTTTTCCGGAGTGTAGACAGAGTTGACGGTGAGCTATACAGGTATTTTGAAATAAGGCCGGAAGTTACTGCAAATCTTGACGAAGAGGTTTATTTATTTGCCGGTGGTGAAAAGAAAAATATTACTGTTAGATTAAAAAATAATTCTCACAAAGCGTCGGGCAAAGTTATGTTAAAAGTTAATAACGGCTGGGGAGTTTCGCCGGAGTTTATTGAATTTAATTTAACTAAGAAGTACGAAGAAAAAAAAGTCGTATTTGAAATTACTCCGCCTAAAAACGAATCTGTTAACTATTTTGAAGTTGAAATTGAAACCGGCGATAGAATACTTAACAGAAGCCTGGTTGAAATAAATCATGAACACATTCCTATAAGAACTATATTTCCTGTTGCAGAAGCCAAACTTGTAAGATTGGAAATAAACAAAGCCATATCTTCAGTTGGCTATATAGAAGGTTCGGGTGACGAAATACCGGGTAACCTGGAACAGCTTGGTTATGATGTCACGATGTTGGATGATGACTTTATAGAGAATGAAGACTTATCCGGCTTTGATGCAATTGTAACAGGTGTCCGTGCCTACAATACAAGGGAAAGAATAAAATTTTATAATGATAAGCTTTTGGATTATGTTAAAAACGGCGGGACACTTTTAGTTCAATACAACACAACTTCCGGCTTACAAACAGATGAAATAGGCCCGTATCCGTTTAATATTGGTAGAGACAGAGTTACATACGAAGATGCTCCGGTAAATATCTTAAATAAAGATCACCCATTATTAAATTATCCGAATAAAATTACTCGGAAGGATTTTGAAAACTGGATACAGGAAAGGGGCATTTACTTCGCCGAAGATTGGGATCAAAAATATGAAACAGTTTTCTCATGCAATGATCCCGGTGAAGTTACAACCGAAGGTGGATTGATATATTGCAAATACGGAAACGGAATTTTTATTTATACCGGTTTTTCCTGGTTCAGGCAGTTGTCTGGAGGTGTACCCGGCGCATACTGTATTTTTACTAACCTAATTTCCGGGGGGAAATATATTGAAAAAACGGAACGGCAGTAAATTGAAATCACCAGTTACGGTCAACTGGAATGTTGTTTACTACTTTTTAATTACTCTTGGAATATTTATGACAACAGCGTTCTACTGGTTTACAAAGGCGTTTGAATGAGCTATATAGATTGGATTGTTCTCGGCGGATTTTTAACATTTGTTGTTGTCTACGGAGTTGTAAAAACCAAAGGAAGCAAAAACGTTAAAGATTATTTACTTGCCAATAAATCAACTCAGTGGTTTACAATTGCCCTTTCAATAATGGCAACGCAGGCGAGTGCCATTACATTTCTTTCAACCCCCGGCCAGGCGTATGTAGACGGGATGCGGTTCGTCCAATTCTATCTCGGTTTGCCTATTGCGATGGTAATCCTTTCTGTTACAGCCGTTCCTATTTATCACAAGTTAAACGTATATACTGCTTACGAATACCTCGAAACAAGATTTGATTTAAAGAACAGGGCGCTTGGGGCAATCTTATTTTTAACCCAACGCGGCTTGGCAGCGGGTTTTACTATCTTTGCTCCTTCTTTAATTTTATCGGTTTTGCTCGGATGGGATATTTATATAACCAACCTGGTTATAGGATCGCTGGTAATGATTTATACAGTCTCGGGCGGAACCAATGCCGTAAACAAAACTCATCTACTGCAAATGATAATAATTATGTTCGGGATGACTGCCGCTTTTTTTACGATCTTTCAATTGTTACCGGGTGATATATCGTTTACAGATGCAGCAAGAGTCGCAGGAAAGATGGGTAAGCTTAATGCAATTGATTTCTCGTTTGATTTAAACAACAGGTATACTTTTTGGTCGGGCATTATCGGGGGAACATTTTTAATGCTGTCATACTTCGGCACAGATCAATCACAGGTGCAGCGTTACTTATCGGGAAGCTCCGTAAAACAAAGCAGGATAGGCTTGCTTGCTAACGGAATTATAAAAGTCCCGATGCAATTTTTTATTTTGTTTATAGGCGCTGTTGTTTTTGCTTTTTATCAATTTGTTACTCCTCCCATTTATTTCAACCCGGTTGACGAAAATAAAGTAAAGCAAAGTGAGTACTCCTCTCAATACGAAGAATTAGAAAATGAACAAGAATCATTATTCAGCGAAAGACAAACCAATTTAAGGGCAATGATCGATGCAATTGAAAACGACGACAATAAACAGGTTGAAATACTTGAGCAGAAAATAGACGCCTCAAAAACAAAACAGAATGAAATTAGGGAAGCTGCAGTTGGTTTAATTAAAAAAGTTGACCCGGACTCGGACGGTAACGATACGAACTATATTTTTCTAAGCTTTGTAATTAATTTTCTGCCAATTGGTTTAATCGGTTTAGTTCTTGCCGCAATTTTATCTGCCTCTATGTCGTCAACTGCGGCGGAACTAAATGCACTTGCATCAACAACAGTAATTGATATTTACAAACGACTGGTTAAAAAAGATGCATCCGAAAATCACTATTTAATAGTTTCCAAACTTGCAACTGTATTTTGGGGAATTTATGCAATTATATTTGCCCAGTTTGCGAACAGGCTCGGGTCATTAATAGAAGCTGTGAATATACTTGGTTCTTTATTTTACGGTACCATCCTGGGAATTTTCCTTGTGGCATTCTATTTGAAAAAGATAGGTGGAACTTCAACATTTGTTGCGGCAATTATTGCAGAAGTCATAGTACTTCTAATGTTTGCATTTACAGATATACCTTTTTTATGGTTTAATTTAGTTGGATGTATTTTTGTTGTAATTCTTTCCGTTTTGCTGCACCCATTTTTAAACGGGAAAAAAAATTCTTTTGAATTGTAAAAATGATTATAATTGTAAACTGATTTTTATAAAATTTGAAATCATTAAAAATTCATTGAGAGGCTAATGACTCAAAAACCTATAGTTAAGAAAAAAAGCAAAACACATGTTGTTCTCGAATTTGTAGTAATGATTATTATTGTACTTTTTATAAAATCTACTTTTCTCGAAGCTTCGCTTGTACCTACTTCCTCTATGGAAAACACAATGATGGCAGGTGATTTTTTAATTGTAAATAAATTTGTATACGGCGGTTCAACTCCACGTTACATACCTTTCACAAATTTAAGGTTACCCTATATTAATTTCCCTAAGTTTAAGGACCCGGAAAAGTATGAAATTCTTGTTTTTGAATATCCGGGCAATAGAGATGTTTATTTTAACGAAGAAGTAGTACACTATGTTAAAAGGTGTGTCGGTGTTCCCGGTGATACTATTCAGATTATTGACAGAGTTTTATATGTAAACGGTGAAGAATTTAAAAGACCCCCGAATATAAATTATGTTAAACCAAGATCTTACCCGAGGGAATATTCGGATCCCGGCATTTTCCAGGTTGGTAAAAAGTGGAACAGTGATTTTTACGGCCCGTTGGTTATTCCCAGTAAAGGTGATGAAATTGATTTAACAATAGAAAATATTCAGGCATGGGAAACCTTTATTAATAGGGAGCATGAAAAAGATGCTGTAGATATAAAAGGAAATCAAATTTATATTAATAACAATCCTGCCGATAAGTACGTTGTTAAAGATGATTATTATTTCATGATGGGCGATAACAGGGACAACAGCCTTGACAGCAGGTTCTGGGGTTTTGTCCCGCGTGAAAAAATTGTAGGATCACCGTTGATGGTAATTATTTCATGGAACAATAATTACAGTATTTTTCAACCCTTTAAATTACTTGCTTCTATCAGGTTAAACAGGATAGCGAAATTAATTAACTAACTTGTACCCTATACCGTGAACGGTTAAAATTATTTTGGGATGTTTTGTATCCGTTTCTATTTTTTGCCTGAGTTTTAAAATAAAATTATCAATAGTACGAGTTGTAATGTACACATCCTCTCCCCAAACATCTTTTAATAAACTGTCGCGGCTAACTGTTTCGTTTTTTCTTTTCCATAAATAGTTTAATACTTCATATTCTTTGTGAGACATTTGAACTTCATTACCGTTTTCAAAAGCGGTGTAGTTAACAAAGTTTATTTTTAATTTGCCCAGGGTAATTTCTTCATCGGGATTTTGTTTTTTTATATCATCGGTTCTTCTCAACACGGCTTTTATTCTTGCTATAAGTTCCCTAAGACTGAACGGTTTTGTAACATAATCGTCCGCTCCCAGTTCCAGCCCAAGCACTTTGTCAATCTCTTCGCCTTTTGCAGTGAGTAAAATTATCGGGGTTTTTATACCTTCCTTTCTTATAGTCTTACAGATATCAAATCCCGATAATTTGGGCAGCATCACATCAAGCAAAACCAAACTGTAAATATTGGTCCTAATTTTCTCAAGGCCAATTTCGCCGTCCTCGGCAAAGTCAACTTCATAACCTTCAAATTCAAGGTTATCTTTTAATCCCAATCTCATACTTGGTTCGTCTTCGACAATCAATATTTTAGTCATCGCTATCCTTAAATTTCGTTACTATTATTATAATGAGGGAAAATCAATTTAAATGAACTTCCCTTTTGTAATTCACTTTTTAATTCAATTTTACCTTCATGGTGATCCATTATTTGTTTAACCAAAGTCAATCCTAAACCGGTTCCTTTTACATTATGTACTAATCCGGTCGGTACCCTGTAAAACTTTTCAAATATCTTTTTTTGATCTTCATCTGAGACCCCTATACCGTGATCTTTCACTTCAACAAATACATTTTCTTTTACTGATCCGGTAGTAATTTCAATTTCCTTTATGTCACGGCTGTATTTGATTGCATTATCAACCAGATTTATTATAGCCTCGTAAACCGCTTCTTCATCAGCTTTTACTCTTAGATTACCGTTTACTTCATTAAACTTAACTTTAAATCCTTTATTCCGGATATGAAAGCTATACGTCTTTATAACCTTTTTAACTATATCGTTTAAATCATTTTCCTCAAAAGTAAATTCCCTTTTTCCGGCTTCCATCTTGGAAAAATTTAAAATCGTATTAACAATTCTGCTTAACCGGCCAGTTTCTCTGCTGATTATTTTATAATACTCTTGCTTTTTCTCCTCGGAATTTACCCGGCCCATTTCAAGTGTTTCGGCAAACATTGTTATTAACGCCAGAGGGGTCCTCAATTCATGAGAAACATTTGAAACAAACTCGGATTTTATTTGAGCAAGTTTTATTTCTTTATTTATATTTTTTACTATAAACCAAAGACCTATAAGCAAAAGTATAACAAGCAGAGAAACTATAAACAAAAAATTATATCCCCGCTTTTTTACCAGATCATATATTGTTACGCCTTTTAGCGTAATACCCATACTGTAGCCGGGCAGAAGCCATAGTTCCCTAGTTTGCTGAAGGTCAACAATATCAGTCGGTTCAGTCTGACTGATAATTTGCATAGTTTCGTCTTTAAAGATGTTAATTATAAATTTTCCCTTGGATACAGCTCTCATCTTTGGTTCAAGCTGTTCTCTTGCAAACACATCAGGCAGAAAAACTATACCGCCAAGATGTAACGAATCAATTACAAAAAAAAGCATACTGCTCGTATCAGGCAGTGTATTAAAGGCCGGCTCTATTTTGCGGTAGCCTGATTTTTTATAGTCTAATAGCCGTTTTATTTTTTTATCATGCTTGAGAATTATTTCATTCATTAAAGGTAAATTCTTTTTAGTCTCGTATCCGTCTTTTACCTGTACATAAGCCACATTGTTCTGTGTTTTTAAGTTATACACAAATATCATTCTCATGAATGAATTCATATTAAACATTTCAATCACACTTTTGCCGAATGAGTACTCATCTCTGGTGTGAAAACTCTGCTCAATGTCGTTAGCCCAGCTATCTGTTAAATCCTCGGAAAATTGATTTACGGAAAAAAGAATTGCATCTAGTTGATTACCGTATATTTCCTGCAACATTTTTTCGTTTTCACTAAGAGAGTTTAGCTGAAAAGACACCAATATTATAATCGGCAGCAGGACAATAATAATTATAAAAAAACCAATTCGTTTTAGAGTTTTATTCATTAATTTTTTTTATTGATTTACAGACTATCAAAAATATTAAAATAATTAATAAGAAATGCGTAATTAGAGTGGGAAATTGCAACTAATTTACCACTTCAACAATGTTTCTGTTGTTAGAGAAAAAAAATGGGATATCCTTTCTAAATTTATAGCCGACAACTTTAAACTTATAGACCCTGTTTCTTTTCAGCTTCTTTTGTATTTCAGCAGAGTTAGTTTTTTTGTGGTAATAGTTATCGTTATTGTCGAAGGTTTCGTTTGGTGTAACCACATACCTCTCTACGGCATTGTATTTACCTTGAACTGACAATAACTGCAAAACTTTAACTTCAACAATTTCAGAAGTTAAATATACTTCAAAAAATAGGGCTCCGAAAATAAAAATTATTGCAAAAATCACCAGTACACCGAAGAACTTTATTATACCCTTCATTGCAAAAGCTCTTTAATAATAGTTAACGACAATATATCTTCTAAAGCATACTAATTCAACGGCTATGATTATTAAAATTTTGTGAATTGATTTAAATCAACTTATGATTTGAGTGAAACTTCTGGATCAATTTTAGAGGTAAAAAGAATTGATATGATACCGAAAATTCCAAATATAAACCCGATATAAAACCAGTTAACAGTGTTCCTGTTTCTTGTTTTTGCAAACAGGCATGTAAGTATTGCACAAATAACTAAATATAAAGGGAGCCAAATACTAAACATGTTATTTAAATAATTGTTAATTAATTATAATAAATTCGGAACTTGAGTGATGTTATTAAATTGTTAATTTAAAATCAACCTTAACGTTTCACAGTAAATGGGCTAAAGACTTTCTATATTTTACCAGATAAAAAATAATTTCCTTTCTTAATTCAGCAAGCTGGTTTGTCCTAATCAATAACAGTAGTTTGTCCAACTCATGTTCTTTTAATATCTCAACAAGTTCGGAAAATATAAAAAGTTCTTTTTTTCTTTTTGATTTCATAGGGATGTTGACTCACATTTTTAAGGTACAAAATAAAAACATATTGTTAAGAGATAATTAACTAATTATTAAGTAAATATTATTTATTTCCCCCTTTTCTTCACAATAAATTAACCATTTAATAAAGTTTCCTTAATAATAAAATTAACTATAAAACTTATTTTTCTTTTTATTGATTAATTGATATGCTAATTATACACATTCCGAAATGGAATTGAGGAAAAATTACCCAGGGACTAAAAGATGGAGTTTAGTTCCAACAAATTGCCTTATTTCATCTCTGAATTTTTCTGAGTTTTCAAAAAAACCTAATACAGCC
>JASFMY010000039.1:0-46792 GCA_050117315.1 Ignavibacteria bacterium
GTATTATTATTAGATAACGAAAAAAAGGTATTAATCGCACTATGGTAGAATTAAAATACTCAATCAATCAAACAACCAATCAAACAAAATCTTAAACGTACTATGATGAAATTGGAATTTTATCTTCGCCCTTGTCTTAACCTAAACTTGCAACCCTGAACTTGAAACATGCAACATTTTTTATTATAAAAGACCGGCTCTTTATAGTAAATTGCATTTGTGTAAACTAATCTTTGTTATGCAATTATAAATTGAAAAGGAGAAATCATGGACGGTATTAATATGGATGAATTCCGCTCTTTTACGCGCAAGGAGTACTATGAAATCTGGCAAAAAGTTAAAGCCGGTGAAGAACTGGATGGTGAAGAAAAAATTATCGGCGAACTTATGGAACAGCATGAAGAGTTTTACGATGATTGGGATTCCACCGATTTTGATTACGAATATGATCCTGAAATTGATGAAGTAAACCCGTTTCTTCATATAATGATGGATACAATTGTAATGAAACAAATTACCACAAACGACCCGCCTCAAACAAGGTTTACATATAATAAATTAACCGCGCGCGGGAATTCACACCTAGAGGCTGTTCATAAAATAGCAACGGTAGTTGCCAATGAAATATGGAACATAATGCATGAAGAAAGAGAATTTGATGAGAAGAGTTATATATGGGAATTGAAACAACTGAAATAGTATCATTATTAGATAATCTTGTCATCCAGCAATCTTGTAATTTTGAAATTATAAAATGACCTGACACGAATTTCACTAATTATCACCGAATGAGAAAATGACGGGGACTCAAATAGCGTATTATTTTTTGTGTAAACGCAAACTTTGGCTGTTCACACATAATATTGAACAGGAGCAGTTTAGCGATACTGTTGCAATGGGTAAATTTATTAGTGAATCAACTTATGAACGCAAAAAACATGAAATACAAATTTCAGACGGCGATGATTATATCGTGCTTGATTATTTTGATACCAAGGAAAAAATTATTCACGAAATTAAGAAATCCGATAAAATGGAAGCAAGTCATCTATGGCAGGTAAAGTTTTATATAAGTGTTCTTGAAAGTAAAGGAATTAAAGGAGCTAAAGGGAAAATTGATTATCCAAAATTACGTAAAACGGAAACCGTTGAGCTAACCGATAAAGACAGATTAAAATTGGCCGGTATAAGAGAAGAGATTAAAAGCATAATCAGTTATAAAAGCATTCCTCCGGTAATCGATAAACCGTTCTGCAAAAAATGCGCTTATTACGATTTGTGTTATGTGTAAAGACACGAATTGCACGGATTATACGAATTACATATACACAAACCAAATTGGTTTTAGGGCTTTTCAAATGGCTTCTCTCTTTTCAAGAGAGATTTGAGAGAGTTCTAAAAAGGACAAAGCCCTAAAATCAATTTGCAATTAGTATATATAGCATGAATTGTTCAGATTCTATAGTACAATTGCTTTATAGATATTCTTAAGCTCAGTTAAAATTTCAATACAAAAAACAATTCAATAAATCAGTGAAAACTTGTGGAATAATTTAAAAGATGCAGACCTTTAGAGTTAAGGGAAATTTCAATAAAAAACTATTCAATGAATCAGAATCTATCAGTGAAAATTCGTGGAATTCGTGTCTATGAGAAGAAACTACTACATTTTCAGCAGCGGCAGACTTGTCCGCAAACAGAACACCCTCTACTTTGAGCCCGGCAAAGCCGGAGAGCCGGAAGAAGAAGTTCAAGAAGAAAATGAAATCGAAATTGATGACGATTCAATAACAACTGAAGATGAACAAACAGATTCAAGCGCAGACAATTATGAACCAAAAAAAATTCCGCGCAAACCTTTACCTGTTGAAGACATTGAAGCAATTTACTGTTTCAGTGAACTTAGGTTTAATACTAAGTTTCTGAATTTCCTGGCTTCAAAAGAAATAACTCTGCACTTATTCAATTATTACGGTTATTACACAGGATCGTTTTACCCGAGGGAACCGTTTGTTTCCGGTAAACTTCTTGTAAACCAGGTTAATAAATACCTGGAAGAAAATGAAAGAATAATAATAGCTAGAAAGTTTGTTGACGGTTCCGCTCAAAATATTAAAAAGAACCTGCAATATTATAATGCACGCGACAAAGATATGAGTCCTTTTTTACCGAAGATTGACGAACTAATCAAAAAAATAAATGGAGCAGATGACGTTCAGGAATTAATGGGTATTGAAGGAAATATAAGATCAACTTATTACATTACATGGCATTTGATAATTGATGAAGAAATTAAATTTAACAAAAGGGAAAAGCACCCGCCGACCAACCCGGTTAATGCATTAATATCATTCGGTAATTCTTTGGTATATACATCTGTGCTAAGCGAGATTTATAAAACACAGTTAAACCCGTTAATTAGTTACTTACATGAACCGGGAGAAAGAAGATTTTCGCTTGCTTTGGATTTAGCCGAAATATTTAAGCCGTTACTTGCCGACCGGATTATTTTTTCTCTTCTTAATAAAAAGAAATTACAGGAAAAACATTTTGATAAGAAAATGAATTCGTGTTACCTAAGCGACGAAGGGAGAAAAATATATTTAAAGGAATTTGATGAAAAATTAAAAACAACTATTAAACATAGGCAGCTCAAAAAATCAGTGAGTTACAGGCATTTGATAAGGCTGGAATGTTATAAACTTATTAAACATATTCTTGGTGAAAAGGAATATAAGCCGTTTAAAATCTGGTGGTAAGACACGAATTTCACGAATTACACAAATAAATATTGGCAAAGCTATAGTAAAATTTATCTGTTATAAATTTGATTTGATATGGAATTGATATATAAAAAAGAATCATATGATATAATTGGATGTTGTATGGAAGTCCACAAAAATTTAGGTAAAGGATTTAATGAATTAGTATATGGAGATGCTCTTGAATTAGAATTTAATTCAAAAAAGATTTCATATGAACGTGAGAAGCATTTCGAAATTAAATACAAGAATTATATTTTGAAACATCATTACAAAGCGGATTTTGTAATCTATGATAAAATAATATTAGAAATAAAAGCAATCGAAGGATTAACAAATAGTAATATAAAACAGACTTTGAATTACCTAGCTTCTTCACAAATGAAATTAGGAATTTTAGTAAATTTCGGTGAAGATTCATTAAAATACAAACGAATAGTATTATAATCATTTACAAATCTGATCCAATATTTGTTCAATTAGTAAAATTAGTGTCAGTTATTAGTGTAATTCGTGAGATTCGTGTCTATGTATACAATAATCGTATATGACGCAGCTCCCAAAAGAGGGGCGAAATTATTAAAATTTTTACGTCAGCACTTAACCTGGATTCAAAATTCAGTATTCGAAGGTGAGGTAACCGAATCACAATTTGAAAAAATTAAGAAAGGAATTAAGGACATAATAAATAAAGAGAAAGACAGTGTAATTTTTTATACATTTGACTCAATGAATTATTCGGAAAGAGGTGTTTTGGGAATTGAAAGAAATGAGACGGATTCATTTATATAAAAAAGCAAAGATCAAAACCAATCAAGAAAAGAAAATTGGTAAAAATCAGTGAAATTCGTGTCAGTCGTCGTACCCGTAGGTTTTTAGCACTATTAATGGTCGACAACGCAACGGCTAAAAAACACTTAGAATACGCCGCATAAAGGGCATTTTTCGGGCAGTCTTAATCGTACTATAGTAGAATTGAAATGTCGATAACAATGCCGCTGCGGGTGTTTATACAGTGTCTTAATCGTACTATAGTAGAATTGAAATTCGACATCCGAACCCGAAGGGAGTATCTGGTTTGAGTCTTAATCGTACTATAGTAGAATTGAAATAAGAATTAGCTAATTTCAAAGCTTCTTTGATTGCACCGTCTTAATCGTACTATAGTAGAATTGAAATACTCAAAGCCGAAGACTTTTTATCAAGCCTCCGCCCCGTCTTAATCGTACTATAGTAGAATTGAAATAATTGTAATTTCAGAATCATTATAAATAACTGAAACAGTCTTAATCGTACTATAGTAGAATTGAAATATCGATGAGCAAATTAATGATAAAATTTTCACAGAGTCTTAATCGTACTATAGTAGAATTGAAATTTAACTACAAATCGGTTATGGATGTTATTGACACGGTCTTAATCGTACTATAGTAGAATTGAAATTTCTTCTTTCTACTTTTATCTTTTTGCTTGGTTTTACTCGGGCTTTACTAAAATTGGAACATCCTTAGGAATTGAGAGATAACCTTCCTATAATATTTTCTTTTATTACCTGTAGTATCCCCTTGTAAACTAGTCATTGTAATGAACCCCTTAAATATTATTGTTGGTTGCCAACTGATTCTTCTATCTACTTTTTACTATGGAGAAATCAAAAGATCCCGTAGACAAACGGGATCTTTTAAGAGGGAATTGAAGGAGTATTAGGGTTTAATAATTTCTTTATTTTGCCCGTTTTCTTTGAACATTTTAATCAACCTATCTTCTACCCATACCCTGTCGATCTGATTTGACTTTGCCGTTTCAAAAATCCAATTGATTTCTTCTATGTGCAAATTGTAATCTGAAATTGCTATTTGAATGCCGGTGTCGATAAACTTTTTAGCCGTGTTTTTATCTGTGAACTTAGGCGGTTTATTTGAGATATATTTGTTAATAAGAATTTCATTCACCGAACTCCGGCAATAATCATCGGAATAGCCGAGACTTTTACCGATACTTAAAATGCTCTCCTTTTCGGAGTTGGTAATTTTATTGTCCTTACTAACCAACAACAATAGACCTCTGAAGAAATTACTCTTATCGATTTGATTCATTTCCATATCTGTCTCCTGTGTTTTGAATATTTAATTATGAATACGATACGGTAGAGTAATTACATGCGGTTCCTTTTGTTTGTTAATATTTATCAATCTATTAACGCTATGAAGAACTACTTCTTTCTGTTTGCCTTTTAGTTTATAACTTCCTGCCGCTAATATGGAATAAGGTAATTCATTTCTACTTTTCATCAATTGTAATAGTTCTTCGGAGATTAAGAAATCTTTACCGAGTTTTTTACACATTAAACATATTCGCGAAGTAGTGTTTACAACATCGCCATGGTAAGCTATATCTTTTTTCTGCGACCCGATTTCAGTTATTGAAACTTCACCATAATGAAGACCGGCCTTAAATTCAGGGTAAACGCCATATTTTAATATAAATTTCTCCCTTATCAAATTAACTTTATCTTGGAGTAAAAAATAGAACCGGATACAATTATTATTCTTTAAGCCGTCTTTAACATTCCATATCATTACGATTTCATCTCCTACATACTGAAAAAGTTTTCCTTTTGTTTCCAAAATCGGTTCATCAAGTTTGTTAAAAAAATCTTTTAGAAAACCGCTGTACTTCTCATGGCCCAACCTTTCAGCAATAGTAGTAGACGACTTTAAATCAAGAAACATAAAAATTCTTTTTTCAATTCTTGGAGTATGATATTTACCTAAGGCATAATCTAAAAGAAAACCTTTGCCGAGCATTCTATTAATTTGAAGCGTAAATACAATTAACGTTACAAGAAAGAAAAGTCCGAATAATTCTTTAGCAAGCCCGTTCGGGAAAACATCATAAAAGCCGTAAGTAACGACTTCATTAAACGGAATATTTTGTTTAAAAATTAATGTAGCATATCCCATGGCTACAAGAATTAAACCGTAAGTTGCGTAGTAGTAGATGATTCTTGTTACCATTAGCATGGAATATTTTATTTTTTTATGGATAACCGGTTCAATCTTAAATTCATAAAAACCCGTTATTAAAGCAAAAGCCGTTGTAGCACCAAGTAGTCTGCCTAACGGAAAATCAGTCACATCCCGCTCAAAATATAGACCTATAAGTGTTGCTATTAAAAAGAACACATAAATAAACATGAATTCCTTTACTCTTTGCAACATTATGGATCTTGGTACACCCATACAATAGCCTTTATTATTAAAATAGACAAGTTTCTTAAAGTTTTTCCCAAATCAATTTTAAAGATTATTTTTCATAATACTCTGCTTCCTCAATACTTAGATATTCATACAAATCATTATAACTGAAATTGATTAACTTTTTGGTAGGAGTAATTGCATTTATGTTTTTTTCAAAAAAGTGGACAGCCTTTTCAATACAATGATTTTCATAATCAGCAACAGGTAAGATTTCATTAATAATGCCCATTTCCAATGCTTGCCGGGCATTTATATTTTCTCCTTTGTACAAAATTTCAGATGCTTTTGCATGGCCGACATACTTGGGAAGAAAATACGGCAATGCACCGGAAGGATGAAGTCCCATTTGCAAATGAGCTAAAGAAAACACTGTTATGTCTGAAGCGAACCTAAAATCTGCTGCTAACGATGCACCGAAAAACGGCGTTACAATTTCCCCGTTCAGGGCGCTGAAAATTAACTTATCAAATTGCACTACCTTTTTAATGAAGTTATTCATTATTGTTATTTGCTTTGCTCTTAATTTGTCGTCTTGAAGCTTAGCCTTGGTTAAATGAGAATCATCATCAAGCAAAAAAACTTTTCTTATGAACCTGCTGTAGTTGTCGTTATTCAAACAGTCTTTTTCGTTAATTAAAAGCAAAGCGTAAACCGTTTTATCCCTTTCAGCGGAATTAACTATTTCGAACAAATTGGAGCTCTGGATAAGGTTAGTACCAACTTCATAAACATTTTTCTTATTTTTTATAACGGCAATATTGTTACTCATGTAACATTTTATTTCTTCGTCTTCATATTCGGAAAATTTTGAGTAAGCCATAATAACCTCAAGTTTGTTAAATAATTTTTATTAACACTCAATTGATGATTCCCACAGCTAATTCCCAATCGAAATACGATTCAAGGTAATCGTAAACAGCAGAATAAAAGTTTAATTTAGCCTGGTCAAAATTTACTCTTGCATCTTTTAATTCAAGTTGTGTAGCCAACCCGTTCTTAGTACTTACTTCGGCAATTTCAAAAGCTTTTTTTGCTGCATTAATGGTTGACTCCGCCGACGTTATCCTATTTTTAGCTTCGGCAATTCTTAGAGAAATATTTTTCAGTTCTTTATTTATTTCTTCTTTAGCTTGCTGAATTTTTAATTCGCTCTGCATTAATTCTATCTCTGCTCTTTCAACTTTGGCGCTTGTATTCCAGCCGTTAAAAACGGGAACATGCAGAGTTAAGCCTGCAATTAAATAATTGTTTTCATTTTCAAATTTGAACTCGTTTGAAACTGAGTTGTAGTTATATACCAGGCTTGCCGAAAGAGAAGGCATGTATGCGGAATTTTCATAGCTCACATTAATTTTCCTTAATTCTTTTTCGGAAACAAGAGCTTGGTAATCCGGCCTGTTTTCCAATGCAGTTTCCAATTCATAAACACCTTCATTCTTAGAGTAATTTTCAAGATCACCTTCTATTTGAAAATCATCTTCAATAGATAACCCGGCAAGTATTTTCAAGCTGTTTAATGCAAGGTTATAATTTCTTTTTGCTTGAGTAGTTGAAGGTATTAAGTTTTTCCAGCGTACTTCAGCCTGAAGCAGTTCAAACTGGGAGACCAGTCCCTCATCATATTTCATCTTAACATCGTTATAATTTTCTTCGGCGTTTTCTTGCGCAGATTTGTTTACTTCCCAAACTTTTTTTAATAATAAGGTTTGATGAAAAGCTTTTTTGCTTCCTGCAATAACTCCCTGAAAAGTTGCATCATAAACGTAGCCTGATAAATTTTCATACTGTTTAGAGGCTTTTATTGCATTAAAAACAGAAGCATTAAAAATCTGCTGACTTAAAATTGTCTTTAAATCGAATTCATTATCATAAGTGACTTTAAATTTTGCAGGACCTCCCTCCCCGCCTCCTAAAGCACTAAGGTCTGCGTACATATAGCCTTCCTTTAAATTTCTGCTGTAACCCGCCTCAATGTTTAATTGGGGAAAGGCACTTGATTTAGCTTCTTTTTCTTGAGTCTGCGCAAGTTTAACTTCTTCTGCTGCAATAAGAATGTCCTTATTATTTTGCTTTACCAATTCAATAAATGAATTTAGATCGTATTTCTGCGCATTTATATTTAATGCAAAAATTAAAAACCCGGTTATTAAAATTATTCTATTCATCATCTTCTCCTAAACTTTTTTCGACTTATGAGTGAGCTCATATAATGCAGGGATCACAAACAAAGTCATAACACCCGATACTATTAAACCACCTATACTTACTACACCAATCGGCTGTCTGAACTCCCACCCTGCGGAGCCGATACCTAATGCCATCGGCAGCATTCCAAGTATTATTGCAATCGTGGACATTAAAATTGGTTTTAGCTTTGTGGGACATGCTTCAAGTAAAGCCTCCCTAACCGGTTTCCCTCTCTTAACCAAAATGTTAGTATAGTCCAGTAATAAAATAGCATTGTTCACTACTATTCCTATCAACATTACAATAGCAAGCATTCCCATTACACTCAAAGCCAAATCAGAAACGTACAATCCGATAAACACACCTATCAATGCTAATGGAATAGTTATTAAAATCATCAAAGGCTGTGTAAAACTCTCGAGTATGGCAGCAAGAAGCATATAAGTTAACAGAACCGCTATAATGAATGCGGTTCCAAAGTCTACAACAGCTTCCGACATTAACTCGGCGTCTCCAGACCAGTAAACGCTGTATCCTGAAGGCATTCCGTAGCTATCTAATATTTTATTTATTTCAGAAGTAACATCGCTAAGTGCAAATCCCTCTGCCACGTTAGCCGTAAATTGAATTGATTTAATCTTTTCACTGTGAAGAATTTTATTATATCCTTCTGCAAATTCAATTTTGGATAATTGATTTAGTTTAAATTTCCCGTTTTGCGAAACTACGGTAAGATTGGCTATCTTCTCCGGGGTGTCAACTGATTCATCATTTAACACTATTCTAATATCGTACTCTTCACCTTTGTCCGAATATCTAGATGTTGTAAGCCCTTCCATTGATGCCCTTAACGTCATAGCTATGTCATAAACCTTTAGCCCTGCATCGGCAAGTTTAACTCTGTCTGGGATAACTTTGATTTCAGGTTTTCCTGATCTCGAACTTGTATTCAAGTTTGTCAAGCCGGGAATTTGTTTCATTTGGGAAATTAATTGAGATTTAATTTTCTCAAGTTCACTCTCATCACTTCCTCTCAAATAAAACATAACCGGCGCCCTTGCTGTACCAACACTCGAGACTGCATTCACTCTAAACATTGCATTTGGAATGCCGGATAATTCTTCAATAAAAACACTCACCATCTCGTTTGTACTTAATTCCCTGTTCACCGCATCAACTAGTTTAATTTTAACCAGAGCTAAATTTGTACCTTGGTCTAAGTCGCTTATCTTGCCTATTTGTGTCAGGACATGCCTAACTTCAGGATGTTTGACAATTTTCTTTTCAGCTTTGTTTAATAATATTTCCGTTTCACCGAGATTAAAACCCTGAGGCAGCTCTACTTCAATATTTATGTTACCTTCGTCAAGAAGTGGGATAAATTCAAAACTAAGTTTGCCGGCAAAATAAAAACTTGCTACAAATAAGATAACCGAAATAACAATTGTTATTGAACTTGTAAATTTATTTTTAATTATGTAGCCAAGCATTCTTTGATACCAGTTTTCCCATCCTTTAAATATTTTTTCGAGCATGTCGCCGATTTTATGTTTTTTTGTATCTCGCTCAGGTAAAATTATTGATGCAAGCATAGGTGTTAATGTAAACGAAACCAAAATTGAAAAGACGGTTGCATATGTTACTGCCAATGCAAATTCTCTGAAGAATCTTCCAATCAAACTTGACATTGTTGCTATAGGCAGGAACACGGCTATGTTTGTCATTGCAGAAGCAATCACTGCGACAACTACTTCAGATGTACCCTTGCCTGCAGCATTCTTTTTGTTTTCCCCTATCCCTTTATGTCTAAAAATATTTTCAAGTACAATTACCGCATTTGCTACAAGGATGCCCACTGAAGTGGAAAGTCCCATTAGAGTCATGGTATTTAGCGAAAATCCTGAAACATCAAGCAGCAAGAAGGTCGATATTATTGAGAAAGGCATAGATAAAGCTGCAATTAATGTTGAGCGCAAATCATGAAGAAAGAAAAGTAAAACAAATGCCGTTAGCACTACGCCCAGGCCCAATGTTGTTAAGGTATCTTCAACAGTGGCTTCAATAAATGTTGAGTTATCATTTACAATTTCGAGTTTAACTCCTTCAGGTAATGCTTCTTGAATACCGGGAAGAACTTCTCTTAATTCTTTAGCCAACTCAACAGTATTACCGTCGGAAGCTTTTATAATCGAAAGTAAAACCACATTATCATTTTTGGTTTTTGTTTCGTTTAAAAAGTATGTACTTTTTATCTCCACTTCTTCTGCTGAATCCATTATATCGGCAATTTCCCCAAGTCGTTTGTAACCATATGCGGTAGGAATTTCCAGTTGCTTAAGTTCGTCTACACTTTTGAACTTTCCTTTTACTCTTGCGGTATATTCCTGCGAATTTCTTTGAAAGTCACCGCCGGGAATATCAAGGTTTTCCTCAGCAACAATTTGCGATAATTGAAGCAGCGAAATTGAATTTTGGAAAACTACCCTGTTATCCAACTCAATTCTTATTTCTCTTTCCTGTCCGCCAAGAATATCAACGCTAGCCACGCCTGCAATTTGAGAAAAATTATCTTTGATTTTTTTATCAGCCAGTTCAAAGAGTTCAACAGGCGTCATATCCCCCCAGAGCAAAATATCTATAATAGGCTCAGTCCCTACTTCATATTTTTCAATTATCGGGGGATCGGCATCGTCCGGCAAATCACTCAAAATCGCATCAACTTTATCTTTAACTTCCTGGTTGGCAATATCAATATCTTTCTCAAGTTCAAACTGAATTTGAATAATAGAAATTCCTTCAAGTGAGTATGAATTCAATTTATCTATTTGACTTATAGTTGAAACAGCATCTTCAATTTTTTTAGTAACCTGGGTTTCTATTTCTTGCGGTCCCGCACCGGAATAAACAGTTTGAATTGTAACAAACGGCACGTCAACCTTAGGCACCAAATCCAAATTCAAGGAAAAATATGCCATACCGCCGAACAACACGAACACCAACAAAAACATTGTCATCATTATTGGTCTTTTTATCGATAAATCCGAGAGAAACATTCTATATCTCCTATTTTACAATTTTAATTTTAGTAGCATCTTCCAAAAACATTTGTCCTTCTGTAATTAACAAGTCGCCTTCGTTTAAGCCGCTTAGCACCTCAACTAAAAGTCCGCGGCTTTTGCCTATTTCTACTTCTCTCATTTTGGCGGTATTACCTTCAGCAACAAAAGCATAATTTGTATCGTCTTTTTTTACTATGTTTTTTCTTTCAATAGAAATAACGTTTTCTTTAGAAGAACCAAGGAGAGTAACTTCAACTGTTATACCGGACTTAAATTTTTTATCTTTATTATTAAATACCACATCTGCGTTGAAAGCCTGCGTAGCGGGATTCATAGCCATATCAACCTGTGTTACTGTTCCTTCAATAGATATACCCTGCCATTTGGCAACTACCTTTGTTCCAACAGATACATCAGATATTTCATCTTCGTTTACCTTCAGTTTTGTTTTTAATTTTGATAAATCCGAAATCGTCACAAGTACTGTTTCTTTAGCTACGTTATCGGTTTCATTAACGTTAATTTTTGTTACATAACCGGAGATCGGCGCTTTTACTTTTACCATTTCTTTCATGTTATCAAAATTTGCTTTACTAACATCAAGCTGGGTTTTTATATCGTCAAGAGTTTGTTTAGAAATGCCGCCTTGCTCATAAATTGTATTATATCTTTCATAAGTCTTTTGTGCATTTTCATAAGCTGCTTTGGTTTGAAAATATTGAGTCGACGGATTATCGGTAGGGAAAGTAACAATCACCTGGTCTTTCTCAACATAGTCGCCTACTTTTACATTAATTTTTTCAATTCTTCCGCCAATCATTGCACTTGCGGATGATTCTCTTATACCGGTTAAAATTGTATTGTAGGTATAATTGGTAGAAAAACCGTTTTTACTGACTGTTTTAACTTTTACCGGTACACCTTCTTCTTTATATATTTGGTCCATATTTCTCGTTTCAACCTTTTCATCATCACAACCATTTAAGATTAAAATAAGCGGCAACAAAACCGCAAGCAGTATTTTTAATGCATTAGTTTTTTTCACTTTTCAACTCCTAATTTTTAAAAATTTCTCAATTATACATTCATGCATGTATATTATTTTATCAAAAAAAATTTATGGTCTTAGCGGATTTAATAAAAATTCAAAACAATCATCCAGATGTTTTTGCAAGGGAATTTGTTTTGAATTAAAAATCAATACTCTTAAAAAACCGATCATGAATAAGACAAAATTAATTGCGTAAACCTCACTATTCACATTTTTATTAATCTTATTTGCTTTTTTACCTTCCTCAATCCAAATAATTAATTTTTTAAGACCATTTTTTGTCTCATCATCCATATATCTTTTTGCTTCCTCAAGTTCACCTACGAAAGGTGTTTTCTGTGAAAGTTCTTCAAAACCTCGGAAAAACTCATCAAACATCACTTTGTTATAAACTTCTTTTAATAATCTTTTTATTACTATAAGCGGATCATCAGAAACAGTAGCACTATATCTTTCTACTATTTCATTCATATTATGTTTGTTCTGCACTGCAATTTCAATGAACAATTCAGCTTTATTTCCGAAATGATGATAAATAGCGCCTCTCGTTACTCCGGCAGCTTTTGCAATATCTTCAAGTCTGGTATTGGCATATCCCTTTTCATTAAAAACTTTTACACCAACTGTTAACAACTTATTTTTTGTTGTTTCAGCTTCTTCTTTTGTTCTTCGCATATTTATAACCTCCAAATTCTCGACCATAAATATACATACGTGTATGTATGTTTGTCAAGTTAAAAAACTGTTTAATTTTCTCAGACTTTGTCAGTGGGAGTTTTGCAGCCGGTTTTTATACTCGCTTGGGGTAATCCCGGTAATTTTTTTGAACACCGAATTAAAAGAAGATTTTGATTTAAAGCCGCTCTCAAAAGCTATTACCAGAATTTTGAAATTCTTAAGATCTTCTTTTAAAAGGTTGGATTTAAATTCTTCCACCCTGTACTTGTTTACAAAGTCATAATAATTCTGGTTTAACCTGGTATTAATTATTTCCGAAAGATTATGCGGCGAGATATTAAGCATCTTAGATAATTCATATAAAGTGAGATTGGGATTCAAATAAGGTT
This sequence comes from Ignavibacteria bacterium, assembly GCA_050117315.1. Taxonomy (GTDB): domain Bacteria; phylum Bacteroidota; class Ignavibacteria; order Ignavibacteriales; family Melioribacteraceae; genus JANQIV01. Next base: position 13,387 of record JASFMY010000039.1, read on the forward strand.
TCTCCTTTTCCATAATTTTTAACAGTTGGGCTGTATAATTAGCCGCAGCCTCATCTGTTAAACCGGACTTTTTATATTTATCAATTTCTTGAATATCTTCATTTAATCCCTGGCTGAAGATCTGCGGCTGTTTTAATCCCAGAAAACCTATAAAATAAATAAAAATCGCAATTGATATAAATATCAAATAATCCAGAATGGTTTTGCCATCATAGAAAAATTCAAATAGGTGCTGTGTAGTGAGAATAATACCTATAACCAATAATGCTATCAACAGATTCCTGAACCATATTAGATTTATTTGGTCAAGGTTTGAGAATGATCTTTTTAATTTTTTGTTATGTTTGTTTATTTTAAAGACAAAAAGTACTATAAACCCTACACCGTAAAGGGGTTTAATATTGTTCAATAATTTTACATACCATATTTTTCCAAAGTACAGCTCATTTAATAATTCAGTTAAACTCACCGTTTTAACAATCAATATAAATACATAAAAAAGTACCGATAGCAATAGTGGAACAAACTGGATAAATATTTTTCCGCCGCTTAAATTTCGCTCGGTCAATTCCATTAAATACAAACATAGAAAAGGCACATAAATGAAGGGAAGAAAAAACATTACGGCCATTAAATACTGATATGATTCGATAATGTTTTCCATGTTCAAAATAAAGTAAAACAATTCCAGAGAGAGGAAAAATATTCCCGCGCCCAAATATCTATTTGCAGGCTGATTAGACTTATGGGTTATAAGGAGAACGGATAACAATAACCCTTGTATTCCACCAAGCCATAAAAGGATTTCAAAGAAACTCATCGAACCCAACTATGATAAATTTTAATTTCAACTTAAGAAATAATAAAGAAATGAAAAAGCTCCGGTCACAAATGAGACCGGAGCAATGAAAATTTCATGCGGCTGCCGACTTTGCAATTTCAGCTAAGTTAAGAGTTTCGCCGGTGTTTAATAAATTTGCAATCTCTAATAACATCCTAATACTGCCGTTATTTTTATACATTGCCATAATATAGTTTGTACCGTTCAGCCCGCTGTATTTTGGGGGCATTTCAATCTCGGAAGCTACAATATCTTTAACATCCGAAACTGAATCCACTACGACCCCTGCAAGCACCGTTTGATCTTTCCTCTCCAACTCTACGACAATGATAAACCGTCGTTTTGACTCCGAATAATTTTGGTACCCCATTTTCTTCTTTAAATCGATTATAGGGATTACACTATTTCTTAAGGTTATTACTCCAAGTATATGTTCCGGTGAATAAGGAATTGACCGGATTGTCTGCATATTGATTATTTCCCTTACCTTCATAATATCTATTCCAAATTCCTGTTCTTCCAGACCGAATATCAAATATTTGCCTTCCATATTTAATAAAGCTTTTTTAGCTTTTTCTTCGGACGAAATTGCACCACGCTGCAATAGTTCAGCAGTATGTTCAACAGTATTATTTAATTTTGATTTTCTCTTGCCTATCTTGCCGCCGTCTTTACAAGCTTTGTTCGCAAATCTTAAATCAACAAACTCGTTTACATTTATGAGTCTTCCTATACCCATTTCGTCGTGCATATATTTCTGCATTCTGTCAAGGTCTTCAACTACAGGATAGAGGTCGTTGGTTTTTATTCCAAGCGGTTCTGTTAAAACATTTTTAAGAATAGGTACTTTTAAACCAAGTTTTTTATTAGGGTCTAAAAACTTAACGCCAATCTCTGCAGCTAGCCCGGGTTTTTTATCAATAAATTGTCCTGCTTCAACCAGAAGTTTTGTAAACTCGTAAACTGCATCGGGAAATTTTTCAATGAATTCATTCTGCATTGTTACAACGCAGCAAGGATGATTTTCCCATAATTCGCTCGATAAAAATTGCAGTTCGGCAATTCCCGAAGCAATAGCTTTTGTGCCTAAAGGTTCGGCAACTAAGTAACCGGATGACTCTTTGTTCTCACTTAACAATTCGGGCATTTTTATTGGGGGCACTACTTCGAAATTAACATCATTTTTATCTTTACCCAGCGTACCGGCTTTTAATCCCATTTGACTAAAGAACATATGGCTTAGCATGTGATGTATCGACATAAAGTGAGGAATATAAAAGGATTTACCCTTGAAAAAATCTTGAAAAGGTGGAGCGTATTCCTCACCTTTTTTATTTCTTACAAATATACTGCCGTTTTTATGCGCGAATAGAACAAGTTTAATGGGAACGCTATCGGCATATAAGTCCATTGCGATAGGTGCTAAAACGCATGCAGCATCAATTTTATTTTTTTCCAAAGCTTTTGCAACAGGATTCCAGCTTGACATACATTCAGTTTCCAATTCAAAATGTTCGGGAGTAGCTTCACCGGTTTCAATTAAATGTCTTAACACACCTAAAACAAGGTGATCGGTAATTTGAATATGGCCAACTTTAAGTTTAACCTTTCCCTCTTTATTAACTTCATACTCTCTCGTAACTTCTTCTTCATTTACAAACCCAAAAGCTTCATTTATTTTTTCATTCAATTCTTCACCGTTGAAAGGTTTTGCAATAAAAGCACTCACCCCGGCTTCAGAAGCTTTATTTATTTCTTTCTTCTCCCCTCTACCAGTTGCCATTATAAATGGGATTGTTTTTAACTTTTCATTTGCTCTTATTGATTTGAGTAATTCAAAACCATCTTTATTAGGCATATTCCAATCACTAATTATCAAGTCAACCATATCACTTGCTAAAATATCTTCTGCAACTACTCCGTCTGTAGCTTCCTGGACATTATTAAATCCTAAAGAGTAGAGAACTTTTTTTTCCATTTTGCGCATTACTGCTGCGTCTTCAACTAATAATATTTTTATATTCTTATTAACTGACATTATAAAATCACCGATCCTTCTTAATTAATTGTTTTGGAATGTAAATTAAATTTAAGAGCACCTTTTAGGAGTATAATCGAAAATAGTTATCTATTTGTTTAGTGCATGACTACAGGTAATTTTTTATGGTAATAATTACAGCTATCTCTTTATAGCTATAATAAACAGTAAAATTATAGCATTGCTATTACCCAGGCAATACTATACAATGCAAAAGAATAGTTCAAGATTAGTGAAGTAACAATAATTTGGTTTCGGATTTTTCCATAAACTTCTCTCTTTGTAAGAGAGATAAGAGAGAGTTCATAAAAAAACAAAATCCGAAACCAAATTTACACCACAGCAATGCAACCTATATTATTGCCGGAGCAATATTGGTTTAATCTTTGATATTTATTTTTGTAAAAAAAACTTAATTTTTTGAAATAATTTTCTTATGTTACATGGATGTTCTTTCCCCTTTTGTGAGCTTAATTGACCAATATTTATTGTTAATAAAACAGAAATATATTTCAAGAACCCAAATATGTTTTTCTCAACTTTATCCAAAAGTAAATTGATCAAAATTATCAATGAGCTATTGGAAAAATGTGACAGGCTGGAAAAAGAAAACGAAAAACTTCGAAAGCAAGAAGAAGAGTATTTTGAAAGTGTAAACATTTTAAATATGATTACCGAAAATGCGTCCGATCTTATTGCTATTCTTGATTTAAGAGGAAACAGACTTTACAATAGCGAATCTTACAATTCTATTTTCGGCGATAAAAATAAACTCTTCGGGACTAATTCATTCCGCGAAATTCACCCGAATGACAAAGAAAAGATAAAAAAAATCTTTTATGGTACTGTATCAACAGGTGTTGGACAAAGGTCCGAGTTTAGGTTCCTTTTACCCGACGGGTCAGTAAGATATATTGAATCTATCGGGGATTTAATCAGAAACAAATACGGCAAACCGGAAAAAGTTATTGTTGTTTCAAGAGATGTAACTGAAAGAAAAAAAACAGAACAAAAAATAATTGAACAGGAACGTAAGTATAGAAATTTGTTGGAAAGCATGAGGGATTCAATTTTTGTAATCAATAAAAAAATGGAAATAGAATATATTAACAGACAATTGGAAGAAACAAAAGGTATTTCACGCGAAAATATTTTAGGGAAGCATCAAAATGTTCTTTTCTCGGTTGATTCACCCGAGTATAAAAAATTTACAAAAGAAATAGAGGAGGCATTTAATAAAGGTTCAGAGAATAAATTTTTAAGCAAAAGTTTTTTAGTTGATAATGAAGAATGGAAAGACACCAGAATTTTCCCTGTTGTAAACGATGAAGGTTCAGTGGAATATGTAATAGGAATTGCTAGAAATATTTCGAGTTTGATTAATGATGAAAACCTGCTTAAGGAAAGAAAAAATAAATTTAAAGACCTTGTTGAAAAAAACAACGGGATTATTTATTGCCTGAATGAATTCGGTATTTTCGATTATGTTTCTCCCTCTGTATTTAACATGTTAGGATACAGTCATACGGAAATTACCGGAATGCCGATAAATGATTTGATTCATCCCGATGATTTGGAAAAACTTGCCACCATATTGTCGGCCATAAGAAACGGGAAAGAGGATGTATTTTGTGGACGCATTTTAAATAAATCAAAAGAATATGTTGATGTTGAATTAAGCGGAAAGTTTTCAGACAATGACAATTCAGGTGTAATATACGGCATCATCTCAAATGTTTCTGCACAGAAAGAATATGCTAATTTAATAAAAAACTATTGTAACGAACTTGAAGAAATTAATAAGAACAAAGACAAGTTCTTTTCTATTCTTGCGCATGACTTGAAAAACCCGTTTAATTCAATACTTGGGTTTTCCGAATACCTGGCAAAGTATGCCGATGAACTAACTTATGATCAGATCAGAGAATACTCTTTAAATATGTACCAGGCATCAGAGAAAGTATATCAGTTAGTTGAAAACCTATTATCATGGTCACGGCTCCAATCAGGCAAAATTGAATTTGTAAAAACCAAACTGAACTTAAAGAAACTAATAGATCAAACCGTGCATTTGTTTTTAATAGTAGCTAACAGCAAAAAAATAAAAATGGTTAACAAAATTAAAGATGATATATATTGTAAAGCTGACGAAAACATGATTAGCACTGTTTTAAGAAACTTAATTGCAAACGCGTTAAAATTTACCGGCAATAACGGAACGGTTGTTTTTTCATCCGAAATGGAAAATAGTAAAATATTAATCTCTGTTACAGATTCAGGCGTAGGTATAAGCTCTGCAAAGATCAAATATCTTTTTAGTACAACACGTCTAATTTCTTCTGACGGCACAAATAAAGAAAAGGGAACCGGGCTCGGACTGCTTATTTGTAAAGAATTTATAGAAAGAAACGGCGGTGAAATATGGGTTGCAAGTATAGAAGGGAAAGGAAGTAAATTTACTTTTTCATTACCGGTTAATAATTGATTTTGCTTGTATTATGCTCAACTATTTTCTCAATGTTTAATACCGAATAATCATTTCCGTCAAAGCTGAAAGAGTTTTTCACATAATCATTTGCATTGAATTTAATATCTTCAATATATCTGTAGTCTATATTAAGAATCTCTTCTACTTTATTAATTTCAAATCCAAAAAAAGTATCTTCAATTCTTCCCAAAATAAAAGGACAGTTTTTCGGGATGCACTCAGTAGCTTTTCCAAGATACTTTTCAATATTAATTAGCGACCCTTTTATTCTTTCACCATCTAAACAAAATGTAAATTCATTATTTCCATTATTTATAGAAAAATCTCTTGAATTAAGAATAGTCACAAAGTATTCTAATTCAATTGCATAGAATTGGTTACAGTAAGAAAAAACAATAGCCTCAGAAATCATTCGGTAATTTATTTTTATTAAGGATCTGTATTAACGACACATAAAATTTTATTCTACACAGAGATTCACGTTGGCATCACCTGAAAACCAATAATCAAAAAAAATTTTTTCTCATTGAATTTTGTATCAACAATTTAATTCTTTTTTATTTTTTTATCAAAATTTTTAAAACCATTACAAGAATCTAATTTCATGAAAAAATTTTGAAGCTTTTCATCTATGTGGAAAATAAGGTTGCATTTGCTTCAATAAAAATATCTCTGTAAACGTTGTTTTCGTTTTTTGAATTATCCAATTTGACTCAATTCAATATTAAATCTCACAACAAAACATTTTATTTTACAAAACAAAACACCTTTCATCCAATTATCTTTTAAAAAAGTTTGATTTATCGCATAATTTCTAAGGTTACTTTTTAATTTCATTTAATTATCCCTGAAATTGGAAAACATTTGATCTTTGGCATCACTATTGAAAAGAAATTAATATCCGCAATCTAATTGCGATGGTGCTAAAATAATCTCATCACTAAAAAAAATTAAACAATGCTTACAGAAAAATCTCTTTTGCATATTTTTCAAGGTGAAAAATCGGTCAGCGAAATATCTTCTTTAAAACAATTTGTTGAATCGGTTTTTAACTCGTCCAACATTGCAATGCTGTTGTTTGATTCAGAAGGAATATGTAGAACAGCCAATAACAATTTTTGTTCGTTTGTTGAATATCCTAAAGGCAAATTAGTTGACCAGTCAATCTTCAAACTATTTCCAAATGATTTTAACAAGAAAAATTTTGCCCTTATTAAGGGCTTTATTGAAAAACAGGAAATTTTAAAACTAAAGACAAAGATCATAACTTCTAACGGAAAAGAAAAATATATCCATGCCACGATATTCAAAGCTTTTGAAGACAATGAAAAACTTTGGGCAATAACAATTAAGGATATCACAAACAGACTTGAGAACCATTTAATAAAATCCGTATTATTAAAAATTTCCGAAGAAGCAGGATACAGTAGTTCAGTTGAAGAGATGTATTCAGCAATTCGAAATTCTATTGGACTTATAATGCCTGCCGAGAACCTTCTTCTAATTCAATTTGACGAAGAGAACTTTTCGTTAAAATCAAGGTATGTAACAGGGGTATTTAAATCTATTGTAAACAAACCGGAATTTAATAAATTCTTTAAAACAATTGCTATTCAAATGCAAAGTAAAAACAAAGCTTTTCTCATTAATCATGAATTGATAAGTAGTCTATCATTAAACGAATACTCAAGCAAAATTTATTTTAGTCATAATGATACCATAGTTGCTCCCCTTAAAGTAAAAGAAAAAATTATTGGTTTAATGCTTATTAAAAGTAGCCTGCCTTCCTTTTCTTTTAATATAAATGATAAGAAGGTTATTGAAATTATTTCGAGCCATATAGCAAGGGTAATAGAGCGAAAGAACTTTGAAGAGGAAATTATTTTAATACAAAAGAAGGCTGAAACCGCATCGAAAATTAAATCCGAATTTCTTGCTCAAATGTCTCATGAAATCCGAACACCTTTGAATTCAATAATGAGTTTCTCAAATCTGTTAAAATCAGAAATAGGAAAAATGATAGGAAATAAGTATGAAGCTTACTTTAGCTCCATTGAGCACGGGACGTCTCGCTTGGTGAGAACAATGGATTTACTATTGAGTGCATCGCAGGTTCATAGTGGTTCATATAAAGTAAGTTTGTCTGAATTAGATATGGAAAAAGATGTTATTGTGCCTATCCTAGATAAATTTTCAAATATCGCACATTCTAAAGGAATAGAACTCACATACAAAAATATTTCAGTGAACTCAAGATTAATTTGCGACAACTATTCAGTTAACCAAATTTTTATTAACCTGCTGGATAACGCGATTAAATTTACAAATTCCGGAGAAGTGAAAGTTATTATTAAAGATAATGAAAAAAAACAGCTACAAATTGATGTAGAGGATACAGGAGTAGGAATTAGTGAAAAATATCTGCCGGAAGTTTTTGAACTGTTTTCACAGGAAGAGACTGGTTATACAAGAAAGTTCGAAGGTATGGGTTTAGGGCTTGTGCTTGTAAAAGAATATGCTACGTTGAACAAAGCTGATGTTCAAATTGTAAGTAAAAAAAATAAAGGCACAACGTTTTCAGTAATTTTTTGGTAAATTTGTAATAACAAATTTGAGTCGGGATGTTACACAAAGTTGACTTCAAAAGCATAAACCAAAAAAGAGAATCAACCCGGAAAGAATTATTAAAAATTAACAAGATCTCTTCTGTGCCCAAGATAATTACACAGCTTCTGGAAATTATTAATGAACCGGACCCGGATATTACTAAAGCCAAAGATTTGATCAATAAGGACCAGGGACTGGTAACTAAGATTCTTAAAATTGCAAACTCTCCTTTTTACGGCTTGGTAAGAAAAGTAAACACGCTAGATATGGCTTTTTTAGTGGTTGGATTTGAAGATATCAAATCGCTGGTAATTGCTATTTCACTAGTTGAAAACTTCATGGGTAAAAACGACGCCCAATTTAAACAGGAAGATTTTTGGTTACACTCTTATTTAACGGGCATGATTGCAAAAGAGTTATCGATTTTTCTGCATCTGAACATAGAAGGCGAAGCAAGAATAGCCGGGCTACTACATGATATAGGGATTGCCATAATCCACAAGCATTTAAACAATAGTTATAGGAATATTTGTAATATCATAAAAACTTCCGAGAAGAACCTTTTTGAAATTGAATTTGAAGAACTTGGCTACACACACCAGGAGATAGGAGCGATATTGCTCCAGAAATGGAATTTTCCAGATAATATTTGCAATGCAATTCTTTATCATCATTTTCCTGAAAAAAATGAAAATATGACGAGCCTTTTGGCTGTGCTTCATTTTGCCGAGTATATATCTCAGAAATTTAATAATGATGGTTTTTACGAGAAAAGCCTGAATCTAAATTCAGATGTACTTGGCATACTGAACATTAACTCAACTTCAGAAATTAATGAAATAATAAAAAAGATTGAAAATGACTTAGAAGATCAAATCCCTTTAATGAAAGCCGGTTTTTAAGGTCAGTTATGCCCATGCTCCATCAACAATAAGAACTTTAATGTGAGTGTGAGTAGAGACTCCCTCCGATTCTCAATAGCCGAAAGCGCTATTCATTTAATTTATACAAGCATTTTGCCGTGATTTTATCTTATCTCTATTACCAAGTCTTTATCTTTTATAAAGCTGCTTCAATTAGTTTACCACAAGATATATTCTCAGTAATATGTGAAGAGAAATGCAATAACAAATTTATTTAAAACAAAAAAGCCTCGTCAAAAACGAGGCTCAAATTGTGAGTGCACCTGGGCTTGAACCAGGGACCCTCTGCTTAAAAGGCAGATGCTCTACCACTGAGCTATGCACCCAAAAATTTTAGACCCCAAATATAGATCAACCAAAATTTAAAAACAATAGCGAATTGTTAAAAAGTTCGATGAGTTTTTTAAGAAATGTTCTTTTCAATGAAATTTATTCCGCCGCTTCTCGGTACTATACAATCAAATAGCTCTTTATCTTCCTCAGTTAATACCGGGTTTTCCCTCACCATAAATATAGTAACATCCTGAGAGGCGTCTGAATTTTTAATTTTCTTTGCAAGCATCTTTTCATTCAGTAGAGGTAAATTTTCTCCAAGACAAACTATGGGAGGTTTTTCTTTCATAAAAATTTTCATCCCGTCGGCGCCGTTATCGCATTCGAATATTTTATAATTATTTCCTAAAACGTTCTTAAAATTATCTATAAATTTTTTGTCGGTATCAACAACTAATAGTTTTTCCTTTTTAATGTTTTTACTTATTTCCTCTTCAGCATCTTTTTCGGCTTTTTGCAATTCCCTTATTTTATCAAATATTTCTTTTATTCTTTTAAAAGTTTCATCATACATTAACGGCTTTAATACATAATCGATAATATTCATGTTCATTACTTTACCAACCACATCCTTCTCACGAACAGCCGTAAGCATAACAACAGGCAGTTTTTTGTAATTATTATCCGACCTTATTGCCTGTAGTGTTTCTATTCCATCCATTACAGGCATCGTTACATCAAGGAAAACAACCTCCGGATTATCTTCTTTTATTTTGGACAACCCTTCAAGGCCGTTGACGGCAGTAACAACTTCACATTTAAATTTCTTTGTTAACAGCCTGCTTATAAACAGGTTAACATTCGGATCGTCATCAATCACAAGTACTTTAAACATTATTTGCCGAAATTATATTTATTAAGAAAACAAAAAAGTTCACGGATTTAAGTTAACAAATAAAGAAAATTTTTCCTAAAATGGTATCTAATAATTTCACTTTCTTATTGTGAATCACAAAAGATATACAGGGATTTTTAATAAATTATTGTTTGATTTTGTTTTTTATGGTAAAAAATAAAAATGTCGTTTAGATCTAAAATATTAATCGCCGATGATGATGAAACTCTCTGCTATTTGCTTAAAGAGGAATTAGTTAACGAAGGATTTAAGGTTGACATTACCTTTGACGGCAGGTTTGCAATTGAAAAACTGAAAAAAAGCAGCTATGATTTGCTTCTGCTTGACCTTGAAATGCACGAAATAGCCGGTGAAGAGGTACTGGATTTTATTCGTGAAAATTTCCCTTCTCTTCAAGTTATTGTTTTAACAGCCAAATCGGAAGTAAGAACCGCTATTGAATGTATTAGAAAAGGTGCTTATGATTTTATTACAAAGCCTTATGAATTCGGCCAGCTTCTTGTAAATATCAACCGTGCTCTGGAGCATAAAAACCTTGTTTTGCGAAACGAGATCCTTTCGTCCAAAATAAATCAATATACCAATACGAAAATTATCGGTGAGAGCAATAGTATAAAAGAAGTTATTGAACTGGCATTAAAAGCTGCTAAATCCGAGTCAAGCATTTTACTTGAAGGCGAAACCGGCACAGGTAAAGAGTTGTTTGCTGAATTTATACACGACAACTCCGATAGAGGCAGTAAACCCTTGATAGCCATCAACTGTGCCTCATTGCCAGATCAATTAATTGAAAGCGAATTATTCGGTTTTGAAAAAGGGGCATTCACGGATGCAAAATCTTCCAAACAGGGTTTGGTTGAGATAGCAAACGGCAGTTCGCTTTTTTTAGATGAAATAGGGGAGCTGAGCTTAACTCTTCAGCCCAAACTCTTACGGTTCCTTGAAAAAGGTGAGTTTAGAAGAATAGGCGGGGTTTCAAATCTTTCTTCCGATGCCAGGGTAATTGGCGCTACAAACAAAAATCTAATTCAAGAATCGGAAAACAAATCTTTTAGAAAGGATCTTTTATATAGGTTGAATGTTATTACACTCAATATTCCTCCTTTAAGAGAAAGAGGGAATGATATTATATTATTAGCCAAATATTTTCTAAGTAAGAAAACAGGTATTAAATCTACTAAATCCTTAACTAAGGATGCCGAATTAAAACTACTGAGTTATTCATTCCCGGGCAATGTAAGAGAGCTTGAACATATAATTGAAAGGGCAATAATATTTTCCGACGAGGACCAAATAAAATCTTCCGATTTATACCTGCCTACAGATAAAATAGAACACATTACACACGATACGTCAAGCAAAGAAATAGCCACACTTGAAGAAGTTGAGAAACACCACATTAAAAAGTGCTTGGACGCTTTTGAATGGAACCGCGAAAAATCAGCGCATACACTCGGAATCAGCCTTAAAACTCTGTATACTAAAATAAAAAAATACGGCTTAACCAAATAATTTTATGAACAAAAAAGAACATACCGACACAAATAAATCATTAAAAAAAGTATCACACGATATAAACAATATTTTGACCAGCATTATAAACTCAGCAGAAAACTTAATCATTATTTCTTCTTTAAATGATGAGCAGCTTTCACTGCTGAAAAATATAAAGAGAAACGCGTCTTTAGCTTCACAATTAATCAATGAAAAGCTATTAAAAAAGAAAAGCAAACAACTCTACAAGGAATCAATTACGCTGAAAAAAATCACTGATGATTTGGCGGTTACATTAAATCAGATTCTAAAAAGAGATGTTTCATTTATACAAAAGAATACCAGCGATAAAATAATTGCTTATGCGAATTATAATGATTTATACAGAGTGCTTCTTAACCTTTGTACCAATGCAAATGACGCTATTGAAAGTAAGGGGGAAATTGAAATTGATTATTGCCTAATCAACAAAAAAGAACTAAGCAAATTAACTAATACCAATTTACTGTTTGAATCATACTGCAAAATAACGGTAAAAGATAACGGCAATGGAATTGAAGAATCGAATCTAACAAAAATCTTTGATGAAGGATTTTCTACAAAAGACAGAACCGTTGAATCGGGTTTCGGGTTAAATATTGTTAAAGAAATAATTAATAATCATGACGGATACATTTATGTTAACAGCCAGGTGGGAATAGGAACTACATTTGAAATTTACCTGCCTTCCTTTCCTGATGATGCATTCGGAGAACATGAAAAAAGAATTCTGATTGCGGATGACGAGCAGCCTGTCCGTGAATCATTAGCTGAATTATTGGAAAGCTATAATTATAAAATATCTCAGGCAAAAAACGGCAGCGAAGTTTTAAAATTATTTCACGATGATGATAAAATCGACTTGTTGATTATTGATAAAAACATGCCGGTAATAGACGGTATTGAATGCATAAAAAAAATAAATGAAAAAAAATATAACACCAGAATAATACTTATTACGGGATACGAATTGGAAGATGATGAGGTGGCTGAAATTAATAAAATGGCCGATAAAATAATTTCCAAGCCATACAATTTCTACGAACTGTTAAATCATATTTTTAATCTTACAAAAAATTAAATAAGCTATTCCTTTATATCTATCATCTTCAAATTGTTAATATAATCAATAAACTTTGGTTTCTTAATGCTTGTTAATTTTTCCAAAACTTCCATTATTTCTTTTGCCGCATTTTCTATATAAGTAATTCTTTTTTCAATGGCTTCCCTCGAGATATTCTCTTTTGAGACTTCTCTCCGCAAGGCGGTGGTACTTAAGTTTATTAACGTCAAAGGCTGTTTAATTTCGTGGTTGGCCGTTACTATTGTTGCAGCAAAAGTATTTATCTTTTCCATTTCAAGTAACAATTTCTTTGATTCCCTGAATTTTAGGGCCGATTTAATTCTTGCAAACAGTTCTACCTTGTTAAAAGGTTTTTTTACATAGTCAAAAGCACCGCTTTGAAAACCTTTCTTTAAATCCTCAGGGTCTATTAATGCAGTTAATAAAATGATGGGAATATCTCTCGTGGTTTCATCACCGCTTAAAATTTTGCAAACATCAAACCCCGAGATTTTAGGCATCATTACATCCAGTAATATTAAATCCGGTTCTTCTTCTTTTGCCTTTTTAATACCGGTTTCACCCTCGTATGCAGTTATTACCTCGTAGCCTTCATTTTCCAGACGGTCTTGAAGTATGTATACATTATCAGGCTGGTCGTCAACAACTAATATTTTATGCATGTTATTTCTCAATTGTTTTTTTAATAAGTTGATTAATTTTTGCCTCAAGCTCTTTCGTGTTAATCGGTTTTGTAACCAAACCATTGAAGCCGTTTTTTTCTATTATTTCTTTATCATCCAGCATAGCATGCGCCGTTAGGGCAATAACTTTGTAGTTTTTATAGACATCGTTTCGGCGAATTTGTTTTATTGTTTCAAAGCCGTCCATTTTTGGCATCATAATATCAAGCAAAATCAACTCCGGTTTAATTTTCTCAAGCGACAACAGACACTCAATGCCATTCATTGCATACTCGGTTTGATAACCCATATCTTTTATTATCTCGCCTACAGTATATAACGTATCTCTGTCGTCGTCAACAATAAGTACAATTTCATTACTTGTTTCTATTTCACCTGTGTCTATGGTTGTATCATCATAAACTTTATCCCGGGTGTCACCAATAATCAACTGTGATAAAGTTTTTTCCTTAGCTTTTATCCTTAATTTATCCCGAATTATTTTTAATACATCAAGAGGGTGTAATCCTTCATTGGCCACAATACTTTCAATACTTTCACCGATCAGCTTTAGCTGCTTATCCGTCAGCTTTTCCGAAATTTCCAAAACCGTCGGCACGTTTTTATATAACTTTGATTTCTTGAGACCAACATATACTTTTACGGGATTGAACTTTGTTCCGGTGATATCAATTATAAACAGATCCGGATTATAGCTTATATTGTTAATTGAATTTAGATTTTTATTGTTAGCATTTTCCGGTAAATACCCGTGCTTATGCTTATAATCCGTAAAATATCCAATTCTCTTACCTTCTAAATAATTGTATAGATCAGGATAATTATCGAAAAAATCCTCCGTGAGTTCTTTTATTATATAATCAAAAGTAAAAGCGAATCCCTTTTTTATTTCTTCATTAAAATGAGTAACTATTATTTCAATGTTTTGATTCATTGCAGCTTGAAAAATTACTTCCCCAAAATCTCTACTATCGCTGTAATCAACTATTAAAATATTGTAATCAGCAACATCCTCAATAAAATCCGTTTTAACATCCAAATCCAGTTTACATGATTTTGCGGCAATACCGTTTGAATTAAGGTATTCACTTATCAATTTTTGAGATTGAAAACTATGATTTACCAGCAACACTTTTGGGGTGGTATCATTTATAACAAAACTTTGTTCGGTTTTTCCATCGAATTTTTTAACATGTTTAATTATTACACCCGGCAGATCAACTATAAATTCGGTTCCTTTACCCACATTACTATTTAAGGAGATTTCACCTTGCATAATATTGAGATACCTCTTTATAATAGCCAATCCCAAACCTGTTCCGCCGTACTTTCTTGAATTTGCCGCATCTATTTGCCTAAACTCTTCGAATATTTTTTCCTTATCCGCTTCACTAATCCCGATTCCCGTATCTGCAACTCTAATCCTTAGATCGTTCTCATTTTTTTCATAGCTCAGTTTGATTTCTCCAAATTCGGTAAACTTAATTGAGTTGCCTATTAAATTAAGCGCAATCTGCTCTACTTTAGATCTGTCGGAATAAATTATAAGGTCCGAATCGAAATTGTATTTTATTTTCAGAGAAAGTTGTTTATCAAAAAGTAAGGGCTCAATAAATGATAAAATATCATTCGTAAAAGCTTTTAAAGAAAACTCAGATTTGTTGAGCTCAACTTTACCGGATTCAAGTTTTGAAAATTCCAAAATGTTATTGATAAGATTTAACAGCTTACTGCCGTTCTTAATTACTACACTTAATCTCTCTCTGGTTTTATCGGTAGAAGCGGAATCCTTTAACACAAGTTCGGATAGGCCTAATATTGAATTAAGCGGAGTCCTTAATTCATGCGACATGCTTGCAAGAAATTGCGATTTAACTTGAGCGAGTTCTACCGCTTTTTCTTTTTGAGCCTCCAGTTCTTTCGCTTTCTCTTTCAGTTCTTCATGCAGCTCCATGAGCTGTCTGTTTTTATCCGATATTTCATAGTTCTGCTTAATATATTCATTATTAAGATCTCTTAACTGCAGTACCAGTTTTTCAAGTTTTTCAAGCGCCTCTGCATTACTTAACCCAATAGCCAATTGTTCGTCAATTTTTCTCAAATAATTTTTGACGTCTTCTTTAGGTTTTTTTTCCGAAGCAATTTCCAGGATAGCAATTACTTTTTCATTATAAATTATCGGGTAAACCAAAAGATAACATATTTTGATGTCAACCATTCCGGTCTTAATTACCGGGTGATTTTCATCGAAGAATAATTCGGATTCTTTTTTAGAACTAATTACACTTTTATAAATTGAAATATCTTTAGGAATTTCAGCATCGTTTTTTGATAAGCCGTGACTCGATACCAGTCTCTGTTCACCTTCTTCAACAATATACAAAAGACTAAAGGTTACCCCCAGCGAATCGGTTATTTTATTTAACGAAGCTTTAGAGATTTGGTTTAGAAGAGGATTCCTGTTTAGCAGCGACACAAACTCTGTATATTCTTTTTCTTCCCTTTCTTTCTCCCTGATCTTATTAATCATATTATTAAATGAAACAGCTAAGTTGCCGATTTCATCTTTTGTAATTACTTCTGCATTATGGTTTAATTCCCCTTTTGCTGTTAATTCCGCCGCATTCGTCAAAAAAGTTATTTGTTTTCTAAACTTTGCCGTAAAAAGTAATACCAGTATCAAAGCCAGTGCAAAACCAACGCTGAGAATTATTATTATCATAAATCTCATTGTAGAACGAAATTCTGCTGCGGCTTTTTCAAAAGTATAAACTGCGAAACCTAACTTGCCACCCGGCGTTAAATCATTTCCCGGGGTATATATGGAAGTTAGAAAATCAAATTCATTCAGTTCTTGACTAAATAAATCAAAATTGTTTTTATACTTTAATGCATTAACAGCTTCTTCAATAACGCTATAATATCTATTGTCGCTGCTGGAAGTTTCAATTGGTTTCCAATCCAGCAACAGAAACACATCCGCCTTTATTGCTTCTGCGATTTGTTCCAGAAGTTCTTTGTCTAATACAATCCCGTAATAGTAAATTATATCATTAACTTCTTTATAATTCACAAGCATTGTTTTGTTACTTTCAATAAGTTCATTAAGGGTATAATTCCTAATTGGTAATTTTATGGAAGAGCTTAAATAGAAATTTTTGTTTATAATATTGTTTTCGCTTAATGTAAAAATAAAATCCAAATCTGTTGATTTGTTACCGTTGAATACAGCCTCAAAATCACCGGATGCTTCCTGAAAATCTTCTTGAATTTTTTCAGTTACAGATTGAAAAGAAAAAATAAACTGGTTGGTTGAATTTAGAATTGATTCGGAATGTTGAGAAAAAAAAATTTGATTTGTTAATGAAAAATAAACAACGGTTGATGAAACAGTTACAAAGCCAACAATAATTGATATAATAAGTAAGATTCTAACATTAATTTTCATGTTCTTTTTGTAGAACTTTTCTAATTGTAATTATTAACTCATCCAGGTCATAAGGCTTACTGATAAAATCGGCAGCTCCGAGCTTAGCCGAATCTATAGCACTTTTAACATCGGCATAAGCCGTTAAAACAATCACTCTAACTTTAAGCCCCATAGAATTCAATTTATTTAGCACCCAAAATCCGTCTTTGCCGGGCATTTTAAGATCAAGTAAAATTAAGTCTACCGAATAACTTCTTAGAAATCCTATTGCCTCTTCGGCACTTTGCACATAGTTTGTATTGTACCCAATTTCAGAAAGTTCTTCGGATAATACCTCACAAAGATTAATGTCATCATCAACCACTAAAATAGATTCCATTAATCACCTTCCTTTTTCTCTTCTTCGTTGTTCTCTTCTTGTTTAATTAATTTATCAATTTTATACTTTAGTATCATTCTGTCATCTTGATCCAACTTTTCTTTTATTAAATTTTTTTCTTTTTTAATTGCTATTCTTTCTTTAAGAGTAGGTATTATTTCCGTTTCAATTAATATAATTACTTCGCTTTTCTCAACAACTGTTTCCTCGTAACCGGTTAAATATCTAATACCGAACACCCACCACGGCAAATCTTTAAGAAAAGGAATACCTCTCCTTACAAAAGTTTCATCATTAACAAAAAGCCCTCCGATAATGGTTTGTTCGCCGTCAAGCATTAAGACTTCGGACTCGGCCTGGGTTTTTTGAATTCTGGTGCTGACATCATCAGGCGTACCGGAGCTTCTCTCAACTTTCAGCTTAAGCAAAATATAATTAATTCCATCTTCATTATAAATGTAGGGAGTTACTTCGATTATAGTACCGGTGGATATAAACACATCAATTACATTACCTGCAATATCCCGCTGCTTAATGGAAAGGTCTTCGCCTATTTGAATTCTGCCTTGTTGTTTATCCCTAACTGTTACGCTGGGACTTGCAATCACTTCTCCCAGGTTTTCAGATTCAAAAAACCTAAACAAAGAAGTTGCGCTTCCTGTAAAACCTCCTAATTCAAACTCAGATGCACTTGTGGTATTAAAATCAGTGGTAGCCCCTTCACTCTCGGAGCCGCTGGATTCATCATCTTGTTGTTCACTAGTAGTTAAAAGTTCGAATCCAACATCTAAACCGCTTTGGGATAAAAGAACCTGCCAGTTTATTCCCCTTTCTCTAGCCTCGCTTGTTTTCATTTCAAAAATTAATGCAGAAATTTTTACTTCCCTTGTATCCACACTTGCATAAATATCTTCAGCTAATTGTGCTTTTGTATCTCCTTTCTTTTTTACAATAATTACTTCTTCTTTCTCTTCCATTATTAAATCCTTATACTGGACTATAATATACAAGACCTTATAATACGGCATTTTATTAATTTCTATACCAATCGGGTCGGTAACGCCTGCAGTTGAAACTATTCTTTTACCTGTAAACTTTTCACTAATTTTACTAAGGACTTCAATTGCCTGGTCAAAGGGAATTGTTTCCGACAACGTAACTAGTTCTTCCGGATTTATATAATCTCTTAATTCGCGTTCTTCATTTCTTTGCGAATAAACAAGATTAAGAAGGAAGAGAAGCGATATTAAATATTTGGCTTTCATTTTATTTCTCTTGGTTACTTTCTAAAGTTAAAGTTACTTTTTCAATTATTCCACCCTTATTAAGAATAAAATGAACTTCATCATTTTCAAAATCTATTTCGGTGAGATAACCCAAATATACAGGGTCGCCTTCTATTAATAAAAATGTTTCACCGGAAGAATTAGCTATAAACGCCCCGTCCGGAATTAAAGCTAAAAGTTCGGCGGCCTGAACATCCAGCAAATTATTAATGTTAGGCGGAATTTCATTTCTTATTAAAGGATAATAAATGTCATAAATTGGGTTTGGAATTATTCTGTTCTCTTTCATAACTGAAGAAGCAAAGTTATCATTAGCGGAATAATAAACCAGTACGTCAACCATAAAATCAACCAGGTAGTAAGCCAATCCGTCGTCGTCTACGTAAACAAAATCTCTTAAATTGCATGAAGTTATTTTCTTGAGTTCTTTACTTTGCTCTATTGCAAAAATCAATTTATATAAATCATTGAAAGTAGCCCTGCCGGTTAATTTGTATGAATATTGTTTGAAGTTCACGTCTTCAATTAATTCAATATATTCAATATTCACATGAGAGTTCGGGTTAAAACTATAACTTATTTTATTTACAAAATCATAAAAATCCGATTGATGAAGGTTAACCGGGATATTATACTTTCTCAAATCTAAAATTGAATCTAACTGTGCCGCTTTTTCTTTTAATGAATCCAATTGTTCCAGCAAGTCCCGGGTGTTAAAAGCATTAAGGTTTAGATCGCTTATTTGTTTTTTCTTTTCTTTTATATTTCCTCTTTGAAATACAAATGTGTATACCCCGCCCGCAATTATAATCAGAACAAGGATAACGATCAGTATAATTGTATTTTTTATCTTACGATCCATTATTCTATATTGTTAGTTTCTTGGTTAACGGGGAAAGTAACTTCATATGCAAAAGCACTGTTATCTCTAAGCGGTTCATACAGAATCCTATCAAGAGTAGAGGAATTATTATCTCTTGCAAATTCCGTAATTGACCTGCGGGACAATGTGTAACCTATAAACTTAACTTGACCGTTATCAATTGTCTCAACTTTAGAGACCCAGAAATTTCTTCTTCTTTCAACAAATGAAGAAACTTTATCCAGCAAATTACCCCAAACCTCGGTTCCAACAGTTGCACTGTCCAAAATTGCCTGGGTCTGTGAAAAGTTTTTTATTTTAATATCAAGAGGAGTAATCTGATCAATAATTTCCATATTCTGCTGCTGAAGATTTTTAAGCCTATTTATCTCTCCGTCGAGTTCATTTAACTCTTTGTTGTTGAACAACACCTGAACGGTAAAATAAAACGTTGCGGCAAATAGTAACGGAAGAATTGCATAACTATGCCAGCCGAACTGTAAAAATTTTTGATTTTCCTGTATGTACTTTGGAAGAATATTAATCCCTTTATGAGTGTTCTCAAGCTCATCAAAAAAATCGACGGCGCTTGCAATGGGGATTGAAAAACCGGAAAGTTCTTTTTCATCTTCTTCATTTAATAAACTTTTATCAATCGCATCAAAAGACAATTCATTAACATTTGCTTCAGGGAACGTACCGTAAAATGAAAGCACAAGATTTTCCGATCTATCTTCGCCGCATAAAATTACATTGTCAAGTCTAGGTATTCCTCCGTTTTCCATTTCCAATAATATTTTGGAGAAATAGACATCATAGGTATGAAGGTTTTGTGTACCTATGTCTAAAGTGGTTCCGATGTGCTTAAGCCTTTGCCCTTCAAGAAAGATTAACTTGCTGTATTCCTTACCCGTGTAAATTATTAACGAATAATCTTCAGGGTAAAACTTTGTTGTTTTGGAAACGTAATAAGCAAGAGAAATCTCGGCGCTTTTAATAGTTGGTATTTTATAATATCTCCTGCCGTTTAATACTGCAAGAGAGTTTATCATTCCTACACATGCAATTTCACCTTCAACAAAAACGCTTAATACCCCGTTGTCGTTTAACCGGGTACAGTCAATCAAATCGTTGCTTACATAAAATCCCTTTGTCTCTTGAATGTCTTTTAAAATTGCTTCGATTAACTTATTTTTATCTTCTTCTATCTGACCGTCGTAAATATGGTAGTTTGCAGTTGGTTCTGTTATAACCGGGATAAATTGAGACTGGCTTAATTTTACATCAAATAAGGCATTGTTTATGCCGCTAACGTCGGAGTCCTGTGTAGCGACCGAACTAAAATCCCCGCTATCGAGTTTATCAAAAGAGATGTCCTCGCCCATTCCTTCAAGGTTAAAATCAGAGACATGTTCAGCCTCTGTCCCGGCTAGAGCAGAAGTTGATTTAACGGAAACTGTTTTAAGGAGTTTAATTCCGTTTTTATCTTTGTTGAAAACGACTATTTTATTTTCACTGCCTTCGCAATATATAAATATGTAAGGTTTCATCGATTAAACGGCTTTAAGAATCTGAAGCATCCTTGTTTTATTATTGGAATATGATACGGCATTTTCTTTGGTAATTCTTCTTTTCTGGTAAAGCCTTAACAAATCCTGTTCCATAGTTACCATGCCCTGCGGACTGCCTTGAGTAATCATCCCGTAAATTTCACTGGTGTTGTTATTTTTAATAGCAGCCCTTACACTCGGCGTAACTACTAAAACTTCTTTTGCCATTACTCTTTTGCCGTCCGTACTCGGGACAAGTTTTTGCGATACTACGGAAACCAGCACATCGGCAAGCCTGTATCTTACTCTTTCCTGTTCAACCGGGTTCACTTCGGCAATTATCCTATCAATAGATTCAACGGCCGATGAAGTGTGCAATGTTGAAAAAACTTTATGCCCCGTATCCGTTACTTCAAGAGCGGCAAGTATTGTTTCCGGGTCTCTCATTTCGCCGATAACAATTATATCCGGGTCCTGCCTTAACGCTTGAATAACTCCTTCTTTGAACGACATAACATCCCGGCCTACTTCCCTATGCCTTACAAGGCACTTGTTGGAAGTATGCACATACTCAATAGGAGCGGCAATAATAACAACATGTGCAGGATCAAATTTATTATGGTAATCTATAATTGAATCAAGCGTAGTTGATTTACCCGAACCTGTAATACCGGTTACAAGCGATAATCCGAATTTCATAAAGTTATGGCTCATCATCTTAACCGCGTAAGGATGAAACTCCAGCGACTCTATCGGCCGGGTTGTTGCGGATATTGCTCTCATATTTAGGGCAAGAGAGTCCAGGTCAAAATAAGTATCGGCCCTGAACCTTATACTTTTATTTATTTTCCGGTAATTAAATGTATAGCTGAAATCAAGATTTCTATTCTTTAGTAAAGTGTCTCTCTGGTTTTCGTTAAGTAAACTTGTAATTAGAACCGTAGATTCATCAGCCGTCAATTTCGGCGTATCCTTAACCCTGTTTTTATCGCCAAAAATTCTAAACCACACAAACTCATCTGTTCCATGTCCGCCAAGTTCAATATCCGAAGCATCCCTTTCAACCATTAAAGATAGTATTGAATTCATTAAACCAATTACCAGCAACTTTTTATCTTGAGGTATTTCATTAATATGTTCAACAACATACCTCACCCTGTCGGGACCCATTTCCGTTGCAGGTATTCCTGAAGCAAATTCCTTTAGAATATTTTTGGCTTCTTCCGTCATAAGTTGTTAGTAAATATAATGAATATAATCGTTATTTATTATCGAACTTTATCTAAATTTATTTAAGCTGTTTTTTCTTTTTAACTTTCAGTTGTGGCGGCGAGCACTTCTTGAACAGTTGTTAATCCCTGCATAACTTTTTCCAGCCCGGAATCCCTCAGAGTTAATGTACCGTCTTTTCTTGCCTGAACCCTAACAGCTTCTTCATTTACCTCTTCACCGGAACTCACAATTATGTTGCGAATTGCTTTTGAAAAATATAATGCCTCATGAATTGCCAGCCTTCCTTTATAACCTGTATTATTACACTTAGGACAGCCTACTGCTTCGTAAATTGTTTTATCTTTCCAGTCCTCGGGTTTAAAAACAGTATCCGGTAATGAATTTGGATCAAAGTTTTCAACTTTTTTCCTGCATTCCTTACAAACTCTTCTTATCAATCTTTGAGCAACAATTAAATTAATAGCATAAGCAATTAGGAAAGGTTCAACTCCCATTTTATACAATCTTGCAACAGCGCTTGGAGCATCGTTGGTATGAAGTGTCGAAAAAGTTAAGTGCCCGGTGTTTGCAAGTTTAATAGCCGTCTCCGCTGTTTCTTTATCACGCATCTCGCCAACCAAAACAATATCCGGGTCATGCCTTAATATTGATCTGATAGCCTGTTCAAAGTTCATCTTGTACCCGATCTTTAATTGTCTTGCTCCTTCAATAACATATTCTACCGGGTCTTCAACCGTTAACACATTCACTTGCGGCGTTATTACCTGGTACAAAGCTGCAACAAGCGTAGTACTTTTACCGCTGCCTGTAGGGCCGGTTAATATTACCATACCCTGCGGTTGTTTTATTGATTTTTCGAATACATCCCTTGCATAACCCACCAGCCCAAGTTTGTTAAGGTCCTTTATTACTTTCCTATCATCCAATATTCTTATTACAATTGACTCAAACTTATATTTTAATTCCGTACCAACCATAGGCAGTACGGAAACTCTAAATCTTATTATATGGCCGTCTATCTCTCTTTGAATAAACCCGTCTTGAGCTCTTTCCCTTTCGAATCTATCCATACCTCTTGACCTGTCTTTTATAACAGCCATAATAGCCTCAGGCCTTGTTCCTTCCTGCCTGTACCACCTTTGAAGTTTACCGTCAACCCTGAAATGTATTTCAGTTGCAGTACCCGACACGGGGAATATATGTAAGTCGCTTACACCTTTTCTTACTCCTTCAACAAGAGCTCCTTCAATTAAGTTTATAAGCGCACTTTTATTTATTTCGGATTCAATTTCTTCTTCATCAATACCTGCTTCTTCGGGTTCAATAGAAATTTCTTCAACGGATTCTTCTATCATTTGAAGAAATTCATTCTGCTGGGGCATAATTATTTGAATAAGCTTTTCGTAATCTTTTTTTCTTAAGTAATTGATTTCATATTTTTTTGCATTCAGGCTGTAAGCAATTTTGGTCAATGCACGGTCTGTGGGATCAACTGCCGCAAGAATTAGTTTATCCCTTATCCTGTCGTCATATTTAAAAGGAAGCACCATGTGTTGGGCAAGTGTTTTTTTTACTTCATCTTCCTGAGAATCAATTAGTCTTTTTATTTCATTTATCCTTTCTTCGGGCAAATCATCGGGATGAATATTTAATTCTTTAAAAGCATATAATACCGCTACTTCCCTGAAAATTGTATCGTGGTCAAAATCAAATTCATGAACTAAAATCTGTGCAAGATTTCTTTTTAAATTCGATTGATCGTTCTGCTTTTCATGTAAAGCTTTTTCAAGAATCTGTGTATCAATAATTCCTTTTTTTAGAAGTAGATATCCTATTTTATCTGTTAATTCAAGATTCGCTTCTAACATTTCCAATCCTTATTAATTATAAATTACTTTATCATTGGGGATTTAGGACTAATGGTTGCTGTTTCGGCTGAAACTAAAGTTAATCCAATCATTACAATCATAATTACCATTGCAATAAATACTTGAATCATTTCTATAATATTTTTTAAACGGAATACTGTTTCACTTTCGTAATAATTTGCCAACTGCAATGCAGTGTTTTTTATAGTTCCGGTTTCTTCCCCGGAATGGAACCTATTAATAGCCGTATCAGTAAAAACCCCGCTTGCTTCAAAAGATTCCGAGACACCTGCGCCTTTTTTTATCATTAAAGGAATTGCAATTGTTTTTATCTGGTTTTCAAAATAAGAATTATCGGCTGCCTCGGCAGCAATTCTAATGGGTTCAATACTTTCGGCAGCGCCGCTGTAAAGTGTATAAAAAACCCTGCAGAAAACTTCAATTAAGGTTTTGTGAATTAGGCTGCCCATAATAGGCATTTTTAACATATACTTATCAAGTATTAATTTGCCCTTCTTTGTCATACCCCACTGCCAGAGTAATACGGGAGGCAATATCATAGCCACCAGTACCACCCAGATGTTGTTTATCAAAAAATCGCTTAATGCCAGAGTAGCTGCCGTTAACGGCGGCAATTCAATATCAAACTTCTGAAATAGTTTTGCCGTTTCAGGAAATATATATCCAATGTAAAATATTACTGCAAGAAATAGAACAAATAAAGTAACCATCGGCGTTAATAAAGCGCTTCTAATATTTTTCCTAAATTCCTGCTGACGTTCTAAAAATTTAGCCGTTGCTTTATAAATTTCAGCCATATTGCCTGATTTCGATGCAAGCCCCAGCATATAAGCAGTGAACTTACCAAACACTCCCTGGTACTGCATAAAAACAGTCTGGCTGTCTGCCCCTTTTTTTAAATCATTGTTAATCTGTTTCAATGTTTCGCGCAGGGTTTTATTTTCGATGTCGTTTATAAGAAGCGTTATAATTTCACTAAAGGGCAATTTTTGCTCAAGAAGCTCTGCTGTAATTTTTACGAAAGAAACAATATCCTGAGTCGGAGGTTTAGGCTGCCACTCAAATAAATATTTATTTACGGAAATTACTTCATACCCGAGTTTGGTAAGAGCATTTACAACTTCCTCTTTTGAAAATGCTTTCTGTTCTCCTTTTACCGGCTTATCATTCCCCTTCCTTATCTTGTATATGAAGGTCGACTTTTTTTCAACCTTATTAATAGTCAGGCTGTTCTTCTCCGCCAAAAGATTAATTCTTTTTTTACCTTCGGAATAAGAAGAAGAATTAAAAGTTCCGCTTATAGATTGGCCGTTAGGCCTTGTGCCTGTAAACCTTAATTCAATCATATTTTTTTTAATAATAAAAAAAGCCGGTAAAATTTAATGATTTTTACCGGCCTTTACAATTTTTACTTTGTGATTCAGGATAAATTAGTTATCAATAACAGTCGACCTAATTGAATCCGGATCTACAATCATAGTGATCTGAACCGCGGCACTTCCATCATTACCTGTTTCATTTCCTGTAGCAACTATAGTTACTGCTTGAGCTGTAACTGTTTCAGCATAAGAACCATTTCCTGTAGAAGCTAAATTAGTAGGAACCGACCATCCTGTAAAAGTATTACCGCCACCGCCTAAGGCAGTTGGTTTTCTGTAAAATTGTTGCGCCATTGAAGCCAAGTTTGTTAAGTCAGAAATAAGACCATCCCTATTCGCTTGAACACTGCTTGCCGTAAATACGTTGATACCTACAACTACTGCGATACCTACAATGATAACACCAAGAACGATAAGTAATAATTGTTGTTGACCCATAATATAACTCCTTTTAGTTTGTTGTTAATTAGTTTTGGAATATATGTAAAAATAATTGTGCCATTTGTTTTTTTGTTTTATTTAACTTCATTTACCTTATAAGTAACACTTACAAAAACTACTTCATTAGTTGATAATATTTACCCGGTAATCATTAGCCCCTATTGTAATACTAACCATAACAGAATCATTCCCGGTAACCACCTCATTTCCTGTTGCCAGAATTTTTAAAGAATCTGATTGGATTTCCGTAATTTTGAAATAACCTGCAGCGCTTGTTACAATTTCATCCGGGATGCTCCAAACTTGTCCGCCGTTTGACCCATTAAAAGACCTGTTTCCTCCGCCCATAGCGCTTGGTTTCCTATAATGCTGCTGAGCCATTGAAGCCATATTTACGAGTTCATCTGTAAGAATTTCTCTTTTTGAATCTGCAGCATATTGCCGGAAATATGTTATGCCTAAAACTACTGCAACACCTACAATAATAACTCCTAATACTATTAATAATAACTGCTGCTGACCCATTTAAAATTACTTTTTACCTGTTCCGCTAATTTTAGCAAATACCGAACCAAAGATGCCCTGCAAGTGGTAATTTTTACAATTACAATAAAAATAGAAAAATATTTCTAAAAAAGACAAGGATATTTTTTTAATAAACCAATCAATCGGAAGCATATTCTGAAATAATTACATGTAACATACGGACATTTTGAAATTATTACCTCTTAAGCTGTAACGCAGATTGCTGGCAATCTGCGTTACAGCAGCCCGCCGCAGCCAGCCTATGACGTGTCACTGTCAATTTCGAATCCCCCCTTGCTGGGGTGTCCCTAGGACTCTTCTTTATCATCTGTACAAGATTCAGATTTAGCTTGGTCGTCTTCACGAGCGACCTGGCCTAGATAGGGTCGGCAAAACGTTTAGATATCTAATTTTGTAGAAACTCTACTATAAAAGAGGGAATTAATTGAATTGAATTTTTACCGGGAAGACTTTATTTTATCCCTAACTAAATATCAATTATGATATATAATGCATTTGCATAATCCAGCCGTGAATATTCTAAGTTTCTCATACCGGATTGAGGTTGTCACCTTAATCTTCCATAGATTCAATCACATAAAAAAACAAGGAGAAATATCATGTCAAAAAACATTGTAAGTGCAGCATTGGAACAAACCGACCTTGACGAAATTTTAACCTCGTTAAGCAGTATTGAAACAAAGCTTTCATTTTTAGTTGACCTGTCTATTGATGAAAAAAGGCAGCTTGCTAAATTTGGCGATAAAAGCGTTGCCTTTGTTAATAAGGCGCTCGAATTGGTTAATAGAACCGATGAATTTTTACCGCGAAGTTTTGACGTGGAAGAATTTAGAAAGGATGCCGAGTTATATAATAAACTCTATTCCATTTTACAGCCGATGAGAATGCTGCTGGAAAAACTTGAAGATACACAAACGCTTGCCGGCAGCGAGGCATACTCATCAGCTTTGCTTGTTTACCAGCATGCAAAAATGAGTAAAAATACATTAGGCGGACTTGAATCTATTGTAGATGATTTAGGTAAACGTTTTATAAGAAAATCCGTTAGCGCTTCAGAGACCGTGTGAAAACCGTAGGGCGAAATGCTGTTTCGCCCAACTTATTCATTATTCCTTAAAAATTTGTATGGGCGATTTACCAAATCGCCCATACAACATGAATTTTTACACACCCCTTCCGGGTGTGTTGCATAACTAATAATAGCCCGTGGTTTCAGCCACGGGACTATCAAGATTCTGAAGTCTATGGGCTTTAGCCTCATTTAAGCGTCCTAAATGGGGCTATCCGAAGGATCCCTTTATCGGGAAAGCCCGGATTCTATCTGGGTTTTTATTTTCACGTGCTGAAGCACGTGGCTATTGGAAAACCTAATTGAGTTATGCAACACACTCTTCCTGCCGGAGTTATGAAACATTACATTTAACCCGTTGTGTGAAAAAGATATTTAGATAATTGTAAAAAATTGTGTTTAATTGTCATCTCGAACCCCGTCTTTTGGGGTGAGAGATCTTTCTTTTTTTGTGAGAAGCCAGCCCTCCGTATCCCGACGAGTCGCATAAGCGTCAACTTAATACGAGATATTATCAATAGCCCCAACTTTTTCAAAATGAATCCCTCCGGGGCAAGTTGGGGAAAGGATGATTGACACACACAACTATGGGCTTTAGCCCAAATATGAGAGAAAATTGGGCTATCCGAAGGATCCCTATCGGGAAAGCCCTGAGTTTTTGTTGAGACTTATTGTCCACGACCTGAAAGGTCGTGGCTATGATTATTTATTTTAGTTACGCAACATACCCTAAATGCCGGAGCTAAAACACTACATTCATAGTTAACCCATGTTGATATATTTGCCGCCAAGTATTTGTTCTTGTTGATCCCCGAAGAAATTATAACTTATTATTTTGAAGCAACTTAGAATTTTGCCTATCAACTTGGGTTAAGTTGACGCACATGCGACGAGTCGGGAGGAGGCAGGGAGGATTTAGGTGAGTTCGAAATAAAAACAAAATCCCAAAACCAATTTGCAACAAGTTACTATGAGCCGTAAGAAGGCGGGCAATCTCAGCACAGAAATAACTCCGCTTGCCAAAAGACCGACAGGTTCGTACCGACAAGCTTAATGTCAAACATGAAATCATACACTGCCATTTTGACATTCAATATGCAATTGTGCTAGAAGAAGGTATCAACGATGATATAAAATATATCAACGTTCTATAAAAATATATCAACGATGATATAAAATATATCAACGTTCTATAAAAATATATCAATGATGATAGAAAATATATCAACGTTCTATAAAAAAGTATCAACGATGATAGGAAATCTATCAACGGAGATACCTAAACCTATCAGCAATGATAAAAAAATTATCAACATTGTATAAAAAAGTATCATCAATGATAGAAAATCTATCAATGATGATAAAAAATTTATCTCCGGCGAATAAAATCCTTTCATCGATGATAAAAATTTGATCATAAATCGGGGAAGAAAAACCTCTGGGTTGACAAACATAAGAAGAATAGAAAAATCACTTTTTTTCAAAAAATTGGGTTTTATACCGTAACGCAGATTGCCAGCAATCCGCGTTACACCGACTATCTCAAAGCACCTGTCCCCCGAAGCTGTCCTTTAGCGTAGGATAACCCGTCCTCCAGAGCTGTCTTTCAGCGAAGGAGGAGCATTTTCTTTCTGAATATTTTCTGTTCGCCGGAATTTGTTTCTGCGATCAACCGGCAAATATATACACCGCTTGCAAATTTCGATGCATTCCATTTGTGTTTATAGATTCCTGCCTCTTGCTGTTCGGAAACTAATGTCTGAACCTCTCTCCCAAGTATGTCGAATATTTTTATTGTTACTTTGGACTCTTCAGGCAGTTGGTATGAAATCGTTGTTTCCGGGTTAAACGGATTTGGATAATTCTGATTGAGCGTAAATTCTTTCGGCAGTCCGGCTTTTACGGTAATCTGCTTTTCCCACATCTCGCCATCTGTTGACGAGACAATAAATTTTATTTCTGCCTCACTATCTAGAGGCGCTTCGCTATCCACACTAAAAACAAATGTTACCGGCAATCTTTCTTCTGCATTCAGGGTATCAATTGTTTGCCATGCTTCTTTGAATTGTATCCATCCCGGGTATTCAACTGCTGCAACCTTAATATCCCCGATTTCTGTACCCGAAGTATTTGATATTGTTAGTTTGATAACATTCCCCTCTGAATTATACGGCAGTTCATAAACTGTCTGGGCAAACAGTGATGCTTGAAAAATTGTCAATATTAGTACTGCTTTCTGTAATCTATTCATTTGGTTTTCCTTAAAATTATCTCTTTCCTTTTTATTGTACTAAATAATATACATTTGTGATGGTCATTTCGAATCCCCGGCGTTCCGCCGCGGATTGTCGGAGTGTCCGAAGGACTCCTATGGAGAGAAATCTGAACCCCGTTGTAGATTAAAGATTTCTCAGTCGCAAAGAACGCTCCTTCGAAATGACAATCTTGGAGTTTACGATACTTTATTGTTGCCATAATCCCAGTCGTTCTTTTATGTATTCACCGTAATATCTTAAAAATTTGTACGCATCATCATTTATTGCATTTTGTGATAAGGCATTTTCAACATAAAGCAAATAATCATTTGTTTTATTTAACGCATCTGTCCATAACTCTGTGTCTATGTCTGCTTCTATTAAACTGAGCTTTAATGAAAGTGTGTCGTATGTTAGGGTATCCGGGATCCAGCCATAGCTGAAACTCTGATGGTTATAAGAGATTAGGCTGTCTATCATTTCGGTTTCTGAAGTGGAAGAATCCGGTTTAACAGGTTTAAAGCTTTCCACTTCATTGTTGATAAAATGTTTAACAGTTTCATTAACCTCTTGTTCAATGTACTCCAAAATGAATTTATAGTTTTCCGGGCTTCCAAACTCTTGTAATAATTCTTTCGAAATATCAATACGAATAGCTCCGTAAGATTCTTCTAATAATCTTTGTTTATAAACTTCAATAAGTTCAGCATTGTTATATTTACTTAAATAATTTAATAAAACTGTTAACCTTACCTCCCCCTCAGAATCGTTCATAAAGGATTCAATGAGGTTTGTTATTGAGCCTTCTTCATAAATTTTATGGAGATCTCTCAAAGCGATTAAACGATCATCAACTAAAGAAGCATTTTGTGCAGCATAAATTAATTCAATTTTCGCTTGCTCTTCGTAACCTGGCGAATTTATTATAATGTCCTTTAGTAAAGTCAGTGCAGTGAAATCAATCCTTGGTTTTTTTGCATTTATTAGTTCGAAAACTTCATTTGCTTTTGAGTAATCATTTAATGCAAATAATACGCCTATAGCCTCTACCTTATATTCTAAATATCCCATCCTTTGTTTTTGGGTATATAAAGAATCCATTTTATTTATGAAATTTGCAGCATAATCATAAGTAACGGACGAATTTATCTCCATCAAAGCTTCCAAATATATCGGTTGTAATAATAATTCATCACTCCATATTTTTTGAATTAGACTATCTTCTGCTTCTACAATTTTGAACTCTATTATATCAAATAGTGCACTCATTCTTATGCTTGCATTCGTGTCACTCAAAGCAGTAATTATTCTCTCTTTTCTTTCTTCCGTTAATGTTTGAGAAAATATGGGATGAAGAGTGAACAGCAATATAAATGTAAATACAATTTTAATATGTTTCATTTTTTTCCCTTTTTCTTTTAACCGCAATTTAAATCAGGATAATTATTTGCTTGTATATTTTCTAAAACTTCGATATATGATTGAATAAGTAGTTGTAAATCCGGATGATAATGTGTCTCTCCTTCATTTTTCTTACGATTCCACCTTCTCTTCTCATCTTTTTTTTCAACTAGGGTTAAGAAATCTTTTAATATTTTATTGAATTCATTCTCTAATTTAGTTTTAGCACTTGCCTTGTCGGGGTAGTCTTCACAAGCGGGTTGTAAATATCTAAATAATTCACTAAACGATAAGTTATCACCATAGTTATGATTAAACGCTTCTTCTTTCAAGATTTCTTCAATTAGATCAACAAATCTTTCTTTGTGAATACTTTCATGGAGTTCAGTAGCATAATATAAAAAATACCTGCCTTCTTCATTAGGTAAATTGCCATAAGTAGCTTGAAGCTTAAAGTCAGCTAAAGCCTGGCAAATTTTATCTTCGGGTATAGAATTGAGTTCTGAGTATTCTTTAATAACTTCAAATTTTTCAATATTATATTCACAAACACCCAGCGCTGCATTTAGATAAATTTTATTTTCAGGTAATGTGTATTGCCAAGATTCCGTTGATGTATTGAAGCAGATATCAAGATTTAAGTCATCAACCAATTCATTTTCAATATTTCTGTCTTTGTTATCAAACAATGGAACAAACATTCCTGTAGCAACATTTACTTCCCAATCGTCCGGTTCACAAAAATCAAAATTTGTATAATCATTTATGTTAATTTCTTTTATACCAAATCCTGGCGTTTCTGCCGGACTATTATCTTCACATGCATAATCTTCACAAGATTCATCTTCCAATCCAACGCGAATCCTCATAAACATTCTATGGTATGAATCAAAACTTTTTGTAATTTCGTTTATTGGTTCACCATTTATTACTATTCTTTTCCCAGAAGGAGCACCACTAACTGTAATGGTCACCGAAGAGGAACCTGGCCCAACGTAGTTTAATATAGTCTCTCCAATAGAATGACCTAAATCTGTTGAATTGTGCTTTGTAATTATTGTTTGATTACGCATGCTAGTTGTTATGTACGATTCAATACTTACAAAACCTGTAATCGAACTTTCATAAACATAAGGCTCGATATTTGGGCTGTATTCATTGCGATAATTTATTGAACCCTGCACATGTCCTGTTGTATAAGGCTCATTTGGTGGGTATGGAAAAGGATAACTCCCTGTCGAAAAGCTCATTTCAATTCTTAAATTAAGCGTCGTTTCATTTATTTTATTTAAGGTATTGTAATTCGCATTTTTTTGTAGATTAATCTCAATCTCCTCTTCTATTACAACTTGAGCATTGTACATGCTGAAGGACAAAAGGAAGAAAAGAGCTGCAAGTATTTTTTTACAGTAAACCGTATGTATTTTTCCCATAAATCACCTTGAATTAGTATTTGTATTTTAACTCATTGAAAATGCGATTACATATTAAATAGAGCGGCTATTAATTACAAATTATTTTTACCATTTAAATGGAAAATAATCTAAGAGGTTTTATCTGCTTTTTAGTTATTAAGGAAAGCTGTAATGCAGATTGCCAGCAATCTGCATTACACCAATTTACTTCATAAGCACATGTCCTCCGAAGTCATCCTACGACGTGTCGCTTTTAAGATTTCTCACCCCCAAAAAACGGGGGATTCGAAATGACAAAACGTTTAGATATCTAATTTTGCAGAAACTCTAATATTGATGTAACCTATAGTCTCTTATAAACTTATGAATTGAAAGCTTCTCTAACGCATAATTGGGGTTAACCTGGGACAAATAATCTCTGAGTTGAAAAACATACGAATAGAAAAGAAGTGAACTTTATGTGCTGTAACGCAGATTGCCAGCAATCTGCGTTACGCCAATCTTTAACCTACTTCACAAGCACCATCCTCCGCAGCCAACCTACATTTTTCTTCACTAATGTTATAAAATG
The DNA here is from genome assembly GCA_050117315.1 of Ignavibacteria bacterium. Taxonomy (GTDB): domain Bacteria; phylum Bacteroidota; class Ignavibacteria; order Ignavibacteriales; family Melioribacteraceae; genus JANQIV01. Next base: position 46,479 of record JASFMY010000039.1, read on the forward strand.
TCGTGAACTCCAAGATTGTCATTTCAAAGGAACGTTTTGTGTGAGTGCTTGTCCCGCAATTACCCATGGGCGTCAACTTAAAAAAGTACTATTAGCTTCAAAAACAGTAAATTTGTTTAGGACAAACAAAAAGGACTATTCAATGAAAGCAAATAGCACAAAGCAAAGGAAAAGTTTTATAGAAAAGAAATTAGATAAAATTCCATTGGAGAAACTATCAAAGGAAAGCAAATTTAACAATAGGCAGCCGAAAAAAATATCGACAAAAGATTTTTTGTTGGGATTTTTTATGATGGTCAATAACAGCGGAAACA
>JASFMY010000040.1:0-46440 GCA_050117315.1 Ignavibacteria bacterium
ATTATGCGCTATAACTTATTACCCCGGCAATAATATTCAATGCAAAAGAATAGTTCAAGATTAATGAAGTAACAATAATTTGGTTTCGGATTTTTCCATAAACTTCTCTCTTTGTAAGAGAGATAAGTGTGAGTTCATAAAAAAACAAAATCCGAAACCAAATTTACACCACAACAATGCAACCTATTTTATTGCCGGAGCAATATATTTATTAGAGTTTCTGCAAAAAAAAAAAATTGTCATTTCGAACCCGTTTTTTGGGTGAGCCTGTGCGCCTTTGGCGTATCTTTTTGGCGGAAAATCTTTCAATTAGAGTACAATTTCAAAGATTTCTCTCCCGATAAAAAGCATCGAGATCGAAATGACAAAACGTTTAGATATCTAATTTTGCAAAAACTCTATTTTAGATTCCCTTTCTTTTTCCGGGGAAATGATCTGTTCTTTTATTACTGCCATACTTGTTGCAAATTGGTTTTGGGATTTAGTTTTTATTTAGAACTCACCTAAATCCTCTCTTAAAAAGAGAGGACTTTATGGCAAAATCCCAAAACCAATTTGGCTTGTGTATATGTCAAATATAATCCCTTAAAATGAAATGAGGATAAATTATATTATCCGGGAAATTGATGCCGTAGAGACATGCCCTCCTCGGCGGGCAAACACGGCATGTCTCTACAGGTAAAATGAAAAAATATCTTACGTTTTTATTACTCCCCGGTATCAAGTTGTAAGTTTGCCATCTTTTGTATTTTACCCTCCGGCTTAATATGAAACGGATTTTTCATATTCTTGGTTTTATTATCACTTATAAAAACCGTAAGAACAGGTTTTGTTAATGCTTCTTTTATTTTTTCTACGGTGGTTGCAGTCGGGTCAAAGAAAATGTAACCGTATGGTTCGTCAATATAACGCGTAGAAAATCTTACAATCGCTTCGTCGGCAGATAAATGGCTAGTCAACGAGCCGAAATATCTTCTATATGCGGGTTTACCGGCTTCAGGCATCGGGAAACAATATACGGATAATTGATCTTCCCCGTATTCGTCATATCCGTTAAACTTTCTGTCGTAAGTCCTGAATATACGTCTTTTATAATCAACAACAGACAACGTTCCTTTATTTTCACCTTCGCCTTCAGCTTCAAAGTTAAGTTCTATCTCTTCTTCGCCTTTGGCTTTTTTGGCTATTACGGATTCCTTTTCCAGCAGTTTTAATATTTCATCCGGACCTGTTTTGGATTCATCATAAAAAATAACGGTTTTTACCGGCTCGCCGAAATGAGTTTCGAACCCGTAAATTCCTTCATCTTCTCTAAAAAGATAGAACAGGTTGTTATTGTCGACAATATCGAATAGACCTAAAATGCCGATTTCCCATACGGATAAATAATCTATTGAATTTCCTTTAATTATTCTTACTTCTTGTTTTCTCGGAGTAAAAAGAGATTTTTTAACATCCGTTTCCGTTATTTGCTCCGGAGAGTAATAAACTTTTACCGTATGAGAACTGGCGTAGGCATCCAAACCGTAAATACCGTGAACAGCCTCTAATTGACCTTGCAGAGATTTTGCACTCCCGTAACATTTTACGTTTTTTAAATCTGTTTGTTCATAGACTGCAACTTTATCAAGTTTATTAAAATTTCCCCATCTTTCAGAAATTGTTGTAAACTCTACTTCGGTAGAAGCGCCCAAACTTAGAAAGATCAATACCGCTACTGCAATCGGCGATAAATATTTCAGCCTGGAAGATTTATTAATTGTAAGCACGTTTTCGGTAGGACATGAATAAACACAATCGGTGCATAAATTACAATCAATATGGTCAACTTTTTCCGTGTCCGATATTTTTATTCCTTGGGGGCATTTTAGATCACATAATCCGCAGTTGGTACATTTATCAGTATTGCGGGTAATCTTAACAACGGGAAGGAAAAAACTTTTGAATAATCCAAGCTCATTTACCAATCCTACTATTACCAAACCCAGGATCAACCAGATCAAACTAATTTCGGCACCCAGGGCAACTGCTGCAACGTATATTATTATAAGACCACCGGCTGCTACAACATTAAGGAATACATTGCTTATTGCTCCTAGAGGACATAAATACCTGCACCAAAACTGTCTGAAAAACAAAGAGCCTAAGATTGTTATAACAAATGCGGGTATTGCAAAATAAAGTGCTATATCGCTGTTATTAAAAAGATTTACGGAAGCAAAGTAAGGATCGAACTCTTTACAGAAAAGTTCACTGCTTGTTACAGTAAAATAAAGAGTTATAAACAGTAAAGCATATTTAAGTATACGTAAAGGTTTATCCAGGAATAGAGGCAAATCAATTCTTATCTTAAGTTTCTTTCCTAACTTCCCTATCCATTCAGTTACTGTTCCTACGGGACAAACATAACTGCAAAACAGTTTGCCAAAAATAATTACACCAATTATTAAACCGATTCCCAAAAGAACTTGTGTTTCACTCATCTGACAGGACATGGTTCCCTGGTCAATTTTGCTGCCAAGTGAAGAAATTCCTCCAAATGGGCAGTATGCTTCAAAATCGGCGACATATGCAGAATCGAACAAAGGTCTTAAGGCTACATAACCTATTAAGGCCAATATTACCGATTGAAAAGCAATACGCACAGTATTTGTTTTTTTTAGTTTCATAACAACTCCAAATAAAAAACGATTTATAAGTTTTCACCTAATCTTTTGTATACACAAGCCAAATTGGTTTTGGGATTTAGTTTTTATTTAGAACTCACCTAAATCCTCCCCGCCTCCCAAAGTCTCGTACAGCGGGCAGGTCTTAAAAAGAGAGGACTTTATGGCAAAATCCCAAAACCGATTTGTAACAAATATAGAGTTTCTGCAAAATTAGATATCTAAACGTTTTGTCATTTCGACCGGAGGGAGAAATCTTTGAAATTGTACTCTAATTGAAAGATTTCTCACCCAAAAAACGGGTTCGAAATGACAATTTTTTTTTTGCAGAAACTCTTATATATAAATTTTTCGTCTAAGTTGAATCAACATTTTCCAGTAAAGCTATTTCTATTTATAATTCGTTAACCAAACCGTCCAGGGCACTCTCTTCAATGGGCCCGTCTACTACTATTACAAATTCGTCAAGTGTAAAGTATTTTTTTGCTACTCTGAGAACATCTTCTTTTGTTACTTTTTGTATTCTCTCAGCTTTTTTGTCAAAATAATCAAAGGGTTTCTTCTCTTTTATTAAATCGAAAACCCTGCTTGCAACATCGTCGGGTGTTTCAATAAAAAACGGCAGCAAACCAAGGCGTCTTTGTTTTGCCGTTACAAGTTCTTCGTCCGTAACGCCGTTTTCAAAAAGTTTTTCTATTTCCTTAAAAACACCTTTAATAACTTTTGTTGTATTTTCGGGAGCTGTTTTCGTATTAAATTTCCAGTATCCCGTACCTTCGCTAATGGACCAAAGTTCACTCTTAATACCGTAAATCAGTCCTTGTTTATCTCTCAATTCAACACCCATACGCGAGGTTAAAGCGCTGCCGGCAAGTATGTAATTAAGAACTTTTACGATCTCTTCTTCATCCGGATCAACTTTGTCAACCGGCTCAAATCCTATATTGATTGTACATTCGGTATAATCGTTTTCGGTAAACACTTTTATTTCTTTTTTGTTTAGTTCTTGAACCGGAGGTGTTTCCATTCTCTCTAAAAAATTATCGCTGCCTTTCCAGTTGCCATAATATTTATCGGCAAGCTCTTTCATTGCTTCGGGTTTCAAATCACCGACCATTAACATGGTGATGTTCTGAGGCTGAAAATATTTATCGTGCAGTTCCAATAAATCGTTTCTTGTAATACTGTTTATAGAAGCTTCAGTACTTTGGTATTGCGAAAGAGGATGGTTTTCAAAAATCTCATTATACATATAATAGAAAGCTTTCATACCTGTTGATTTAAAACGTTTCTTAGCTCTAAGCGCAAACCTCGGACGAAGTTTTTCAATTTCGGAATCCAACAAAGACGGGGCGGTAACTACATCATAACCTGTACTCATCATTTCTTCAGCGTCATCTATTAATGAATTGCCCTGGAAGTAAAATGCTTTATAACTACCGCTGGTCCTAAACGAGAACGGTACAAAAGCCATCCTTTCGGATATTGTTTCATAGTCCATACTTTCTGTCCCGCGATTCATTACCTCCGCCAGCAAGGAAGAAATACCGGGTTTTTCTCCTTCAAGGTTTTCCGGGATGAAACCGGTTTCTATTAAACCGACAACCGAAACGGTAGGGACGAGATGATTTTCTATAGTGTAAAGCGTTATACCGTTTTTTAATTTCATTGTCTTAATCATAGGTTCTATTTTATTAACGCCTATAGTTTCGTCATTCATGATAGCAAATGCATTCTGCATTGCATCGGCTTCATCTTTTGAAGGCTGGTAATAAAAAACATCATCGTCTTGCCAGTTCAAAGTTTCGGTATTATCGTCATCGTAATCTTGACCGGTATTACTACTACTAATATTATCGCTTTCTTCTTCCCTGGGGTATCCGTATGAAACAACAACCTGATCTTTCTTAAAGTATTTATCCATTACTTTCATAATGTCTTCTTTTGTTACGGATAAAACCCTTTGTTCAAATTCGGAGCGGAAATCCCAGCCGTAAAAAGCTTCATACCTGCTTATCAGCGATCCCAAATCCGCATTCTTAACATAATTGGTAGCCATGTTAAATTTGTAGCGATTTTTGATCTTTTGTAGTTCATGATCGCTGACCTCTTCTTTTTTCATTAAATCTATTTCTTCCCATATAAGGTTCTCAACCTTATCAATACTACTGTCCGGTTTTATACTTGCAGATATCCTGAACAAGGTAGGGTCTTTACTCATACCGAATCCGCCTGAAACATAGGATACAATAGATTTATCCTCCACAAGTTTTTTGTTTAAACGGGAATCCCGGCTTCTTTCACAAAGTATCATGCCACCAACGCGTAAAGCAGCAGCATCGGGATCAAGATAATTCGGGATAACAAATGCCATCCTCATTATCGGCTGTGTAATATCTTCGTGATACAGGGTAAAGGTTTTTCTTGTTTTTGCAGCTTCCTGTACTGTCCAGAGATCTTCAATATCCGCTCCCTTTTCTATATTCCCGTAATGTTTATTTACAAGCTTCAAAATATTATCTGTTTCAAAATCGCCGACGAGTACTAAGAAAGCATTGTTGGGAGTATAATAGTTTTTGTAATAATCATAGGCATCGTCGCGGGTTACATGCCTAATATCGCTGGGCCAACCTATAATAGGGTCACGATTCGGGTGCGAAAAGAATGCCATTGAATTCATTATCTCTCTCATAATACCCGATGATCTACTTTCCGAACGCATTCTTCTTTCTTGCAGTATAACTTCTATTTCCGAACTGAATTCATCGGGATCAAAAATGCAGTTCTGCATCCTGTCGGACTCAATGTCCATAGCAATTTCAATTTTATCGGCGGGCATATATTCGTAGTAACCCGTCATATCGGTTGAAGTAAAAGCGTTAAAAATTCCCGAGTTTGCAGAAATGGTTTTTGAAACCTCTCCTTTATTATATCTTTCTGTACCTTTGAACATCATATGCTCAACAATATGTGATATGCCGGTTATACCGAGTTTTTCATTCCGGGAACCGACTTTATATGTAAGTTGATGATAAATAAGCGGGGCAATGTGCCTTTCCATTGTCAAAACAGTTAAACCATTAGCCAACTCGTGTCTATATACTTTCCCTTCCTCGTATTTAGCACCGGGCTTTGCCTCGAGTTGAAAAACCATTAACAATATTATTAAAGAAAAAAGGAACTTCTTGCTCTTTCCGGTACAATTCATTTTTACGTAATCCTTATTTTATTTTTGATTAGTCTTCTGTATCAATACTTTTGCTTTGATTCTTATATTTTTTGTCTTTCAATGGAGCTCTTAATAAGAATTGTTTTCTCCTCCATACTTAACTCTCTATATTTATGCGTGATTTCATTTGAAAATAATTATCAAAAAAACGGGAGATATACATGTTGCAAATTGGTTTTGGGATTTTGCCGTAAAATCCTCTCTTTTTAAGAGAGGATTTAGGTGAGTTCTAAAAAAACAAAATACCAAAACCAATTTGGCTTGTGTATAAATTATCCCCCGTTTTTATTTTTTACTTTTTGCTATCCGCTTTATCCGGATTAAGTAAATCGGCATAAGACGTAAAACCGTATCCATAAAATTTCCGGGCTATAAAACGAGCCGCTTGAAGATTCTCCTCAGTTCCGGCGGCCCGTCCTTTCATATCATCAGAGGCTAAATATATTGTTGTATTTTTTATGTCCTCTCTATTTATATACTTTAAACCACCCTGGTATCCATCAATCAACCGTGAAAATACTGAAGACGTAACACCAAGGATAAAAAAAACAGAAACAAGACTAACAACATTTTTTTTCACTAACTATTTCCCTACCGGCAAATTTATTTTAAATAAACCATTTTTTTAGTTTGTACCAACGTACCTGTTTTCAGCTGATAGAAATAAACTCCCGATGAAAGTTTATTGACCGCCGGGTTAAACGCTATCTTATAACTACCGGCCGTCTGAAGTTCGTTAACCAATGTAGCGACTTCTCTACCCAATATATCGTATACCTTTAGCTCCACTTCGGAACTGCTATTAATTTCATACGAGATATAAGTAGAGGGGTTAAACGGATTGGGATAATTCTGATTCAGCTTAAAAGATTCTGCAATTGTTTCTTCATCATCAACAGCTGAAACAACGGAAGAATTCGTATAAATATTGGTTGAATTACCTGCTAAAAATATATATCCCGAAGGAGTTAGAGCAATGTCGTTAACACTTTTTGTAGAGTCCATTACATCGTAGTCTACATCTTCAACGGACCATGTTGACCCTGAATCGGTTGACTTAAATAAACCTATATCTTTAGGCTTAGACGAACTATAACCTACAGCCCAAAGTTCATCATTATTATATTTAACACCGTTTAGCTTGTGTCCCAGTCCTTCAACAGCTACATATTTCCAGTTAGCTCCGCCGTCTGTTGTTTTCAGAATAACATCATTTCCAACGGCAACTGCGTCGGTTGAACTTGTGAAGACAACGTCATATAGATCTAAATCTTCCGGAACGTCCGTTATAGTAGCAAGCTGCCAGTTACTTCCGCCGTCGGAAGTATATAATATCTTCATATCTTCCGCCACAACAGCACCTATCTGTGTATTGGCAAAAGCAACAGATCTAAGATTTGCCTCTGCTATTCCGGTTGTCAGCGTCCATGAGGCACCGCCGTCTGTAGTTTTATAAATAACGTCAACATCGTTTCCAGATTTTCCAACAACAAAACCCGTGTTTTCGTCAAAGAAGTAAAGCCCATATCGAATTACACTTGAAACCGCAGTATCATTTATAACCGCTTCCCAAGTTTCTCCGCCGTCTGTAGTTTTTGAGACCATACTGTAACTGTGGCCAGCATATCCCACATTTTCATTAACAAAATAAATTTTCTGAATGTTGGGTGCTACTTTGTTGTCGTAAACAAAACCAGCTTCCCAATCGTTACCGCCATTGGTAGATTTAAAGATAGTTCCATTACTGCCTGCAGCATATATAATGTTGTCCGAAACAGCAGAGAGAGAGTATATTGTAGCAGAGGGAATATCTGTTAATAATTCCCAGGTATCACCAAAATCATTCGAGGAAAATCTTATTTCAGAATTACCTACTACAAATACGTCATCTTGAGAACCTTTTATTCCGGTTAGAGTTGCACCGCAAGGAATATCTATCGGGATCCAATTAGCACCGCCGTCGCTTGTTCTAACGGCAATACTTCCCATAGCCCCTCCGCCTATTGCAATTCCGTTGTTTTCATCTTTAAAATAAACATCATATAAATTGGCGTATGTTTTGTTGGCATCTGTTTGTTCCAAATAAGTCCATGTAGCTCCGCCGTCGGTTGTTTTAAGATGAATGCTCGGTTGTGCGCCTGATGTTGACCCCCAGCCCACAACATAAGCAACATCTTTGCTGTACATGTCAATACCTTTTAGGTCGGTTCTTGAGTAATTTATCGTAGAAGGCATATCCGGCAGAGTTGCACCTGTCCAGGTGCTTCCGTCCTTTGTATAAAAAATGTCCATTTTACCGGAGCCTCCGCCGACTACAATACCGGATTCATCATCGTAAAAATCCATTGCTTCTAAGTCGCCCATGGTGCTGTCAACAACAATTTCCCAATTTGTACCGCCATCGGTTGTATATACCACCTGACCTGCTTTTGAAGTAGAAGACATTACCCAGCCTTTTAAGGAGTTGGCAAAGTATATACCATAAATTGTTCCGCCGGATAATGAATCGGGGACAGGAATAGAACTCCATGATTGTCCGCCGTCGGTTGTTTTATAAATAAAATAATCGTCACCTCCTACAAAACCGGTATCGGCATCTATAAAAAATACCGCTTCAAGATCTTCCGTTATACCTGCATTCAAATCGGTAACGGTTTCTCCGCCGTCCTCGGTTTTTCCTACATAACCATCGTCTCCCACATACCAGCCGGTTGTATTATTAACAAAATATAATGCAGAAAACGAAGCACCGTTTTCCGTTAAAACTTGCCGCCATTCCTGCGCATTCACATTAACCGTTAAAAGATATAGAGTAACTATAAGCCACCAGTATTTAACTTTCATTTTGTACCTCTTAGTTTATTAAATGATATAAATAGTCTTTATATAAAAAAATTAAAAACTGTTTAATGTTAGTGTCACAACTCCGCTGATATTTGATCTGTTGTAGTTACTAATTTCACCGGGTGAACGGCGTGCATAACCTATGTATGCGTCAAGTGTACACCAATCCAACAAGTAATAGCCCATTCCCAGAGTAAAGGCATTATAAGAAACATCGATTCCTCCAAAAAGCAAGTCGTGCTCTTCAAAGCAATAATTATAACCTGTTCTTAAAAACACGTTACCTGTTACTTCGTATTCAAGTCCCACTTTTACGGTATGGCACATCGAAGTAAATTCGTTGGATTTGCGATCTATATATTTCGAGGAATCTATATCGGAATTTGTGAGTTCATATTCGGCTCCCACCAATAGATTGTTGGTAATCTTATATGAAGAACCTATGCCGGCGGCTATTCTATCCGTGTTCCAGTCCCAAATAAGAACATCTTTGGCTGTAATTCTTGTCCATGAATCATCATGAAAAAAACCGCAGTAGGCCCCTATAACGACATCGGCAACACTATACTGTAATTTTAACTGGGCATCGTAACTCTCAAAACTTGCATAGCAATCTTCAAATTCTTCTTCGTCGGTTTCGTCGTTTGGAATTAAAATTTTGGAATCGGACGGTTCGTAATTTGCCTGAAGCCCGATTTTAAGATTTTCGCCGGCATCCCAGTACAATTGACCGGAAAAATTTACACCGCTTGCTTTTATTTTCTGTTCTTCGGATGTACCGCTTTTAGTGATATAGTAACTCTCCCCGCGGTAAATATAACTTTCTATACCAATCTGGTTTATATCCTCCGACTCAATGGCTTCCTGTTCATTAAAATATTCCAACGATGCGCCAAGTACTAAATTATCCGACAAACAATAAGCCAGCCCTAATCCGCCGCCGGTATTTCTATAAATAGTTTTGGAATAAGAATAAGTTTGTTTTAACCCGTCGAGCATATGGTAAAAGAAGTAGCCGCCTGCATATAAGTTTGGAAATAATTCCCAGCTATACATTAATTTTATATTCGGCCCGTTGTATCTAAAATCACCGCTTGCAGAATCAAGTATATTGAAAGCATCACCGGCATAAGGTTCCTTGCGTATTGTCTTGTAATAATCTTTTCTCATTTCATAAGTGTACTCTGTAGAACCGTAGAACGTACCTTTTTCGCCCAAAGTTTTTACACCTGTAAAAGATATACCGTAATCATTTACTCTTTCGGCATCATACTTTCTTTTATAATCACCCCAAAGGCTGCTTACCGACGGCTGTATCTTTAAGAAATCTTCTTTTTCATCCATAGAAAGCCAGGCCGGATTGTTACCGAAATTGTAGGGTGATAAGGACATGTCTCTATCTAATATTGAATACGACAACCCTCCCAGTGCCTCGGTTCTCTGAATTTGAGCATTCGTAAAAAGCGGATAAATACATAGGGCCACAATAACTGCTAAACTTCTTCGTACCATCTTGCTCCTCAAATATTTGAGTCGTTCTTAAATTCTCTTAGGCTCATTACGGCAATGAACCCATATAAACCGGTAAAAAGAACCAGTAAATAATATATTAGCGTATCTCGAACGGGAACCTGCTTTTTCCTTAAATAGATAAACGTCAAAACAACAAGTAATACAGCTATGATTAGGCAACGTAAATCGTAGAATTCAAAATATAAGTTGACCATCGGGGTAGTACTTTTTTCAACAGATATTTCGAACGGAAATAAATAAGGAGCTATTATAATAGAAGCCGTAGATAACTCGGCATGTTTCCATTCTTTATCGTAAGTAGCTACAGTTTCGTAATTTCTATCTGTAACTATTGCTTTAATACCGTCTTCACTGCTGTATATGGTTATTGTTCTATAAAACAAGTTACCCTTAAACATAAAATTATGAAGCCGGTAGTTATAGTCTTTAACAGGCAGTTTAATTAGTTTATAGTTGTCATAAGAAATTAAGTATACCTCGCTTGTTTCCGTAACAACAGCACCGTAAAACTCCTTCAGGTTGTTTTCACCTATAGACATAAAAACGATGTGCAAATTATTGGGAATTTGTGTATGCCTGCAAAAAGGTTTTCCTTTTACCATCTTTATGTGATATACTTCGTTTTTATTGTCTACAACAAAGTAGCCTTCGTCAAAGGGTTTCATAGTAGAAGGATTGCCGTAAATTCCTTTTGCCGGGAATGCAAAACCTTCTTTCTCTAAAGCGTCGGTAAAGAGAATACTTTTTTCTTCATTAACTGTGTTTGTTAAGGATGTAATGAATTCCATTCTATCGGTAATGCGAAAATAATCAGGCGGCAATTCCAGCTTAACTCTTCCGGATTGTGATTCCATCAAAGGAAAAAGCGGGATTGTATTGGCATTAATCATAACCGGCCGAATACGAAAAGGAACGTTATTCAGTCTAACTTCTTGAGGATCAATCGGTACTCCGTTTATTGAATCAGGCATTTTGCCGGATAGTATCAACTGTCTGTAGTTTACTAAAGGTAATAATTCTTCAAACTCATCCCTATTATACTCATTGCCGTTTGTATCGGTATATTTTACTTTGCGTACGTCATAGGTCTTAAATATAAAGTCCTTTTTAATCGGACTGTAATTGATGAATAATCTATTGCTTTCTTCCCTTGTAACCTTCCAATAAATTCCGGGAAGATAAATTGAAGCAACCAACACAATTATAAGAGCCAAAACAATTCTTGTTATCTTAATATTTTTCAACTTATCCCCCTCTTAAAATTGTAAGCAGATATATAAATTACGGAAGCAAACAGCAGCGTGATTACAGCAAAAATCCACCACGAGTTTTCGTACTTTGCATAACCTTTAGCAGAATAAAAGAGGAATAGTAAACCAATGCCAGCAAGAGTAAGTACGACTCTTTTGTACCATGCAGGTTCAACAAATAACATTACCATTAAAAAGTAACCGACACATCCCGCTAAAAACCATGGAATTATAGTGATAATCATGCTCTGAAATATTTCTACCGGGAAGAAATGCAGGCTTATTATAGAAAGCATAATAGCATCGAATATAAAAATCATGATTAAAGCTATGAATCCTACCCCAACCATCTGGAACAACATTTTGCTTTCTTTAACCGGAAGATGAAAAGTCAGTTTTAATCTTTTTTGATTTACTTCCGGGAAAAATTGAAAAACGCCTATTAAAATTCCAATCAATAACGGTAAGTACGTTATATCGTCGTAGTATAACACTTCATAATAAATCAGTTTTGACAACAACAAGTTTGCGCTGTAAACCTTAAGTACATTGGATACATCAAAAAAAATGTTTATGGTGACTAAAAAACTAATAAGAAGCATTCCGGCGAATACCCACCTAATTTTTAACCATTCTTTAAAAATGACTGCTTGCAGCATTATAAACCCCTTAATATTTTCCCGTAATTCCTATAAATGCTTCTTCCAATGTCATTGGAACCGGCATTAATTGATTATAGTTAATTCCTTTATCACTCAGATGTTTTTCAACAGCAGCTTTGTCTTCAAAAGTATAAAGAGCAGCTTTGTTTTTTATTACTTCAAAATTTCTGATTACATTGTCTTTTTCTATTTTCAAATCGTTGTTCCCAACTTCGAATTTGAACTGTTTGAAATTGCCGAGAAAAGATTTTAAAGGCATATTAACAAGCACCGATCTGTAATCTAAAATAACGCACTCGTCAAGGAAGTCTTCGAGATCCTGAATTATATGCGAAGTAATAAATATTGTTTTTCCTTCGGCCTTTGCATATTCAATCAAATAATCTAAGAACAGCCGTCTATAACCTGCATCAAGTCCCATAGAGTAATCGTCAAGAATCAACAAATCTGCATCCTGCGCCAATATTAATCCGAGAGCAACCTGAGATCTTTGTCCACAGGACATTTTGGAAAGTTTTTGACTTTCAGTTACCGCCAACTTCGACATTAATTCGTAGTAAGGTTCTTTTTTCCAGCGCGGGTAAAAGGCCGAGTAAAATTTTTCAATCTGCTTTATATTCATAAAACTATATTGAACGTGACCTTCGATCAGGAAACCGACCCTTGCTTTGGTTTGGGGAGAAAGGTTATAAGAATCTTCCCCGAACATTAAACACTGTCCCGAAGCAGGTTTTAAAAACCCGTTAAGAATATTAATAGTTGTAGTTTTACCGGTACCGTTTTTGCCAAGCAAACCGAAAATTGATCCTTCTTTTATATTGAAGTTCAGGTTTTCATAAACCAGCTTACTGCCGTAATAATGAGTAAGATTTTTTATCTCAACAACATTAGTCAATTTTACCTCCGTTTTTACTATTCGCCCGGCGTAGGAGCCGGAAGAATTTCCCAATCAGATGTTCCGTTGTTTGTATCTTCTCCGGATTCAATTCTTTGCATCGACTGTCCGCTATACCTGCTGGGACTCACTACCACACCCTTATCAACTCTTGAGTCAAGAGTTTTGTTCGGTGTTAGTCTCTTAGAAAATTGAACTCCGTCTATTATTGTATCTATATCAATACCGTCTTCCCAATTATCATCTTCGCCCGACGACATAACTATAATATCAGATGTAATTCCCATCATAAAATCTCTGGTTTTGTCCGACCTCATGCTTAACAAATTCGGTACGCTTGGATTGTCAAAATCACTTGTAGAATATTGATTATAAAATTCCCAATCCGCCCCGGATAGGTCTATGCTGGTTGCTACCGAATTTTGGTGATTGACTGCTTTTGATGCCAAAACAAGGAAGGTTCCCGGCTCAAACGGATAATTCTTTTCTCCCGGAGAACCGGGAAATTTAAAAGCATAAGTTAGCCCATCAATATCATCGTCGCCGTCATCATCTGCGCCCGGTCTTGTATCGACGCTGGAAAAACGCATAACCATCATACCGTCAAGGTATTTTATCTCTTCACTGTAGTTATATAATTCTATGTATTGGTCGTAAAGGAAATAGATATTGTTAACGGGGCCGCATGCGTATATTTCATTTATAGTTATACCCGTGCCCGATGTTTGACTTGCAGTTATTGTATCGTATACCGCATCCCCCGAGATTATATCCACATCTTCTATTGTTCCGGACATCAGTATATTGCTGTATGTAGGATGTTTTAGTCTCGCATTTATATCGTATGTAGTTGAAGGTATACCGTCAAGGGTCAATATTCCTTCTTCATCCGTGTATTTTATTATATAACCGTACTCGGAGGATAACGTTACCTTTGCATCGGCAAGCGGGACCAAAACCGAACCATCGGTTATCGAGGTATCACCTAGTACTGTCAACACTAACTTGGCGTTTCCTTCTTCCGACAGAGGTGCTTCCTCCCGGCAGGAAATTACAACAATCGCAACCGACATTACTATTATTAATTTTAATGTCTTCATGACTGTTCTTTTTTAAAATTATTACATGAAAACTTTTTACTTATATTCATTCCCGTTAAATAAAAATCTATTGTTCTCCCGGAGTCGGCGTAGAAAGTATTTCCCAATCGGAAGTGCCGTTATTTGTATCTTCTCCGGGTTCAATTCTTTGCATTGACTGTCCGCTGTATTTAGCCGGACTTACAATCAGCCCTTTGTCAACTCTCGGATCAATGGTTTTGTTGGATGTCAGGCTTTTTCTGTATTGAACCCCGTCAATAATTGTATCAATATCAATACCGTCTTCCCAATCAGCGTCTTCGCCGGAAGTAATAATAACAACATCACCTACAACGTTAAGCTGGAAATCAACCGTTTTTGAAGATATCAAGTTTAATAAATTGGGTACGTTTGGATTGTCCAAATCACTTGTAGAGTATTGATTATAAAACTCCCAATCCGCTCCCGACAGGTCAATACTTGTTGAAACGGACTTTGTGTGGTCTGTTGCTTTCGTTGCCAAAATCAAAAAGGTTCCGGGCTCAAACGGATAATTCTTTTCTCCCGGGGAGCCGGGAAATTTGTAAATATTGGCCATTTCATCCATATCGCCATCGTTGTCTTCATCCGCTCCGTTGTTTGGATAACCGCCAACGCGGGCTACCATCATACCGTCAAGGTATTTTGTCTCTTCGCTGTAATTATACAGCTCTATAAACTGGTCGAAATAAAAATATATGTTATTTACAGGTCCGCCAACATACAACTCATTCATAGCTATACCCGTCCCGGATATTTGGCTCGTTGTTATTGTATCGTATACCACATTACCAGATATTATATCTACGTCTTCTAATGTCCCGGACATCAGTATATTACTATTCGCAGGATGTTTAAGTCTCGCATTTATATCGTATGTAGTTGAAGGTATACCGTCAAGGGTCAATATTCCTTCTTCATCCGTGTATTTTATTATATAACCGTACTCGGAGGATAACGTTACCTTTACGTCGGAAAGCGGTACCAAAACCGGGGCATCGGTTATCGAGGTATCACCCAGTACTGTCAATACCAACTTTGCATTTCCTTCTTCGGAAACAGGTGCTTCTTCCTGACAGGAAACCAGTATCATAGTTACGGTTATAACTGTTATTAGTTTTAATATCTTCATGATCAATCTCACTTGTCAAATAAATTGTCTAATATCATACTGAACTCAATGCCGTAAAAGAGATCCGGATTCCTTGATGATTCCGAAATTTCCGTAAGTGAGCTATAGTACCTATAGATAGCCGGATCGTCCAGGAAATTGTTTACATAGAATGAAACTTCGGCTCCTTCGAACAACGACTTGCTCATGCTGAAATTTATCAGCCATTTGACCGGTTTACTCTTTATTGCCCTGTCGAAATAGTATTCTGCTAACTGTGTTTCGTTAAGTATATCTAAATCTATAGGCTTCGAATATTGATATCTGTATCTATCTGTCACGAGTTGTTCCGCACGCAAGGTAATCCATAGTCCCAGTGTAGGATGAGTGTATCGAACTAAATAATTAAACTGCAGGTAATCCTTCCATTTTTCGTATTGGGGATACATCATACCTATCAGCGTGTCAATTTCCACACCCGGCACCAAGTAATTGTCATATTCCCCCATGCTTTCATCCGTGGTGTTTGAATATGAGTTTCCCCTGCTGAAGTACTTAATATAGTTGTAGGAGCCCGTTATCTTAAAATCCATGTTTAGTTCTTTAATTTTGGCTGTCCTTATAGAAAACTCAAGCCCTTTTGTTTCGGTTTGACCGATATTTATATATCTGGAATATTTATCAACGTAATAAACCGTATAATCATCGCCGGAACCGGAAGTCTGGAAAAACGGAACTTTAAAACTCCTGGGTTCGTTTTTCCTTATTTTATAATAAGCTGAAAAAGACGTTCCTATAGAGCCGAAAAACTTATGATCATAGGCTACTTCGTACATGTTTTCTCTATACCCTTTTAAGTCCGGCGAAGTCTGATCAATTCTTGTATAATAGTTAACACTATCTGCCGGATTCCTCCACGGTATAACTTCCTCAGAAGGATAGATATAACTCATCGGCGGAGATTTGGAAGAAGCGCCCGCACTAAAGCGTAATTGATTAACCTTGGAGAGATAAAGCATTAAATTCATCCTTGGGTTAAAAAATGTTCCCTGATGAGATTCTACTAAGTCGCCGTCTCCCCATAAACCTGATAAATTGAATTTATATGGCATGTACATCTCGTACCTAAAACCAACCACTAAGCTGAAATCGCAAAGAAAATGGGATGTTATTTTATCTTCGGCATAAAAACTTATTAAATACTGCCCGGGAATATCGTCGTAACTATAGGAACGTTTGCCAGACTCAACGCCGTAATAATTGTAAACCGTATCTAACAGCATTCCTTCGCCCGTGTTCGCGTTGTATTGGGGGTCGGTTCCTACTAATATTTTATGAGTGAAGTTCCCGGTATAAAACACTTTATCCCACTCCAACCTTCCGCCTATAGTCCACTCAACTCCTTTTGTATTAACTTTTCCAATATAGCTGGCAAGAGTATCATTGTCCGGTGTTATTAAATAATCGGATACAAGTTTTGATTTCATCGAATTTTCTCTGCGCATCGTAACAAATAGATTATAGTCCAGCGAAGATTCATCGTTGCCCAAACTATATTTTCCCCACGAAGACATTGAAATCTTATAACCGCGGTTATAGTTTACTTTTCTCTGTAAGTCGCCTTCGGTTTTCTCTTCATCCAAGATACGCTGAAACATAATTTTACTATTCGTACTCAACCGATTCTTGTAAAGGTTTGTTGAATAAACTAACTGCCCGGTTATGCGGGTATATTCATCGCCGCTTTTTCTTATGTCTCTTTCACTTTGGGCAACATTAAGGTTATAGTTTAAGGCTCCTTCGCCTACCCGGAAGCCTCCCCCCAAATTTCCTTCCCTGGTATCGGGATTATTTTTAATTTTAAGCCTTGTTGGTCTCACTCCGATCTTTGATTTAACATTAATCACACCTGAAGTAACATCTCCGTATCTTACCGAAGGAAGCCCCGTAACCACTTCAATACTTTCAAGATTATCTGCCGGAACTGTTCTAAGGTCTACCCCCTCTGCGGCAGAAGTGCTCATATAACTACCGGTCGCTCTTAAAAACTGCAGGTTTGCATTGTTGGAAACAGGGGTACCGTCAACAATAACAAGCGTACCAAAGGTGCCGAATTTATCACTAACTTCTCCTCTTAATCCTATTTGAGCAGATTTTGAAATACCAGGGTTAGATGTTTTCTGAACACCCGGAATAAGATCCAAAACGTCTTTTATACTCGACGCCTGGTAATGCTCTATTTCACCGCTTGTTATTGTTGTTTTTGTGCTGGCATCATCAGGCAGTAAATCAGAACTGCCGACAACTTCTATACCTCCTATTAAAAACGAAGTGGGTTTTAAAACGAAATCCATTTTTAAAAATTTCCCGGCTTCAATCTTGAGTTTCTCTTCAATTTTCTCATAACCTATGTACGAGACACGAAAAGTATATTCTCCCGGTTTAATGTTTTTAATGCAGAAAAAACCTTTTTTGTTAGCTGCACATCCTATCCCCAATTCAACTATCATCACATGCGCACCTACAAGTGCTTCACCGTTTGTATCATTAACAAAGCCTTTAACAGCACCTGTTTTTTTATTAATTTTTGTTAGTTTTGCCAGGGCAATTTCTCCGGCATCAAACTCATAATAACTTATATCATAAGGAGTAAGAAGGGCGGCAAGAACTTCGTATAGTTTTTTATCTTTTATATTTATAGATATGCCCGGAATATCCACCAAGGCGTCTTCATAAATAAAATTTATCTTGTTCTCCCTGGATAACTTTTTAATTATATCTTTCAGATTGGCGTTGGACATTTCCAAAGTAACCGGGATACTTAAAGATGTTTGTGCCCTTTTTCCTGCCTGCACTTCAACTGATTGATAGGTATAAGATTCGGCTTCTTCGGATAAATTTACCGTGTTTATTTCCGGTTCGTCTTGTATAAAAGCTTTGTTTTCGGCAAAATAGAATAAAAACACTATAAAAAATAATATTATACCATTCTTTTGCATAACCTAACCCTTTGGTAAAACTCTATTTTTGTTCTTGATATAAAATCCAACCTTGGCTGAAATCATAAAACTTTGTACTATAGCAGAACCTATTTTCCTGTTTCTGTTAGTTAATCAACTCTCAAATTGAAAAGTATTCGCCGTCTCATTCTTTCTATTTATTCACTTGATTAACTGCGAATAAACTCCTAATACAACATCCAATTATTTTGGAATCTCTATTAACCCAAATTTGTTACATGTAATAACATCTTTTATATCTTAAGAGAAATTCTCTTCTCTTTACGTCTAAAAATGAGTTTTAACCAAGAGTTAGTAAATATTCTGTTCTTGGTAATTTTTAACCATTATTTTTTTATCAACTCTTTCAATATCTATATCAAGAGTCAAAGCTATTATTGACAATATATGGTCGATAGAATCCGTCTCAAAAATTCCCGTAATGGTTTTGTCTTTATGTAGTTCCGATTCAAAAATAACCTTTACATTATAATAGCGTTCGATTTCATCCATTACTTCGCTTAGTGGAGTGTGGGTAAAAGCAAGTTTATCGTTGCGCCAGGCTAAGTATTGTCTTAGATTAACTTTTTTCGGTTCGCTAAAACCACTACGGGTATTATATAAAATCATGTCCCCTTTCTTTAGATTATATTTCTTATCCAAATCCGGGGTATATGTATCTACCGACCCTTTGGCAACTACAACAGATACCGAATTTCCTCTGTTTTTAATATTAAATTCGGTACCGCGTACAACGGTAATAGTATTACCGCTTTTTACACTGAAAGGTCTGCTTTCGTCGCGAACAACAGAAAAATAGGCTTCGCCCTCAAGCTCAACCTGTCTGCTGTCTTTATCAAACATTCTTGGGTATGTAAATTTGCTATCGTTGTTTATATAAACCTTGGAGCCGTCTGAAAGTGTAAGAGTAATCTTTTCGCCTCTTCTTGTTTTGGCATGGTAAATCTCTTTTTTCGCAATATGACGACCGGTTGTTTCGGGAACGGGAGGATTAATGCTTAATAATAATCCCGTAACGACTGCAAAAGTTATTGCAGCAGCAGCCTTTATGAAATTACTTTCGAGCATTCTTCTTCTAACTTGTGAATGGAATCTTTGGTAATGAATAAGCTTAGACTGTATTTTGTCTCTTTCTTTAGATAAGCTTATAATTTTTGTTTTCTCATTTCGGATCTTAGCTACCCTTTCGGATATTTTGGACCATTGCAATTCGGGATCGGCTGGGGTCGGCGATTTTGCCGACCCTATTTTGTCCCACAACAACGTAATGGCACCAAAATCTTCCCTGTTCTTTTCCGATTCCGAAAGCCACGATTCAAAAAATTCTCTTTCTTCGGGGCTTATCTCATCATTTAAAACACGGACTAAAAATTGATAATCAATATTTTTGGGTAGTTTGTCCATTCTAAAATTTTCATATTATATACGGTAATACGGATGAGAGCAAAAAAAAGTACTACGGCTGCTAGGAAAAAAATTATTCGAGATGTTTTTTCAGTCTTTTTCTAAGAACGGCAAGCGCTTTATTCATCTGGTTTTTTACTGTTTGCAGAGATACTTCAAGTATATCGGCTATTTCGGAATAACTGAATCCGGAAAATCGGCTCAATATAAATGTGGCCTTGCATCTTTCGGGGAGTGAATTTATTGCTTTTTGGTAATCATCCATGAAAAATCTTGCGTCTATTTCATGTTCCGTATTCCTGCTATACAACAACAGCAAATCTTCATCGTCGTTATAGGATGTAATTACTTTTTTCCTTCTTAAAAAATCTACCGCAAGATTTTTTGCAATTTTATATAAATATGCTTTGCACGATTGTTCAGGATCAAGTTTATCCAACGAAATATAGAACTTAACGAATGCTTCCTGCGTTAGGTCGTCGGCAGTAAACTTGTCGCTCGTAAACCTATACAAAAAATGAAATATATCCGGTTGCATAATTAAGAAGAACTCTTTAAGCGCCTTCTCATCCTTTTCTTTTATTAAAGGATATAATTCCGACAATATTTTTTCATCGTAACTCACCGTAATTAACAGACCAAAAAATTTTGCTATTCAAGTCCCAATAACTAATATTTTTGCAAAGTTGACGCAAAAATAAGACAAATCAATCCTTAAGACAAGATAATACCTTGACAGTTAAGGTTTAATGCTTGACAAACCTTATTTTTTACGGTTTTTTTACCGATTATTTGTTGTTTTTTAGGTTATTTTTTTGAAGAAATTTTATCATGACTGCATCTCCGAAAACAATCATCTTTTTCAAGTGCTGTTTTGGGCAATTTTGCAGCAAATTTAAAATTGAATTATGGATTCAAACAATTCAGGCAATCCAATAAAAAGAAAAAGCATGACTATGAAAATCAAGACTAACCTTGTTGATAATTTATTTGAATATAGTTGGGCATGTTTTTCCCTGTTCAAAAAAAGAAGGGCCAGTGAAATAAACGGTATAACAAGCGAGCCGAGCACCGCATATACTTTTTGAATAAATACAAACTTGTATCCCAGGCTAATCATCGGAACAAATGTTAAAAACAAGAGAAACAGCCTGTATGGTTTTTCCTTCGTATCTATGGTTTGAATGTCTTTCCCGGAATTCTTTTTTGTAAATGTATTCCAGAAATCCGCAAACATATAAGGTACAGACTGCCAAACACCAAGCAGGCTGCTAAACACTGCCGCCCATGCACCTACTAAAAATATCACGCTTCCCGTATCGCCTATAAATTCTTTTAGTTTTTCAGAAAGCGAAACAACAAGTTTGGAGCTGCTTTGTTTGTCCAAGTCAATTTGAGAAGATATAATTACCATTGACATACCGAACAAAGCCGTAACTGCATAAGCGGTAATTAAATCAATCCTACACGTTTTTAAAAAGTTTGAATCGCTCCTTCCCTTTTCTCTTATCCAGTAGCCGTAACTTAAAATCGTGAGAGTCCCTCCGACCCCGCCCATTAAAGCCAGTGTCCATATAACACCCTGGTTGCTTCCTTCGGGATTGATGTAATCCGGGATGGTTGGAATGAATGTACCTTTTACTAACTCAAAGAAGTCGGGACGAATGAAAGCGGCGGTAATTAAAACCGTTAAAAACATCAACCCGACGCAGTAACTCATAAGCTTTTCAAACGATTCATAATTGCCGAGCAAAACAATAACCAGTCCGACAATACTCAAAATTATTCCCCAGACTATTTTTCCCGTATCAGCAGAATCAAATACCGGGATTAATGCATGTGTAGCAACGCCGCTTGCACTTATCAAAGCAGAGCCCACGGAGAATGACCATATCAATAAATAAACTAGGAAAAAGATTTCTACAGGTTTGCCGTAATTTTTGAACAATCCTTCAAGCAAAGTATCACCTGTTGCAAGCTGATAACGGGTAAGTCCTTCGGTAATTACAAATTTAAAAAACGCTCCTAGAAGAACAGCCCACAATACAGCCATCCCGAGTTTGCTGCCTGCAAATGCACCGCCTGCAAGATCGCCCGCACCCACTCCGGTTGCCGCAATTAACAAACCCGGCCCTATAGTTTTTAATAAACTTTTATTCAACGATTAGCTTATGATTTGTGAAAAGCAAAGCTACACGTTAAAGAAGTAATATGCAATTACAGTTTCAAGCTATGAAAAATCTTCTCCTGTTTTTTTAAGTGTCTTATGATATTTATGTATACTTGTTGCAAATTGGTTTTGGGATTTAGTTTTTATTTAGAACTCACCTAAATCCTCCCCGCCTCCCAAAGTCTCCTACGGCGGGCAGGTCTTAAAATGAGAGGACTTTATGGCAAAATCACAAAACCAATTTGGCTTGTGTATATCATTAAAAACCTCGTATGTTTTCAACGAATCCTGCGTAAATTCTCTAACTCTTTTCACTTTCGGTAACGGGTAAAACATTTATTTTGCTTTCTCTTTTAAGCGGTTTAATTCCGAAAAGTACCCGCATTGGATTAAATCTTTTGATGAACAATTCATATACAATAAAACTGCCGCCGAAAGTTACTGCCGATACAAGAATAAATTTAGGTAATATTCCTATTTGCATTTGCAAAATGTAATACCCGAATATCAGCATCACCGTTTGGTGAAGAATATAAAACGGGTAAACCGCGTCTGTTGCGTAAACAAGAAACTTGTTGGTTTTATTTAGCAGGATACGTGAATAACCCAGCACGGTTAAAAGCCAGCATGAAATAAACGTGATTTTAAGAAACCCGTAAAAGAAAAAGAAAGCGGTTGTTTCTTCATTCATAATATAGAAAGTAGGTCCCCAAACAAAAAGCCACAAAAAAACAAAAGGAACCAGCGCTATTTTAAGTGAAAGTTTTCTATACCGTTCAATTATATCCCACAATCCTTCAACCGAAATAATAAACATGCCGTAAATAAAAAATATCAACGAATAGGTTAAGTTATACCAGTCGTCAATTAAACTGTGAGTTGTCGGAAAAAAAGGAGCAAGGCAATAATAGGTAAGCAGTAGCGGCAGCCCGAACAAATAAATTCTACCGGGCTTTGAAAAGAATGTTTTAATTTTTTCTTTCAGGTTTTGCGAACTATTCCCTTTTAAAAATTTTAATAACGGCAAAGCAAGCAAAGAGTATATAAAAATATATAAAACATACCAGAGGTGATGCCAGCTTAAACTGCCGCCTTCTGGATAAGGTACAAAATCAAAAACGGTTTTCCAGAATTGGAAGTAGCTGTCGTAGTGCACATTTTGAGTAAGTCTTTCAAAATATATTTGCGGAGGTACAATTACGAGCATTCCGAATAAAAGAGGGAGCATTAAGCGTGTTGAGCGTTCGTTTATAAATGTAGCTACTTTCCTGTGGCTTAATACAAAAAAAGCACCCATACCGGAAATCATAAAAAGAAGCGGCAGCCTGAATTGATTAAGCGGTACCATCCATAACTCGAATAGCTCACTCGTCTCATTATTCTTAAAATGGAAACCCCACGGTACAAAGAACATGCCGGTATGATAAAGTATCAGCAGTAGAAATGCCGTTACCCGCAGCCAGTCAATATAGTAAAGTCTCTTTGTATTGCCCATCTTATTCTCCGTTTTGTTTTATCCTTAAGACGACAAAAATACGCACCGGTTGTACGTTACAAATTATATTTGTCGTAAGATGGATTAACTGTTCCATAAACGGGATTTATACTTGCTAAAAAGTATATTTCTCAAAGTAAAGATAGGTATATTAAGCCGGACAATATTTTTAGTGAAGTAAATAATGAAGCTTCCCGAAAATAAAACGATTAGATATATCTTGCTCTTTCTCGGCATCGGGTTCGTAGTAGGAATAATGAATACCGCAGTTGTTACTACTACAAACCTGGCGGAAAAAGGAAAGATAGAAATTCTTTTCCCTTTTATTTACGAGATGACGGGCGCGTTTTCTTTTACATTGCTCCTGCCTTTGATGCTTCTTCTTTATAAAAAATACCCGTTAGCCCGGAACAATTTTATTATAAGAATACCGTTATATTTTTTAGCTGCCGTGCCGCTTGGAATAATTCACACTTACTTAATGTACGTATCGCGGCAATTGATTTTCGATATTGCAGGCTGGGGTGAATATGATTACGGTATTATGCCCTACCGGCTTATAATGGAATACATTAAAATGTGCATTGGTTTTGCGACAGTGTATATTATTTTTTACTCCATCAAGTCGCTGAAAGAAAAAGAAAAAGAGAAGCTCCAAAGGTCTCAACTGGAGGAGCAGCTTACCAAAGCACGGTTAGATGCTCTAAAGAGTCAATTAAATCCTCACTTTTTGTTTAACACGCTGAATATGATATCTTCAACAATGTATGATGATATCCAGGCGGCGGACAAAATGATGGCAAATTTAAGTGAACTTTTGAGAGAATCCTTAAATAATAGGGACGAGGGCGTGCATGAACTTGGTAAAGAAATAAAATTATTAAATCTATACCTGGAAATTATGATTGCAAGATTCAACGATAAACTGGAGATTGATGTAAATTTCGATAAAGGCTTGCTTAACGCCTATATCCCGATCTTTCTGCTGCAGCCGTTCGTAGAAAATTCGATTAAACATTGTATGGATAAAAACGGCAGAGTAACCATTAAAGTATCCGGGGAAAAGATTGGAGAAAAACTTAATATTTATATTTCCGATAACGGACCGGGTATTGAAAAAAAGGGAACCGGTATTTTGCAATCGGGCGTCGGTTTATCTAATACACTTGAAAGATTAAAAAACCTTTATAATGAAGAATTCGATTTCAACTGGGAGAACCTTACTTCAGGGGGACTACAAATTAAAATTTCAATTCCTTTTATAAAGGGAAACGATGAATAAAATTAAAATACTTATTGCAGAAGACGAAGCTCCCGCACGCAAAAAATTGATCGGTTTTATTAACAAAACCGGGGTTGAAACGGAAATAATTGAGTCCGGCGACGGCGTTTCTGCAGTTGAAAAGTATTTTGAAACAAGCCCGGAAATTATTTTTCTTGATATTCAAATGCCCGTTATGAACGGGTTTGAAGTGCTGGAACAAATAAACAAGGAACCCCTTCCCGTTATAATCTTCACAACAGCGTACGATCAATACGCAATAAAAGCATTTGAAGTAAGCGCAATTGATTACCTCCTGAAGCCTTTTGATTACGGCAGGTTCGAAAAGGCATTTTCAAAAGCGCTGAATCAATTAACATTGGAGAAAAACAGCCGGATAAATATTGAGACTCTTCTTAAAGAAACTAAATCCGCGAAAAAATATACCGAAAGAATTCTTGTTAACTCGGGGCAGCGTTACTTTTTTATAAACTTCAGTGACGTTTTATACATTTCTGCCAACGAAAAATACGTAACGCTGCATACCCCCGAAGGAAAGCACCTGGTTAGAGAAACAATGCAGAACATGGAAGAAAAACTCGACCCGGGAAAATTTACAAGAATACACCGCTCATACATCGTCAACATACCGGAAATAAAAGAAATGCAGCCCCTCACTCACGGGGACTATATTGTGGTACTTAAGAACGGCGAAAAACTGAATTTGAGCAGAAGGTTTAGAGGGAAACTTTTTAAATAATTTTCACATTTAGCCTAATAGATTCAAATAAAGCCATTTGCACAATTGAATTTTCCCTTGACAAAATCTACAAACAAGTTTATATTTTAAACCGGTTTATCAACGTGGAGAATAAATGGATCGAGATCAATTGCAGGAAGACATAACCTTTATTAAAAATATGATTGAAAATAACCGGCGTCTGCTTGTAGACAACGGAATCGCCTATATCAGTATTGGTGTTTATATAGTTATCGGCGTAACTATATCTTATTTTTTAGAGATCAACGGGAAAACAAATTTCGTAACCCCTCTTTGGCTGCTGTTAATGGCATTTCTAATTGTTTTCAATTATATGGCACAAAAAAGAATTAAAAGAAAACAAACCAGGAAAACTTTTGCTTCGGAAATTTTTAATGCAACATGGATTGCCTGCGCAATACCCATAACAGTTGTTTCCGTGCTCTATTTTATTATAGACGCTATTTCGACCTCTTCTTTGTTTGTTGTTGTGAGTACAATCCTGGGAATCGGGTATTATTTAACCGGGATTATCAACGAACTTAAATTCATGAAATATCTTGCTTTCGGATGGTGGTTAGGTTCCGTTACCGCGATTTCATGGAAGTACATTGGTGAAGAATATCAATTATCACTTTTATTTGCCATGCTTATTTTCATCCTTGAAGTCGTGCCGGGTATAATTATCTACAGGAAGTGGAAACGGATTTATAATGAGTAAACAACTCGATCATAAAAAAATAGATGAGGTTATTCATTCGCGAATAAGGCTTTCAATTCTTGCCGCACTTGCAACCGTTGACGAAATGGATTTTATATCTCTACTTAATGAAGTGAACACGACAAAAGGTAATTTGAGTGTGCACTTAACAAAACTTGAAATCAAGAGGTACGTTAAAGTAGATAAACGTTTCGTCGATAAAAAACCGCTGACAACATGTAAAATAACAAAGCGGGGGTTAAATGCGTTAAAAGAATATCTCGATATGGTTGAAGAAATTTCAAAAAGAACAAAATGAAAATAATATTGAATCGGCGGGATTTAATATGAAAAACAAAACGACATCATTAGCAATTATTATTGCAGTACAGCTATTTCTTTTAACGAATGAAGTACCGGCGCAATTAAAACCTATATTAAAACAAACTTATACCCTGTCCGGGGAAAGAACAAAAGAACCGCAGTGTTTTATACTCGAAACAATATTAACAAATTACAATCTTAATGGTACTATTACAGGGAAAGATGTTCTAAAATTATACCTGAAATGCATTCCCCAAGAATCAAACGGAAATAATACTTACAAATACTCGTGCAGAAAATTTTCGATTAAGCAGGGTGACTCCGGCGAAGTAACAATACCTGCACTTGAAAATTGGTCATATCTATTCGGCAATAATCCGAACGGCTATGATGAAAAAGGACAGGTGTTCGGAATAGACCATGCGAAATTTGAAAAACTTACGGACAATCTCGGCAATCCGGTTTCGCAGAATATGTCGTACTGGGTTTACAATTCCTTTATTGATTTTCACGGGTTCTGTAATGTTTTCGCCGAGCCCGTAACCGGAGGGAAAGGCATACAGAATTTGAAAGAAATAAATCAAAAAATAATTCATGCTTCTGCAAACACTGAAGCGCCGGTAAATCTCGGAAGCAACGTTTCAGAAGGTTCGTATTTTAAGAACGGAGAAATAACACTTGCATTTACCGGCATCAGCCTTGTAAACGATGCCGCTTGTGCTATTATTAATTTTGATTCGGGAGAAAGTTCTTTTAAAATGAAAATGACCGTTGCGCCCGGTATGGACATAACAACTACAGGCAGTTCGCATTATAAAGGAAATATTTATATAAATACAAACACGTTCTGGGTTGAAAAAGTTGTAATGGATGAATTTGTTTTATCCGAAACAACTGTCCCGGGTCAGCCGGATAAAATAAATTCAGTTACGGGGAGGAATACAATAATTTATAATGTTGATGGAAAAGAGTTTTTATAGATTGCCAAAGCATATTTAACGGCATCAATAATGAGGGAACTGCAAGAAATTTAACACCCCTGCTGAATCTTTGTTTGTATAGAAGTGAAACCCTTCTCTCCGTGAAAATTATATTGTGATATTTAAAATCTGAATATAAGCAGGGGATTCAGGGAGAAGATTTTTAAGTGATCTGATCTAGACGGGTCTCCAGTACTCTCAAATAAACAGCAAGCTGACCCCTATGATGAGTTTCGTGATCCAGGTTTCTTCTTAAAATTAACATTGCCATGCTCATCTCGGTGTCATAACTGTCGTCGTAAAGTTTTTTCTTTAAATCCTCTTCCATGAAATTATCAATAATCTTCAACTTCTTTTCAAGAGTCTCCTTTAATCCGTTGATTAGGTTTATAAATTTTTCCCGGCTGCATTCGTCCATTATTGCCGTTTGTGTTTTGATTGATTTCAGATCGGGGGTTTCAATTTTCCGGATTAACCATTCATCAATGTCGATCAAATGCTGTGCTACCTCGGCAAAGCTTAATGATCCCGGACTTATCTTCCAGCATTCGTAACCTTTGGGGACCTTCAACAATCTTTTTAATGTAGATTGCCTTACGGCTACGGTGAATTCTCTTAATAATTCTTTTGAAATCATTTGGACATTTTCTTTGAAAGAAGAAAATAAAAAATACAAAAAATTTTTTAGAAATTATAATTTAGGTCGATTGTAAGCCTCAGTATCAAAATAATTTTTACATGTTTTAATATATCTCCTACAATTTAGAACTTATTTCAACCGCTTTCGTCAAAAGGGTAAAAAATTTCTTCTACATTTTAGGAAAAATAAAAAGGAGCTGAACTTGAAACTGTTATCCCGCCAGGAAGAAATGCTGTTATTGGCTGTATGGCGTTTACAACATGATGCATACGGTGTTTTAATCCGCGAAAAACTTAAAGAGATCACCTGCAAGGAATGGGCTTTCGGGGCCATATTCACCATGCTTGACAGGCTTGTTCAAAAGGAGATGCTCACTTCTTACCTGACGGCTCCCACTCCCGAAAGAGGCGGCAGGAGTAAAAGAATTTACAAGCTAACTATTGACGGCAAAAAAGCTCTTGTCGAAATAAACCAAATTCAAAAAGCTATGTGGGAAGGCATAGAAGGACTTGGCTTGGAAAACAAGTAAAAATTAGAAATGATAAATGAAAAAGTAAAAAAGAAGAATTATAAACCGCCGTTTATTGCCGAATTCCTTATGAAATTCTTTTTCCCGGATTGCGGTAAGTTCACAACTTTGGGTGACTTGCAAGAGTTGTATAACTACAAAGTAAAAACTAAAGGTAAACTAAAAGCAAATTGGTGGTATAGAAAAGAAGTAATTAATTCAATAGTTCCGTTTTTAATGAACTCAATTTTATGGAGCATCAATATGTTCCAAAATTACATGAAAATTTCTTTGAGGAATTTTAGAAGGCAAAAGCTTTTTACTTTTATTAATGTATTCGGTTTGGCAATTGGTCTGGCAGCATGTATGATTATAAGTTTGTGGGTACAAAACGAATTAAGCTATGATAGCTTCCATAAAAAAGCCGATAGAATTTACCGGGTTGAGCGGGAGATTATTCGTGATGAAATTAACGGCCGCTGGCCTATTACTTCTGCAAAATATAAACAGGCTCTGATTGATGATTATCCCGAAATCATAAACGCTGTAAGATTTTGGCCACGTGAGTTTTCAATAAAAGATGTTGATAATTACCTGCATAGAGAAGCTCTCTTTGCTGCGGATAATTCTATTTTCGAAATTTTTGATTTTGACTTTATACAAGGTTCCCAAGAAACAGCTTTATCAAAACCTAAGACTTTAGTTTTAACAACAGATGCTGCTGTCAAATACTTCGGTAACACGGATGTTTTAGGTAAATCACTTGAGCTGGAATGGGAAGATGATTACGTAAACTTTGAGATTACAGGTTTATTAAAAGATATCCCGGGAAATTCCCATATCCATTTTGATATGCTTATTTCTTTCGCATCTTATTCCGAAGAAGATCTTACAAGCTGGAGGAGTAATTATCTATATACTTATGTACTTATTGATAACGGTGTACAACACAAAGAATTTGAAAAAAAAATTAAGAGTTTTATCGACCAACATTTGAAACCGCAATACGGCGACTTAATTTTGCAGGGAAGAAGCATTCATGAAGTTCTTAAACTTCAGCTTTTCCCGCTAAAGTATATACATCTTAACCCAAGTGAAAATTGGGAATTGGAACCGGGCGGAAGTTTTGAATCGGTAATACTTTTCTCTTCAATCGGTTTTCTTCTCTTAATTATTGCCGGGATCAATTTTATTAATCTTTCAACTGCAAGAGCAAACAGGAGATCAAAAGAAGTTAGTTTAAGAAAAACATTGGGTGCAGTTAAAAGGGAGTTGAGAATTCAGTTTATTCACGAATCATTACTGCTTACATTTATTTCTGCGGCTATTGCTTTTGCTATGTTGTATTTACTTATCCCTTATTATAATTCAATCTTTTCCGAAAACCTATCAATATTAAAATTAACTGAGGTCAACAATTTATTATTTTTTTTAGGAGCAGTTTTAGTAATAGGACTTGCAGCCAGTTTATATCCTGCATATTACCTTTCGAAATTTGAACCCGCAGAAATAATCAGAGGAGGAGCATTAAAATACGGGGGTAAATCTCTTTTCAGAAGAAACATGGTTGTATTTCAATTTACAATTTCAATATCCTTGTTAGCCGGAATGTATGTTATGTATTCGCAAATGAGATACATTCAAACAAAGCCTATGGGGTTTAAAAAGGAAAACATTATAATTTTCCCGGCAAGAAGTTCAAAAGTACCGCAAAATTTTGAAGTCTTTAAATCACGTATTCTTTCAAACAGCAGTAATATTATATCCGCTACTGGATCGGGTGATCTCCCGGGCGACAGAATTTTTGGCAACGGTAATCTCTATTACAAAAATGAAATTGAAAATCACATATCTTCGGTTTTTATGAGCTGTGATTATGATTTTATCAGCACATACAAAATACCGGTAATAGCCGGAAGAAATTTCTCTAAAGAATTCTCAACTGATACAGCGGGTGCTATTATACTCAATGAAACAGCAGCAAGAAAATTCGGACTTACACCAGAAAAAGCTATAGGTAAAGTATTAACCCGGGGACACAACATTAATTTGACAATAGCTGGCGTGATTGAAGATTTTAATTTCCAATCATTAATGTACAATATAGAACCGATGGCATTTTTGCTTGAGCCCAATTATATAACCGCAATCTCAGTCAGGGTTGCTCCGGGAAACATTACGGAAACAATTAACTCGGTAAAAAAAATCTGGGAAAAAACATTTCAAGGAGAGCTGTTTGAATACAGCTTTTTAGATAAAAGAATTGAACAATTATATGAAAGCGAGCAAAAGGCACAAAGTATAATTATTGTTTTTACAGCTATGTCGATTATTGTTGCATGCCTCGGGTTATTCGGGCTTGCCGCTTATACCGCAGAGGAAAAAACACGGGAAATAGGAATAAGAAAAACACTTGGTGCTACTGTCCCGAGTATCTTTTATTCTTTAACAAAAGATTATATTAAATGGATAGTTATAAGTACGTTGATTGCATGCCCGGTTTCGTTTTATCTAATGAACGGCTGGCTGGAAAACTTTGCTTATAGAATTACATTAAATTTCCTGCCGTTTATATTTTCAGCTGTTGCTGCAATTTTGATTTCTTTAACAACAGTCAGTTATCAATCTATTAAAGCCGCACTTGCCAACCCGATTGATTGCATAAGGGCAGAATAAAATTCATAGGGATATGTCTCTGTTATGTTAAAAGTCAACAGATTAGTGAAAGTATTTGGACAAACTTTCTGCAATATTTAATAAAATTATTATTTCATTAAATCTGTGTGTGTTTTTTTCTAAAAAATGATTTTTCTATAAAATTAATTCAGTCTGTTATAAACGGTCATCTTTTCTATTATCTGTTTCTAAACAAATATTTTTTTCTATTATAGATGTGATAGACTTCGTCTTAGTGCCGGTTCTCTAAATTCTTTGCCTTCTAAGTATTTGATAAAATTATTACTCCAATGCTTATTACACTCGATATTACTTGGTAGATTTACTCCCAAATAATTAAGAAGTGATTTGATTCTGTTCTTTGTTCTTGTCTGATCTTTTGTCTATGTAAAAAAATAATTCTATTTAAGGCCATTTGTAGTCATTGGCTTTGCATCATATTTATTGCAAAAAAAAAGAATTGACCCAATGACTACACGTGACAATAAATGACGTTTAAAAAGGAGCAATCATGCCATACTTTACCAAAGACTTTTTCAAATTTTTTAAAGACCTCGAAAAAAATAATAATCGTGAATGGTTCAAATGAAAATAAAAAGAGGTACGAAGAATCAGTTAAAAAACCTTTCGAAGTATTTATTAGAGATGTTATAAATGTTTTCGCAATTGATGACCTTTAATTACAATTGAATCCAAGGATGCAATTTTCAGAATTTACCGCGATATAAGATTTTCTCCGAATAAAGCACCTTACAAAACACATGCAGCAGCAGTGGTTTCGTGCGGGGGAGGAAAAGATTTTACTACTCCCGGTATGTACATTGAGTTGAACGCAAAAGGGGGCAGAATTTACAGCGGTTTCTATGGAATTGAAAAAGATAACCTGCAGGTAATGCGCGAACATATTGCAAAAAATCTAAAGGAATTTAATAAACTTATTAAAAGTAAAAAGTTTGTTGATAGCTTCGGCGAAGTTCACGGCGATCGGAACAAAAGAATTCCTCCCGAATTTAAAGAGGTTTTTGAGAAGCAGCCATTAATTGCAAACAAGCAGTTCTATTATTTTTCAGATCTCAACATTAAAGAATCCACCTTCTAAGAAGGTGGGTTTCTGGGTTACACTAAAGAAATTCTCGAAGGCGATATACTAAAAAGGGTTTTTAGTTTATATAAAATTGCAAAGCCGCTGAATGAGTTTTTATACAGCGCTTTTTAAACACCTTGTAACAATTTAATAAAAATCTTTGTCTATAGTTAAAATCAAAAATATAGACGGGATTTTTTATGTTTAAAAAACATCTAATCATCTCATTAAGAAACCTATTAAATAACAAGGGATTCTCAATAATCAATATCCTGGGGCTTGCGGTAGGCATGATCTGCTGCATAGTAATTCTGCAACAGGTGCGGCATGAATTATCCTTCGACAGTTTTCACAAAAACTCAGATCGATTATTCCGGCTGAATGTATTATTCCGGCTGAATGTAAAAGCGAATTTCACTGGAGAATCGACTTTAGATGCAGCAGTTTCAGCAGGCCCGATGGCGCCGGCTCTTTTTGAACAATTTCCCGAAGTAGAAAATTTCGCACGAATTGATTTCGGATACATTCCCTTTTACGAGCAGGATAAAAAGATACAAATTGAACAAGTTTTGTTTGCTGACCATTCATTATTAGAAATATTTGATTTTGAACTTATTGCCGGAAATAGAAATACTGCATTAAAAGAGACTCATACTGCTGTTGTTACTGAAGAGACAGCACACAAGTTGTTTGGAAATGAAAATCCGGTGGGAAAAATATTAAAAGGAAATAAGGATTACACAATTACAGGTGTTATAAAAAATATTCCCGAAAACTCTCATCTCCAGTTTGATATGCTTCTTTCAATGACAGAGAGAGAAAATAATAATGGAAATAGTATTAAAGTCTGGGAGACGTTTAATTTCAGGTCGTACATTTTACTGAAAGAAAATGCCGACCCCAAAAAACTTGAATCAAAAATACCTGATTTTGTTAAACCTAAATTCAGCTCATTAAGCGCTAAGCTTGATTTCTATTTACAGCCCATTGAAGATATACATTTACATTCAATGCATTTATCGTACGACTTTAATTATAACAAAAGCGATATAGCTTATATTTACATATTCGGAAGTATTGCAATAATAGTGTTGCTAATTGCTTGCATAAATTTTATGAATCTTTCTACTGCACGCTCTTCAAAAAGAGCTACTGAAGTGGGAATACGTAAGGTTGTCGGTGCAAACAGAATGCAATTATTCTTCCAGTTTTTGGGTGAGTCTTTATTAATAACTACAATTGCTTTATTGATTGCAATCGCATTCATTGAATTTGCCAAACCGGTTTTCTCAAATTATTTCAGCGCGGGATTATCATTTAATATTTTTGGTGACTGGCTGTTAATAGTTTTATTTATTGGAATAATTTTTATTGTAAGCTTTTTGGCAGGAGGTTATCCGGCTTTTGTTTTATCTGCATTTCAGCCTAAGGAAACTTTGAAAGGCTTTACAAGTCCCGGCGGAAAAGGGGAATTCTTGCGGAAGCTTTTGGTGGCGTCGCAGTTTGTTGCGGCAATCTTTTTACTTACCAGCGCAGGATTTATCAGCAGTCAATTAAATTACATTCAAAATAAAAATCTTGGTTATAATAAAGAACAAGTTGTTGTTAGCGCAATGGGTGGTGAAATCGGAAATAATTACCAAACGTTTCGAGAAATTCTATTAAGGGATCCGGCAATCGCCGGTGTTACAGCATCTCAATTCCAAATTAACAATATCTTATCACGTTCGGTATACCGTATAGAAGGTGATTCAAAAGAAACACAGCGTCTTGCTTCAAATATGAGAATTGATTTTGACTTTATTCCTTTTTACGAATTAGAACTTGTTGAAGGCAGGAATTTTTCACGCGAGTTTAAAACAGATACCGATAAATATGGAGGATATATAATCAATGAAACACTTCGCGATCAGCTTGGCTGGAAAACTGCAGTGGGTAAAAAATTTGGACGCATTGTTGATCTTGATATAAATGATACTGAAAACCTGGGTACGATAATTGGAGTTGTAAAGGATTTCAATTTTGAAACGCTTCATGACAAAATCGGGCCGTTGTATATTTATATGAATTCAAACAATTTTCAATGGATGTCAATTCGAATTAGACCAGAGGATATTCAAAGTACTCTTTCCTACATTGAAGAGGAATGGGCAAAGTTTGATCCGGCTAATCCTTTTAACGGCCGGTTTTTAGATGATGAATTTGCATTGGCTTATCAAAATGAAGAAAGGATAGGGCTTATTGTAAAAACCTTTACCGTGCTTGCAATTTTTGTAACTTGCCTCGGATTGCTGGGATTGATTTCATTTTTTGCCGAAAGGCGAACAAAAGAAATAGGTATTCGCAAAACACTTGGTGCTTCAACTAGTTCGATAATAGTATTGTTAACAAAGGAGATTAGCTGGTTGGTTATTCTTTCGAACATTGTAGCATGGCCTATCGCGTGGTATGCCGTAAACCAATGGCTGCAGAATTTTGCATACAGAATTGATGTAACAATCTGGCCGTTTTTGTCGGCAGGTATAGCAGCGTTTATAATTACATTATTAACAGTTTGCTGGCAGGCTGTTCGTGCTGCAAATGTTAACCCTATTAAAAGTTTGAAGTACGAGTAAGAATAGATATTTCAAATAAAATTTTGATAACACTGTAACCATTCAAAAAGAATCCTCGTCTATAATGCATAAAACACGGCGGGGATTTTTATGTTTAAAAATTACATCATTATTGCTATTAGAAACTTACTTAAGCACAAATTTTATTCAATACTAAATTTAACCGGGTTGGCTGTTGGTATTGCATGCTGCATTCTAATTATGCTTTTTGTGCAGGATGAATTAAGTTACGACAAATTCAATAAAAAGGCTGATAGAATTTACAGAATTCACAGCGACTTAAAGCTGGGTGAAAATGAATTCAGGGCAACTTATATGGGTGCTCCTGTTGCTAAAACATTAGTTGCCGATTATCCCGAAGTTGAAGACGCGTTCCGGTTCAGGCAAGCCGGAACATGGTTTATTAAATACGGAGATAAAGTTGTAAAAGAAACCGGGATGATTTTTGCCGATTCCAACATGTTTAATTTTTTTGATATTCCGTTATTAAAAGGTAATCCCGAAACAGCATTGGCAAAACCCAATGCCGTAGTTATCAGTTTGAAAATGGCTGAAAAAATCTTCGGTAATGAAGACCCGCTGGGTAAGACAGTTATACTTGATAACAAATACGATTATGAAATCACGGGAGTTTTTGATAAGGTGCCGAATAACTCTCATTTTAAATATGAAGGCTTTGCGTCGTTAACTACGCTTGAGCAAAGTAGAAATAATTTCTGGCTGAACATGAATTTCCAGACTTACGTACTGCTTAAGCCGGGAGTTGATTATAAACAGTTGGAATCAAAATTTCCGGGTATGGTTGAAAAATATATTGGGCCTGAAATGGAACAACTTATTGGTAAATCATTATCACAATTGGAAGAAGAAGGAAATAGGGCGGGGTTCTTTTTACAGCCTTTGCTTGATATTCATCTACATTCCGATTTGCAAGGCGAGATTGGCGTAAACGGAGATATTAAATATGTATATTTATTT
This sequence comes from Ignavibacteria bacterium, assembly GCA_050117315.1. GTDB lineage: Bacteria > Bacteroidota > Ignavibacteria > Ignavibacteriales > Melioribacteraceae > JANQIV01. Next base: position 35,924 of record JASFMY010000040.1, read on the forward strand.
ACTTCAATAGCCTTTTTTATTTTATTGATTGCATGTATTAATTTTATGAATCTCTCAACAGCCAGGTCGGCAAACAGGGCAAAAGAAGTTGGTCTGCGCAAAGTTGTCGGTTCGCAGAGAGGTCAGCTTATCTGGCAGTTTTTAACGGAGTCGATGATTTTAAGTTTAATTGCATTGGCAATTGCAATAGGATTAATTTATTTATCATTGCCTTTATTTAATTCGCTTTCGGGAAAAGAAATTAGTTTATCCTTTTCCGGAAATATGCCTTTATTGCTTACAATGTTTGGTGTTATAATGTTCGTAGGGCTGCTTGCAGGCAGTTATCCTGCTTTATTTATTTCGGCTTTTAAACCTGTTGAAGTTTTAAAGGGTAAATTAAAAATGGGAGCTAAAAGCGGATTTCTAAGAAGCTCCCTTGTTGTTTTTCAATTTGCGGCTTCAATAATTATGATTATAGGAACTACGGTAGTTTACAACCAGCTTCAATATGTTCAAAATAAAAAACTGGGGTATAACAAAGAACAAGCGCTTATTGTTCGTGATGCATTTATCCTTGGAGATAAAGTTCAAACCTTTAAAGACGAACTAGTTAAAAATGATGAAATAATTACCGGATCGGTCTCGGATTTTTTACCTACACCTTCAAATAGAAGTAAGAGTATGGTTTTTCCCGAAGGACAGCCGTCAGATGATAATTCCACACCTGTCAGTACATGGGGCGTTGATATGGACTACATCAAAACAATGGGAATGGAGATAGTTAAAGGAAGAGATTTTAATAAAGAGTTTATTGCCGATTCCAAGACTGCAATCATAAATGAAACATTAGCAAAACAATTCGGCTGGACGGACCCGATTGGCAAAAAAATAAGTAAATATGAAGGATCAAAGCCGGTAATGGGTACATATAGAATAATTGGCGTGGTAAAAGATTTTCATTTTGAATCTCTTAAAAACGAAATTGGACCATTAGTATTTTTCATTGAAAATAGAACCGGCGCCGTATCATTCAGATTTAAAGGCAATAATGTTGCTTCGGTATTAGATCTAGTTAGGAACAAATGGGATGAGTTTGCTTCGGGACAGCCATTTGAATATACATTTTTAGATGACGAGTTTGCCGGGATGTATAAAGAAGAACAAAAACTAGGAAAGATATTCAGGTTATTTGCCGTACTTGCAATTTTTGTCGGATCATTAGGCTTATTCGGATTATCTGCTTTTACTGCCGAACAAAGAACAAAAGAAATTGGTGTACGAAAAGTGCTGGGAGCTTCTGTTGGCGGTATAGTTATACTTCTTTCAAAAGAGTTTATAAAACTGATTTTTATATCATTTATAATAGCAGTTCCCATAGCTTATTATTATATGAACGGCTGGCTGCAGGATTTTGCATACAGAACTGAAATCGGGATCATTACATTAGCCTTTGCCGGGCTATCTGCTTTATTAATTGCCCTGATGACAGTGAGTTATCATGCTGTAAAAATTGCTGTAACTAACCCCACTAAATCTTTGCGATATGAATAAATTAAGAATGTTTGTGATAATTAACTAAATTATAAATGAGGCAAAATGTTTAAGAATAATATTAAACTTGCTGTTAGAAATTTATTAAAGTACAAATTCTATTCATTTCTAAATTTAACCGGACTCGCAATTGGAATTGCGACCTGTCTTCTTATTCTCCTCTTTGTTCAGGATGAGTTAAATTATGATAAATACAACGAGAACGCCGATAGGATTTGTAGGGTTATTGCGAATTTTAACTTCAGCGGTAACGATCTTGTGTGGCCAAATATAGGTCTGCCCACAGGAGAGGCCTTGTTTAATGATTATCCCGAGGTTGAAAATTTTGTAAGAATAAAACAATCGGGAAATAATTTCGTAAAATACGGCGATAACTCTTTTAAAGAAACCAAAGTAATAAAAGCCGATTCTACTTTTTTCGATATATTTACCATCCCGCTTATAGCAGGCAATCCCAAAACTGCATTAAATAAACCCAACACTCTTGTGTTGAGTGAAACAACAGCGAAAAAATATTTCGGGAGCGAAGACCCGATGGGAAAGGTTCTCAAATTCAACGACTGGCAGGATTTTGTTGTTACCGGGGTATATAAGGACATCCCGGCCGCTTCTCACTTTCACGCCGATTTTATTTTGTCGCTGCAAGCGGGCAATAATAAATTCGACCAGTACTGGGTAAGCAACATGAACTACATAACATACATTCTCCTTCAAAAAGGTTATAACTATAAAAACCTTGAAGCCAAATTTCCTGCCATGACTGAGAAATACGTAGGCCCCGAAATTTTAGCCTTCACGGGTAAAACAATGGAAGAGTTTGTACGCGACGGCAGTCGTGCCGGATATTATCTTCAGCCTTTAACAGACATACATCTGCATTCCAATCTGCAGGGCGAGTTCGAAGCCAACGGCGATATTAAATACGTATATATTTTTTCCGCCATTGCCGTTTTTATATTATTAATAGCCTGTATAAATTTTATGAATCTCGCTACGGCACGTTCAGCCGGAAGAGCAAAAGAGGTAGGAATTAAAAAAGTTCTCGGTTCCGAAAGAAGAGATCTAATAAAACAGTTTTTAACCGAATCGATTACTATGAGTATAATCTCAACAGTACTGGCGCTTATTCTTATACAAATACTTCTTCCTTATTTTAATAACCTTTCCGGCAAACAGCTTGAAATATCATACCTAACAAACGCCCAATTTTTAATAGGCATTGTAGTTCTTACTATATTTATAGGAATACTTGCCGGAAGTTACCCGGCGCTGTTTATTTCCTCTTTTAAGCCTGTATCTGTTTTAAAAGGTAAGTTAAGATCGGGCGCAAAAACGGGGTTCATGCGCAGCTCAATGGTTGTTTTTCAATTCTGTTCTTCAATAATTATGATAATAGCTACCACTGTTGTCTTTAACCAATTGAATTATATTCAGAACAAAAAAATAGGATTCGATAAAGAAAACGTTATTGTACTTCATGATACATATATACTCGGCGACCGGATTGAATCGTTCAAAAATGAAATTGTAAATGATCCTCAAATACTTTCAGGAACAATATCAAATTATCTCCCGGTGGGTTCTTATACTTATAGAAACGCAAACGGCACTTTCAGGGAAAAACGCACGGACGATGAGAAACTCACTCCGATGGAATCATGGCGGGTTGATTACGATTATATAAAAACAATGGGAATGGAAATTATTGAGGGAAGAAATTTTTCAAAAGAATACGGCAGCGATTCAACAGCAGTAATTATAAATGAAGCGGCGGCAAAACATTTTGAGTGGAACGAACCTCTCGGTAAAACCTTAAGTCAGTTCGCTACAATCGACGGAGACCTTGCCACCTATAATGTTATAGGAGTGGTAAAAAATTTCAATTACGAATCTTTGAAAAATACAATAGGTCCCGTACTTTTGTTTTTACGGCCAAATCATTCCAGCGTTGCCTTCAGATTTAAAGGAGCAAACACAGCCGAAGTTATAAATTTGATTAAAGAAAAATGGAATACCTTTGCCGCGGGGCAGCCGATCGAATATTCTTTTTTGGATGAAGACTTCAGCGAAATGTACTCGGCCGAACAAAAGATCGGAGAAATTTTCAGCGTGTTTGCTTTTCTTGCAATACTTATAGCATGCCTTGGCTTATTCGGTTTGGCGGCGTTCACTGCGGAACAAAAAACAAAAGAAATAGGAATTAGAAAAGTATTGGGAGCTTCCGTAACAGGAATAATTATTATGGTCTCAAAAGAATTTGCGAAATTAGTAACAATAGCATTTGTTATCTCAGTACCTATTGCATACTATTACATGAATATCTGGCTACAGGATTTTCAGTATAAGATTGATATAACAGCAGGAATATTTGCATTTGCAGGTTTAACAGCGTTAGCAATTGCAATGATTACAGTTAGTTACCACACAATTAAAATTGCGGTTACAAATCCTGTTAAGTCACTCAGATATGAGTGACAAAATCCCGTGACTTTTAACGGGAAAAAGTCACTCCCTTACGAATAAAAAATTACCCCGCTTATACAAGCCGGTTCGAAAGAAATTCAGCCGGCTTTTTTAATTTAAACAAATCGGGGTATTAGCCTATTTTAGGGCCGTTATAAATAATATCCTAACCCATCGATTCAGAGAGTGTGTGATAAAAAATGTTCTGATTTCATTTAAGAAACGAAACAAAAAATTTCTTGACACCCTATTTTCACACACCCTCTTAATTTAGGGGGTTCAAAACCGGCAAATGAAAACAACAACTTTTTTACCTGTGTCCCTTGGCGTAACAGTTTACAAGAAATCGATTACATTAAAGTTTCTGCAAAATAAAAAGATGGTCCAGTGGCTGAAGCCACTGGCTATTATTAGTTACACAACAGACTCTTTTAGCCGGAGGTTTATTTTAGTATTCAAATTCATATCTATTCCTAAAATCTAATGAATGATATGCCGGAATTCCCAGTGGACAATTTTAAATTGCATCGAATAAAAAATTATTCAGAGGTTTTGCAATTTTGTATAACTTGAAAACTCTATCAACAATATCGTCCTGAAAAATTTCATTTATCCCGAGTTCTACGAAATAATAAAATTGTTTATTTGCTATTAATGGCTGCTTCTCAAAAACCTCTTTAAATTCGGGAGGAATTCTTTTGTTCTGCTTGCCGTGAACTTTGCCGAAGCTATCAACAAACTTTTTACCTTTAATAAATTTATTAAATTCCTTTAGATTTTTTGCAATATGTTCGCGCATTGCCTGCAGGTTGTCTTTTTCAATTTCATAATAACCGCTGTAAATTCTGCCTCCCTTTGCGTTCAACTCAATGTACATGCCGGGAGTAGTAAAATCTTTCCGACCCCCGCGGGAAACAACTGCTGCTGCATGAGTTTTATAAGGCGCTTTATTCGGAGAAAATCTTATATCGCGGTAAATTCTGAAAATTGCATCCTTGGGTTCAATTGTAATTAAAGGGTCATCAATTGCGAAAACATTTATAACATCTCTAATAAATACTTCGAAAGGTTTTTTAACTAATTCTTCGTACCTCTTTTTATTTTCATTGAACCATTCACGGTTATTGTTTTTTTCGAGGTCTTTAAAAAATTTGAAAAAGTCTTTAGTAAAATATGGCATTGTTCTCTCTAATTTTTGAAACAAAAAATAACCCCGAGGTTCTTAAAAACCTCGGTTTGATTAAATTCATTGCGGTTTTGTAGGCGACCAATGTGAACTTACAATTTTCCAATCATTTTCAATAAAATGATAAACTTCGGTTGCGTTCCAGTTATCTTTTTCGCCGTTTTCAGAATATCCTACAAAGTTAAAGGTAAGGATACCCGTATTACCATACAATTGCACCTGCGGGTTTAGTAATTCATAACCGAGAAAACTAAATGTACCGTTAAAAGACGAAAAATGATCGCTGAATTCTTTAATCCCCGTGATTCGCTTTTCAAGACCGGGATCAAAATAAGTAATCTCATCGGCTGCAATTTCTATAAACCCGAATGTGTCCCCGGTTTTCCAGCGGTCTAGCGCCCCTTTCTCTTTAGCAATAATCAAATCTTCTGGGCTCTGTGCTACTGTTGTAGTAATTAAAGGAAAAAAAGAAAACGCTAAAAAAAGTAGAAACAAATCAAAATGTGCCGTCATATTTTCACTCCTGTATGATTTAATATAAAAGAAACATTGAGACTTTTTATAATGTGTCTTCCTAAATTGCCAAGGCTTCGCCGTCATAGAAATGACAGCGAAGCTAATGACCTATTAACCACTATTGACAATTTATTATCTTGGTGAATGAAAAGCTATTTTATTCCCTTCTGTATCGGTAAAGAATGCCATATAGCCTATTTCATCAGAGATTTTGGTTTTCGGCATTACTACTTTGCCGCCTGCACTCTCTACTCTGCCTAATGGTCCTGATAAATCTTCGCCGCCGTTTAAATAGACTACTGCTCCCTCCAGTGAAGGTTTATGCATCTCACTCTGGCAGAGAGCGCCGCCAACGCCTTCTTTGCCTTCCATAGGTAAGAAAGCCATTTTCATTCCCATTACTTCCTGCTGAGGCAGTTCGCCGTCCAAAACTTTTGAATAAAAATCAGATGCCCTGTCGATATCCGATACAGGTATTTCGAACCAGTTTATTGCGTTTGACATTTTTTCTCCTTTTCTTTCTTTTTAGAAATTTAGTTGTTATTACTGCCATAGATAGTCATCGGGTCAGAGGCTCATTTGTTGTATTGGTAAATTACGCGAATCCGGATGACTATAAATAACTTTTAAATAGAATTAATTTTGTGTAGACAAATTATCCTATTTAATGGTTTTTACAAGATCATTATTTTAAAAATCATAATATCTTAAAATTATAATTTCCCGTATTATTGTAGGATCAATTCACTTTTTCCTAAAGTTGATGCAAAAAAACGTAAAAGTCTATGACTAAAAAAGAAAATCTGTTTTTATTGATAAAATCACTTACAAAATCTGAAAAAAGGTATTTCAAATTATTTGTCTCGATGACAGGCTCACAAAACAACTATATAAAACTATTCGACGAAATTGACAATCAGACAGTTTACAATGAACAAAAAATTAAAGAAGACTTTAAAAACGAAAAGTTCATAAAACAGCTCCATGTTACAAAAATATATTTGTCCGGCTTAATTCTTAAAAGCCTGCGAAACTACCATACGTCAATTTCAAAATCGGCCGAATTAAAAGACACTCTCAGGAATATTGAAATTCTTTTTCAAAAGGAATTATTTAACCAGTGCAAATATGAAATAGACAAAGCAATTAAAACAGCAATTGAATACGAAGAAGCAACAAGTCTAATTGAGATTCTTAACTGGAAGAGAAAAATAATTTTGGCTTCACAAAATTTCTTCCAGGGCAAAAAAGAAATATTGGAACTGCTCGAAATTCAAAACGAATCCTTGCAGAAATTGACCAACTCATATTCATACTGGAAATATACTTTTGAATTGTTTGACCATTTTAACAAAGGCAAAAAGGAATTCAAAAAGTTTTTAAATAGTCCGTTGTTAAAAAACTTGTCAGACGACGAACTACTGCAATCGAAAATTCTGTATCACCACATATTGTTTTCTTCCGAGGTTATTCAAAGCAATGACGACAAAGCCCTTGTGCACCTCGATAATTTAATTGAGCTTCTCGAAAGCAATCCCAAAAGAGTTAAAGACGATCCAAGCTCGTTGATAACAGCATTGAACAATAAGGTAGGTATTTTGCTGAATAAAAAGGATTACAAAAACATTACTCCGCTCATTCAAAAAATTAGGAACCTGCCGGAAGAGTTTGAGATAAAAAACAAATCAAAAATTTCGTTTAAGATTTTGATGCAGACATACAATGTTGAGCTAGAGATGTACCGCGATACCGAAGACATTGAAAAAGGAAAAAAGCTGATTAGTGAGGTAACGGAGTTTATTAATAAAAATGAAAACATTCTTCCGGCAGATTATAAAATGCTTTTCCATTACCAGATTGCGCACATCTACTTTCTTGCCGGTGAATATTCAAACTCGCTTAAATGGCTTAACGAAATTATCGGCGGCAGGTTTGATAATACGCGTGAAGACATTCAAAGCTACTCGCGGTTTTTGAATTTGATAATTCATTACGAACTAAAAAATAATTATGTGCTGAAATACGCTGTTGAATCGTGCAGAAGATTTTTAAAGAAAAAAAGAAAGCTGTACAATTTTGAAAATGAGTTGCTGAAATTCTTTGCTAAGTTGAGTATGTCGCTGCCGGAAAAACATCCCGTGCTATTTAACAAATTAAAAACAAAAATCTTCTCCGAAACCGATGAGCAAATAAAACAAAACGCTTTGGACTATTTTAATTTTGAGAAGTGGATTGATGGGAAGGCGGGGATTTGATTTTCTTCTGTAGAGACATGCCATGGCATGTCTCTACACTAAAATTTTCATGTTTGATTTTACATTTTCAATACATTACATTTGTTTTTAATTGAGAGGTATAAAAATGACTGAAATAAATATTTCAACTTCGGATGCAGATAAACATAAAACGCTTAACAGCATTTTATCTAATGCTATTGAACGTGAGCGGTTAATTTTATTATCGGCAATTGAAAAAACAAAATTCCGCTTAACGGAATTTGAGAAAAGGAACTCTGTTTCATCCGACAGGTTTTTTGAAAACTACACAAATGGAACTGCCGGGGATTCGGATGAAGTAATTGATTGGGCGGGAGAATACCAGATATATTTAAATCTCAAAAAGAAACTTGACTCATTAAAGGATGTAGTAGTTGCACATTAATGCATACTTTGTAAAAATACGTCAGCATATTTCAAATTCTCCTTTTGTCACATCTGTTGAAATCAACGAAGATATCCGGACTTCCACCGAAGGTTTTATAAAAGCCAAAATTCGTTTTATTGATGATTCGGAATTAAGCTTCCGTGAGTTTGTTTCAACAGAAAACCCAAACCCATTTCGGTATACTTATGCATATCATTACACAAAAAACAATTCACTTATTTTTCGTTACGATAGCGCACCGCATCATAAAGAGGTCTCTACCTTCCCACATCACAAGCATTTAGCCGACGGAATGGTTGAATCATGTTCTGAACCGACTATTGATTCTATTCTTTCTGAGATTGAAAGTATTATACCTGAAAGATAACGGAAATTGTAATTTCCGCAGATTCATTTTTATTGAGAAGGGATTTTGTAAAATAAAATGTATTAGACTATTTCAATTTTGAGAGGTCGATTGATGGGAAGGTGGGCACAAGCTAATTTACTCCAAGACTTCTTCTAATCAATTCCCATTCTTTGTTTATTGTATTTATCAACTCTCCTCCTATTTCTAATTCAAACGATGTTGTTACTTTGATATTTCTTTCACCCTTACTATATCTTTTCGCTGTATCTTTTAGATCTTTCTCTACCACATTAGGAAATTCCCAAGCCATTTTGATTGATTTATCCAAAAATTGTGAAAAAAGTTGAACAAGATTTTCAGCATATTCTGGAATACTGACATTTTTAGCATCTAACGACCAACGTAACATTTCTTTCATCATTTTGCCATAAGATTTTGCAACCAATAAGAGCCCTTTCTTATCTGAAGGCTCTCCTGGTTTGCCGTAATATTTATGCAACAAATCATTTATTATCATATTGAAAGTATTTGTTAGATTTTCTATTGATTTTAGCTGCTGTTGATACCAAGAAACTAAGTCATCATAATTTTCTATTCGTGTTTTGCAAGTTAGTAATATATTGTAATCATAGTGCGTCTTGAGATTTTCTAACTTACTCAATTCATCTGATACAACTTGCCTAAAAAAATCCATTTCATATAATAATTTTTGATCTAACAATATTTTCTTTGCTTTTGAAGAAATACTATTCCAAAATGTTATTACATCTTCGTTTTCAAGATATTTATTGACTTTTAACAATTCTTTGAATTTATAAGCCATTTGTAGTTTAAATGCATTAGAAATATCTTGAGCATACTCAAATTCAAACGACCATACTTTATCTTCCTCACGAATCTTTGTTACAAATTCAAAAATTTCGGTTGAATCAACTTGATTAGAAAAATCACCATCTTTGTTTGATTTCCAAACATCTAAGTAATTTAAAATTTCCTTTTTTATAAAAACAAATATTGGAATACCTATTTGTCTTGCTGTATCATATTCAATATTTGTTATTGATTTTCCTGTTTCAGATTTACTCCCGTAACGATTACCAATTATCAGCAATAAAATATCAGCATTATTTGTGACATTATTAATACAATTAGTAATTAACTCATCGTTAGGGTTAACCGGAAATGAGTTTCTGTCTGATAGTATTACATTGAAACCAATGTTTTCGATTGTTTCTTCAATATCTTTTCTTACTTGAGATAAATCAAAACATGTAGAACTAACAAATACGTTTGGTTTCATTTCACTTTAGAACTTTTTTATTACTTAAACTTATAAAAACTGTGATTAATTCGAAATAAATTAATACTATGCTTGTCTCATATTTTACAACATTTCGATTCTTTTGAGAGCTTTGTCAGTTTGATTTTATAACGTAGAGACATGCCATGGCATGTCTCTACAGAAATCATTTTTCTATTGTCAACATTTTCAGAATGTGTTTGGCAAGATACTCATTAATTTCACGATGACGGGGATATTTGGTTGGGAGACTTTCGTTTTAGGGTTTTGATACCAGGCGTGTTTGCTGCCATGCCTAATTAAAACACAGCCGCTTTCTTCAACTCATTATAAATATCTTTTAAATTCTCCTGAAGTTCTTCAATATTTTCTCCCTGGGTCATGTATACACATTCCGAAATGGAATTGAGGAAAAATTACCCAGGGACTAAAAGATGGAGTTTAGTTCCAACAAATTGCCTTATTTCATCTCTGAATTTTTCTGAGTTTTCAAAAAAACCTAATAC
>JASFMY010000041.1:0-46371 GCA_050117315.1 Ignavibacteria bacterium
GCCTTCTAATACATCTTGGACTACTTGCCTTTTGAACTGCTCGCTGTAATGTTGTGATTTTTCTTTTTTCATTTTTTGTCCTGTTTTTGGTTGACTTTTTTTGTCAACCTATTTCAGGACTATACATAGATTTCAAAGATTTCTCTCCCGATAAAAAACATCGGGATCAAAATGACAAAACATTTAGATATCTAATTTTGCAGAAACTCTAATGTAAATACGGCCGTGGAAAACCATGACCGCATCATAATATTTATTCGTACTTGAGCGAATCAACCGGGTTTGAGTAAGCCGCTTTTAATGCCTGTGTGCTGACAGTGATTAAAGCTACCAATAATGCCGCAACGCCCGAGGCAATAAACGTTATCCAGCTTATTTCAATTCTATAATGAAAATTCTGCAGCCAGTTGTTCATCATGTAATAAGCCAAAGGCCAGGCAGTTAAATTTGCAATTATTATCCATTTTGTAAATTCTCTTGAAAGCAGAACTAATATTGAAACAACGGAAGCTCCGAGTGTTTTCCTAATACCTATTTCTTTTGTTCTCTGCTCGGAAGTATAAGCCGCTAAACCTAGCAGTCCTAGGCAGGCAATAAAAATTGCGAGAATTGAAAAAGCTGTAAACAATCTTTTTGATGTTTCTTCAGCAGCATAAAGCTTTGCAAAATCATCATCAAAAAACGAATATTCAAATGCCTGCTTGCCGGCGTAATTATGCCATTTCGATTCAATATAATCAATTGTGGAATTAATATTACCCGGCGCAATTCTTACGGACAAATATCTTCCGAACCCGTTTGGCCAGAATACACTCAAAATAACAGGCCCTATCTCCGAATGAAGCGACTCAAAATTAAAATTTTCTACAACACCGATAATCCTTAAATTTCTATTTTCTTCGGCTACCCTTCCGAGCTCCGTTATTTCTTCGCCGATGGGATTATCGGGTAATCTAAATGCTTTTACTGCAGCTTTATTAATTACAACACTTTGAGAATCTGCGGCGCTGCCTTCCCGGTAATACCTTCCCTGCTCAATATTTAGTTGAAATGTTTTCGCAAAATTCACATCAGCCCACATTTGCCAAACAGAAACATTTTCTTCACTTCCGAGCTTTGCATTCTTATGTGCATTATTTGAAAACGGTAACCCGGGCAGACTACCCGAATTTGAAGCACTTATAATATTTGGATGTTCCTCCAATTCTTTAATAAACCGGTAAACATCTGTTCCAATATCATCAGTCTTATGTACGATTAACAACTGGTCTTTATTAAAACCTAAATTTTTGTTTTGCAGATAGGTCAACTGGTTATAAATAATAATAGTTCCTATAATTAATATGATTGATACGGAGAACTGAATAACAACTAACGCGCTTCTCAAAAAACCGCTTTTAGAACCTTTTTTTAATTTACCACTTAGAACTGCAGTTGGCCTAAATGAAGCTAGGAAAAAAGCAGGATAACTCCCCGCAAAAACGCCCACAACTATAGCGAATAAAATTGCAAGGGGAACCAGCCATAAATTATCAAGTAAACTTATTTCAATATTCCTATTTGCAATTGTGTTAAAAGTAGGAAGAAGTATATATAAAATTGCTATTGAAAGAAAAACCGCAATAAAACTCATAAGAATCGACTCGGATAAAAACTGTTTTACGAGTTGGTTGAATGTTGAGCCTAAAGTTTTTCTTATTCCTACTTCCCTTGCACGTCCGGCCGATTTTGCTGTTGACAAATTCATAAAATTAATAACGGCAATAAATAATATCGAAAGAGCAATTATTGAAAAAATGTACACGTATGATGAATCACTATTCGGCTCTAATTCATACTGCATATGGGAATTTAAATGGATGTCAGTAAGGGGCATTAATTTGTATTCATACCTGCTGCCCGAATTAACCATTTCTTCATAAGGAACACCTATTGCGCTCTGAATTGCCGGGCCAATATAATCTAAAAATTTACTCCTCATTTTCTTTTCAAAAGCTTTGTAATCCGTACCTTCCCTTAACTGAACAAATGTATAAAAATTGTTGCTTAACCAGAATTGATCGTTAATATTCCGTTCATACCTCATAAGCGATCCCATAAATTCCCATTTAAAATGAGAATTTTCCGGAACGTCTTTTACAACTGCGTTCACAACGTAATCGGTTCTGTTATCAGCATTTATTATTTTTCCAATAGGGTTTTCATCGCCAAAATATTTTTTTGCAATTTTTTCAGTTATAACAAGCGAGGTGCCCGTAACGAGTGCTCTTTCCAAGCTGCCTGCAACTACCTCTGCAGTAAACATTTCAAAATAATTTGAATCTGCCCAGTAAAATTTTTCTTCGCTGTAAACTTTATCTTTATAACGCATAACCGGGTAGCCGTATGTTCTAAACCTTGCGGCAGCGACAACTTCCGGGAAGTCGTTTATTAGTGCGTTTCTCATCGGGGCATTAGTTACGGCCATTGTTTGTTCGTTATCACCAATTTTCAAATCAAGAAATACTCTGTAGATATCTTTGTGTTTTTTGTTAAACTTATCGTAACTCAGTTCATTCTGCACGAAGAGCATAATGAGCAGGCAGCATGCAATACCGATCGCCAGGCCGGTTATGTTTATAAATGAAAAAATTTTATTTTTGAGTAGATTTCGAATTGCAACGGTAAAAAAGTTTTTCAGCATAATTCCTCCCCTATAAAATTCTTATAACTATCTTCGCCCGGATAAATATTTTGACTCGTTAGAGCTAAAAAAGTTGTGTTATCTGTTTTATTCTTGAAATAATTTTGGGGTTTGGCTTTTATGCAAAATCTGCAGAGAGTATAAATGAAAAGAACAAAATAAATTTCAACGTTATTTTAATCTCTTTATAATCATAAAATATATTATTTTAGAAATGTTCAGGTAAGCTATTTTTCTAATCATCTCTGATAGGCCATAATTACTTTTTTATATAAATAAACAGAGGTGTAATATAGTTATCTACTAAAAGAGTATTAGTTGCAACATTATGCGGGCTGCTTTTTGGAATAATCTGTATGTCTTTGGCAACCTCCAACACTGATCCTGAAACTCAAATCACACTGGCGATAAAATTAAATATTGTAATAAGCAGATTGCTAATGGGTTTTATGATAGGTATCAGCGCTATGAGATTATCATGGTGGCTTCACGGAATAGTTTTAGGGTTTATATCAAGTATACCTATGGCAGTTGCTGAGATGGACAAAATGGAAATTTTCATAGGCACTTTCATAATGGGAATAATTTATGGTTTCCTGACCGAACTAATTACTTCAATATTATTTAAGTCAAAACCTGCAGCATTGTTAAGGCATGAATAAGCAAACAATGTTTTGTATTGCTTTTTCTCAAAAATTGCAAAGATAAACTATAAAATACGGATTGAAGTAAGTTGTTTTAAATACTAGATTGGGTTTAATTTACAAACAAAAAACATAATAAAATGCCGATAAAAATTGATAAACCGGCAATCATTGAAGCAGCCGGGAACAAACCAAAAATTATTGAAGAATTTTTTGGAAGGGTTAATTCTAAAACCGGTACGTTAAGTATCGCAAAAATGACAAGCCCATCCGGCTGGATTGAACCGGGACAAACACCTGAGTTTGATGAATATACATTAGTGCTTAAAGGTGTACTCAATGTTAAAACAAAAGATAGCGAAATAATTGTCAACGCAGGGGAAGCCATTCTTGCACAAAAAGGTGAATGGGTTCAATACAGCACTCCCGGCGAAGAAGGCGCTGAATATATTGCAGTTTGCCTGCCGGCGTTTTCACCGGATATTGTTAACCGCGATGAATAAAAACCAAGGGGAATATGATCGAACAAAAAAAATGGTTCGATAAAAAATTCACATTCGATATTAAACCCGAAAATTTTTCTGAAATAATTGAAAGGCTGAGAGGCACGCCTGCACGAATTAAAGAAAGAACCAAAAATTTAACCCGAGAACAGTTAAAAATAAAGAATAATAACCAATGGTCTATCCAGGAAAACATCGGACATTTATTAGACCTTGAACCCATCTGGGCAGGCAGGCTTGATGATCTTTTATCTGGCCGCCGGTTAACGGAAATGAGATCGGCGGATTTATCGAATACTAAAACTCATCAAGCTAATCATAATAATAATGAACCGACAAACTTGCTCCGGGGATTTAGGAAAGCACGGTTCGAGTTTGTTGATAAACTTGAAACCCTCAATGAAAAGGAGATTGAAATTTCCTTACTGCACCCGAGGCTGCAAAAGCAGATGAGAGTAATTGATCTTGCTTTTTTTGTTGCCGAGCATGACGATCATCATTTGGTTATGATCACAAAAATAATAAACACCTGTTGTGGGAATTAAGCCAAAGCATATCTAATATTATTGATATTTCTTAGACCAATAAATTTGTTAATAAACCGTAAAACAGTTAAAGCAGTTATTTTGGAAAGGATGTGAAGTTTTTAGTTCGTTAAAAAAATTTCGCATAACTTCTACGAATCATAAATCGGTCATCCCGCAAGCTCATAGACGTCAACTTAATGTAAATAGTCATGAATAAAAGGTGCGATAATGAGCACATATATGAATAGTGAAAAAGCAAAAATTTTATCATTATTAAAATTGACCACGACTAAAATAATTTGCATCAAAAATGGTCATAATTGACCATAGTAGTATTAAAAGAAATTAAATTTAATCATAATTAACCACAATAGAATTGAAAAATTTTAAATATGGTCAATATTGACTACCAATAAAATTTTTAAAAATATAATTAGTCATAATTAACCATTAATGAAATAAAATATTTTAATCGTGGTCAGTATAAACAAAGGGGAAAATAAATTATTGTGTAGTTGATCAATATTAAATTGTAATACTAAGAACATGATTTGAAAATTTTACTGCCTTCACTGACCACTCAGAGACGTTTTTTGATATTTTACAGCCTTTTACAAATGTGCTACTGTGTGGGAACGGTGGCAGCATTGAACCCGAATTATGCATTGGGAAAGCACACAATTTATAAATCTATAAAAAACAATAGTTTTTCAATTTTTTCTTATATCAAATGAATTACGACCTTGACAAGGTTGGGAAATAATTAGGTATTTCTAAAAAATAATCGAAATTATTTTAGCGATTCTTTCCCTGTAATTTCACACATCTTTCATTCACACTTCAAATTATCGACAGGGTTTCTATTTGCAGCATTATAAGCTTGAGCGCCTGTGGTTAACAGCGCAATTAATATTGCTATAATACCGGATTTTAGGAAAACATCAAATCCAATATTTATATGGAAGGAAAAACTCTCTATCCAATTTTTCATAAAGTAATAAGCAATGGGCCAGGCTATCAAATTTGCAAACGCAATAAGTATAAAAAACTCTTTGGATAAGTTGACAACGACACTTGAGACAGTTGCGCCCAAAACTTTTCGTATTGCAATTTCTTTTCGCTTTTGTTCGGCCATAAATGAAGCCAATCCCAATAATCCCAAACAGGAAATAAATATTGAAAGGAAAGTAAAAGATTTTAACAGGTCCAAAAGCCGCTCTTCGGATTTATATTGTTTGTCGAAATCATCATCTAAAAAATTATACTCAAATATGTAGTTCGGAGAAAAAGCGTTGACTGTTTTTTCAATATATTCAATTGTAGAAGGTATGTTCTTGTTGTTAATTTTCACAAATATGTGTTGCTTTGAAACATTATTATAAATCATAAAAGCAATAGGTTTAATTTCATCATGAAGAGAATTGGAGTTAAAATCCCGAACAACTCCAATGATTTCCCCTTCATTACTCCACATTGCGAATTTTTTACCTATAGGCTTTTCAAAACCCGTGAGCCTCAGTGCAGCTTCGTTAATTATATAATTTATTGAATCGCTTCGAAAATTTTGCGAGAAGCTTCTGCCGTATTTCATTTTCATATCAAAGGTTTCGAAATAATCGAAATCAACGCATACATAATTCATATTTTTAAAATCCCCGGCGGCTTTACCTTCCCACCAAAAAGGATTAATAGAATTTATACTTAACGGCACATTAGTGGCGGAAGTTACTTTTGAAATATCTTTATCTTTCAACAACTCTTTTTTTACGGTCTCATATTTCTGCAATAATTGTTCATCTAAATCTATGCGAAGTATATAATCGTGTTTAAACCCCAGATCTTTTGTTCTGATATATTCCATTTGTTTGAGAATTACTGAGGTACAAATTATCAAAACAATAGCAGCAGAAAATTGAAATACTATCAAAACTCTTCTGAAACTATTTTTCCTGCCGCTTTTGAAAACAACATTTTTTAAAACCTGTACCGGCTTGAACGAAGATAAATAAAGAGCAGGGTATGTACCTGAAATAATGCCCGTAAACAAAGCTATTACAAACAGTCCGGCAAGTATATATTTATTATTAATAAAATCCATACTTAATTCTTTACCGGCAATTTCGTTAAACATTGGGAGAAATAAATAAACACAGACGATTGCAAGAAGCAGGGCAAAAAAAGAAAGCACAATGGATTCCCCGAAAAATTGTTTTATAATATCTCTTTTTTGTGCGCCTATAACTTTTCTCATGCCTATCTCTTTGGCACGCTGCGAAGATTTTGCCGTAGTCAGATTCATAAAATTTACGCACGCAATCAATAAAACAATTACAGCAATACCCGAAAAAATATACACGTAAATTACGGGATGCATACCATTCAAAGAATATAAATGTATTTCATTGAACGGCCAAAGTCCTACTTTTAAATTATTGTTATATCTTTTATCATATTTTATAACTGTATCTGATATTTTTCCACTTACTTCCTTTACATTAACGCCGGGTTTAAGCAATACATAAGAGGAACTCTCAATTGACCACCCATTAATTATCCTTTCTCCAAAAGGAAGATCGGGACGCAGTAAAAGACTGAATTGCATATGTGAATTTGAAGGAACATTTTCCAAAATTCCGGTAACAGTTAAATCAAACCGATTGTCAACAGCAATGGTTTTTCCTATAGGGTCTTCATCGCCGAAATATTTTACTGCAATCTCCTCAGTGATTAAAATCGAATTGATATTGGATAATGCTGTTTTGGGATTCCCTTTAATAAACTTAAAGCTAAACATTTCAAGAAAGTCTTCATCTGCTAACGCAATTTTTTCATAAAACTTCTTTTCATTATATCTTACATTACGAGTACCTTCTACATAGCGCGTACCTTTAAGAAATTCGGGGAAATCTTTTTTTAACGTTGATACAAGCGCCCACGGACTTGCAGCCGCCGTAAACTCTCCGTTGAAAATTGTTAATATGAAAAGATTATCCGCATTTTTATGAAACTTGTCATAACTCAATTCATCCTGCACCCAAAGTAAAATTAGAAAACAGGATGCCATTCCTATTGCAAGTCCCAGAATATTTATTGCTGAAAAGGCTTTATGTTTTTTGATACTTCTGATTGCTATTTTAAGGTAATTTTGGAACATGATTATCCCCCATTGAAAAATGTTTTTTATGCAGACCGGAATTGTTAATAAAGTTTGTCTCCAATAACTAAGCTTTGCTTTAAATAGTCCAAACTTCTTTTGATTAAACAAAAATTCTTCTTCAAGATCGCCGAGCTTTTCTGAGAGTTCTAAGCCAAATAAAAATCGGCTTAATAACCAGGCTGCAAGTTTTGGCGGTGTGTTTTTGTTTTTCATAAATTTCCTAAGGCCGTACTTTTCAAATCAACAGCAATGGTTTTATTAACCTCTTGAATTTCTTTAAGCGAGTTAATACCGTCTTCCGTAATTTCGTAAAGAATTTTTCTGCGTCCGCCGCGTTCGGGTGTCGGTTCGCCTTCAATTTTAATTACGTATTCTTTTTGAGTTAATTTATTAAGCGGATCATATATTTTTGCGAAAGACCATTCCTCTCCCGTTACTTTTTTTATATAATCACGGATGGTTATTCCGTAAGCGTTTCCCTTTAGAATAATTACCGCGGTAAGTATAATTTCTTCTGTTCGTGCTAAAAGAGGCATGCTGGGTTCCTTTTTAAGTTTATTTTTATCGGATTCCGATACTAATGATTAGGACGTATAACTTTAGAAAAAGGTTGTATACTTAAGAATTTGTCCTTAGATATTAAAAAAAGGACGAATGAATGATGGCTGCATGAGATGAAACAATCATTCATCCATTAATCAGTCGTTTATCTTGGAAAGGATACGAGTTTTAAGTCCGTTAAAAGAATAAATATATTTTATCAAAATTTGTTTTTATTTTATACATAAACGGTTTCCAAAGGTTTGTTCTTTATAGTTGTCACTCATTATTTTGTAAGAACTTTTAGACCGCTTTTCTATTTCAAACAAAAGGTTGATTAACGATTTAAAATAAAGGATTAAAAATGAGATACCGGCTTTTACCTGTTTTTGCCGTAACCGTGTTTTTACTTTTCAGTTGTGAAAAAGAAAGTAAACAAGACTCAACAGGAAAAATTCAGAGCCTTTCGTATGAATCAAAAGAATATTATAACCACCAGGGCGAATGCGATTCTTTAATGAACGACTGCGTTTATGTAAAGCTGGTTTACCCTGAGTTTATGCCGTTACACAATCCGGCTGCAGACTCAATAAATAAATTCGTCAAATACGTTTTACTTGTGTCTTATGAAATGGAAATGTATGAAAGCTTTGATGCAATTGCTCAAAGTCTATTTGACGACTACAATTCCGTTAAAGCAGACTACGAAGATTACAACGGCACATGGTCGCTTGAAAAAACAATAGAAGTTAAATCTCAAACCGGTAACCTCATTACCTTGTACTACTCTGAATATTCATATATGGGCGGCGCACATCCCAACTCGGTTTTTGATTATTTTAATTTTGATTTGACAACCGGGAAGAGAATCTTCTTTGATGACTTGGTACAAGCTGATAAAAAGGAAGAATTGCTGAAATTGGGTGAGAAAAAATTCAGAGAATTAAAAGGCATCCCTGTTCGGCAGGATTTGGAAACTGCCGGTTACTGGTTTGAAAATAATGAGTTTTACCTGGCTCAAAGTTTTTTTATGAACGACAGCGGTGTTGTTTTCCTTTACAATGCATATGAAATAGCGCCTTATGCTGAAGGTATAACCGAGCTGTTTATTTCAAAAGATGAGTTAAAAGGCATATTGAAATAAGACCAAAAGAAATGGTAAAAGACTGGGTTGAAGCTTTCAACAGTCAGGATATTGAAAAACTTTCAAATTTTTACGCTGAAGATGCTATTAATCACCAAGTTGCAAATGAACCTGTTGAAGGAAAAGAAACAATCAAAAAAATGTTTGAAGACGAGTTTGCTCAAGCCGAAATGACCTGCACTGTTGAAAACATTTTTGAATTACGTAACGCAGACTTGTAGTCTGCGATTTAAAACAGTAACAATTTCCGGCAGATACAATATCCGTGCTGTACAAATAGTGTAACATTTTTATTTTCCTCTCCGTCTATTAATCAGATTATGAGTTTGGAAACGGCAAAATATAATTTTCTTATTCAAAAGCATAAAAACAACATTTATAGTTATGCTCTTTATATGCTGAGAAACAAGATGGATGCAGAAGACGCAGCGCAGGAAGTAATGATCAGAATCTGGAAAAACATGGATAATTTCAAAATGTCGTCGGCTAAAACGTGGATATTGAAAACAACACACAACCACTGCATCGACCTGCTGCGAAAGAGGAAATCGATATTAAAAAATGAAATTGTTTTTGACGATGAATTTTCCGAGAACTTTGAAGATAAAAAGAATATAAATAATCCATATTTAACAACTCATTTAAAGATGATGACGGATAAAATAAAAGAGGCAATTAAGTGCCTCCCGGAAAATTTAAGAAGTGTTTTTGTTCTCTACGAGATAGAAGGGTTTAAATACAAAGAGATAAGTAAAACTCTCGATATGCCCGTAAATTCAGTTAAAGTATATTTACTTAGAGCAAGAAAAAAACTTCAAAAGGAACTAAAAAATTATGAACCGCAAGAAGTACTGTAATATGAATGAAGATTTAAAAAATAAAATAATCTCCGCCGCATACGGGGATGCCGGTTTGATTGATAAAATACAGATTTACTTTTTACGTACTAAATATGAAAATGTAGATGAACTGTATCTTGAATATCGGTCAACAGCAAAAGCAGTAAAAAAAATAGGAAAAGAAGAAATAGATGATTCGGTAATTGAAAAAGTAAGATCAAAAATAAAACTGCAGGAAGAAAACAGCTCCGGGTTTATATACGATATCTATAACGTCATTCTAAATAGGCCTGTAGTTACTACTGCGGCGGTAGTTATTTTAATTGCATCGATTTCGTATTCGATCATTAAGCAAAACACTGCAGTCACAAATTATTCTGAGCAGGAAATTGAACTTGCAGATAAACAAACAAGAGATGCCCTGGCAATCGTAACGAAAATTTTTAAATCGGCTGAATTTAGAATTAAAGAAGATTTTAACACGCGCGTTAAAAAACCAATTAACAAAGGACTAAAAATAGTAGACGACTTATTTACGGAGGAAAATAAAAATGAAAACTCAATTTAAATTATTTGCAATAACAATGATGCTTTTGTCTGTGTCGATTTTTGCACAGAAAAAGGATTATTCAAAAGAACCCGGTTATATTGATTTCGGGGACCTATCTTCGCTTGAAGAAGGTAAATCATTCACGGAAGTAATTATAGAAGAGCATTTATTAAGAATGGTAGCCAAGCTAGCAAAGCATGAAGAGCCCGAACTTGAAAAAGTTCTCAGCGGATTAAAGTTAATAAAAGTAAACTCGTTTGAGGTTACCGATAAAAACATCGATGTAATCAAAAAGAAGTTTGACGCTGTAGAAAGTAAACTGGCAAACAGCAAATGGGACAGAATCGTTTTCTCAAAAAGCAAATATGAAAGAACATATGTATATATTTTAACAAAGGCTGATGAACTGATTACAGGACTAACAATAGGCACATACGAAACTGACGGCGAAGCAGCATTTGTAAACATCGTCGGAGATATCGATCTTGAATCAATCGGAAGACTTTCCGACAAATTCGACATACCCGGAATTGAGCACATGGGAAACGGAAGACACGGCCGAGACAGAGACGAAGATGACAGAGAAAAATAATGAACAAGAAAAGTATTTATTTAATAATATTTCTGTTATTAAGTTTTTCGCTAACCGGATGTTTTAGAGTTAACAGGGGTTTCAAAAAACTAAGAAATATTGTTCTTGAAGAAACCCCTATTAAATTTCAAAAAGATATTGAGTTAGCAGTTGGTTCCGGTACGCTCGGATTAGCCAATATTTTTATAAGTTTATCGCATGACCCAGAGGGCAAAATTGCATCAAGAATAATAAATCAAATTTCCCGCGTTCAAGTTGGCGTTTATGAAAAAAAATACCGGAAGGAAGAAAATCTCAAAATCGTTCACTTGAAAAAAATAAGCAACAAGATCAAAGATTTAGGTTGGAACTTCCTCGTAAGAAGCGTTGACAGAAATGAAATGGCCGCAGTATTTTATAAAGACAACGAAGACCATGAAATAAGGCGAATACTCGTAATAGGAACAGAAGATAACGAAATGTTTATTGTTGAAATTATGGGTGATTTAAATGACGTAATAGAAATAGCAGTAAATGAAAACGGCAAATTTATAGATATGCATAATTGAATCATAGCGGGATGGTTTTTATCGAAAATCATCCCTTCCATTATGACCTACAGCTCAAACTATTCACAATAATCTCAAATTTTTTGCGTTTACCCTATACAACCTTTTAAAAGGCAACGAGTCTAAAACAACATGTTAGGTTAATCATTATTCTTGCGGGGGAGTAATGCGCAAAAGTTTTACTGTTTTTTTATTTGTTTTCTTCATTTCATCAAGTTTTGCCACACAAGTTCTCAGTTCAGAACTGAGTGCATCAAAACAAAAAATAAGAGCATTAAAATTAAGCAGCAAAGTAATTTTAGACGGTAGGTTAAATGAACCTTTCTGGCAGACTACAGCCATAAGTACATTTATTCAAAGGGATCCTGAGGAAGGGAAGCCCTCCACAGAAAAAACAAATGTTTGGGTAGCTTATGATAATAACTCTATTTATATAGCAGCAAGATTGTTTGATAAAAATCCTGAAAAAATTGACGCAAGCTTAACCAGGAAGGATAACTGGATTGACTCAGATTGGTTCATCTTTTACGTGGATCCTTACGATGACGATAGAACGGGGTATTATTTTGCTGTAAATCCCGGCGGTTCACAAATGGATGGAACACTCTATAACGATAGCTGGGATGATGATTCCTGGGACGGTATATGGCAGGCTAAATCTTTAGTAGATAAAGAGGGCTGGTCTGTTGAAATAAAAATTCCTCTTTCCCAATTGAGATTTGCGGAAAAAGAACATATGAAATGGGGAATAAATTTCCAACGCCAGATAAAAAAGAATAATGAAAGAGCTTACTTTGTAATGGTTCCTAAAAACGAAAGCGGTTTTGTTTCAAGGTTCGCTACTATTGAAGGATTAGACGGAATTAAACCAAAACAAAGATTTGAAGTTTTCCCTTATCTTGTTCAAAAAGCGCAGTATCTTCAGCACGAGTCAAACGATCCGTTTTATAAATCAAACCAGTACGGTACAAGTTTCGGTGCGGATGTTAAAATAGGTTTGGGCAGCAACCTCAACCTGGACGTAGCTATTAACCCGGATTTCGGGCAGGTTGAAGTTGACCCTGCAGTGGTTAACCTTTCTGCATCTGAAACATTCTATGATGAAAAAAGGCCTTTCTTTATTGAAGGAAATAACATGTTTTACCCCGGTATTTATGCAAATAACAACTGGGGATTTAATTTCAGTTGGCCTGAAATTTTTTATTCCCGTAGAATCGGTCGTAGCCCTCAAGGTGATGTTACGGAAGAATATGAAGATTATGATTTCTCAGATGTACCCAATGAAGCAAGAATTATTTCTGCTGCGAAATTGACCGGGCAAACGGAAAGCAGATGGAAGATTGGCGCAATAAGCGCTCTAACCGCGCGGGCATACGGTAAATATTATTTTGAAGACGGTGCAGAAGAAATTAAACAGGAGATTGAACCGTTAACTCATTACGGTGTCTTCAGGGCTACAAAAGAAACAGAAGACGGCATGCAGGGATTCGGCTTTATGGCTACTTCGGTAAACCGTGACCTGAGAGACGATAATATGCGCTCTACTTTCGGAGACCAGGCTTATACTTTCGGCGCAGACGGATTTACATTTTTAGATGATGAAAAAGAATATATTCTTGCCGGAACTGTATTAGGATCTTATGCAGGCGGAACCAAAGAGTATATACAAAATCTGCAGGAGATGTATTATAGATATTTGCAGAGGCCGGATGCTTCGTTCATGAGACTTGACAGCAGCAGAACATCCCTTTCCGGCGTTTATTCCAGGTTGATGTTAAACAAACAAAAAGGCGACTGGTATATAAATTCTGCTATAGGTGTAATTACTCCGGGTTTTGAATATAACGATCTCGGTTATCAGTGGATGGCCGATAAAATTAATTTTCATAATGTTGTTGGTTACAGGTGGTACAAACCCGACGGTACATTTAGATATAAAAGAATTTATGCCGCTTATGCAAATGAACACGACTTCGACGGAAACATTACAAGCAACCGTTTTTACATGAATAACTATTTTGAATTTGAAAATTATTATTGGATTTGGTTCGGCGGCGGTTATAACCTGGCAACAATGTCAAAATTTATAACTAGGGGAGGACCAATTGCTAAAAACCCTATAAATTATTGGTTTGGGATAGAATGGGGCTCCGACAGCAGAAAAGAGGTAGTTGTAGATATGGACTTTTATTACGAAGGTGATGATTTGGGAAGCACGGATATAACATCGAATCTGGAAGTTCAATGGAAACCAAGTTCGCAAATCTATTTTAGTATCGGGCCGGAAATTGAATTTAATAATGAAAAAGTACAATATGTTGATACTTTTGAAGATGATTTTGCAGTAAATACATATAAACATAGATATGTATTTGGTGAAATCGAGCAAACAACTTTCTCCGCAAATATCCGTTTGAACTGGACGTTTACTCCAACGCTCAGCCTGCAATTATTTGTGCAGCCTTTGATTTCCGTCGGAGATTATGAAAACTTCAAAGAGTTTGCTGCACCAAGGTCGCTTGATTACAATGTCTACGGAAGTAACGGTTCAACAATTTCTTACAACGAAGAAGACGACGAATACACTGTTGACCCGGACGGCGGCGGCGGAGCCGGAACATTCACTTTTGAAAATCCCGATTTCAATTTCAAATCATTCCGTGCAAATGCAGTTTTAAGATGGGAGGTGTTCCCCGGTTCAATTTTTTTCTTTGCCTGGACAAATAACAGGGTTAATGAAAACGACCCCGGTGATTTTAGTTTCGGCAGAGATTTTAGAAATTTGTGGAGTGAAGAATCGGATAATGTTTTCTTGGTTAAGTATTCTCATTGGTTGAATTTGTAGATAAACTTCCGGTTATTAATAATCAGTTTTCAGAAAATTTATAGAACTATCCGGAATTCCCGGATAGTTCTGTTTTGCGGCAAGGCAAGTTAACAGGCCCTGGATTTTAAGGAACTGTTTACAATTTAAACAAGCAGAAGAGGCACAAATTCAGTTACTCAAAATTGAAAAAATGTCGGTTGAATTATCAGCTTCATGTAATCTTACAGTCTTATTTAATGGATTTATACCAAATTTTTTTTAAAAAAATAGTTGTCTTGTTGTGTGCTACTAATGCTGATATTAATAATCTGAACAAGATTAAAAATAACTACAAAGTTAATTAAGAAAGGCATTCGATAAACTCTTTGTTATTGTTAAGCACTAAAAATTCCAGTCTACCTTCCCAGCAAAACTAAATCCTTCTATAAAATTCCACGATGCTTTTTTAATAAAAAAAATTTTTGAATTCAATTCTATTCAAATTTTCCCGCAATGTATTTTCTTTTTTGCTTTTTGAGGTGAATAATCCGAAAAGAGAATTATATACCAACTGGTTAGTCGGATGTCAAAAGATTTTTAATTAATTTAGGTTTTTTGAATTTGTTTGATTTTGGATTAATTCTGAGCTTTGTGCTGTCAGCTCTTAGCCTTCAGTTTTTTAATTTCGTTTTGTGCGGAATTCTTATTTTTAAGCACACATTAATCACACGAATTTTACACAAATAAAACAAGAGGATTTTTGCTTGACAAAGCAATGTAAATTTATTATTTTCAACACGAAATAAACAAGGAACAACACAAATGAAGTTAAATTTTTGGAAACCTACACTCTCTTCATCAAAAATAAAAGCAACTGTTCATCAAAATGGAAACATTGGATTTTCAAATGGAGCTACACAGAAATTGCAAATTGATGAAACAAAATATTTAAAAATTGGCATAAACGAAGAAGACCCAAAGGATAACAATCTTTATGTTCTCATCACAGATGAAAACGATGAAAATGGGCTAAAAGTTAATAAGGCAGGTAATTACTATTATTTAAATACAAAGAGCTTTTTTAATGAACACAAAGTTGACTACAAAAAGAAAAAAATAGTATATGATATTGCTGAACTAAATATTGATGGTCAAATGATTTATAAATTTGTAAAAAGGGAAATTGAACGGAAAAAAAAATAAAAGAGTGAAATATGTCACTGAAAGAACTTTGTTTAAATTTAGCCTTTGCAAATAGCGAAAAAGAAATTATTGATATTTTACAGCAAGAAGGATATTGGGGAAATGAGAATAATTGGTCTTTTTTTGGTAATAAGGAAAACAATTGGGGGGATATAGGTAACCAACAAAGTGAGGCTGATGGGGCACTGGTTGAAAAATTGATAAATTCTGTTGACGCAGTACTTATGTTAGAAAATTCTATTAGGAAGCACACTGTAAAAAAATACCAAAAACCTAATAGTATAAAAGAAGCCCTAGAAAAATTTTTTAATATTTATGAAGGAAAACTATCAAACATATCGGCCCCAGAAAGAACTGCACTGGCCAACAAAATTTCTCTAGTAGCAACTGGAACTAAATCTAAACCGTGTTACTCTATAATTGATTTTGGGGAAGGTCAATCACCTGCAAAAATGCCAACTACACTATTATCTCTAGGGGAATCGAATAAACTTAGGGTCCCTTTTGTACAGGGGAAATATAATATGGGTGGGACAGGAATTCTTAGATTTTGTGGTTACAATAATTTTGAATTTATCCTTTCAAAAAGAAATCCACTGATAGCTCAAAACGATTTGGATGACACAAAAGATTTTTGGACATTTACTATTACTAGAAGAATAAATCCAGAAAAGAGTGTTAGGAGTTCAATTTATAAATACCTTATAATTGACAAAAAAATTCCTTCATTTCAAGCAGATTCACTTCCTTTGCTCCCAAATAAATTTCCAGACGAAACAGGAAAAAACTTCTATGGAGGTACTTTTATCAAATTGTACGAATACGATATTGGCTCCTTAAAAACTTTAATAACATTAAATATGAACTACCGTCTTTCTTTATTATTACCTCAATTAGCACTTCCTATCAGATTATATGAAAGAAGAAAAGGTTTTATTGCAAATACGTACGAGACAACACTTTCTGGATTAGAGGTTAGATTAGAAGAAGATAAATCAAACAATATTGAGGAAAAATATAGAGCTTCTGGTGAGATTACAGTGTTAGGACAAAAACTAAAATATTCTATTTTCCCTTTTAAGAAAAAGAAAATAGAGAACTATACAAATAATGAAGGCATAATATTTACAATAAACGGACAGACTCATGGGAGTTTGTCTAAAGCATTTTTTAAGAGAAAAAAAGTTGGTCTAGGTTATTTGGCTGATTCATTACTAGTAGTGGCTGATTGCTCAGAATTTTCGGGAAGATCTAGAGAATATCTGTTTAAGAATGATAGAGAGACGTTAATCTCCTGTAAACTTAAGCGAGAAATAGAAAGAGCTCTAGAAGATGAGCTAAAAAATCATAAAGGGTTAAGACTCCTACAAGAAGAAAGAAGGAGAGAAGAAATAGAAAACAAGTTGGAAGACGCAAAACCATTAGCTGATATTCTAAAAAAATCTCCAACACTTTCAAAGTTATTATTGCAGGGATTAAGATTATCCAATCCATTCAAATCAAAATTAGCTGATTCAAAAACCAATTATGAAGGAAAAAAATTCCCCACTTTTTTTACATTAGTAAAAAAGTACGGATTAACAAATCCAAAAGAAGCTCAACACAATAAACGATTTAGAATACAATACGAAACTGATGTAGCAAATGATTATTTTGAAAGAAGTAAGGACCCTGGAACGATGGAGCTTTATTTAAATGATAAAAAAGTAGAGAACACCGGAATAAATTGTTGGAATGGATTTGCTAATTTAACAGTAAGGTTAGATTTACATAAGATTAATGAAGTTCTGCATTTTAAGAGTAAAGTTTTCGACATTCAAAATTCGGCAATCCCATTTGAAGAAGAATTTTTTGTAAAAGTTGTCCCGCAATCGAAAAATGGAAATGGAAACCGAAAACCTCCACCAGGAGATAAAGATGGTAATGAAAATAATATGCTAGATAAGCTAGCATTACCTAATATTATTTGTGTAAGAAAATCAGATTGGGAAGAACATGGTTTCAATGAATATAGTTCTGTTAAGGTAGTTTCTACTGGTAACAACCATTATGATTTTTTTATAAATTTAGATAACATTCATTTGCTAACCGAATTAAAGTATTGTAATCCTGACGAAATTGAATTATTAGAAGCTCGTTACAAGTATGGAATGACTTTAATTTCGATAGCACTATTGAATGAAGAAAATAATTTGAATAAGGATGATGATGATATTTATGATAGAATATCAAACTTCACTCAAAGAATTTCACCTGTACTATTGCCTATGATAACATCTTTAGGAGACTTAAAAATTGAAGAATTTGAAGAGGCATCCTATTAATAATTTACAAATTATTTCCTAATCGGAGTCCGGCATGACAAAAGAAAATACTGAGAGCCAATAGCTGACAGGTAAGAGCTACCCCACAAACTGGATTGCATAATATGTACTAATCACAATTTAATCTGACTTCTCCTTCTGTTAATTTATAATTTATCTCTTTTTATATCAGCAGCATTATCATCCATTCAAACAAATTATTTCTGCTGCTATTTTCTTCCTTTTGCAGAAGGAAGAATAGACAAAATTTTTCGACCTATAAAATAAATTATATAGAAAATTAGAGGTTACCGGGATAAGCTGTCGTTTCTTAAAATGTATGGACTTCCAATACCAACTTAATAGAGATTAAATTTACTTTTTTATTAAATTTGTAATACCCTTTCACCATAATTAGTAGAAATTAAATTTTAGTTACTCGCAAATAAAATAGGTTTTGACATGAAAAAAATCATCTTATTATTTATTGTTCTTTCTTCTTTTCCTTCATTTGCACAATCAAATAATTTATTGCTGTTTGGCGGTTTAGGTTCCATGGAATTTAATGATCAATACGTTTATGAACAATATAACAAAAAGTATGGACTTGATAAAAAGATATACTCTGTAGGTCTTATGTTCAAAAGGGATATTAATTTTTTACCTTTTGTTAACCAGGTGGGATTAACATTTCAATACTTTCCCAAAAATTATTACAAAGAAAATATTCCTGTAACAACTGTAGATTTCCCGGACGGAAACGGGCAATATGAAGAACATACTTTCGATATAAATGTTTATACGCTTGGATTTATTTTTTTACATAAATACCAATTTGATGAACGTATTTCAATTTTGGTAGGACCAACAATTGGATATGGAATTTATGCAAATAAAATTGCTTTCGGCAGTACCGAAGATACAGAAAATTATGACGGAGTTTATTATAATTTTTCGGCTAATCTGGAAGTAAAATTTTTCAAGAATTATTTTATAAGTGTCTCAACATGCTATGAATACTTTAATCCTGATGTCACTTCCTATAATGCTAGTACAGGCGCCACACATACTTTTCAAATGGACAAAATAGACGGTTTAAAAGGGAAGATTGGAATGGGAATTTATTTTTGAGAAATATTTATAAAGTTGGATAAGTCTGTTTTATTAATTTATTAATGAAATATTGTTAATATTTCTTCGACTTTCTTGGTAGTAAATAATTAAGAGTTCTTGATATGGAAAAAACGTACGAACTTCAGCGGGAAAAAGAATTTTCAATCACTTCTTATAATGCAGATTTTGAAGGTAAAGCTACACTGCCGTCATTTATGCAGTTTTTGCAGGAAATAGCATGGGAACACGCCGAACACCTGGATTTAGGCTTTTCACATTTGACGGAACAAAATGTACTCTGGGTGCTTGCCAGGCTTAAAATTAAAGTGAATGAATTTCCCAACTGGCAGAACGTTGTAAAAGTAAAAACATGGGCTGCAGGGAAAGATAACCTTTTCTGGTACCGCGATTTTAAAATTTTCGATTCAAATGGTAACGTGCTTGCAAAAGCCACAACTTCATGGATAATTATCAATATAGAAACACGCAGGCCTCAAAGGGCTGATAAAATGTTCCGCGTTGCGATTGATGTTGACGAAAGAGTTTTTGACGAAAAGCTCGGTAAGCTGCCGCCTCTTAATTGTACTGATATTAAATATCAGAAAGTAGTAGGTTACAGCGACCTCGATTTAAACGATCATGTAAATAATGTTAAATATATTGAATGGATTTTAGACAGCTACCCATTAAACTTCTTTAAAGAAAATAAAATTGACACTGTTGAAGTGAATTATTTAGCAGAAGCAATGTACGGCGATAAGATTTTAGTAAACAGTGCCTGCGAAGGTTTGACTCATTTACACAGCGTTAAAAGGGAAACAGATAAAAAAGAATTGTTAAAAGCAAAAATTGATTGGGTAAAAAGGAGTTAAAAATGGACAGTGATAATATCACAAGAAGTTTGTTAAAACAGTTTCTGTTAGAATCAAAGGCTCATGCAACATTTGAACAAGCAGTTGATAACTTCCCGATCGAATATATTAATAAAAAAGTTGATGGAATAGAATACTCCGCATGGCAGCTTGTTGAGCATATCGGGATATCTTTAATGGACATATACGAATTTACGGTTGATGAGAATTTCAAATCGCCCGATTGGCCGGAAGGTTATTGGCCTGATCCGGATGAAAAGGCTGATAAAGAAAAATGGGATAACTCGATTAATCAAATAAAAGATTACCATGCTAAATTAATTAGACTGCTTGATGATAATAAAACCGACCTCTATTCGGATTTACCTCACGCAAAAGGTTATAATATACTTCGCGAAGTTATACTTGTAATAGACCATAATGCATATCATGTCGGTCAACTGGTATTATTAAGAAAACTTTTAGGAATTTGGTAGAAAGGAAATTTTATGACGGCTCAACCTCTTCTCAAAAAATTAAAGCTAAACGACATTACATTAAAGAACAGAATTATTATGGTGCCGTGCGGATAACCCGGGTAAAGCTCCGACCGAACTGCACGTTGAATACTATAAACAAAGGGCTTCGGCCGGGTTAATAATTACCGAAGGTTCACAAGTATCCGAAAAGGCTGACATTTCGAACCCGTTTTGGGGGTGAGAAATCTTTCAATTAGAGGATGATTTTAAAGATTTCTTCCTCCGGTCGAAACGACAAAATGTTTAGATATTTTATTTTGCAGAAACTCTACTAATGTGGGTGGTGGATAAATGTAAGGGATATGAAGAAAAACTAACGAAAGAAGTAATAAAGTTTTTAAAAAAATAGAAGAATACTATAAAGATAAGCGGAAAATAAAGCTCATGGTAGATATTATGAGAGATTTAAGGATTTTAGAGATGCTGTGTTGGGATTTTTTGAAAATACAGAGAATATGAAAAAGCAATTATGGCAAAACCATGCCTGTGGTAGAACGTTTTATCGGTAACAAACTACACCTTTTAGTTTCCTACTAATTCCCCCAAATTCATTTCGGGTCGTGTATAAGTATTTTCTAAACTGACTGTAAAGTTTTTTCATTTTATACCTGAATTCAGGTCTCAAAGAGTCAAATTAGTAGTGTTCCGATTTTATTTTACACCCATTTTAGTATTACTGCATCTGTTTTATATTAAGCATTTTAAAACAAAATTTATAGTAAAAATAGAATCAGTTAACTATAAATTTCCCCAAAAAGGAAATGAGATGTTGATATTTAAGCGAGAATAAAGATCCCATTATTACAAAAATTGTACAACCCGGCTTATTGCTGTTTGGTGGGTTTTATTTAAAATCTTTTTTGTAGTACTTATTTCACAATATCCGTGATACACGCAATACGTATGTTGGGGCGTTTATGCAATTGCCCCGCCCCTTGTGAGAATGAAATATTTTGTAAAAATATCTATACTTTCATTATTGGTTTTATCATCTATAGCTTTTTATTTGGGAAACTGTTTCCATACTCCCCTGTAATTGTAGGTTTTACAAAAAACGAACTATCAAACACTGTTATTTATATTCAAAAAGGAGCTGAATACAGGGATTTAAAAACAATTAACGACCTAATTCCATTTGTTGAAAAATTTCATGAATTAAAATTTATAAAAAAACAAGATTATTTATTTTTAAGGATACAAGAAGTTTTTATCAACGCTCAATTGCCAAAACAAGAGCTGCCACTTATTACAATGGTGATATAGTTATATCTCCGTGGGCATTAAAAAAAGCTGAATTAGACATTTACCTGAAACACGAATTGTCACACTCTTAGCTCCATCAGCATTCAGGAATTATAAGGGCCTCTCAATATCCCAAATGGTTGCTTAAGAAGACTTGGTTAAGCTTGTTGTGAAATCCAGAATTAATTTAATATATACATGTTGCAAATTGGTTTTGGTATTTTGTTTTTTTTAGAACTCACCTAAATCCTCTCTTAAAAAGAGAGGATTTTACGGCAAAATCCCAAAACCAATTTGGCTTGTGTATATACTGAATTTGCCTGTATTGTAGATTATCTTATAAAACAATATGGTAAAGAAAAATTTTTATCTTATATGAAGGAACTCACTGATGGAAATGAACACGACAGCGTGTTTAAAAGAATTTACAATATTGAATTCAATAAATGTATTCATGATTTTAGAGAATCAAAAGTAGCAAGAATAGGAATTGTGCGGCAAACAATTGACCGCAAAAAGCTGCACTTGATGAGCAATACATATATTTTTTGTAAAATATTAATATGTTGAAAGACGCAAGATCAACATCCATTTTTTCCTTGAAATCAAAAGAAGGGGCGGGGCAACAGCATATTCATCATGGGTTACAGAAAAACTCCACAACTTCCCATAACAGCGAATATGCGGTTTCGCTTCGTTAACTTCACATATTCGCGGAACGTTATGGGCAAAAAAACATCAGCAAACTCAAAAGGATACAATAATGAAAAATATTCGAATTATTTTGATTTGTCTTTTCTTTCTCAGTTCACTTAACATATTTGCGCAATCAGCGGGAAAGACAGTAATATTATCAGACTCACTCGATTCATATTATCCCTTGGCACTTGGAATCTCAAATGCTGAAAATATTGAGCTTATTCAAGAACCGAATCAAATTAACTTATTGAATCCTGATTTTATATTATGGGTTGCTTCTCCAAAAAAATTAACCGAAAAAAAATTAGTTGAATTTGCCCGGTTACAAATTGAAAAACAGATTAATCTTCCAATTGGAATAATAAGTGGCAAAAACATTAACGATGCCCGGTACTTGTGGGAGAATAGGAACTTTAGGCCTAGTGAACAATTTATAATATTTAACGGAACTAATAAGTCAAACCAGATCAAGCCTAAAATTCTAAGATACAGAAACAACGTTTTTGATACTCTTAGTTTAAATAAGTCGGATTTTATAACCGGATTAAAAAACTCTGAATACATTCAAGTCTCGTTACATGGTGCGGCTCGCTCCTGGTTTGATGAGCAAAGTCAATTTGGACTAAAGTATAATGAATTACCCGTTTTGGAAAAATGCATAATCCAATCACATGCATGTAATAACTTTAGGCCTTGGGTTGAAAATTCAATAGCCTTAGAGTGTATTAACAAAGGTGCAATTGTGTTTTCAGGTTTTGTTTATCCTCCGATTTCGGGTAGTAAAATAGGTGAATATGACGGCTTAAATTTTAGATACACCTGGAATGAATTTCCGATTGGAATTATTGTTCAGTTACAAAATTCTGCTTCACTTAGAACATATGCCGGCTTTCCGCACTATTTCATGCTGGGTGACCCAAGGGTATGCTTTAATGGACATCCCCCTTATGAAATTTATCATGACAGTTTAGTAAAAAACGGAAGATTAATTAAACTCCGAAATGCAAAAATCGGATTTCTCCCGGTTAAAATAACTAACGGAGCGGATTACGAGTTTATCAACATTTCTAATAAAATAAAACATTCATCAAATGATCTGTTTTTTAATAAACATATTGAAAGTATAAATATTGGAGATGATAAATATGTTTTATTCGAGAATACCTCGGATGTAGTTAATATTGAGCTAAAAGAACCAGTACCTTTATTTTGGAAAGTAAAAGATACAGCATTGGATTTCATTGATACAATTATTGTCTCACATCAATATTCCGGTTTTAGTATTATTATCGGAGGATTGTTCCTGGTTTTAATTATTGTCGGATTCATAAGAGGTAGAACAACAAAGCTAATTGCATTACGAAGTGTCGTTATTTCCTTATTGGGTATAATATTGATTGGTATTTTTTACCTAATTCGTTGGGATAGTATCAGTGTAACGAGTAAAGAAATGGACTTCAATGTTTTTTCATTTGTAATTGATTGGTTTCTTTTGTTTTCCGGGATATTGTTTTTTTTAAAGTCAAAATCACCATTTAATAAATTATGGGCATCAACTATTCCGTTTCTCGCAGCTTACTTATTTACTATTATTTCATTGATTTTAGCTTTCATAAAACAGGTTTTGTTAAAAGGAAATGGAGGAATAGATATAATGAAATCCGGGTATCCCGGGAATATTATGTTGATTGAATCAATTCTGGGAACCCTAATATTTTTCATTATTTTAAGATTCATTGACAGGATAATAAAACAAAATGAGAAAAAGGTTTTCACCCCCTAACATGCTATATACGCCATGCGGGTGGTACACCAAATTTGAACTTCAGTATTTCTCTACCGTGAAATCCCCACGGTGCATATAGCTGGCAGTTACCGGCAAATAATAAATATCTAAAGTTAAAAGGAAAACTTCAGGTAGAAATCGACTATGATAGATTTGAAAAGTGATAAATAAAAAAACATGAACAATAATCTTAATATCAATTAGATTATTAAATTGGAGGTATGAAAAATTCCGAAAAATCATTTGAAGAATACAGGGCAAGAATTCAAAGAGTTGTAAAATTTATTAACGAAAATATTACTAAAAACCTTGACCTGTATACTCTTTCAAAAGAAGCATATTTTTCCCCTTTTCATTTTCACAGAATATTTTCTTCTATGCTTAAAGAAACGCCGCAGGACTTTGTTAAAAGAGTCCGGCTTGAACGGGCGGCTAATATTTTGCTGAATTCAAAAAGGTCCGTTACCGAGGTTGCATTTGATTGCGGATTTTCTTCATCTGCAGTTTTTTCAAGAGCTTTTAAGAATCATTTCGGATTATCGGCAAGCACTTTAAGAAAAGAAGGTGAAGAAATACTGAATAGCAAGAATTGCAAAAGCATTAGCAAACCAGGCAAAATCTTGGCTATCTCTCAAGATTATTTTGGAAATGTAATTTATGATTTTCAAAACAATCAAAGGAGTACAAAAATGAAAGTTGAGGTAAAAAGACTATCAGATATGAGAGTTGCATTTGTATCATGGTATGGAGGATACAAAGCAGACAAAATCAAAAAGACATGGGATAGGGTGTGTCAATGGGGTGCCGCACACAATCAACTTGGCCCAGACACAAAATGTATAGGTATATCTTATGACAACCCTGATATTACGCCTGAAGAAAAATGCAGGTACGATGCTTGTATAACAATAAGCAGTGATGTAAAACCTACCGGCGGAGTGGATGAATTAATTATTAAAGGCGGCAAGTACGGTATTTACAGGTTTGAAGGCAAAGACGAAGAAATCAAACTTGCTTATAAATCACTTTACGGTGACTGGTTGCCAAACAGCGGGTTCGAACCCAATAATAACCCTTGTATCGAAATATACCACAAGACACCTGATGAAGAGCCGAAAGGTATTTTTATAATGGATATTTGTATTCCTGTTAAACCGATCTAATACTCCACCGGAATTAGTTTAATAAAGAAAACCTTGTAAGCTAAGCTTGCAAGGTTTTTACGTCCCCGGTTTATCGGTCATCAACAAAAGTTTATTCTAAATTTCCCAACTCATTAAAATCTTCTGCCCTTTCCTTTTCTTGGAGGCCTTGCTTTATTTACTTGAATCATCTTTCCTTTTAGTTCCGTTACGTTTAGTTTTTCTATGGCAACCGCTGCTTCTTTATCATTGTACATTTCAACAAAGCCAAATCCTTTGGACTGTTGTGTAAAAATATCTACAATAACTTTTACACTCTTAATTTTACCAAACTTTTCAAATGTTTCCTGCAAGTCCAAGTCCGTAACCTCTTTCGACAAATTACCCACGAATATATTCATATTATCTCTCCTAATTTTTATTGATATTAATTTGCAGAAAACAATTTTAATTGATTGGTTTCGGCAGAAAGCTTAAAAATATATGAAGTGAACGTTGTGGCCTGAACTATCAAATAAAATTTAAGCTGATGTATAATGTATCTTATTTAACGCTTAATAACAAGTTTAGGAAAAAGGTGAATTATTTTACTTTAGTAGTTTCAATTGCTTCCATGGTTTGTTTATCAGCAAAATAGAAATTAGAATAGCTGTGCTGCCAATATACATATGCACTGTTAAAACCTCGTCGGCAATTAATGAACCAAGCAATATGGCGACAAGAAGGCAGCGCGAAGGGCTATAACCCAAGGGAGCGAAGAAGGAGCTCCCATCATCAGTTAATGGCATTTATAGATCAGAGTCGTATGGTAGCTAATGCATGGTTACGACCGGGCAATACGTCCGATAGTAATAACTGTGAAACATTTCGGGAGGAAACTCTAGAGAAAGCATTAAAGAATAAAAAAAGTTTACAAAGCTTCAACTGAAGAATCTGCCTTGATAAATCTTGATAAACTCGAAGAAAACTGGAATAATAAGTACAGTCTTGCTATTAAATCATGGAGAGACAACTGGGAGAACTTAGCAACTTTTTTCAAATATCCTACAATTATTTAGACTACAAATGCAGTAGAAGCACTACATCGTCAGTTTCGAAAAGTGACAAAATCAAAATCTCTTTTCCCAAATGACGATGCTCTCAAAAAAATGTTGTACCTTGTTTACAGAGATTTATCTAAAAAGTGGACTATGCCAATTAGAAACTGGGCTGTTGTTATTTCTAATTTTCAATCTATTTTGGGGATAGATCTGATGTTTCTAACTATCTCACTTTAAATTGAATTCTGTATGAACATCCCATTGGACATTCATATAATTAATCACCCTCTTATTTTATCTAAAAAATTGTTAATTTGTTCTAATTCTTGTTTTGAAACGTCGTTAAAGAAGTACTTTAATTCTCCATCCAGGCTGTCCAATTCCTCTAATTTTTTTAGACCTTTCTCGGTAATAATTATATCCGCTCTTCTTCTGTCTTTTTCACAGGTTGTTCTCTCCAGCAGTCCCTTCTGTTTTAACCTTTCCACCAATCTTGATGCATCAGACATTTTATCAAGCATTCTTTCTTTAATCAAATTAATTGTTGCGGTTTTTGGGTATTGCCCTCTAAGAATTCTAAGTACATTATATTGCGGAACAGTTAAGTCATACTCCTTTAAGAAATTTGATAACTTGCCAAAAAGCCAGCTGTGAGTATAAAGTATATTCACAGCCAGCTTGTCGTAAAGATTTTTGAACTTTTTCTGTTTTATGTCTTCTTCAAGACTCATTATGCTTTCTTAATTAATTCAACATTGATATCTAAAGTAACTTCTTTCCCAACTACTAATCCGCCTGTTTCAAGCAATTCACTCCATTCCAACCCAAAATCAAAACGGTTCAGCTCACCTGATATTTTAAAGCCTGCTCTCGTATTACCCCATGGTCCTTTTACAGTACCGTTAAATTGTACACCCAATTTTATTTCCTTTGTAACACCTTTAATAGTCATATCTCCCGTAAGCTTGTATTTATTATCGCTTACTTTTTTCATAGATTTACCAACAAATGTCAATTCAGGATATTTTTCCGCATTAAAAAAATCAGCACCTTTTAGATGGTTATCCCTGTCGGTATTTTCAGTGTCTATGCTACCTACCTTGGCAGTAAAATTAATTTTAGCTGATTCAAAATTATCTCCATTTGTAATTACAATGCCTGAATAATCGGCAAATTTACCTTCAACATCCGTAATGACCATGTGAGTTACGGAAAACCCTATGGTTGAATGACTTTTGTCAAACTGCCACTCAGTTTGTGCGCCGGTTTTTACAAAAAAAGCTAAGAAAAGAATCGAAAAAAAGATTTTATATGATTTCATTTATACCTCGTTTTTTTGATGAAATAGTTTATTTGTTGTAACGTTATTTGTTGCAACATTTATTTATATTAAAAAGTTCCCCTTGAACCGGATGAATTATAATTAATATAAGCCAAACTCACTTGATACAATTAACTGTTTAAATTGAGATTTTCATTAAATATTAGAAATAAGATAGGGAGATTAGAGTTTCTGCAATCAGATTTAAACGGGCTCCGATATTGACCTCAAGATTTAGTATTTTTCGATATTCTCTTTCGCAACAATTGTTTAGTTATGATTCTGCGTACTCAAGTTACTCGACTCAATATCCTTAAAGTAATTTACTGTCCCTACTTTCAACTCAACCGTAGCCGCATCATCACAAACAATTAAACCTTTTGGGTGAAGTTGAAGAACACTTAAAGTCCAAATATGATTTACACCCTCTTCTACGCATTTTGCAAGTGCTAATGCTTTTGAGTGTCCGCTTGCAATTATTAAAACTTCTTCAGCATCGAGTACGGTTTTAACACCTACTGTTAAAGCTGTTCTCGGCACTTTATTAATATCATTACCAAAAAAGCGTGAGTTAGCTATAATAGTATCCATTGTTAAAGTTTTAATGCGGGTTCTTGAGCCAAGAGAAGACCCCGGTTCGTTAAACGCAATATGACCGTCAGGTCCAACACCGCCCAAAAATAATTTAATGCCTCCGGCTTGTTTAATCTTTTCTTCGTATTCATCACATTCTTTCTGAAGATCAGCAGCATTGCCGTTCAATATGTTTATGTTCTTCCTGTCAATATCGATGTGGTCAAAAAAATGTTTGTTCATAAATGAATGATAACTTTCAGGATGATCTTCTGGCAAACCTACATATTCGTCCATGTTGAATGTCTTTACGTATTTAAAAGATATTTTACCGCGCTTATACAAATTGACCAATTCTTTGTAAGTACCTATAGGAGAAGAGCCGGTAGGTAAACCCAGTACAAAAAATCTATCCGCCGAGGGCTTAAAATTAATTATACTTCGGGCCATATAGTTTGCCGTCCATTTTGAAACTAAATCGTAATTTGGTTGAATTATTAGTCGCATAAGTTTTCCTCAGATATAATTATGAAATTCTTCTTAATCTTTGTATTCATTTTATTTCGCCTAACTTTTTAAGTGAAATAATATTTCCCTTCATTACTAATTACAAGAAAACCGATACTCCGCTGACTTTCACTAAGATGACGATCAACATAATTTCAGTAGCTGTACTAACGAAGGAGAAGCATCTTTCGTGTTTTAACAAAACTTTCTACTTTTAATTGATAATAATAAACTCCGCTGCTTAAATTTGCAGCATCAAATACAACTTCATAACTGCCAGCTGATTTTTCTTCATTAACCAATGTTGCAACTTCTCCGCAGAGTATGTCATATACTTTTAATATCACGTGTATAGTGGACGGACAATATGCGTCCACCACATTTGGTATTGTAAAATATATTTTTGTCGCCGGGTTAAAAGGATTAGGATAATTGTGATAAAGTTTAAACCCTTCGGACAAAGAAAAATCATCGGGAATCAACGTAGGATTAAAATCTTCCGGCCAAATGTCGTATGCAGTAAAATCTACCCAGTATAAATCCGATGTGTTCGGACATTTGTTTAGAATTTCATTCCCTATATTTTTAGGAGGATCTGTTAGATTACCCCACCAATGTTTATCACCATTATAACCAAACTGGAAAGCTACTTTTGCAGGTGCGAAAAAATCTGCCCAATCTTTAAACTCATTTACCATCCCGTTAAGGTTATTAAAAAATTGACTGTCGTCCACAAAAACCATATTGGTTCTAAATGTTGGGGGCATTTTACTTACGAGCCAGTGCTTGGTAAAAAGAAGATAATTCTCATTATAAGAGTTAACTTTTGTACTCCATGCCTCGGCTACGGAATCGGTAACGGCTTCACCCTCATCGTTATTGGCCGAACTTGTTTTGTACCACTCAACATCAACACCAAAACCTATTACACTTGAGTGATGTCTGTATTGAGTTAGGACGAGATCGATAATAGTTGACACGTCGGCAAAACCTGGCTCCACCTGGAGCCAGACTTTAATTCCTTTTCTATCAAAAAAATTTAAGTAAGATTCATTATCATCTTTGTTGCCGAAAGAAATTTTTGTATATGAAGTACTAGGAGTAGGGTTGGGAAAATTCAAATAACAGCCGTTATCGGTTGTGTAACCTAAAATCCAGATAACCGAAGGCGACGGTTCACCCAGAAAACGTGATGCCATATCGGATGTTGCATTAAGCCACCAGGTTGTATCGGGAAAAGAATTAAAACCATAAACAGATGAGCGAAGTCCTGCTCTAACAATTGAACCGCTTTCCTGAGCATAAAGTGACGAACAGGTATTTAACATCATTACATATGATAAAACTAAACTTAAAAAAAGAGCATACCGTTTTAATTCTTTAACACGAAGGGAAATGGGTAATATACTATTCATCTATTTCCTTTTTATCTACGCTTAATTAATATTCCGTTAACTCCGGTCTTTTCATAGATTTTAATCCTGCTTCCGAAATCAATTCTGTATATGTCATTAGTTTTACATTTTCTTTTTTTACAGCATTCGCGAAAGCACCGGAACATAAAGCGTTCAACTCTGCTTGTCTATGCCGGCCTACGCGGTAAGGATCGTCGGGATTGTTCATATCAACCAGCGCTTCCATTTCATCGGTTTCCATACCGAGATGAATAACGAGCAGATTTACTTTATCTTTTTCCAGGCCGTTAACAACTTCCAATAATCTGCTGAATTTCTTTTCGGGTGCAGTATCCCAGAGGGTTTGGTGGTTTTCATCAAAATATTGTGATATTCCCAGATGATATTCATCCGCAAGTTTTTCAACAATTGCCCTTAATTCCGGTGTTGAAACAGCCATATTCATGTGCGGATCAACATAAGCAATATGCAGACCGGTATTAATTGCTCTTTCAATCTGTGCCCTGAGTTCTGTTTCAACTTCGTCAAGTTTATACCCGCAGTTTGCAAAATCTTCTTCTGATTCATAAAAATAGCCGTAGCTGTCTACCAGACTTGGAATTTTTGTTTTTCCTGCTACAGGTTCCCATTTATAATTTTTCCATTCCGAATTTAGAGTTAGGTGTATGCCAACAGAAATTTGAGGATTTGCTTTTAGAATCTCTACGGCTTCTTTGTACCATGGACATACAAACATTACCGAAGTTGAAAACGGTATACCGGTTTCAATTAATTTTTCTGTAGCCATATTAACTGTATGGCACATCCCAATATCATCGCAGCGAATTAAAAATTTGGTTTGAGCGTTTGCTTGCGAGGGTGTAAATATTATCATAAATATAACAAAAAATATGCTTGTTCTCATTTAAGAAGTGTCCTTTTTGTTATTAATACAGTTTTAAAAAAATAACTTGCAGCACAGACTATTAGTCTGTGCTGCGTTTAGATATTCTATGTCAATTAATACTATTTCAAAAGAGTCATCTTTCTGACTTGAACATTATTTTGTTCTTTAAGAACAAGGAAATAAACTCCGCTTGAATGATCCGACATATCAATCTGAATTTCATGAACGCCGGATGAAAAATCCTGATTGTTAATTATACTTTTTACTCTTTGACCAAGAGCGTTAAATACGCTTAAACTGACAATAGAATTTTTATCCAAGCCGAAATTAACCTTTGTTGACGGATTAAACGGGTTGGGATAATTTTGCTGAAGAACAAATTTAGCAGCCAAGTCTTTACTTTTTTCATTTAAGCCTGTGGTTCCCTCCTCTTTCCGGAATACTCTTACATAATCAACATACATGCTTTGCGGGAAAATAGTACTGCTGTCCGGTGAACCGGGCCAATCGCCGCCAACAGCTAGGTTAAGAAGGAAATAAAATGGTTGATGAAACTCAGATAACGCACTTGCCGTTATACTGTGACTATAAAATTGAGTACTGTCAATAAACCATTTGATCTGATCGGCATCCCATTCTATGCCAAATATATGGTAATCATCTGCATATATTCCTGAATTTAAAAGCGGAGCCGCGGTACCGGCTGATTGGAGTTCATTATTATCGTACCAATGCATATAGCCATGTGTTTTATTATCTCCGCAGTCATAACATATATCACCTCCCACCATTTCCATAATGTCTATTTCTCCGCAGGCAGGCCAACCCCCACTGCTCCCCATCATCCAGAATGCTGGCCACATTCCGTTACCATATGGAAGTTTTATCCTGGCTTCTATCTTTCCATATTTAAAAGATTTTTTACCTTCCGAATTTATCCGCGCAGAGGTAAATTTTCTCGTTAGATAGTTTTCTTTGTATGCTTCAATAATAAGTATACCATCCTCTAATCTTATATTTTCGGTTCTGTCCGTATAATACTGAAGCTCATTATTATATCCTCCAAGATCATTAACCTCTATGTTCCAAGTGTCTAAATCCAATGATGCTTGATCGAACTCGTCGCTCCAGATAAGATCCCATTCTTGTGCAAAACCCAACTCCGTAAAGAAGAAAAGGAAAATTAGAGTTAAATATTTCATACTAATATTTTTCATATTAAAGTGTCCTTTAAGTTTGATATTATTTCATCAAAATCATTTTCCTTGCCTGAACATTATTTTGTTGTTTAAGAATAAGTAAATAGACTCCGCTGGATTCACCGGACATATCTATATTGACATGATGAGATCCGGCGTTCATCTCCTGATTATTAATAACGTCTTTTACTTTTTGACCGAGTGTATTATAAATACTTAATTTTACGGCACCGCTTTGAGCCAAATTAAAATTAACTTTAGTTGAAGGGTTAAATGGATTCGGATAATTTTGTTCTAAAGCAAAATCCTGCGGAATGCTGTATCCGTCTTCATCATCAACACCTGTAAGATTGGATTCATATTGAGCTAATTCGTCTGGATACCATTTTAAACTTCCAACATGGAACCCGTCTGTAGACGTAAAACTATTGGAATATGTAAAATCTTCAGGTAACGGCCATTGTAAGTATGCCCAATGATATTCAGGATAATCCGTAGAATCAGGGTCCCATCCCCAAAAACCAAACACACCATTTGTCCTATGGTTCCTTAACTGCGCCACCATGCCATCGGTCCCTCCAAAATTAGTAAACCCAGGATCAGCATTAACATTATTTTCTTCAATAAAATTAGGCCATTCATCATCGTTATCAAATAGTATTTGAGCACGGCTATCTAAAAATGACGGAGCTTCAACAGAACTTTCAAATTCGGAAAAGTAATCTTGTACACCTTGTGAATAAAAATAGACATTATTTCGTATAATTAGACTTCTATCTTTTTCCTCCATAATAAACTTTAAAGAATCTGGAGCATTAGGTACATTTGATATCAACGTATCGGCTGATATAATACCGCTGAATACTTGATCGACTTCATTTGGAACGTCTGCAATTAAGGCACCGTGTGTGGAAACATTATAAAAAATATTATTTGTAAAAATCGAATTAAGATGTGCATGAATTTGGGTAGTAAAGCCTTTCACGACATTAACAACTGTATTGTGATCAAATTCGAAATATTTAATTGGATTTTGAGCCTCAATATTAACGACAGCTCCCTGTACATTAAAAAAGGTACTATTCCTTATAATCACAGAATCAGCTGTACCAGTATCGATCTCAAGGAAAAACGCACACCATTCGTCTCCATCAGGAAGGACCGTACCGTTTCTAACATGACATTTATCCAGAATAAACACAGTATTGTCAACAGAGGCTTCAATCATTCCAAACCCAATAAGCTCAAAATAGCAGTTTTCGAGCTCAATTCTTAAATTATCGGACTGCAATAAAATAGCATTTGCCCATGAGTAATCTCCGTCTATTGTTATTGTAGTAAAGGCAATATTTTTAACGGTTAAGTCGGCAAACGTTGTTAAACAATATTCATAAGGTACCTCTCCCGCATC
The DNA here is from genome assembly GCA_050117315.1 of Ignavibacteria bacterium. GTDB lineage: Bacteria > Bacteroidota > Ignavibacteria > Ignavibacteriales > Melioribacteraceae > JANQIV01. The sequence goes on from JASFMY010000041.1 coordinate 33,764, forward strand.
GTCTGTTGTTAAAATTATTTTGGGAGGTTTAGTATCATCTGTAGTCCCGGGTTCATCAGCTATTAAGGTAATCGGGTTATTAAATACTGGAGACTGGTTATAAAAATAAGTTTTTCCACGCTCCAGTTTGTAGACGTCGTGTAACTGCTCTCCGGCATCGTTTGTGTCCGCAACTACATATTTTATAATGGCATTGATTATCGGATTTCCGTCATCATCGGTAGCCGGAACTTCCAATACACTTTGACCGAATGCAAGACTGCTTAAAGCAAAAGTCAAAATCAGTGATAAAATCTTTTTCATCTTGTATCCTCCTTTTTATATTAGTTAGGTTGAATTATCCTGATGATTTATTTATGTAACTCTACTATCATTTATTACAGTTTATACCTTATTCCCAAACTTCCGCTTATGCTGTAATACTCTTTATTCGTTATAAAGCCTGTTCCCTCGTTAATATCGGTTTCCATTGCCTTTGAGATATTTTTCAGGTTACCATACAGCACCAGACCTTCGAAAGGAAGCTTTTGGGAAACAGCAACATCGAAGATAGTGAAGTCATCGGTATAACCTCTTAATTGCGGACGCCAGTCGTTTTGAGAAAATATCCTGGACTTAAATTGTACTGAACCCCGTATTGAAAATCCCATATAATCGTACCCTAACGTTATGTTAAGAATATGATCAGGCTGATATAATAAAGGTGCGCTATAGGAAGAATCAGCATTTCCAATTATCGTTTCCGTACTACCAAAAGGAGAAGACACTATTTTTTTAATTGGTACCGTTCTAGGATATTTGGTCTCGGAATGTGTATATGTATAATTAATGCTGAATACAACGTTTTTAAGTAAACCGGGTAAGTACCAAAGATTTGACTGCCATTCTATTTCTACACCGTACACATCGGTTTTATTAGGATTATTCACATAGTTTGATATTTGTTTACCTTTAAATCCACTAGGACTTAGCCCTGTTTCTTCTTCTGTCAACCCAAACTCTTCGACAGCCATTGTGTCGCTTAATATTATCTTACTCTGCGAAAAAACTAAATCATCAATATTTTTTGTGAACAAACCAACAGTAAACAAACCAACTTTATTTCCATATAATGAAAAATAGAGATCATAATTTTCTGCTTTTGCCGGCTTTAGGTTAGGGTTACTATAGCTAATGGTTAATGGCTGAGATGAAATAGACCATGATGGAAGAAACTCAGAGTAACTAGGACGCGTCAATGTTTGTGTATAACTTGCACGAACATCAAACCAATTAGACGGTTTATATCTAGCATGAATCATAGGTAGAAAAAATTCGTTTTCTCTTGTAACCGTTTTTTCGTGGTATTCATAACCTACACTTGGAAGTTTAACACCTCCATCCCCTCTTGTACCCGTATAAATGGTTTTATTATGCTCATACCTAAGCCCCGGTATAAAAGTAATTTTATTTCCTATTGAAAAAGTTGGCATTATATACGCCGCCCAATAGTCTTCCTTACCATTATAGTCATACATTTTACTTTCATGAAAATTTGGGACAAATTTTTGCGGGGTTGTTGCACCGTCCCAATCCACCCCCACATAATCTATGAGATAATGCAACATTTCTTTTCCCAATTCCAGATCGGGAACTCTTTCAAGCGAATATTCCCCTTTCATGAAGTCGCCGGGATCATAATCTTCATCAATGAAAGGTTCATATGGAAATGAACTTATTTTAATATAAGACGCCATCCACGGCCACTTTTCTAATATTGCTTGGTTAACGATAGTACTTGGGTCGGTAGCAAGGTCTAAGTATATCGTATTATAATCATACTCCCTGCTTTTATGTTTATATTTTCCACCTGTTTGGATTTTCAAATTTAATCCATCGGACAGCCGGTATTCCCATTCGAGATCAACAAATGATGCAAATTCATCTTCTTTGGTCAGAATATCCGAATCATAAAAATCGCTAAGTAAAATCGTGCTTACATCATTCAGCATAAAACTCGGTACCTGGGCCGGAGTAGCATCATATGATACAACACTGGCTAACGGGCTGGATTCCAATCCACCGTATCCGAGTTCCTCAGGTACATCTGTTTTAGAGTACGAATAACTAACTCCCCCGGTGACCTTAAAATCTCCGATATACTGTTGAGCTCTAAGTTGATTCATCAAAATTGTAGTGTTGCTTTCGGAATTATTTAAATATTGACTTCTGCTTGTAGAACCGTGTAAGTCAGATGAATTTTCACTACGAGATACCGTGAGGCGATCAATTCTGCTGTACATATTACTTAATAAAATTTCCGTACCAGGCGTTTTATAATCCAAAACAAGCGAGCCGTTATAACGCTCAATTTCTCTTGTGATGTCTTCAACATTCAATGAATTCACCACAGTAAGCTTATCTTCGGTAAGATATTTATAACCTGCACTTACAGTATTGGAACTTCTATTTCTTTTTTCTATATCAAGATTTACAGAAACACCAATTAAATCATCTAAAATTCTTAAGCTGGTTAATCCACCTAATTTATAATCTTTAGATTCACCCCTTAAACCGTTATATCCTCCCTCAGCTAATATTGTATAACTTTGTTTTCCCAATGGGGCACCCTTTAATATGAAGTTTACTGTCCCTCCTAATTGATCGGCTTCCTGATCAGCCATTGCAGATTTGGTAACCTCAATACCATCAAGCATATAGGGTGATATCATGCTAAGATCTGTACTTCTATCGTCGGAATCCGTAGCGGCCATATCAACACCGTCAATCTGGACTTTATTGTATTTAGGAGCCAGTCCCCGGATAACAACTTTATTTCCCTCACCACCTTCTCTTTGAAGGGAGACACCAGGTAATCTTCCAACAGCTTCTGCTGCGTTTGCCTCAGGCAATTCTTCAATCTTATCTGCCGCTACAATATTTTTTATGGCATCAGAAGTAATCTGTTGATTTATAGCTGCTATCTGTCCTTCACGCTGAGTTGATATAATAACTGTCTCACCTTCCAGAACCTCGGGCTCCATCTCAAAATCTATTTGAATAGTTCTGCCCTCTATTATATCCACCTCTGTTTTCTGCTGCTTATAACCTATATATGTAACACGAAGTGTAATTGGACCCGAAGATAAATTCTGGATTATATAATTACCGTTTAAATCCGTTGAACTGCCTAAACCTGTTCCCAAAATAATTATGTTAGCTCCCCAAAGAGCTTCACCTGTTGTTGCGTCTTTTACCGTACCTTTAATTGTTGTATTTACCGATGCATACAGGTAAGAACCAATACTCAGTAAAATGAGGAAGAGAATTGTAATTAGAAAAATGTGACTTCTAGTTGTCATGGTTTAATCTCCTTTGAATCTATTTCGAAGTTTCCTCAACAGTTATGTATATTGAAAATGAAACAATTTTCTTCATTCAATATTCAAAGATGACAATTGATTATATTGTCTCTTAAAAAATGTTATCGATAACATATATAGTTAAAATATGCCATTTCCAATTCTCATTCCGGTACTAAGCGGAATCTCTTATGACAAGTTCCGTCTTAAGTATTATTCTAATCGGACTCTTTTTTTGATTATTAATTAGTGACAACAAAGCTTCAAAAGAGGATTTACCTATTTCATACATGGGCTGTTTAACGGTAGTAAGCGCAGGCTTATAGAGCTCACCTATTTCAATATTGTCGAACCCCATTACGGCTATATCATCGGGAACCAACAAACCGTTTTCTTTAAACTGTTCAATAACTCCAAGTGCCATATAATCATCGGAACAAAAAACCGCAGTTGGTTTGTTTTTTAGCGCAACAAGTTTCCTTGATTCTTCATAAGCAGTTCCTTTGTTGAATTCGCCGTTTATAATATAGTCTTTGTTATATGAAAGTTTATTTTTTTTAAGAAAATTTTTATATCCTTGAAGCCTATCCCTTGCGTTTGTTTCATCCATTGAGCCTGCAACAAACGCAATTTTTTTGTGCCCCTTCTTATATAAATATTCTAAGGCTAACTCGGCTCCTTTTATATTTTCAGAATCAACAAAATTAAATTTGTCACTGTATTTTTTATAGTTAACTACAATACTCGGGAACCCGGATTCTATCAATTCCTGCAGGTTGGGATCGTCAATTTTTGCTTTTAATAAAATTAAGCCATCAAACAGTTTGCAGCGTACAAAATTTAAGTACGATCCTTTTGTTTTATCATATTGATTTACGGGCACCAGCATTATCTTATAATCTTTTTCCTGTGCAACATCGCTTATCCCGCTTAATACCTGGGCTATGTAGTTATCTAAAAATAATTTTTCCGTTTTTGGAATCACCACACCAATCGTTTTGGTCTTTTGACTTGATAAACTTCTTGCAATAAGATTGGGATGATAATCCAGTTCTTTCATTATCCTCTTTATCTTCTCGGCCGTCGCCTTTGCAACATAACCGTTCCCGCTCAGTACCCGCGACACTGTCATTCTCGATACTTTTGCCTTTTCTGCTATGTCAGCTATTGTAACATTCATTTGAAGTATTTTTTATAATTTCTATTTCAGGGCTACCGGCAATAATCCCGCGGTTTTCAAAATATAACGCTGCAGCACCTAATATTGCAACCTGCGACAGGCTGCTCGTTGTAATTTTAAGATTTTTAATAGAATTCTTATAAGGAAAATTTTGTAATGAAATTATTACTGCTTCTTTAAAATATTTATATGCTTCACTTACAGAACCTCCGAGAATTATTATTTCAGGATCTACTGCGAGAACAATCGCAGAAATAACATTCCCGAGGTGAGTCCCAAATTCTTGAAATATACGCAGAGCTTCTTTGTCTCCTGTCTTAGCCTTGTCAAAAATTTCTTCTCCCGATACATTCAACCTTTTAGAAAAGAACTGCCCGCTGCAATAATCTTCATAACATCCGCCCTTATACGGCAGCATTCCAAATTCGCCTGCGCCGCAGTTGGCTCCCAGGTATAACCTGTTGTCGAAATAAATTCCTGCTCCCAAACCGGTTCCGACAATCAGGCCAACTATATTGTCATAATCTTTTCCGTTACCAAAATATTTTTCTCCAACAACAAAACAATTGGCGTCGTTATTAATATATACGGGTACTTTGAATTCTCTTTCTAATATTGTTTTCAAATGAACTTCTTTCCATGAAGGGATATTTTGGACATCATAAATAATTCCCTTTTCAACGTCTACAAGACTCGGGACACCAACGCCTATACCGGCAACGCAATCATCAAAACGTTCTTTTATCGAAGATATAACTTCATCAATTACCTGTTGTTCGGATCCGTTCGAAGAAATCCGCCGTGAATATAAATCAACAACTTTATATTCACTAACCTTACCTACGCGTATGTTTGTTCCGCCTAAATCAATACCTAAAATAGTTTTCTTTTCCATATCTCCTTAAATGTAAATTCCAATATTATTTTTCTTTATTAAAAATTGTCTCGTTGCTAATTAAAGGCTTAGCCCAAAAGCCTATACTAAATATATACCCGAGCGTTACAAACAGGAAAAGCATACCGAACCTTAACCCTATTAAGTCGCCCAAAGACCCAACTATCAAAGGTACAACTGCACCGCCTATAATGCCAGTACACAATATTCCCGAAAACGAACCGTGATGTTTATCCATAGAATTTAATGCTAATGAAAAAACTATTGACCACATAACCGAAAGAAAAAAACCGGTTGCAGGGAATAAATATAAAGACATGCTTCCTTTCGAAAATAAAGCTCCTGCAAGTGATAACATAGCGGCGCCTGTAAACCATTTAAGAACAAGCTTGCTGTCGAAGAGTTTTAAAACTACCAAGCCAAGCAAACAGCCTACTGTTAATAATCCCCAGTAATATGAAACCGTATCTGCACCTGTGGTTTGCGGGTCATACCCGTGATAACTTGAAAGAAATTCTGAAATCCAGTTTGCTATTCCCTGTTCACTTCCAACGTAAGCGAAGATTCCTATAAAATATAGTATAACAGTTTTTTGTTTGAATAAATCCTTTATGGTTCCCCATGCTCCGGTTTTTTCATCTTCTTTAAGTTCTACTTTTGGAAGTTTGGACACCGCAACTACTACAACCATCAAAAGAGCTATTGCTGTAAACAGCCAGTAAAGCGAAACCCATGGAAATTCAATAGGTGTTACCTTTGCAAGTATTGATAACAAAATATTAGAGTCCGTGTTGCCCGACTGCAAATGCTGAACCAGGTATGAATATATTTGCGGACTGAGAAAAGATGCGCCGCCGAAAAACAGTTGAGCAAAAACGGAATTAAATGCAAAATGTTCTTCACCGCCGGCAGTTCTTAACAACGGGTTAATTGCTACCTGCAGCATTGCCATGCCGAAACCTATAAGAAATAAAGATATTACCGCAACACTAAATACCGGTGCTACAGCAAACAACAACGCTCCAATTCCTGCAAGCAGAAAGGCCGCAGACATGACAAGCTTTTCATGATATTTTTCTATAAGCATTCCGGCAGGGATTGACATAAGATAGGCGATAAAGAAAGAGAAAGGTAAAAAAGCAACCATAAAATAACTTAAGTCAAAGCTTTTGATTATGTCAGGAATTATTGGCCCAATAATATTGGTAAGGAGAGATATAACAAAAAACACTATAAATATTAAACCAACAATAAAATAATTTCTCTTCATAATTTTGTCCGATTGTTTTCTGTTAATTATTGTATGGTTGAGTTCCACCCGTTAACAATTAATTTAACCTTTGTTTCGTTATCTGTTTTTTTGAAACGGCCCGTAATATTCTTTTGCGAGCCCGGTAGAAGCGACATATAATTATCCGACCAGAAAACAGGAAGTATGCTTTCATTTGTTGTTTCATTCACAACTTTTAGTTCATTAAAGAAAGCGAGTTTGTCGGAATCATTTTTAAGAGTAACTTCTACAACCTGTTCGCCGTTTTCTTCGCTATACTTTTCTTTATAACTTATTTTAGCTTCCGGGAGTTTATTAATTTCTTTAAGATCGGCGAAGGTTTTTATGGGTGAATAAAACCATTCTGAATTTTCAAAATCTAAAACATCATCTATTTTTGAAAGCCAGTAAAAATTATCGCTCACAAAATTATTTTTTGAATCTCTCAATTCCATGTTTACAAAATATAAATTAGTTTGTGAAACTATTTTCGGCAAATCAAATATTTTTTTCGAACTGTTTTCATCGATGCTTATTTTATCCTCTTTCTCAAAAAGTATATTTGAATTGGCATCAAGTATTTTTACCGATGTATTTAAATTCGTTACAGGTTTGTTATAATCATTAACAACATAAATGTCTTTGTCTTTATAATTATATACTATGTTTAACGGCTGACACCCTTTCATTGCACCATAGAATGCTCCATTCGGCATTAAATAATAATCAAAGAATTGCCAGAACATTTCAGGCCATGCTGAATTAAACATCCACTGAATAACACCGGTTGCATTAAATTTGTTTACCTCGAAAGCTTCAAACATAGGTCGCATTGCTTCGTAGTTTGACATTTGAGATTTCATCGCGAACTCTTCCACGGAACTCGCTTGACCGTACCTGTGGTTAAACGCGGTTAAATAATTATCCAGGTTATTAAATTGATTTCTTCCACAGTGAAAATTCCACATGCTGTCAATCGGCCATAAATTCTCTTCCGGAAACATTTTCTTTAAACTTTCCAAAGGAGGCACTTGGGGGCCCGGACCGGTTTCGGTATTGAATCCATATGCACCACCGTACTCTGTATCTACATACCAATAAACCGGAGGCTCATAATCATAAGGACCATTCATTTTAACACGTGAATCTTCATAAATATTGTTTTGATTTTCTTCCGGCGATACTTCTATATTCTGGCAGGAAATTAATATCGGTCTTGTGGGATCCGATTCAGAAAGGTATGAATTTAATTTCGCTTGGACTTCGGGACTTGGATATTTATCACTGCCTGTAACCCAAACCAAAACACTAGGGTGATTCCTCAACCACTTTACCTGCTCGTTAAATTGTTTTGTGTGAAGCTCAATATCTTTAGGAGTTCTAATACACATATGCTTATCTTCTTCTCTCCCGCAGTAGACTGTCCATTCCCATTGGCAACTCCAGCCAACCATAAGCAGAAGACCGTTTTCATCCGCCGCATCATACAAAGTTCGATTTTTTCCCCAAAAGCCTTCGAGCCTGATTGTGTTTAAATTCATATGCTTGGCATATTCAACCTGCGCTCTTACTTTCTCATCACTGTCGTTAAGCATCATATCATCAACCCAGCCTGCTCCTTTTATCAATATCTTTTTACCGTTTACCTTATAGCCTCTGTAGCCGGCTTCGTTTATGTAATCGTCAACTTCACGTATCCCGAACCCTACGTTTTCCTTATCGGAAACATTATTATCAACATTAACCTTTACCGATAAATTATATAAATACGGTTCTCCAAGATTATTAGGATACCACAGCTTCGGGTCTTTAACCGATAATGCCGGCTCCTCTTTTGATGAAATAATTATCTTCTCACTTCCATTAGCCTCAAGAGAAAAAGGTTTTGAAAATTTTATGCCTTCGCCAAATTCGCCGGAAACTATACCCGCAACTTTTTTATCGCTGTAATTTTTCAATTCGCCGGAAATTATTATTTCGGCGCGAGTGTAGGTTTCATCCAATTTTGTTTGAACAAAAATATCATTTATAGAAACAACGTCGGTTTTCTTTAATTTCACACCTCTCCATAGCCCCATCATTTTATCCGGCGCAGTAGGGTTCCAATCGACAAAACCGATTGTGAGATCACCTTTTATTGGTGGGATAATTTTAACAGCCACAACGTTAACACCTTTTTTTAAATTTGCCGTGACATCAAATTTAAAAATCCCGAAAGCACCTTCTATTTGATCTTCTCCGGCAATTTGTTTCCCGTTAATCCACAATTCTGCTTTATAGTTTATACCTTCAAATATTAATTGGTAATTTATATTCTCATTCAAATCATCAATTATAAATTCTTTTCTATACCACCACGGATTTTCAAATTGTTTTTCAGGAATGTCTAAAATATTCATGTTGTAATAAGGATCTTCATAAACACCGTTTTCAACGAGTGCGGCAAGCACGGTCTTGGGTACATCGGTTTTATACCAGCCTTCGATTGAATATCCTTGGGAAGAAATAACATCACCGTCCGCATCCAGTTTCTCGGAAGGATAAATAAACCAATCATTGTTCATGTTTATTGTCATTGCATTTTTCTGGGAACAGCCACTAAAGATAGCCGACATAAAAGCTAATAAAATGATACTCAAAATAGCGGAGTGAGAAAAATTTTGTACGGGCATAAACATCCTCAATGTATGTTATCGATAACTGTTATCGGTAACATAAAATTAATTATTTTTTAATGCAAGAACTTTTTTCAAAAAACAATATCAGCAGTAATTTTTTATAACTATCTACTGTTTAAAAAAATCATAAATAGTATCATGCCGGATATTCAAAAATTATTACAAATAAATAAGTAATAGGGCATTATAGCTTCAAATAATTCCTGGCGGCTAAATGACACATCCGACTACGTCCTCAAAACGGACTTCGACGGGGCAGGTTGTTTAATTGCTCTAAAAGCTTATTCCAACAATACGATCATTAAACAATTTAACAATCGTTATAATTACTCCAGTGAATGCGAATATTTTGTTACCATTTATACTGCTGACCGCATACCTCATTGTTATAATTACCAAAGATCTCAAAAATTTTATTATTGTTTTTGTATTTTTGTCGTTCAAATTAAAAAACATTTTTCACTAATTATCAGAAAACTACATTATGATTAAAGCTGTTGTTTTTGATTTCGACGGACTCTTAATTAATTCGGAACCTGTATGGTTCAAAGCCAGGGAAGCTTTATTCTTGGAATACGAAACTGAATGGACATGGGAAGACCAGAAAAACAACATGGGTGTCTCTACCAAAACCTGGACCAAATACATGGAGAAAAAGTTAAATTACAGGTTACCCCCCGAAAAAATTACAGGCATTATAGTAGATAAAATGAAACAAATTTATACCGGCGGTGATATTGAGTTAAAGCCCGGCGCTGCTGAAGCTATTACTTACTGCAGACAAAAATATAAAACAGGTTTAGCTTCCGGTTCACATAAAGCGCTATTATATGCAGCTCTCGAATCTCTTAATTGGAAAAATTATTTTGATGAAATTCTTTCCAGCGACGATCTTGAAAAAGGTAAGCCTTCGCCTTTAATTTATATAGAAATATGTAAAAGACTGCAAGTTAGACCTGAAGAAACTGTTGTCTTGGAAGATTCAAAAGACGGAATGATAGCAGGCATTTCTGCGGGAACAAATGTTATCGGTATCCCTAGCAACGAATTACCTGTCCCGGATGACGTTCTTTCAAAAACCAAAACAGTTCTCAATTCCCTTTCTGAGTTTGAGGATTATCTAAAAAAACTGTAACAATTTTCAATAGACTTCCTGCGAAATAAGCCCCTAAAAGCAATAATAAATTTGCCTGTCTTATAGGACATAATGTTCAAATTTAAGTAAACATTAAGTTGTGTAAACCGGCAACATTCTTAAAGGTTATCGAGTGATTTTTTAATGGATTTCTAAACCTCTGTGCTAATATTTTCATTTTCCCAATTAAATGCTCTACCTTTATTCTCTTTTTAGAGAGTTCAATATTATATAGTTTTTCTTCTTTTGTTAATTCTTTGCCTTTTGGTTTCTTTTTTAGTACTCGCTGTTATCATTGTCCCGTCTTCTTTATTTTCCATATAGCAAGTATAGCTCTTTTCTTTGGTTTTAAACAGCTTTTTATTACGCAGAGGGTTTAATATTTATACTTGTTGCAAATTGGTTTTGGGATTTTGCCATAAAGTCCTCTCTTTTTAAGAGAGGATTTAGGTGAGTTCTAAATAAAAACGAAATCCCAAAACCAATTTGGCTTGTGTATATATTAGCAATCGCTCAACTTTCAAGCTGGAGAAAGGATTTCCACCTTTGACAGATTCTAGAGGTTGTATTACGAGTCTAGTCAATATTTTACTACCGCCACTGACCCCCGAATTACGGAATGACGCATAAACGTCAACTTAACCCAAGTTGATAGACAAAACCCTAAATTGATTCAAAATAATAAATTATAATTCCTTCGGGGGTCAACAAGAACAAATACTTGGTGGCAAATTTATCAAGCATGGGTTAACAATGAATGTAATTGTAATATTTAATAGCTCCAGCATTTAGAGACAGTTGCATAACCTGGTTGTGTGTGAATTGCCACCGGATTTATCCGGTGGGTTAGAATCAAATATATGGTCCAGGGCTTTTCCTGGGGGAAGCCCCATTATTCTTTTTGTATGCGGCTATCTGAAGGAACCCCTATGGGGAAAGCCAGGTTTTCGTTATATCTGATTATAAGATTTCCCGCCAAAAAGACGGCCGGGCAGAAAACGCTCCTTCGAAATGACGGTCCACTTTGTGCAATGATAAAACAGACTTGTGCTACAAACAATATAAAACCGTTATTAACCCCTAATTATGCATTAGAGAAAAACAAAATCCAATACCGTTAATAGATAAAAAAGTTGTCACAAATTTTTTTCTTTTCTATGGCATAATCTGGGGTTAAATTCAAAAAGCTTCCATCCCCCTTGCGGGATGGAAGCTTGTAGTGGAGGTTTATGTAACAGCAGTCGAACTCCTTGCCCGTAATGTTTTTTTATGTGAACATTTTATGTTGACGTCTACTCCTCTGTTTGGGTTTCTTCTGCTTCTTTGCTTTTGCCGCCTGAACCTTTGGCTATCGGTTTAAACTGAAGCAGAAGTTCCTTATCACCGGCGAAACAAACCTTTGCAAAACTTCGTATCCTGTACATTTTGTCATTTAATTCTTTTAATGCTTCGTCCCGTGATTCAGTAGCTGCTGTTTTAAGCTTTTTCGCGTTTTCCTGCGCTGCATCCGTTGAAATAAGCCTGTCTAACGAAACGTTTAGTTCATCTACATCTTCCTGCGTTAGACCGTTGCTTAACAGCGCTTCGCTTTTTTCGCTCACCAGCGATATTGTATACTCGCACATAGGACGCAGTTTCTTTACCGACCTAGGGACAGCTTCGCCGATCTTAAAAAGCTTCAAATTATCTCTGTCGTTGCCGTAAGCGCTTCGTGCTGCGTTCCTTACTTTTTTTATCAATTTGCCTACGGCAGATATCTCCTCATTTTGCTGAACCGTCATTTCTTCGAGTTCTTTGACGGAATTCTGCTGTGCAAGCTCTTTTAGGCGCAGATTCTCTTTCGCCTCTGTAAATTCGTTGTAACTTTCTTCTGTGAATCCTTTTGCCGTCATAGCTTCCCTGTTGGAATCAACGGCAACTAAAAGAGCTTCGCTGTCTTGCAGCCGGTAATTGATTATTTCTGGCATAAAGTACCTCTTAGTTTTTTTGGGGTTTATTTTGAATTGGCATTCGGAAAATATGCCGAATTTTACCTATCAACTTGGGTTACCATCACTCATTCAGCTAATCCTTAGTTAAACTCGATTTTCTCTTCCCCGATGCATTTGG
>JASFMY010000042.1:0-44817 GCA_050117315.1 Ignavibacteria bacterium
ATGCTACAAAGAGAGCCAAGTTATGTCGAATAACCATTCCCCGTTATTTATACTCAAGAATTTACCATAGCCCTAAGAGAGTGAATAAATCAGCTTCATAGAGGCTCAAATAGACGCGTAGAAAAAAATCAACAAAAATTAAGGTAAAAAAGGTTATCTAAGAAGCCGGAGTGTTGAAAAGATAAAAACAAAAGAAAAAAAGTGACAGTGTATAAATTGCCAGAAAGTGAGCCCAAAAGCAGAGAAGTAAAAAAATGCATTTTTTTTGCTAAGGGGGAGTTATTTTCTCTTGACTTTTTTCTTAATGGACATTTCGAACCCGTTTTTGGGGTGAGAGATCTTTCAATTAGAGCACGATTTCAAAGATTTCTCCCTCCGGTCGAAATGACAAAACGTTTAGATATCTAATTTTGCAGAAACTCTAATGTATCTTCGCAGACTAGAAAGTCTGCGCTACGGTAAAATTCTCTCCGTATCGCTGCCCATCTAAGGGTTTCCGGTAGCCTTGTAAGGAAAAAGTTTAGGCAAATTTATGAACTAAAATATTCATTAAAATCTGTTTACAACCAACCAAAATACAATTTGCGAATAAATATGTTGATAATTCCAATTTAGGCACTCATATTAGAGCCAATAAATAGGGCTAATATAAGAGCTAAATGAGGTCTGAATGCAACAAACAAAAATCAGCTTTAATGAAAATCAAATAAATTTTTTAAATATGTATCGTGAACTAGGATTTAAAGATAAAAGTTCACTGGTTCGTACTGCTCTTCAAGAATTTATTAAATCAGTAGAAAAACAAAAATTGGTAATGTCAGCTAAACTTTATGCTGAAATTTATAAAGAAGATTCAGATTTGCGAGATTTAACAAATTCTGCGATTGAGGATTGGCCAAATGAAATCGGTTAAAAGAGCATGGTCATTGATATAGATATAAATCCTACCAGAGGTTCTGAAACTGGGAAAATAAGACCTTGTGTTGTTGTTACTAATGATATTTATAATCAAAGGGTTCCAATAATTCAGATTGTTCCAATAACATCTTGGAATGAAAAAAAATCTCGCATCCAGACGAATGTTTTTTTAGAACCATCAGAAGAAAACGGACTTACCAAGAATTCCATAGCAGATTGTCTCCAAACGAGACCAATTGATTATCATTACAGATTAGTCAATATCCGCGGTCAGTTATCGGAAAACAAACTTACTGAAATAGATAAAGCATTAAAATTAGTTTTTGATTTAATGTAGTCGAATGCAAATAAACCAACTTCCTTCAAGGAAGTTGGTTTATTCTATACAGATTGCAACAACATATAATTATGGATTTGCTCTTACAATTTCAGCGTTCAAATCTTTATATAGAGAAACTTCTGTAGCGGTAAAAAACATTCTGATAAGCAGCCGGAAAATAATAAGCATTTGTTGAAGAATAAAGGAAAGTATGAGAAAATAATACGGTGTGCGGGGAATTTGCCTGCCGATCAAATTATATACTACTACCCCGGCGGCGCCGGTTATTGCAATTAGTAAAAAAACTATAAAAACTAATTGAAAGTTTTTCTTTATGAAAATAATTGCATCGTAAACCGCCCTGAATATTTTTGTTTTATCTTCAATAGCCAAAGACACTTTTGAATAGTCCGAGATGATTGTAACTACACCGATGAGAAAAATTAGTAATAAATATCTTATCGAACTAAAAATAAATTCCGCCAAAACGTGTTCCGTTGATTGAAAAATATATATTATGGCAAAACCAAGTAAGTCATTAATTACAAATGCAATTGCAAAAAACAGCAGCGATATTATTGTTACTTTTATGAACCGCAGCCAGAATTTTACCCCGCCGTAAAAGAAATCAACCATATGATTTTTCTTAGGGATGTGAAATACCGCTACCAATCCGCCGAGAAAAAAAGTTTGCACCATTGCATATATTGCTACCATCCCGTAAATAGAAACCGGCAGAACTTTCAAATGGATTTCGTATAATTTTCTAAATTGTACGTACCAGAAAAAATCAAACCCTAATCCAAGACTGTCGCTTGTAAAAGAGTGACTTAGGTTATCAATAAGATAAGTATAAATAGGTATTGACAATATAAACGCCGCACAAACATTTAAGCCCCAATGCAGAATCACAAATTTGAAATTGTGGAACACGGTTCTTGTTCCGTCTATCATAATATTTTTGATAGTGATTTTCATCCGATACTGCCCAGAACCATGAGTGCATTCTGCACCCAGAAAAACCACCTTACGGCAAGTGACAAAGAAGCCAAGTAATGCGGTTTTACGGTGTAAGAATTATTTGCAAAATTGATATCAAAATAATTTTTTCTTTGGGGGTCTATCTCGGCGCCTAAAACATTATTGTTTGTAGTGAAAATAAATTCCTTCCATTTATCTTTGCCGTCCCATTTTTGAATCAGGGTATCGGTCTCAGTATAAAAATAAATTTCCGATTCAAATATTCCGCCGCCCAACCTCTCTGCAATAACACTATACTCATTATCATTTATTCTTCGGATTGATGAGATTTTGTAATCAAACGTATTGGAAGAATAAAAAACATTCTCAAAAAAACAGTCAAGGTTTTGTCCGCTTTTGCTTTTTATCAACCTTAATAAATCGTTTCCCTTTGGATGTTTGAATTTATACTGTGTGTAAAACTCCTTAAAAACATTTAACAACTTTTCTCTGCCCATAATTTTTTCAAGAGATAAAAACATCAATTCCGGCTTAGAATAAGTATTATTAAAATATGATGTAAAAGACTGATGCTTAAAAGAACTGTCCGCAATTTCTCCAATGTTTTTAAGTTCCGTATAATAATAGAATGATTCATTCCCTTGCGGGTACTCATAACTGCCGAGTATATAAATTAAAGGTATGCCGTAGAAATTCAAAAAATTGATTCCGTATACCGGCACGTGTTTTACAAACTTAAAATTAAGTAATTCCTTGCCGTAATATTCTTCCAGTATTTTTGTTGTAAGATAGCTGGTAATCCCTTCGTCAATCCAGGCTTCATAGACTTCGTTATTTGCAACTATCCCGTAAAAGTATTGATGCACAAATTCGTGAATAGTTATTTCTTCAGGTTCGTGAGTTTCTACAGGGGAAAACAAGCCGGCTTTTACGGTAAATATTGTCGGATGTTCTCTGCCTGCAACTTTTGCTGTTCTCGGGACATCAACAATTGTAATTGTCTGATACGGGTAGACGGAAATATTTTCTTCCATGAATTCCAAAGAGTTTTCAACTGCGCTGAAATAACGTTCAACATATTTTTCATTTTCGGGCTGAACAAATAGTTTAATTGCAATCTCCGAACCATCTTTGCGTTTGCAAATTTTTTGATAATCCAAAATTTCATTCGTTACAAAAAAAGCAAAGTCGTGAACAGCAGATTGCCGGAATTGATAAATATTTTTTGATCCGGCTTTATCTTTTGCCGCCAAAACTCCGGTAGCTCCGACTTTATAATTTTCGGGAGTAGTTATTTTGACGGAGTAATCGCCAAAGTCGGAATAGAATTCAGTTGTTTTGTAGTAAGGGCTGCATATCCACTCCCCTTCTTCAAAAACACCGACCTTGGGAAACCACTGTGCAATAAAGACAAAGTCCCTTCCTTCTGCATATCCCATTCTTCTGTAAGACAGAGGTATTTTCAATTTATAATCAAACCGGATTTTTACAGTATCACCCGGTAAGATTTTTTCATCAAGAACCAGCTTTGCAACGGTTTTGTCGTCCGGGTTATTATTAGAATAAACGTACTCTAAATTTTTACGGATACCTTCAACAGTAATGTTATTTATTTCAAACCGTGTAAAATGTTCTTCGCTGATGTATTCGCCTTTTAAGAATTCCGTTTTGTTATTATCATACCCGTTGGCATACAAATGAAAAAATATTTCGTCTGTTGTAAACTTTGTATTATTTATCCAAACAATATTTTCCTTCACTTTTATAACTTTACTTCCAGGTTTATACTCAACTTCAATATCATAATTTGCCGTTTCATTAATGTTCTTTATTTCTTTTTTTAGAATACCGTTGGAATAAAACTCTTTTATCTGTTGGTTATAATTAGGAGAGGAAGAATCTATAAGGTAAGATAAACCGGCAAAAAGTATAAGCAGAATACACAAAATCAGATTTTTCATAAATTTAAGTTAATTATTAGATTGCATCATATCAATTAGCAAAATTTTCAAATGACCCGTTTATGTCATTGTAAGTTTATTTCAACTTTAATAAACTTGTACGTAACATTATCGCTTCTTGAGGCAAAATTGAAATCCCCCAAAATCATATTTGTCATTCTCATTATTTTGACTGTAGTCAACACTGGGCAGGAAACAGGAGTAACAATCTCAGGTTTAATTTCCGATGCAACAACCGGCGAAGCATTAATCGGAACAAATCTTTTGCTTTACAAAGACAAGGTAGATACGGACAACCCGCCATTTAGAGGGACAAGTACCAACAGGTACGGTTTTTATGCTTTTCCAAGAATTTTAAAAGGAAAATATATTTTAATAGCACGGAATATAGGTTATAAAACTTTAGCGATTGAATTAAACGTTACTATAACTGAAGGAACTTTACAGAATAATATTAAACTTGTCTCCGAAGATGTTGAACTTGAAGAAATTGTAATTAAAGGTGAAAGGGATGACGAAATATTAATCAGCAAAATAGATATATCAACCGAAACACTGAAGCAGCTTCCCTCTTTAAGCGGAGAGGTTGATATCTTTAAGTCACTGCAGTTATTGCCGGGAATACAGGTTGCATCCGAACTTTCGACAGGCCTATACATTAGGGGCGGTTCGCCGGATCAGACTTTGACACTGGTAGACGGAATGATACTTTATAACCCGGCACATTTGGGAAATTTTACGAGTACTTTTAACTCGAATGCCACTCAAGATATAAGGCTAATTAAAGGGGCTTTTCCCGCCGAATACGGCGGAAGGTTATCAAGCGTGTTGGACATAAAGTTACGCAGCGGAACGCGCGAAAAAGACAAAGGGGAATTAGGAATCGGCACTGTAAACTCATTTGTTAATCTTGAAGGCCCGTTAACGGGAAATGCATCATACATGCTCGCCGGCAGGGCAATGTATTACGATGCATTAAGAAAAACATTCAATTCCAATAGTAATGCGCCGCTTTATAATTATTACGATTTCAACGGAAAATTTACCTATGCATTATCAGAGTCCGACATAATTTCGGTAAGCGGTTTTTTCAGCAAAGATAATCTCTATAATGATACTGAAGATAACTTATCTTATGATATAGATTGGCAAAACGGCGCTGTTAATTTAAATTGGCACAAGGTATCGCCCAAGGGGCATTTTTCAAATACTACGCTAAGTTATGTTAACTACCGGTTCAAAACAATTCTTGATGATAATTTAGAGTTGGTTACAGGCAATGATTATTTTTCGGATTCCAAATTAAATGATTTTTATTTGAAAAAGAGTTTTGACTATTACTGGCACGAAAATCATTCAATAAAAACCGGGGCTGAAGTTACATTGCACAGCTACAATTTGATAGCAAGTAATTTTTTCGATTATAGTCTTGAAAAGGATTCGGAATTTAGGGAGACAAAATTATCAAAAGAATTCTCTCTTTACTTTCAAAATGAGTCGAATTTTAACGAAATATTTAGAGCTAATTTAGGCGTAAGGTTCTATTATTTTGATCAAAATTCGCGGTTGAAGTTTGAACCGAGAATTTCCTTTTCTTATGCAATTGCTAATGACCTGTTCGTGAATTCTGCCTTTTCCGTGGCAAATCAATTTCTTCATTTAATAGTTAGAGATGATAAAACTATGCCTACGGATTTATGGTATCCCTCTACAAAAGAAGTTGAACCCGCAAACTCGACTCAATATGTTTTGGGATTCGATAAGTATTTTAATGACCGCAGATATTTATTGCAGATAGAAGCATATTATAGAGACATGAAAAACATTTACGAATTCAAAGAGAATCCGGATTTAACTATCGGCGAACCGCTTGAAGACCAGTTTACAAAGGGCGAAGGCGAAGCGTACGGCGTTGAAATGTTTTTTAATAAAAGGGCGGGACAATTAACCGGGTGGGTCGGATATACGCTATCATGGACCAGAAGGGTCTTTAGTGAGCTTAACAACGGAAGATTATTTTACCCGCGATACGACAGAAGGCACGATATTTCAATTGTTTTATCTTACGAGCTTACAAAACAAATTTCTTTCGGCGCTACCTGGAGTTACGCAACCGGACAAGGCTTTACATTACCCAACGGCTGGTTCCAGTTTAACGATGTGGCTTTAAGCGACGACAGTAATATTTTATTGAATTTTACAGGCAGAAACGAATTCAAATCCGATGACTATCATAAGCTGGATTTAAATTTCCGATACAAGTTTTCGGATTCGGACAACAGCAGCGAATTCTATATCAATTTGCACAATGTTTACAACAGGGCAAATACATTTGCACAATACGTGGAGTTAAATCAAGCAACAGGTACGGACGATAATGAACTTCTTAACGCGGAAATGAAAAAATTAACGCTGTTCCCGTTTATACCTACTGCGGGAATAAAAATTAAATTTTAAATACGGTTATGATCAAAAGAATAGTTTTTATAGTCATTGTAAGTCTTATCTTCCACTTTAACGGATGCGATGTTTCCGAAAACGTAGATCTTGTAGATAACCATGTTGAACATATTGTTGTTCAAGCAGAACTGGTTAAGGATAGTGTTTTTGAAGGTGTGCAATTCACTAAAACAATGTCCCTAACCGAACAATTTGATATTTCCAAAGCCGAGATAAAAGATGCGGTTGCATATATTGAAATTGACGGTTCGCAAGTAATACCTTTACACTATTCCGAAAGCGGTATTTACAAATCGCTTCATAAATTTAGAATAACGGGAAACTCTACTTATGAATTAATTGCAGAAGTAAACGGCACATTGATTTATTCAAAAACCATTGTCCCGGATACGGTTATTGTTAGTTCGAGTGCTTTGATTGAAAATTCATATGTAACCTGCAGGATAAAAGGGCAAACGGACGAAGTATATGGAGCAGCCTGGTCGGCGTTTCCAATTTTTAAGGCTGAACGATTCCATTCCATAGTAGACGGGGATCCCGACAACAATTATATTGCTACGGTAAGGACTCAAAACATCCCCGACAGTATATTCCAATTTATATCTAACGAATTGAGAATAGAAGTTTACTCTTTTGACAAAGCCTTTAAGGAATTTTTCAATTCCGTTGACAAAAGCAGCTCGTTAAGTGATATCTTTGCTCAAGGTTCCGGGGGAATAGTTGAATGGAACGTTTACGGGGAAAACGTCATCGGGTTATTTATTGGTTATGCTAAAAGTAAACTACTAAAACCTAATTTTGGTAAGACAAAATGATAATAAATATCCGGAAATATTTTTTCTTAATATTTTTCTTATGTTTTAATAGTTGTCTTGACGATTCAATTACAGCACCATTTACGGAACAGCCAGCTAATTCAGCCGAACTATTACTAGAAATTGAGAGTAGGGGTGATTACATTAATTCGGATGAGTTTCCCGCGATAATTGGTCCGGACAGCATATACTTTTTCCGTGACCAATTTATTATAGCAGACCTCAGATCTTCCGGGGAATTTATCAGCGGCCACATTGAAGGAGCAGTAAATATAACCAATTCCGAACTGTTTGATTTTGTTAAAGATAATTCGGAACAAGGAAAAATTATTGCTATTATCACTACTACAGGTCAAGCAGGTGCTTATTATGCTTCATTGCTACGCTTTTACGGATTTGATAATGTCTGTTCATTAAATTTCGGTATGTCTTTATGGAACAGTCAATTTTCGGAATCAATCACTTCAATTATTCGAAGTAATCCTTCCCCTAATGCCAACCTTTTTGACAACAAGCAATATACAAAACCTGATTATACGGAACTGCCGGCAGTAGCTTTTGAAAATGAATCTGCAAGCGTAGGTGAAAAACTTGAAGAAAGAATTCGCTTGCTAATTAACGAGGGTTTTACAAATAAGCTTTTGGAAAGTCTTGAATTCTCCGATGATAATTATATTTTTTGTTTTGGCAACTCAGAGGCTTATTATTTAGCAAAATCGAGTAACACTACGTTTCCGTCTCATCCCATAGGAGCTCCTTTGTACTCGGCATTTTATCCAAAGGATTTACGAAGCACAAAATATTTACAAACAATTCCTTCCACTAAAAAGATAACCGTATATAGTTATTCAGGGCAGCTAAGCGCTGCGGCTCTATCCTTATTAAATGTTTTGGGGTATGATGCCGTTTCTCTTAATTATGGTTTGCATAAAACAAGTTATGCAATTATCGGGGGTAGTCGCAGCGGAGATTTTTTTGTATTTACCGAAAATAAGATTAGAAACTATTCCTTTGTTACCGGACAATAAAAAAGCCCGGCTTACTTCCGGGCTTATAAACCAAATCATTTTATATCAATTACTTTCGGTTTTACCTTATCCTTTTTAGGGAGCTTTACGGTCAGTAAACCGTTTTCGTAATTTGCATTTATTTTTTCGCTGTCAATTGAATCGGATAAATTAAATTTTCTGAAATAGTTTCCCGTTTCTGATTCTTTAAGTGTATAGTTACGGTTTAATGTTTCCTCGTAATTAATCCTACCCATAATAAGCAAATTTCCGTCTTCAAGTTTTATTTTCATATTATTCTTTTCAACCCCCGGAAGCTGGGCTAAAAGATAGAATTCATGTTCGGTTTCAAAAATATCAACAACAGGATTTATCCATAATTCATTTTCCAGCGCTTCCTCCCAACTTTTCAGTTTGCCGAAGGAAGCGGTCTTTTCTTTATTTTGTGTCATCTAATATTTCTCAAAAATTACTTGTCATCAACTACTTCATACGATGCATCTTCAACTTCTTTATCCTTGCCGGAATCTTTGGATTGCTGCTTCTGTTGAGCGCCAGGATCAGCTTGCTGCTGCCCACCGGCTTGCTGCCCTGCATTTGGCTCCTGTCCGGGTTGTCCCTGGGCACCTTGCTGCTGATACAATTTCTGCGCAATGTCATTCCATACCTTGGTTAGGCTTTCCGTTGCAGCTTTTATCTGATCTGTACTGTTGGTTTTTAGTGCTTCTTCAACTTTAGTAATTTCCGCTTCAAGCTTTGTTTTATCTTCGGCATCAATTTTATCCTTCATTTCTTCAATTTGTTTTTTGGTCTGGAAGACTAAATTATCAGCCTGGTTTCTTACATCAATTTCTTCTTTTTTCTTTTTGTCTTCGGCAGCATGTTCTTTTGCTTCGTTTTTCATTTTTTGAACTTCGTCATCAGACAAACCGCTTGAAGATGTTATTCTTATACTTTGTTCTTTATTGGTAGCTTTATCTTTGGCCATAACATGAAGAATACCGTTGGCATCAATGTCAAAAGTAACTTCTATTTGAGGAATACCTCTAGGTGCCGGCGGAATTCCGTCTAAATGGAATTTCCCAAGTGTCCTATTATCGGCAGCCATTGGCCTTTCACCTTGAAGAACGTGTATCTCAACCGAAGGCTGGCTATCAGCAGCAGTAGAGAATATTTCACTTTTCTTTGTAGGAATTGTTGTATTTGCGTCTATCAGCTTTGTCATTACTCCGCCGAGAGTTTCAATTCCCAATGATAACGGGGTTACGTCAAGCAACAGTACATCTTTTACATCACCGGATAAAACACCGCCCTGAATTGCAGCGCCAATAGCAACTACTTCATCGGGATTTACACCTTTATGCGGTTCTTTGCCGAATAATTCTTTTACTACTTGCTGAACTTTCGGGACACGTGTAGAACCGCCAACCAGAATTACTTCATCTATTTGTGAAGCCGTTACACCGGCATCTTTCATTGCCTGAGTACAAGGTTCTTTTGTTCTTTCGATAAGGGAATCAATTAACTGCTCAAATTTAGATCTCGATAAATTCACGTTAAGGTGTTTCGGGCCTTCCTGTGTAGCAGTTATAAAAGGCAGATTAACGTCAGTCTGCATTGAAGACGACAATTCAATCTTAGCTTTTTCCGCAGCTTCTTTTAACCTTTGTAAAGCCATCGGGTCGTTCCTTAAGTCTATACCTTCCTGAGATTTAAATTCATCAGCCAAAAAGTCTATTAGCACCTGGTCCAAATCATCGCCGCCTAGGTGTGTATCGCCGTTAGTTGACTTAACTTCAAATACACCGTCACCCAACTGGAGAACAGAAATATCAAAAGTACCGCCGCCAAAGTCGTATACGGCAATTGTCTGATCTTTATTCTTTTTGTCCAGCCCGTAAGCAAGCGAAGCGGCAGTAGGTTCGTTAATTATTCTTTTAACAGTTAAACCGGCTATTTCACCTGCATCTTTTGTTGCCTGCCTTTGGGAATCATTAAAATAAGCGGGAACAGTAATAACAGCTTCACTAACTTCCTGTCCTAAGTAATCTTCAGCAGTTTTTTTCATCTTTTGAAGAATCATGGCGCTTATTTCCGGCGGAGAATATTTTCTATCGTCTATTTGCACACGAGCCGTATTATTATCACCTTCCACAACAGCATAAGGGACTTCCGAAATTTCAGAGCCGACTTCATTTATTCTTCTTCCCATAAACCTTTTCACTGAAAAAACTGTATTTTTAGGATTAGTAACTGCCTGTCTTTTTGCCGGCTGTCCTATTAATCTTTCACCGCTTTTTGTAAACGCAACTATAGAGGGCGTGGTTCTTCCCCCTTCCGAATTCGGAATTACAACAGGCTCATTTCCTTCCATCACCGCTACGCATGAATTTGTAGTTCCTAAATCAATACCTATTATCTTTCCCATTTAATTTCTCCTTTTAATTTTTCAATAAAATAGCGTAAATTGTTATATTCTATAACATATTTATCACAAAAACTATTAGACTGTTGCAATGAATATGCCAGTTTTAATATTACACATAACTTCTTCTAAAACAATGAGTTAACTCGACAGCACAGAGTGCGTCATTCTGGCACTATATGTCATATAGACGCATATGCATTATAATTGTCATAACTATAACAAAATAGCATATAACTATGGAAAAGCTGAATCATAAGATTAACGTAAAATATTTCAATATCGAGAAGTTCGATATAAAGCTTGATACTGAAATAATAGGCAGAAATTTCATTTATTGTGAAGAAATTGATTCCACAAACAGTTACTTGATGAGTTCAAAAGAAAAACTTCAGCACGGAACAATTTTGTTATCGGAATTTCAGAAAGAAGGCAGAGGAAGAAGAAATAGAAGCTGGGTTAGCAACAAGGGACAGAACCTTACTTTTTCAATACTATTATCGAAAAGTATAAAATTCAAAAATGTCAATGTTATTAATCTTGCTTCTTCCTTAAGTGTTGCACATGCAATTGAAAACCTTTACCAACTAAAGGTAAACTTAAAATGGCCTAACGATGTTTTAATTGACGATAAAAAAATTTCGGGTATTCTGCTGGATTCGAGTTCTAAATCCAATAAAATCGAACTTGCTGTACTTGGGATCGGGATAAACGTAAACCAGCCTAACTTTAGCGGGAAGTTTGATTTGCAACCAACATCAATAAGAAAAGAATTTAAAAAAGAAGTAAGCAGGGAAAGGCTTCTCAGCGAGGTTTTAAATATTTTTGAAGAGAACTTTGAATTGGTGAAAAAAGCCCCGCAAAAGGTTTTGTCGGACTGGAAATCAAGATGTAAATTACTCGGCGAAAAAGTAAAAGTCGTTCATAATGAT
This sequence comes from Ignavibacteria bacterium, assembly GCA_050117315.1. GTDB lineage: Bacteria > Bacteroidota > Ignavibacteria > Ignavibacteriales > Melioribacteraceae > JANQIV01. Next base: position 11,819 of record JASFMY010000042.1, read on the forward strand.
AACGTCATCCACGGTATCTTTGAAAACATTAGTAAAGAAGGATATTTATTGTTGAATACAGGCAATAAAATCGGATCTATTCATTTTGGCGATATTAGCTTAAGAACGTGATGAAAGTATATTTTGATAACGCTGCTACTACTCCAATGCATCCCAAAGTATTGGAAAGCATGATACCTTATTTATCCGAAAACTTTGGCAATCCTTCGTCAATTCACTCGTTCGGCAGAAAAGTTAGAGTTGCCGTTGAAGAAGCAAGAGAGATCGTTGCAGACTTTATTAATGCCGATCCCGGTGAAATATATTTCGTAAGCGGCGGAACAGAATCAAATAATTTTGCAATCCGGGGAATAGCGAAAACAGAATACGAAGAATCAAAAAGAAGTAAAATTGTTACATCTAATACGGAACACCATTGTGTAATAGATACCTTTGAGTATCTTCGGCAAAACGGGTTTGACGCTGAATTTCTTTCATCAAATAAAAATTCAACCGTAAAAACGGAAGAGCTGGAATCAGCAATAAACAGTGAGACATCTCTTGTTTCCGTAATGCATATTAATAATGAAACAGGTGCCGTTAATGATATTGAGTTGATCGGTGAAACGGCATCCTCCGGCGGGACTGTCTTCCATTGTGATGCTGTTCAAAGTTTCGGCAAAACGAATATTGACGTAAAAAAAATTAAGATAGATTCGCTTAGCGCTTCAGGTCATAAATTTTACGGTCCTAAAGGAATCGGAATTTTATACGCAAAAAGCGGAACCCCTCTTTCCCCTATCCTATTCGGGGGATCGCAGGAAAGAAACAGAAGAGGCGGAACAGAAAATATAGCAGGAATTATAGGATTTGCAGAAGCAGTCAAAATCGCTCAATCAGAATTATCCGAAAACGAAAAGAAAGTAACGAAAATTAAAAAAGAATTTGTAAAAGGTTTACAAAGCCTGGACAACATATATATTAATAGCGACGGAAAGACTTCACCTTATATACTGAGCTTAACTTTTGACAGCAGTTATTACAATAATGATTCCGAGTCAATGTTAATGTATCTTGATATAAACGGTATAGCAGCCTCAAACGGGGCCGCATGTACATCAGGAACTTTGAAACCTTCTCATGTTATTTTAAACAGCGGGCACTCAATTGAAGATGCAAACGGAACAATCCGGTTTTCTTTTAACCCTCAAAATAGTATTGAAGAAGTAAATTATATTTTGGAAGTGCTCTATAAAATGGCGAAAAAATTCAGAAAATAAATTTTCTCTTTAAGTTAAATATTCTATAGTAAGCGCAAGTTTATTTTTCAAATCATTACGCTCAACAATAAAATCTACAAAACCATTTTCCTGTAAAAATTCCGATCTTTGGAAACCTTTGGGCAGGTCGCTTCCAATTGTTTCTTTAATTACCCTCGGTCCGGCAAAGCCGATAAAAGCTTTGGGCTCTGCGATTATAACATCACCAAGCATTGCATGACTTGCAGTTGTTCCGCCTGAGGTTGGATCAGTTAGCACAGAAATGTAGGGAATTTTGACTTCAGCCAATCTTGCAAGCCTTGAGCTGGTTTTCGCCATCTGCATTAATGAAAGGGCTCCTTCCATCATTCTTGCTCCGCCGCTTTGAGAAATAATAACAAGGGGAATTTTCTGCTCGTAAGCTTTGTCAACCAATCTTGCAATTTTTTCACCAACAACAGATCCCATTGAGCCGCCGATGAATTTAAAATCCATACATCCGAAGGCAACCTTTTTACCCTCTATTTTACCTATACCGGTTTTAACGGCTTCATTTAATCCGGTTTTTTTGATTGTTACAGCAATTCGATCGGTATATTTTTTTGTATCGGTAAATTCAAGCGGGTCTTCGGATTTCATTTTTTTATCTATTTCTTTAAATGAATTGTCATCTAAAAGGATGGTTATATATTCATTACTCCCTATTCTGAAATGGAAATCACATTTAGGACAAACGTAATAATTATCCGTCAACTGCCTTTGATGAATAATTTCATTACAACTTTGGCATTTAATCCACTGCCCGTCCGGAATATCGCTTTTAATGCTGTTTGGAGAAATATTTTCTTTTGATCTTTTAAACCATCCCATTATGATTGTCTGCCTTGAATGTCAACAAAAAGTATTATAGTTTTTTCGGGATTTTCAGGGTCATTGGAAAACACCGTAATTGTCCTTGCCATTTTACCCAAACGGTCTGAAGTATCCAGCTTTATGTTAATTTCCCCGGTTTTGCCCGGTTCAATAACTTTATCACTTATCAAAACAGCAGTGCATCCGCACGAAGTTTTCACTCTTTCTATTTTTAGTTTTTTGTTTCCGGCATTGGAGAACTTAAGATCATAGGAAACTACTTTTCCTTCTTCAACTTTTCCGAAGTCATGTTGATTTTTTTCAAGCTTGAGTACAGGCTTCTGTTCATTTAATGATTGATCTTTATTCTTTCTCATAACAATAGCTGTAAACGAAACTCTGTATTGAGGGTTATCAGGATCATTACTAAAAATGTAAACATATTTTTTCTGTTGCCCATACCTTCTAAAAGTGTTGAACTTAACTTCTATAGTGGTTGAGTCGCCGGGTTCTAATTTGTTCTTTGACGGATTGGCAGCAGTACACCCGCATGAGGCTTTTACTTTAGCAATGTCAAGAACGGCATCACCTAAATTCTTGATGATATAATTGTGAGTTACAACTATTCCCTCATTAATTTCACCAAAATCATGTGAATCATCTTCAATTACAATTTTAGGTGATTTTTCCTGGGCGTTTATATTCAGAATAAGGAAGGCTAATAGAAATAAATATTTAATATTTTTCATCTTTTTACCTTTGGAATGAAATTTTTTAAATAAAACGGTTCCAAAAAATCGATGTTAAAAGATAATAAATCTTTGCCAAATAAATAAGACCATCTTGCTACAAATATAGCACATGGAGACGATAAAAATCCACTATCATTATTATAAACGTTCCCGTAAACCGGTTCGTTAATTTTAGATATCTGCAAATCATTTTTGTCTATTATCTGCAGAGCATCTTCGAAAAAATAATTACCTTTTTCGTTTACTTTTATTTTTGCGTAATAAATTTCTTCATTGTTGACCTTGTTTGCAATTATAAACTTTGAATGCCCTTTTAGCAAGCAGCTTAGTTGATAAGCATACGCTTCAAATGTCGGAACAAGGACAACCGGTAATTCTGCTCCGAATGCTATCCCCTTTGCGGCAGACAAACCGATTCTTAAACCAGTAAAAGATCCCGGGCCTATCGAGACAGCAATATGATTAAGCTCCTTAAGCCGGATATCAGCTGATTTTAAAATTTCTTCAACCAACAGCAATAATTTTTCCGAATGCACGTGCTTCTTTAAGATTGTGTTTTCAAAATATTCCGTTTCATTTAGCATTAAAGCAACGCTGCAAGCATCCCCACTGGTTTCAATCGATAATATCGGTAAGCTACTGTTCATTTTTATCTATCTTTATTTCCCGCTTCGTCTCATTAATATAATTAATTTCAATATTAATTCTTTCTTTAGGCAATATTTCTTCAAACATGTCCGCCCATTCAATAAAGGTTATTGCTTGTGAATCATTAAAATATTCATCAATGCCGATGTCATAAAGTTCATTTATTTTTTTGATCCTATAAAAATCAAAATGGTAAATCTTTTTGTCCCCTCTATACTCGTTAACGATTGAAAAGGTTGGACTGGTTACATCATTTATCTTGAAGGCTTCGCAGATCTTCTGCACCAAAAAGGTTTTTCCGGTTCCGAGATCACCAACAAGAGAAACTATACCTCCCTCTTTTAAATAGCCTGCAAATTGCCCACAAAATTTTGCCGTTTCATTCTCATCATATAATATTTTTTTAATTGGGAAATTCACTTATGCCCGGATGTTTGTTGGTAGTAGGTCAGATTGCTAACAATCTAACCTACGGATTACACTTTGCTTTCCATTGTTACAACAGGCAAAATCATCTCTTCCATAGAAATTCCACCATGCTGAAAAGTGTCTTTATAATAGCTTAGGAATTTATGATAATCTGTGGGATAAACAAAATAATAATCTTCCTTTGAAATTATATAACTTGTTGTCAACCCTCTTTTCGGTAATTTGTAATCAACCGGATTTTTCATAAAAACGGCGTGTTTATCGTCTACTTTGAGATTCCTTCCAAACTTAAATCTCAAGTTGGTTGAAGCTTCTTTATCGCCCAATACTTTAGCGCCTCTTAAAGTTCTAATACTACCATGATCGGTGGTTAAAATAACTTTAGCATTTCCCATTTTTGAGATAGTTCTAAAAGTACCGAGTAACGAGGAGTGTTTAAACCAGCTTTCAGTTAAGGACCGGTAGGCTGATTCATCAGGAGCAATTTCTTTTAATATATCCGAGTCAGATCTTCCGTGAGCAATCATATCAAGAAAGTTGACAACAACCGCCATTAAATTGGTATTTTTATGTGAAGATATATTCTGTTCAAAAGCCCTTCCAACCTCGGGATCAATTATCTTCATATACTTTAACTCGTTCCGTAGCTTTAGGTATTTTCTTTCGAGCAATTTCTGAAGCAATTCCTTCTCATATTTGTTCATACTTCTTTCATCATCATTTTTGCTTGCCCATAATGAAGGATAATATTTTTCTATTTCAGACGGAAACAGGCCGCTGAATAATGAATTTCTTGCATAGGGAGTTGCCGTAGGAAGGATTGAATAATAATAGTCTTTCCGAATGGTGAACATATCCAGTAAATATTTTTCGAAAACCAACCATTGGTCCATTCTTAAACAGTCAATCACAAAAAAGAATACCGGTCCCTTGGAATCCTTTACAGTTGGAAGCACATAGTTTTCCGCTATTTCAGGCGTAAGAACAGGTACATCTTCTTCATCTAAATTGTTAATCCAGTATTTATATTTTTTTTCAATGAACTTACTGAACTCCTGGTTACATTCTTTTCTTTGGTCGTTCAAGGTTTGCTTCAATCCGATTTCAGGGTGTGAGTCCAATTCAAAGTCCCAGTTAACAAGTTTAAGGTAAATTTCAACCCAATCTTTATAGCTCAGATCATCGAGTAGTTTTCTTGATATCTCGCTAAAATCCTGCAGATAATCTTTAGCTACATATTCACCGGAGATTTGCTTTTTATCGAGCAGTTTTTTACATACTATCAATATTTGCGAAGGGACCACGGGCTTTATTAGATAGTCACTTATCTTGCTGCCTATAGCATCATTCATTAATGATTCTTCTTCGCTTTTTGTAACCATTACTACAGGTATATTAGGATTTACTTCTTTAATTTCGCCAAGGGTCTCAATGCCTCCCATTCCCGGCATCATTTCATCCAAAAATATTATATCGTATTGTTTTTCCTTAACTTCGTTAACAGCATCTTCCCCATTTGTAACTGTTTCAACTTCATAACCTTTTTCACATAAAAAAATCACATGTGACTTTAATAAATCTATTTCGTCATCTACCCATAAAATTCTTTGCTTTACCATTTATCCTCAAAAATTAATTATTGAATTGAAATATGAACGTCTAACCCGGCTTCATTAGTAGTTGTCGGAGTTAATGTTGAAGTACCTTCAGGCTGCACCTGTGTTCTTGAGTAGAACAATGATAATGTTACTCTTGAGCTCATTACATACCTAATTCTCGGTTCAATTGTTACTCTAGTTGTACCGTCCTGAGGAGTTCCGCCCTCATCAAAATTATCCATCTCAAAAACCACGACTGTGCTCTTCGAATTTGTATACGATAGTGAAACTTCAATATCATTCTTTAATGATACACCAAATAGCGGAAGTTCAAAACCTTTTTTAGAGTATGATGCGTTAAAGCTAATATCTCTTGATAAGGATTCCGTTATGTTTCTTGTAGTTACACCCAAAGAGTAATTGGTCCTGGTAGAATATTTAACCGAACCTGTAAGACTGCCTCCCCAAAGTTCTGCAAAAGTTAAATTCAGCCCAATTAAGGGTGAAAACGCATATGACACTTTCTGACTTTGAAGTTCTTTTATTCCATCGGTATCAATTTTCCAACCTTCGCTGTAAGTTGATTGATAAGCATGGGACAATGATGCCCTTTTCGCAATATTTTCAAGAAGCGGTAGTTTTTCCATTCCTCCCCATGTTATACTCCAATTAGGCCTAGGTATAAATTTCATAAAATCCGAGAGAAATGGGGTTTTACCTAATAAAGGAATAGATTCAAATCCTTCAACAAATGCTTTGTTTAAATTTTCGTCTGGATTTTCCGCTGTCGGGTCATATAATTCCGCAACCTTTTTTATTCCCGCATTATTAAAAGGCAGAAAGAATACTTGCGGAAAACTTAAAAACGACCTTTCAATTGTACCGGTTGCAGAAATAGTGGTAGTATCAGGCCGGTAAGGGTTATATGTTAGAGTATCTGATGTTGACAACGCTATAGTTTTGTTAACACCCCAGCCCACGTTCCAACTTAAATCAATTGAGGCTCCTTCCCATAGCGGACGTTGAGTTCTAAAATCAAGCTGGTTTTTTTGTACAAAACTATCAGAAAAATCTGCTCCCAAAGCACGCGGCCCGGCCTTGTTGTCTAAGCCCAACATATATGCTCTGTTGGGACCGTTTCGGTCATCTTGCCGGAACCCCCAAAAATTTAAGAATCCAGTACCCTCTCCCAATAAAGCAGCAGCAGTAGCAGTATTAGTTTGGCTAAAGTTTAAAGTTATTTGCTCGTAATCAAAAAACAGCCACTTTGCAGCATTACGAAGAACACTCAGAGGGCCGCTAAATACTGATTCCCCATCTTCTTCTTCTTCCATAGCTAAAGTTGAATCCGGATTTGCTTCATCCCTTAATCTCTTATCAACATCTGTCTCCTCATTAGACTTCTTCCTTGTAGCCCTGTTTGTTCTTCTTCCTCCGCCTCTTTTTCCCTTTGAAGAACTACGTTCTGAAGATTTTGAGTCATCCTGGAAAAACGGAGCCATTAATGATTTTAATTTAAGATTCAAACTGGCACTTAACCTATTCGAATATCCTGCACTTCTTCCTACATCTTCCCGTTCAAAGTTATTGCTCCAGTTATATGTTACACCGTAACTTGCATTTATTCTTAGATATCTGTCAACCGACCAAATAGAAGGAAGGTTTGGATTCAGTTTTAGATCAACGTTTTGTTTGTAGCTGTACGGTTTTCCAAAGCCTTCACCTTTAAAGATATCATCCCAGATTTCATCTTCCGATCTGTCTATTTCTATTTCTTCATCCCTCGTTTCATCAACTATAACGTCGGTTAAAACATGGTCCAAAGAATTGGAAATGGAGAGATTATAATTTAATGATGGGTTTAAAAATCCACCATCGGACAATATCCAATTAAAAGAACTGCTTCTAGTCGTTGTGAAGTCCCTAGATATACTCGGATCAGCTGTAGAAGTACGGCTCTGGGAATAACTCCAGTTTCGCTTTGCAGTCATCCCGGCATTAAAACCTTGCGGTGTAAAATAAAATTTAACATCCTTGTAATCACCAAATAGGCTTATAAAATCTCCTATTAAAGGAATATCTACAGGCTTGAAATAATTGTCTTTCCCGAGATTTAAGGCATAACTGGCAGATGCATTCCATACCCAGCTTTTACGTTTCTCTATTGTGGGACTTCTTCCACTTTTAGTATTATAATTAAAACCAAATGTTAGGCTGTTGATTATATCTTCAATGTACCATGCTTTTGAAGGAAGTTTCAGTTTAATATTTTGCGCAGTCCATGTCTCGGAAAGAGATAAAGTATGAGTTTCCGTTTCATATTCATCCGCCAATCTCGAGGCTTCTTCCTCAGATAAATTGTCATTCTCCATCAGGCTTTCTTTTAACTGTGCTTTTCCTTTTTCAACACTAATATCCGTACCCGGTTCATATAAAGGCTTTTGTATCGATTCCGTCCTGGAATACTTTAGGTTCAGGTTGCTACCTGATAGGTTAAACGGGATCAGTTTCAGCAAATTAAAATTGACAGATAAACCGTATGATTGCTTATCTATCCTTGACCCAAACTGTTCTGAGAGCCCATGAAAGTAAGGATCAGTTTGACTCATATTAAAACTTACCGATAATAAATCGGCAAGCTGTAATGTGGATGAACCACTGAAAGCCCAACCTGGCGAATCATCGGCACCCAGTACTCTTAATTCGTTTATCCAGATTTCACCGGATACCTCTTCCCCTTTTTCGCCCTTATCACTGGGATTAAGTATACCGATTAAAAAGAATGAAATTTTTGTAAGAGTAGGGCTCCCTTTTACACCGTATGAATGTCCCGGTTTCCCAGAAACGGGCAAACTTAATTCAGTAGTAACACTATCCAAATTTTGTTTAAGTGCAGTAAGGTCGTCAAAAGTAATTTTAACTTCATTCCAATCTGGAGTTACCGGCTGCCGGTACTCGTAATAGTTAGACGGATCCGCACCAAACCTGAAATAAATTTCAGTAGCATAACTGGTTGTATCCTCATACCAGGATACCTGTCCCGGTAAATTGTTCAAATCACCATGAACAAAAAATTTCATTTCCGTGTAATCAAACACATCAAGAGACTGGTATAAGTATTTTACTGCTTCCCTGCTCTGTCCATCTTCAAGATTCGTTAAAACTAATTGGAGCGATTGTTCATTTTCATAAACTTCTGTATCTGTTACCGTTTCATCTCTTTCCTGTACTACTCCGGGCGGTTTTACATAATCAATATCATCTTCATAGTTGATTGTAGCAACAGTTAGAACCGTATCTTCATCAGTAATTGTACTATCATTCAAAACTTTTTGCCATTGATTACCAACGAGGTTAAACTCGGCAAATCTGAGATGAACTTCACTATCTACATCTTGAATCCAAAGCCTGATAGTTTCAACTACTGAAAATGACGGGTCTCCCTGAGTATAAACGTAATCTTTCAACGGTATCCGGAACAAGTACCATCCGGCATTATCGCCACCGCTCTTTATAAACTCGTTTGTTGCTTTATTTGTGTCTAAAGGAATTTCATACCTAAAATAACTATTCAGTTTATCAAGGTAAAAATCGTTATCCAGATCTTCTGTATCGGGGAAGGTGCCCCCGGCATCTGTTAATGAGGCATTTCCTTGACCGCCGTTTAATTGCTCAAATGCATCCGGATCAGTTGTACTAAAACTTTGCAAATAGAAATCATCACCAGCTGGATCCGAATCGCTATTGTTATAAAGCCCGGATGCTCTTTCTTCGTCATTAGTCAGTCCGTCAATACCATTATCTTCACCGTCCTCTAACCTGTCATTTGAGTTTTCATCTTCACTATCCAGCACTTTATTAGGAATTACATCTTCACTTATTTGACCAAGATCAATATACATTTTTGCACCGGGGGGAGCATCTGCATGCAACCAAAATTCAATAAAGTCAATATTCTCTTCAACTAAATTATTGGCAGTAGATGAAAGCGGGGCCATCATTCCACCCCAATTCTGGCTATAATTTTCGCTTACACGGTTTCCCCTATTATAGGTACCCTTATCGTCCGGTCTAAACACAAAATCCAGCGCAGTAACTTGCTGGTCATCCCTTGAGGCTTGTTTTCTATCCGCATAAATATCCTCAATATAAACATTTGACGGAGAGATATTATACCAAAATGTTTTTGCTTTAAAGTCTAATTGCTCAAGGGACTCTAAATCTCCTATGTATCTCATATTGTCGGGAGGGCTTAAGTCCTTCCACTGGGTATAATTAACACCGATAGATATTATTGTTTTAGCACCTTCAAAATCATCTACATAGGCAATACTTTGTCCTTCATCAGCAGGGATGGGACTTTTCTTTGTATTTGGGTCAGGATTCATATATGCAAATTCGCCCTGAAGGCTTAAAGAGGACATTGTATTAGTTGAAATAATATTGCTAAGTCCGTCTGTTATGAAAGGAAGCTCAACATTGGCGTCTAAATCTACTCCCATGATGGCATTGTTCAAAGGCTCTTCACCTATCCTTACTTTATCGCTCAGCGTCTCCTGATTCAAACTCAAGTAAGAAAATCCAAGCTGAAAATCTTCGCTAAAATCAAATACGCCTCTTAATCCCAGTAAGGTTTTTGAAGCTAAAGAAAAAAGGTCGTTTGTTTCATATGTAATTTTTAAATCTGCCCCGGCAACTAAAGCATCATCAGCCCTAATCTGAACCTGCCCAATATTATAATCTACAGTATAATCGGTTCCTTCACTTAACTCGTTTCCGGCTAAATAAACTTTTACCGAATTTTCAACTACATTAAATCCAATTGTATAAACAGAAGATACGGAGGCGGAGTATTCTCCTTGTATTAAAAACCTGTCCTTAGACTGTTTCTGCTTTGCAAAAGTTTTTGTAGTATCGTAAATATCAGTGTATTGAAGCGAATCAGGAAGCTCATCAGGCAGGTCTCTTCCAAAAGGTTCCAGAACAGGGAAGATAATTTCACCGGTACTTGGTAAAATAGTTCTCGGGGCACTATAATCAAACTCCCCATCCGGTTGAGAACTGGTCCCGCTTTGGTCTGATAGGTCTAAGCCAAATACTTCAAGAAGTTTATTTCCCTCGAAATCATTAACGGCTTCCTGGCCGGGCTCCTCGTAAAGAATATCTAAAGCAAAACCTTCTTCATCAACTTCAAGACCGCCAATGGGATATATATTTTTTAACTGCAACTTCCAGGCTGTTTCAAATTGCGGTTGCAAATTACTCGGTTTTATTAATTTCAAAACAATTGTACCGGAAGTATCTGTTTGATTAAATTCTCCGTAATATAAATCATCATCATCTGATTCAGTTGATGTACCTTCTATTCTATAGGCAACGGCTATTGCATCATCATCGTTTATCTGTGTTTTGAAAGATATAAACCCGGTATATTTGTTATAATCAGCCAGAATGTAATCAACACCTTCTTCCAACCTAACGAACCTGGCACCTATTTCATTCATACCCGACTCATTTTCAATTTCATCACTTTTATAGCTCTCTAAGTAAGGTCCTTCTTCATTTAACGGCGGTAAATCAATAAAAGCGTTACCTTTTCTTTCGTTCTCTAAGTTAATACTCCCTGTAGTAGTCTTCCATACTTCAATTTCTTTGATGTGGTAATATCTCTGATCCGTTGTCACAACCGGAACTGAATTTCCAAAATAATTGTTAAATATGTTTAATTCTCTATTTGCATAAATCGTATCAACAAAATAATGAGTAGTAGAATATTCATAGGCATGCAGTTCGAACTCATTGGTTGAACTACCGCTGGTTATTGATACTTCTTCGGTTTCACCTTTCTTCTGGGAAGCTAAAGCAGTCAAACTAAGAGGGCCCAGCTGCATATTCGCTTTAATCCCGAATAGAGCCTCGCTGCCACCTACCAGCGATGTTGTTTGCAAAGATACGTTACCGGCTTCAATTGATTGTATTATTTCATCTTCATACCCGGTATATTTTATCTTAAGCTGGTTTTCGTATTCAAAATCTCTTTCGGTATTCCAGTCCGCACTTATTGTAAGTTTGTCGCCAATGGTACCGTTAACATTTATTTGAACCTGCTGTTCAAAGTCCGGCTCATTAGTGGTATTGCCCAAACTCGAAGTGGTTATACCTTCTGTAGTTTCGCTTCGCCATGCGCCGTGAATATCAACAGCACCGCTTATTTTTAAACTGATTTTAGGCGGGCCAAAAATACTTAGGAAGGATGTACTAGGTAAAGGTATTTCAATATTTGTAATATCGGTAATAAATTGGCCTAAATCATCTTCACCTTCTTTCCTTTCATACTTACGAGCAAGAGCTTCCCAGGATTTTCTTTTTTTAGCAGCTAATTTAAGCTTCATGTATTCTTCCAACGGAATTGTCAGATAAGGTTTTAGCCTTTTCTGGCCTACCATTTCCCGGATAATAACATATTGCCCTGTTGAGTCTAATTCAACAACCCTACGAATTATTCTACTGTCTGAAGCAAAAAAACCGGATTGTTTTTTTTCCCTAAATGTAAGATACGGATAATCTTTTCTATAGTATTTAAAATACCTTAAACGTGCTGTGGAATCTAATGCCATTGAATCAATTTTTGTAGTATCGACAGCAAGCAGACTGTCTTGCGTATTCAACACACCTATAGAATCGGCGAGTAGAGAATCTGTCTGTAAAGAATCATTAGGAAATAATTGGGTAAGATTTTCCGCCATTAAATCGCTATCAAGAATACCATCCTGAGAATCGACTTGGATTTGGTGGTCAAATGCATTATCTAAATAAGTAAATCCACCTATTAAAAATACTAATCCAACAAAAAAGGGAAACGAAAACGATTTGATCCCCTTATTCTTAAGATATTTTGATGTGTTGAAAATAAGAATACCTATATTGTAAACAATAGTAAAAAATTATTCTATAGGTTTACTCCGTCAATTTTTCGACCGTGAAAATTATTTAATTAAAGTTATAATTTCAATAAATAATTGGATAGGAATCTTTTTTTGACCATAATAATTTATTTATTATATAATATCGTTTAGATGAGTTTTTTCTTCCAAAGTATCAACAAGTTCATTCTCGTGTACAATCACTGCACTTAATTTGTTTCCAACACAAGCACCTGTATCAATATAAACTGCATTTGATTCTTCAACAAGTGTAATATCTTTTTGCTTTGTGTGTCCAACTACCTGCATCTTTCCTAAATTCAGTAAGTCGTTTCTTGTCCAGAGAACCCCCCTATCATCTCTATAATCATTATTAATATAATTATATATGACACTTAGGTCGTCCCTAAAATCAAAGGGAAGAACTCCTAAATAAGATTCAGAAATACCTGCGTGCGAGATAAAGCAGTCTTCAAAATTATAAAACAACGGAGAATTTTTTATAACTTCTATATGTTCAAAAACTTCGTCTTCATGATTTTCATATGATTCCAACGTGGCTTCATTACCGTTAAAGGCCCATGACCTCGCAAAAATACTCGTAGGATCTTTAAAGAAATGGTAAAACATATAGTCATGATTCCCAGGAGTGAAATTTAATTTTTCATCAATAAAAAATTTAACTACTTCAAAACTGTTGTTACCCCTATCAACTAAATCGCCCACCGAATAAATAGGGATTGAATTATATTTGCTTCTTATTTTGTTGTATAATTCCACGAGTGTATAGTAACAACCGTGTATATCTCCAATAACAGCTACCATAACTTTCTACTAAATGTGATAAATTTCTTTTGCAAATGTAGTTAATTCTTCTTTAAAATTAGGGTGAGAAATTTCTATCAATGCTCTTGCTCTTTCCTGGATAGTTTTCCCGTGTAAATAAGCAACACCATATTCTGTAGCAACATAATGAACATCTCCCCGTGAAGTTACTACACCTGCACCCGGTTTTAGAGTAGGAACTATCCTGGTTATTTTACCGTCCTTGGTTACCGAAGGTAATGCGATGATAGGTTTGCCTCCTTCTGAGTGACCAGCACCGCGAACAAAATCTACCTGCCCGCCAATACCGCTGTACAACTTTGTGCCTATTGAATCCGAACAAACCTGGCCAGTTAAATCAACTTCAATAGCTGAGTTTATCGCAACCATTTTATTATTTCTTGCAATAACAAACGGGTCGTTAACATATTCTTGAGGATGAAATTCAATTATAGGGTTGTTGTCAATAAAATCAAACGATCTTTGAGTACCCAAAACAAATCCGGCTATAATCTTTCCCTGGTGCAGGGTTTTCATTTCACCGTTTACAACTCCTTCCAAAACAAGATCAATTAAACCGTCTGAAAACATTTCCGTGTGGATGCCTAAATCGTTTTTATCATATAAATATTTCAATACTGCATCGGGAATAGCTCCAATACCCATCTGAAGCGTCGCTCCGTCTTCAATTAAACCGGCAACGTGTTTTCCTATGTTATCATAAACCAGTAGAGTTGCCTGTGAAGCATTAGGATCAATCTGGGGCAGTTCCATAAGATTTTCTTCATGTTCAACTATATAATCAATTTTATTAATATTAATAAAACTATTACCCAAACCTCTCGGCATTTTCGGGTTTACTTGAGCTATTACCACTTTAGCCTTTTCCGCAGGAGTTTTTATATTGCCGACATCAATACCGTAGCTGCAAAAACCATGTTCATCAGGCTGAGAAACATGAATTAAAGCAACGTCTGCTTCTATAAAACCCCTTTTAAAAAGCAGTGTTACTTCTGAAAGAAATATAGGAATGAACTCTGCTCTTCCCTCATTTATTGCTTTACGGACGTTTCCTCCAATGAAAAAAGCCTTATGCTTAAAATGTTTTTCCATTCCGGGCTTAGTATAAGGCAAATCACCAACAACTAAAATATGATATATACTTACGCCTTCTAACTCGTCTTTTCTGTCAACCATTTTTCTAATTAATTCCAAAGGTGCAGCACATCCGGGCTGAACAATTATGTTGTCTCCGGATTTTATAACCTTAATTGCATCTTCAGCACTAATAACTTTCGATTTATATTTGGATACCCACGCTGCGTTTACAGGGGTTCCAATTTTTGTATCTTCTACTGTCATCTTTTCATCCCATCATTAATTTGTTGGAAAAATACGTAATCTCCGGTATTCCAAATTAAAGGTTTCAGCCAAGGTTTCGTTTGAACAAAAGCCATTATAAGTACAAACTCCCTGGGATAATCCTTCGTCCCCTAACAACGCATTTGATAATCCATTATCGGCAATATTTAAAATATATTCAATCGAAGCATTTGTTAAACTGTAACTTGCTGTTCTCGGGACCATAGCAGGCATATTCGGGACACAATAATGAATAATATTGTGATCGAAAAATATCGGTTCAGACAGCGTTGTGGGCCTGCTTGTTTCAACACAACCTCCCTGGTCAATGGCGACATCAACTATTACAGCACCTTTTTTCATTGACTTAACCATCTCAGTAGTTACCAGATGCGGAGTCTTTTCAGCTTTTATCTGAATAGCACATATTAAAACGTCTGCAAACTTTACTCCCCTTGCAATAGTGTAGGAGTTAGCGGCAGCAGTAATTACATTCTTTGAAATAAAATTCTCAATTCTTTGCAACCTCCTTAAGTCTCTGTCTAGAACAATTACATGGGCTCCTCTCCCGAAAGCGGCCCTGACAGCATTAAATCCCACGACGCCTGCTCCTAAAATTACAACAGCAGCCGGGGCAACACCAGTTAAGCCTCCCATTAGTACACCTCTGCTCTCATCATATTCACTGGATAAGTATCTTTCGCCAACCTGGACAGCCAACTGACCAGCAATCTCACTCATTGATTGAAGAACAGGCAACTGCTCGTTTTTTTCGATCAACTCATAGCTTATTGCAGTAACCTTTTTCTTAAGTAAAGTATCAATTATATTTTTATTACTGATTGCAAGACGCAAAAAAGAAAAAACTATTTGATCTTCCTGTATTAATTCAATTTCATTTTCTGTTAACGGTGCTATCTTTGCAATAAGTTCCGATCTCTGATAAACTTCATCAGGAGTATATACGAGCGTAGCACCTACTTTTAAATATTCTTCATCTGAAAAATGACTACCTACTCCTGCACCGCTTTGAAAAAACACACTGTGACCCGATTTTACCAATGCATCAACTCCGGCAGGAGCCATAGCTACTCTTTTTTCTTCGAGAATTGTCTCAGTTGGTATTCCTATTCTCATTTCATGAATCTCAATTAATATAAAGATAAAAAATACTTAATAATCTTTTTAGATACAATTTTTATTATTCACACACTAAATAGGTGTAATTGGTTTATTGTTTTTCAAAACTGAAACTACATTTTTTGCAGCAAGTTCAGCCATAGCATTTCTTGCTTCAAAAGTTGAACTACCGATATGCGGCAATAATACGACATTTTTAAGCTTTAATAACTTTTTATTAACTTTAGGTTCATTTTCGTATACATCAAACCCTGCAGAAAATATCTTGTTTTCTTTTAACACTCCGACCAGATCGTTTTCGTTTATAATTTCTCCTCTTGCCGTATTTACAATTATCGCATTCTTTTTCAATAGTCTTAAGTTATTTTGATTTAGCAAGTGAAAAGTTTTTTTGTCAAGAGGTAAATGAATAGAAACAACATCGGCATTAGAAAGCAATTTATTTAAAGAGACTTTTTTGGCACCTGTTTCAATTTCAAATTCTTTCTTTTTACTCCTGTTAAAATAAATTATTTTCATACCGAAGGCACGCGCTCTCTTTGCTACTTCACATCCAATCCTTCCTGCACCAATAATTCCAAGTATTTTATTTTTTAGTTCAATTCCCAGAAGCAACTGTGGCTTCCAGCCCACAAACTTTCCATCTCTCAAAAACCTTTCACTTTCCGGGATTCTTTTTGCACATGCTAAGATCAACGTAAATGTTAACTCCGCTGTAGAATCGGTAAGCACATCCGGTGTATTGGTCACAAATATTTTTTTTGACTTAGCATAATCGATATCAATATTATTAAAACCAACTGCATAATTTGCAATAATTTTGCATTTGGTTAGATTGTCAATTACAGGTCTGTCTACTTTATCAGTTAGTAATGCGATTATTCCATCTGCATTCTTAGCATGAATTATTAATTCTTCTTTTGTAATAGGTCGGTTTTTAGTGAATTCCTTAACTTTAAATCTGTTCTCTAATAAAATTTCTTTGGCAACTACCGGTATTTTTCTTGTAATAAAAATTTTCATATCAATTAGCCGAATAAAAATTTAACAATAAATAATGCTCCCAGCATTCCGGCAAGGTCAGCCATTAGACCCGCCGCAAGAGCATGCCGCGTTTTACGAATATTTACAGAGCCGAAATAAACGGCAATTACATAAAAAGTTGTTTCGGTACTTCCAAACAAAGTTGAAACAAGAACTCCAAGAAAGGAATCAGCACCGTGAATAGAAATCATTTCAGTCATTATTCCAAGAGACCCGCTTCCAGATAGCGGTCTCATCATTGCCATCGGGAGCGCTTCGGCCGGAAAACCTATTAAATCCGTTAACGGGCTTATGACATATATTAATATTTCCATCGCACCGCCTGCTCTGAAAATGCCTATTGCCATAAGCATTGCAACCAGGTAAGGAATTATCTTAACAGCAATGTTAAACCCTTCCTTAGCGCCTTCTACAAATTCTTCATATACTTTTACTTTTCTGACAGCACCAAATCCAATAAATAAAATTATTATCAATGGAATCGCAATTACGGAAATTACTTCAATAATATCTTTTAACAATTCCATATTTATTACAGAAGTTATAATATTAGCTATACCGCTTATAATCGAGATTATGAGAAAACATACCACTGCCAAAGTAATTATTAAAAATTTCAAATTGTTTTTTAACAATTCTACAAAACCGGCAGTGTTTATTGGAAATTTTTCAAAAATTTTGGCAGCAAGTATACCGACAATTGTTGCACAGGAAGCACCAAAAATCGACGTTCCTATTATTATTGTAGGATCATTGCTTCCCGATGCAGCTCTTACTGCAATTGCAGTTGCAGGAATTAGCGTTAATCCCGCAGTATTGACCGCGAGAAAAGTGCACATAGCATTAGTTGCAGTATCTTTACGGGGATTTAATGAATTGAGCTCTTCCATTGCTTTTAATCCAAAAGGGGTAGCTGCATTTCCCAGTCCAAGCATATTGGCAGAAATATTCATTATAATTGAGCCAATTGCCGGATGGTCACCGGGGACTTCGGGAAATAAAAATTTAGTTATTGGTTTAACAGATTTAGAAATAAAGGTGATAATTCCCGCTTTTTCAGCTACTTTCATAACCCCGAGCCAAAGCGCCATTATACCTATTAAACCGAGAGCAATATTAACAGCAGTTTTTGCGTAATCAATTACGGCTTTAGTAACCTGTTTAATTTTAACAAACGATACTTCCTCAAACTTAACAAAGCAAATTGCAGATTTATCATCGTACATCTTTTTTATTTCCAATTTGCCGATGAGCTCATTTTCATCACCACTGGCTTTTGCCATTTTTTGCCAAACTTCAAAAGAGTTTTTGTTGATATATAACTTTACACGGGCTTTATTTATTCCATTACCAAAGATTACTTCACCATTGTTACTTATTGGCCTGGATTTAATTTTGTAATATTTGCTTAAGTTACTTGATTTAATAACAAAGGAAGCTTTTTGTGGCTCTGTGTTCGATTGGTCTATAACATTTTCAAATTGTACTTCTAATTCTATTTCTTTTCCGTTAGCATACCTGTCTGTAACTTTGTCGCCAATATCATAAGTTACCGCAATACCTATTCCCAAAACAATAAAAGCCAGCCAAATATGATTAAGCATTAAAGTAACTCTTCTTCTTTTTTTTGATATACATATTATTATTTATTTGATTAAAAATCATTTTCTTTTTCAGGACTCACCTATCTCGATTCACTTCAAGATAAAATTTCCATTAACATCCGTTAATTTAGAGTAAAATCAAGCCAGTATTAAAAAACTATCACTTCGGGTAGTTTAAATATCAAAATAGAATCAATATTATTATCAATAGAGCGATCGTTAAACTTCTGTCAGCAATTATTCTACTTATTATTTTTTATACTAAATGCGAAAAACAATTCAAATACTGTTTTATCATAAAAAAAACTCACAACTAAAAAAAGGAGTAACTATGAAACTTTTTTTTCAAAAAACAATTATTGCGTTAATACTGCTTAATTTTTTCCTTTTTACAGGCAAAAATCTTGTAGCGCAAAACGATGTAATGATGCAGGCATTTTATTGGGAACCACCTGTTGATGCGGCAAACTTTAACGGTTCTTGGTGGGATACATTAGCTTCAAAAGCAAATTCATTAAGCGAAGCCGGATTTACCGGAATGTGGGTTCCTCCGCCTTCAAAAGGGAATTGGGGAATAACCGACATGGGTTACGGTTTATTCGATCATTATGATCTTGGTAATTACAACCAAAAAGGGACTACTGAAACAAGGTTCGGCAGCAGGTCTGAACTCGAAGCTATGATTGATTCAATGCACAACAATGATATTGAAGTTTATGCGGATATTATCCTCAACCATATTTACGGAAATGAAGATCAGCTTGAAGAAAATCCTGCAGTAAGGTATTATGTTTTCCATGAAGCATTTACAAACGGCAGCCAGCATGTACCTTATCCCACGAACGAGGTTGTTTACAAAATTAGAAATGCTCCTGCCGGTTACTACTACATAAAGATTAAAGGATATCAGTTAGATTGCAGTGACGAAAATGAACGCGGTTATGACTGTAATATTGACTGGGACGGTTCAGGTACACAAGCTACTACATGGTGGGAAAGCGAACCTAATGACGGCAATGGTAACTGGAATTCATTTGATGTTTCCGGCGGCACGGTTTGGGGGCATATAGACGACGACTGTGATGACGTTGACGAGTACAGGATCTATTTGTCTTCCGCTCACGATATTGAAATAAGACTTCTGGCTAGAAGAGAAGCCACACCTTTTGAATGGCAATGGGCAGACCAAACCAACGGCTATTACCCTTTTGAAGTTTGGGACGGTAACAGTATGGAATGGACTGATTCAATTGAAGCATGGACACAAACAGGCATTAACTATGTAACACATACAGGCACAGGAGAACCGAACTATTCATGGAATTGGACACACTTTCATCCTGTTGATTCACTTGACTGGCTTGGTGACGGCGGCTGCTGCGACGAAATTATTACAAACACCAAGTGGTTCGGGAATGATCTCAACACATTCTCGTCCACAGTGCAAACACGCTTGAAAAATTGGGGATACTGGATGGCTGATGAAGTCGGCTTCGACGGTTTCAGACTTGACTTTGTTAGGGGCTTCCAGGAATCTTTTGCCGCCGACTGGGTTAATAATCTGCCGTTACTAAGCGGCAACCAAAGATTTATTGTAGCTGAATACTGGGGTAATGCACAAGTTATCCACGACTGGGTGGATTCGATGGAAACAAACGGCGCCGATGCAGATGCGTTTGATTTTCCTCTTAAGTTTACTTTAACCAGTATGTGCAATAACAACCAAAGCGGCTTTGATATGGCAAACTTAAATCATGCCGGTATGGTTAGAAACAATACCGGGCAAACTATGTCCGGAACTCAAATAGTTACATTCCCCGAAAACCACGACTCAGGAAAAGAACATGACAAGTGGATTACCCAAGATTGGAAGATGGCTTATGCTTATTTATTAACCCATGAAGGAAGACCTTGCGTATTTTACCCGCACTACTACGGCGTTACACAAAAAGATCATGAAGACACAACTATAACCGTAACAGCTCCTTCAAGTTTACAAACAGATATAAACAAACTTATTTATGTTAGAAATACGTATCTCGGCGGATCATTAACAGTGCTAAGCGAAGTAGGCAGCCCATGGCACCCCGGCGATACGTGGCATGTGTATGTTGCAAGAAGAGCCGGGAACGGTACAAAATCCGGGGCTATTACTGTACTTAATAATCACGATTCAGACTATAAAAGCCTATGGGTTAACAGCTCACCAAGCGGCTGGGATAACTGGGCAAATACTACCCTCGTAAATGCATTCGATCCAAATGATTCAACTGTAGTTCAAGGTGACGGCAGAGTTGAAGTAGGGGCTCCTTCAAGGGGATATAAAGTCTATGTAAAAAAAAGTGAATATGCAGCATTCTCAAAAAAAAACATTGAATCCGAAATGAAAAAGTTAACCGAAATACCATTGGAGTTTGCACTTGAACAAAATTATCCTAACCCGTTCAATCCATCAACAAAGATTTCTTTTACAATTCCCGAACAAGCTATAGTAAAAGTAAATATTTATAATTCTCTGGGAGAATTGGTTACAACTCTTAAAAATGAATTTATGTCTCCAGGCAAACATGAAGTTGTGTGGAATGCAGTAAATACTTCAAGCGGTGTTTACATCTACCAGGTACAATATAGAAATCAAACTCTTTCTAAAAGAATGCTTTTACTCAAATAAATATTGCTAATTCAATTAAGCCGTCATAATTTTTAATTGTGACGGCTTTTTTGTTTACACAAACCCGTTGTTCGAAATAAAAAGATTAGGGAAAGTTGTATGCTGCCTAAAGAAAGCCAGGTTTTTGTTGAGACTTATTGCCACAGAAAGGGAAAAGACGGTTTTTTCCCGTTATTTGCACTATTAATATCAGTAGTTTTTTTTACCTATCCCCAGATGCTTTCCGGCCTTCCCCAAATGCCTTGCGGCGTCTTGCAGCCTTCCCCAGATGCCTTGCGGACTCTTCTCAGCGCCTTGTCGGGGTCTTTATTTGCACTTTTTTTAGCTTTTTTCTTTGTCAACTGGCTTGGTGCTGTCTTTACTCTTTATAATATATCTCTATAGTTATTGACTGTAATGATTGTATGTATTTCGATCTACGGATTTACACAAATGATTTCTTAATTTAACAACTAAAATAATTTGGGGGTTATAATGAAAATTGGGCTTGTACAATACTCTCCCGAATGGGAAAACAAAGAAAAGAATATTGAAAAGCTAAACGGGTTAATCGAGACTCAATGCAGCGATGAAGAGATTTTAATTTTTCCGGAAATGACTTTAACGGGGTTTACAATGAAATCCCGTGAAAAAGCCGAAGAGATTGACGGAACAGGAATGCAGTATTTTATGAAAAAAGCTGTTGATTTAAAAAAACATATTCTTGCCGGGATAATAGAAAAAGACGAAAACAAAATTTATAACACACTTTTTCATTTTGATACTTACGGAATAATTACCGCAAGATACAGAAAAATACATCCGTTCAGTTATGCAGATGAAGATCAATATTACAACACTGGAAAAGAACCACTTGTAACTAAAGTAGGTAAATTTACTTTCGGTCTTTCTATTTGTTATGATTTACGCTTTCCTGAATTGTACAGGTTTTACGGCAAAGAAAAAGTTCATGCAATAATAAATATTGCAAACTGGCCTGTCCCGAGAATTCATCACTGGAAAACCCTGCTTAAAGCAAGGGCAATTGAAAACCAATGTTTTATGATAGGCGTAAATAGAGTGGGCGAAGCACCGTTTAATAAATACAACGGCTGCAGCGCTGTTTACGATCCCATGGGGGAAAAAATTGTTTTGAACGAAAATGAGGAAAAAATTATTACCGTCGAAATTGATCTCGATAAATCAAAAAATATTCAAGAAAGGTTTAGGTTTCTTAACGACATAAAACTTATCTAAATTCTTTCTCACCTCAAAATTGCCGAAAAATAGAAGCCCAACCTTTCAGAAGTTGAGCTTCTATATTTGTAAAATTATGTAGTAATAAGCTTGCCTGTATCATTGTTTATTAATCTTTTTGAATCTAATTTAAATTGTGAGATCAATCTTTGTAATCCTTCAGTAAGTTGGTTTAAATCCTCGGCTGCCCTGGCAATCTGCTGCGTTCCTGCTGCAGACTCTTGTGAAACAGAACTTATTGATTCAACATTTTTACTTATTTGTTCAGCTGTCGTTGATTGTTCTTCCGCTGCTGAAGCTAATTGCCTAATTTCAATATCTACATCCTTTGCACTTTGCAGTATTGAGTTTAATGCCTCTTCTACTTCATATGTAACTTTTTTGCCTTCCTGTACAGATTTACCGGCTTCAATCATAGATTCATCAGCTTCGTTAGCTTCTTTTTGAATTGACTTAATTGTTTCTGCTATTTCTTTTGTTGCCTTTGTTGTTCTCTCAGCCAGTTTACGGACTTCGTCAGCAACAACTGCAAACCCTCTTCCCTGTTCTCCTGCTCGTGCTGCTTCTATGGCTGCGTTTAATGCAAGCAAGTTCGTTTGGTCTGCTATATCGTCAATTACTTGTGCTATCTTCACCTATCTGGTCGGTTTTACCTGCCAAGGCCGTTATAACTTTGCCTGTATTCTCTGATGAAATCATTATCTTTTCAATGCTTTCTTTATTTTTATTTACTTTGAAATACCCAAGATTAGCATATTCACCGGATTTCTTTGAAAGTTCGGAAGCCCGGTTTGCCGAATCTGCTGACTGCATAATTGTTTTTGTCATCTGTTCAACTGAAGCCGCAACTTCATTTGTTTGTGCACTTTGTTCCTGCGCACCGGCAGCCATTTCTTCCGAACTTGACGATATCTGGCTGCTCGCACTTGCAGTAACCTGTACTGCCTCCGAAACCTTAATTATCATCTCTCTAATTTTATTAACAACATTGTTAAACCCGATAAAAAGTTTGCCAATTTGATCACCATTTTTTATTTCAAGTTCAACTGTTAAATCTCCTTCAGCAAAAGAATTCATTTTATCAAGAATTTCATTTACACTTTCTTCTAAATATTTCTTTTGTTTTTCAGATTCTTTAACTGCTTCTTCTACTTTTCGTTCTACTCCTTTCTTTTCAGCAACTAATTCTTCTTTGGAGGTTTTTATACTATTGACCATAACATTAAAATTTCCTGCTAACTCACCAATTTCGTCATTACTCTTTACTTCAATGTCAACAAAGCCGCCCCCGGCTACTTTTTTTGCTGCCTCGGATATTTTAACTACAGGTGAAGAAATTTTACCGGCTATAATAACTCCTATTATTGAAACAAGAACACCGATTATTAATGTAACAATTATTGAATAATTTCTTAATTCAATTGCCGCTGCAAAAGCTTCTTCTTCGTCTATTTCAGAAAGGAAACCAGCTACATTTAACGGTGCATATGAACTTAATACGGAAACATCCCGGTAATCTTTAACAATTTCAGTTCCTTCATTTCCATTTAATGCTTCTTTAGCTGCTTTACTATTTACTTCTTGAAATAATATTGAAGTAGATAGTGTGTTAATTTTTTCTATCACATTATCCGGGTATCCAACTTCAGATAATAAGTCCAGGTAAGCAGTTTGATCTTCAACCAAAAATCTGGAATTTGATCTCAACTTAAAATCACTCCCTATAAGATAGCATTCACCACTTTGGCCAAACCCTACATTAGCCCATTGATTGTTATTTGTCATAATTGAATTTATTTCATCTACAGGCATTTGGAAAGCCAAAACGCCTACTTTTTCGTCCCCGTCAAAAATTGGAGAAGCAATAAACGATGCAGGAGCTGAATAAGAAGGGTCATATTTTTCAAAGTCTTCCAAGTAAACAAAGTCTTTTTCGGTTGCCGTTGCAACTTCATTAAAAGCCCGTGCAAAATTAGTGTTTTTATAAGGTCCGGTTTTTAAACTGGTAGCATAATCAACCTCTTTAAATACAGTATAAACAATATGTCCAGTTTCATGGTCGATCAAAAATATATCGTAATATCCAAACCTTTTAAGGTAATCTCTTATTACAGGATGATATTCTGAGTGAAAACTGCTATATGTACTCCCGTCAAATGCATTATCAAGATTATCTTTTTCACCTGTTGGGTTAGGATTGTTTGCAAAATATAAATACTGTAAAATCTTTGTTTTATTTTCTTCGGGAAAATACTCTGATAGAGAATTATTCACGTTTGTATTTTTATTTAATCTTGTCAAAAATTCATTTTCATAATAGTTCTTTATTACACGATTATAGCCTGATAATTGTTCATCAGTAGTACCTAATTCATTTTCAATATTATGAAAAGCAGTACGGAAATCTTTCATTGCCGTAATTATCATTTTATCTTCCGAAAAAGTAACAACCTGGTTTTTGATAAAATTGAAATAAGTTTCAACCTGACTCTTTTTTGTATTACTTATTGCCTCTAATTTTTTAAAGGCTTCGTGTTCCATATTAGAACTCGCTATATTATAAAACAAATACTATTGCTAAAGGAATTATTCCCGCAGTAAAAAAATTAAAAGCCAACCTTTTCTTGAGATTCATCTTAAAAGGCATGTTTATTTCCTTATATTATTACCTGATTTCCTCATTAATTATATTGACACAATAATTCTTAATATTTTGAGAATTTAACACCAGCAATTGAAACGTTATAAAAATTTAGAGCGTACCGCAGCTATTCCCGGCTTTTCAACCGGAACCCAACTACGGCATATGGAAATATCAACTCATAGCTTCAAGCATTGCTTCTTCTTTACTGCCGAATATTTTCTCTAAGTCTAATAATATCAGAAGCCTGTTCTCAAGTTTACCTACCGCCGTTATGAAATCCGAATTTATCCCCGCTACCATCTCCGGCGGTGCTTCCGTAATATTCGAGGGGATGCGCAATACTTCGTTTACTTCATCTACTATAAAACCGATCGTTTTTCCTTCCAACTCTACTACTATTATTCTGCTCGATGAATCCAGTTCCTTTTTATCCATATTCAACCGGCTTCTTAACGATATCACCGGAATCACTCTACCTCGTAAATTTACTACTCCTTCTACAAAGGATGGCGCGTTGGGCACTTTCGTTATTTCCATTATCCTATTTATTTCCTGAACTTTTAGTATATCAACCCCAAATTCCTCTTCTCCTATCTTAAAGCTTACCAGTTGTAATATTTCATTTAGTTCTTCTTTTATTTCCGTACTGTTTTGCATTTCCTCTCCCTTTTTTTTTCGCAACAATTAAATTCTCCATTGTTTTGTTTTGGAGACACCGTAAACGATGTCTCCAAATGAATTAAGAAACTAGAAGCTTCTTATTCTTTTTTGCATGGAAAGAGCTTTCTAATTGATATGAATTTTCTCCATTGGTATCTATCTTAAACTGAAGTACCAATCCTTGTAGATTTTCTGTTAACTGGTTGAGGTCTTCGGCTGCCCTGGCTATCTGCTGGGTTCCCGCTGCTGACTGTTGCGATACCGAGCTTATCGATTCTACATTTTTACTTATTTGTTCCGCTGCCGCTGATTGTTCTTCCGATGCTGCAGCCAATTGACTTATCTCTATATCTACTTCTTTCGCACTTTGTAATATCGAATTCAATGTTTCTTCTACTTCATCCGTCATCTTTTTTCCTTCCATTACCGACTCTTTGGCTTCTATCATCGAATCATCTGCTTCTTTGGCTTCTTTTTGAATTGCCTTGATTGTTTCGGCTATTTCCTTTGTTGCCTTGGTCGTTCTTTCTGCAAGCTTCCTTACTTCATCGGCTACTACTGCAAAGCCTCTGCCTTGCTCCCCGGCTCTGGCCGCTTCTATCGCGGCGTTTAAGGCCAACAAGTTGGTTTGATCTGCTATGTCGTCTATTACCTGCGCTATCTCGCCTATTTGATCGGTTTTCCCGGCCAACGCTGTGATGATTTGAGCTGTATTGCCAGATGAACTGATTATTTTTTCTATGCTTTCTTTATTTTTGTTTACTTTTTCGTTACCGAGATTTGCTTGTTCGCCCGATTTCTTTGAGAGATTTGCTGCCCGGTTGGCTGAATCTGCCGACTGCATTATCGTCTTTGTCATCTCTTCTACCGATGCCGCTACTTCACCGGTTTGGGCACTTTGTTCTTGTGCTCCAGCTGCCATTTCTTCTGAACTCGATGATATCTCGCTGCTCGCGCTCGCTGTCGCCTGAACTGCTTCCGAAACCTGACCTATTAAATTACTCAACGAATTGCCCAAATCATTTACGCTGTTTTTTATTAACGCAAAATCTCCTTCGTATTGCCCTTGCATCCTTGCTCTTAGATCACCGGTAGACATTGTCGATAATACATCCGAACTTTCCTGGATGGGTTCTACAAAGGCATTCAGGGTATTATTAAACCCTTCTACTATCTCTTTATAACCTCCTTTGAATTTTTCCGCATTACCACGGTTCTTCAAATTTCCCTTTAAGGCTTCCGTTGTCATTTCTTCTGTTTCATATTTTAGATCGCTTAACGAACTGACTATTTTATCCAGCGCCGGGGTAATTTCATCTTTTTCATCCAGTCTATTTACTTTTACATTAAGGTTCCCGTCTGCAATATTATCCATCGCTTCTACTATTTCCTGCAAGGTATCTGCATAATTGTCCATGGCATCTGCCATTTCGCCTATTTCATCTTTCGATTCCAGTTTCAGACGGGTACCTAACCTGCCTTTACCTAATTCCTGCATCATATGGTTCGCTTTAAATACCGGGTTGGTGACTGCATTACTGATTATAAACGAGAACATGAGACCTAGGGCTACGGCTATTAGGCTCATTGTAATTACTATAGTATTACCTCGCAAATTTGCCGACTGTAGCTCAGGGCCTAAAACTTCTTGCCTAGCTTTTATTCCCGTATTTAAGTCGTTGAGTTCTGTGGCTATTCTTGGACCGATATTGTCAAGTGTCCCGTTGACTATTTTATTCCTGTCCTCAATTATGTTTACCACTTCATTAAAACCGTCACGATATTTTTCAATATTATCCCTTATAGAAGACGGCAGGCTTACCAGGTACCTATCTAGTAGTTTAAATTCATCATTTACTCTTTCAACATAGTCTAACCCGTTGTTGTCTAAAAATTTCATCACATAAAGTCTTATCAGCAGCATATGTTTAGTTGCTTTTGCTACGGAAATACTACCGCCTTCCATTAGAGGACTTAATTGTTCATTAACGACCTGCACCCCGGTTTTATCTAAAACTTCCTTTACTACTTGATCTCTCCGGTTCATAAATTCCACGACCTGGACGAAACCGGTCTTATAATCTTCAACCGCTTCCTCTACTTCGGTCATAATTTTTTTATATTCTTCATTTTCCAATGATTCGTAGGCTTCTTTGACATACTGCTCCATTTCTTTTATGTCTTCTTGAAAATTTGAAACATATTTTTGGTCTCCGTTTCTCAAGAAGTTTATAACTTCAATTCTTGCGGTAAGCAAGGTGGATTGAATCTGTGCAGATGAATTTGAGTTAATGGCTGACTTTCTGTATTCCATAAAGCCATCGGTAGACGAAGAAATTGTGGAGTAACCTATCGATGCAACTATTACAAGTAAAAGTAATACTACAAAAAACCCTCCCAGAATTTTTTTCTTAATACTTAAATTATAAAAAAATGTTTTCATTATGCCTCCCACTATAGCTGATTTGCAATAAATTTTGAATTCACTGATCATTATCGGTACTTTTACCTACATGTTTAATTTAAATAAGTTTTAAACTTTTTCCCTTCATAGAAAAAAGTAGATTTAATACAATTAATAAACTTCTCTAATTATTTACACTATCATCTTTGCTATACCGACATCAGTATTAATACTGATATATTGAAACTATTGATTACTCTAAAAATGATTCACTTGGTAACCGAATTAGCTAAACCGGACTTTCAGAAAAACTACTACGATTATCAGTTGAGTTAGAATTTTTATGAGACCGGCTTTGTTTTTTAAGTGATATGTTTTTTGTTTTGGGAGTAAGAAAGCCGGCATGTGAAAATAAATATATCAAAAGAGAATTAATATCGGTATATCGTATTCCCCTTAATAGATAAGGGTCTACACTAATCCCGTCAACATTCTCTTTTTAACAGAAGTGTCAGATTTTATCCTGGCTAATCTCTCATATAATCCTACATAAAATATTCTTATCCTGTTGTTAATTTTCCAATTCCGCTGAAATAACTCCTCCTAATTGATTTATATTTTCACTTGAATCAATTTTAAACTGCGCTATTAATCTTTGCAGCCCTTCGGTCAACTGGTTAAGGTCTTCCGCTGCTCTTGCTATCTGTTGTGTGCTTGTTGCAGACTGGTTTGCCACAGTTGAAATTGATTCAATATTCCTGCCGATTTGTTCTGCTGTAGTAGATTGTTCTTCACTAGCAGTTGCAACTTGCTGGATTTGAAGCGTAACGTCATCGGCACTTTCCAAAATTTCTTTTAGTGATTTTTCCACACTATTTGTTAATTCCATTCCTGCGTTTACGAATTCTTCCGCTTCTTTCATCGATGCATCTGCTTCCTTTGCCTCGGATTGAATTGCCTTGATTGTTTCAGCTATTTCCTTTGTTGCTTTTGTTGTTCTTTCTGCAAGTTTCCTTACTTCATCCGCAACAACAGCAAATCCTCTTCCCTGTTCACCGGCACGGGCTGCTTCTATTGCTGCATTTAGTGCCAGCAAGTTTGTTTGGTCTGCTATATCATCTATCACTTGTGTTATCTCACCGATTTGGTCTGTTTTTCCGGCCAAAGATGCAATGATTTTCCCGGTATTCTTGGAAGAAGTAATTATCTTCTCCATTCCCGCTTTATTTTCAGCTACTTTGCCTACTCCTATGTTTGCCTGATCATTAGCATTTTTTGCCGATTCCGAAGCTCTAACAGAATTATTTGCCGTCTGCAAAATAGTTTTTGTCATTTCTTCAATCCCGCTTGCTACTTCAGCTGTTTGCACATTCTGCTCTTGTACCCCAGTAGCCATTTCTTCCGAGCTTGCAGATATCTGGTTACTAGCACTGGCTGTTGCCTGAACCGCTTCAGTTACACTTTGAATCATATTTCTTATTTTTTTTACAGTTTGATTGAAGCTTTCATATAACATTGCAATATTATCATCTTTTCGTTCGGGTTTTACGCTAATAGTTAAATCTCCTTGAGAAAATTTTCCCATTTCGTTCATCATGCAGTTAAGGCTTTGTTCAAGATATTTCTCATTTTCTTTTGCTTTAGTTACATCCATAACAAACTCAATTGCTCCCGTGACTTTTCCTTTTTTATCAGTCCGCGGCGCACCTGTATACATTATAGGAGTATCTTTACCCCTTGGTCTTGCAATTGTTTGAGCTGTTTGGACCTGATTTGTCTGCATAGCCTTATAACATGCACACTCTTCAGTGTTACATTGGTCTGTTTTAAATTGGTCATAACATTTTTTACCAATCAACGACTTTTGATCCTTTCCTACTAAATCCGAACCCACTTTGTTCATATAAGTAATATTATAATCCGGGTCTATCATCATAACGGGAGATGCTAAAGCATCAAAATCTTTGAACTGCTGAGTTATTATATCGGACATCTTATTGAATGAATCACCTAAATCTCCAAATTCATCACCGGAATCTGAATCAACATGAACATCGTACTCTCCTTTAGTTATTCTCGAAAAAGCAGTTCGTAATTTCTCAACAGGCGAAGTAATTTTTTTAGCAAGGTAATATGAAATAGCAAACACAATCAGTGAAATTATAAATATTAAGAGTATAATTTGTAATCTTACCGAAGCAAATTCTTCTTTCACGTCATCAATATAAACACCGCTTCCAATAATCCATCCCCATTTGTCAAATAACTTTACAAATGAAATTTTAGAAACCGGTTCATCTTTCCCCGGTTTTGCCCACATGTATTCTACAAATCCTTCTCCTTTTCTGCCTGCTAATTCTGTCATTTCAGCAAACAAAAATTTATCGTTAGGATCTTTATAACTTCCTAATTTTTCACCGTTTAGTTTTGGTTTAATCGGGTGCATGATCATTTTCGGCTCTAAATCAATTATAAAGAAATAACCGCTTTGATCGTAACGGAGTCCCTGAATAATATCAATTGCTCTTTCTTTAGCTTCATCCTCCGATAAAGTTCCAGTGCTAAACTTTTTGAATGAGTCATTCAACATACCGTATGCAACTTCTACTGTATGTTTTACTTTATCTTTCTTTTCCTTTAAAAAATTTTCTTCTATTGTAGGGATTGTGTGGACAAAAAGAGTAATAACAAAAAGTGCCACTATAATTAGACTAAAACTAAAAATCTTGCTTAAAAGGCTCCAACTTTTAACCTTTTTGAACTGCATTTGACCTCCCGTTAAATGAATAAAAACACTATTTATCTCCAATATTACAGCAAAATTGGAGTTCAGGAATTAAACATTTCCTAAGTTTGTTAAATTACACTCATGGTCTTTTTACCTATTAGATTTTAAGATATTATAGAACAGCACTAAACTAACAGATATTCGGTATAATTAACTTTTATTTTGACCATACTATCGGTAGAATTACCTATAAATAAAATAAGAAAGAGAGGAATGGTGCATTTTTCATGTTGAATTATACAGTTTTCAAAGCGAAATGCGATCCAATATCGCATTATTATTTAGGGATCTGCTGAGAGAAACACTTAAGAAATTGTAAAATAATAAGAGAGGGGAAAGAAAACCATGAAAGTGTGTGTAGGTATAGGTACTGTCTACTTCAATGGTCCTCGACAGCCTTGGAATATTTTCCAATATTTTCAACAAACCAAAGTTCAATGTCATCGTTATCATTAGGAATTGTTACTGGTTTAACTCTGAACTCATTAATATTTGCAATTGCATTAATGTTTTCTAATTCATGCTTTTCTTTATAAGTATTAATTAAAGTTGGAATTTATCAACTGTAATTTACAATTTTTTATAGAAGTAGATGATGCAAAATTTGCATCATCTACATGATAACCTTTTTTTCCTTATCTGGACAATTCTTCCAATTTATTTTCAAGCTCATTAATTTTTTTATCCTGTTCTACGATGTATATAGGGTTTTACCAATGACTTCTCTCTTTTCAAGAGAGATTTGAGAGAGTTCTAAAAAGGACAAAGCCCTAAAATCAATTTGCAATTAGTATATAAAGTCAGCTCTTCAATTTTTTCAAGCAGTTTTGCCTGCATTTCTCCAATACTTAGTCCTTCTTCTTTTACTTCTTCGGCTGACGGGATATCGGGTAAACGTTTGTTTTCTTTTATAAAATTTTCTACTTCGGTTAATGGTTTCAAATCGTAATCTTCTTCAAATACTTTATCAGGCCAGTCGTCTTCCAGTTTTACTACAACTTCTTCGGCTATCATATCACCCGCTACTGCAAGTTTATATCCCTGCGGATCTAATGTACCTATGCCGACGTTGCCACATGAAGGGTTTATTGCAAAGTTTTCATCTGTATCTTGCGCAGAAGAACCTTGAATGGCAGCAATACTTCCTGAAATACCTAACTTGACTCCCCTGTTAAAATAAGTGTTATGCGTTCTGAAAAGATATTGGTCTCCTCCACTATCTAAATCACGTACCTCCAACTTTGCTCTTGGGCTGGTTGTACCTATACCAACATTACCGTTATTATAATAAATACTGCTTGTTGATGTATCCGTCTGCCACTGGGCGTAAGTTGTATTACTTACTAAAGCTAACAACATAATAAACAATAACTTTACAATAGAATTTGTTTTCATTTTTTCCTCAATATTTTTTGGAATTTACTGTTTACTCCTGGTTTCAGTCTTTTTTATCTGCCGTAATCACCTCTTGTTGAAAAATGGTCCGCGACATCATTGGAAACCATATAGCCGCCGTACAGCCGGCAGCTTTCTTGATTTTATTCATCGTTCATCAAATTTTTAATGAACAGTGGTAGAAATTTGCTCACTCCTTATAATTTTTGTATCAATGTTGATACTTTTTGATAAAACATTGATAGTTTTTCTATCATCGGTCATACTTTTGGATACAATGCTGATAGTTTTAGTATCACCAGTCATACTTTTTTTATCAATGATGATACCTTAGGTATCAACTTTACTTGGTTGTCAAGAAATAAACCTTAAGTTATAAGCTGAGATTTATTTACTTCTATTTGCCGCACTTCGTGTCGAGGAGTGATGAAGGTGTCTCAAAAGCCTAAAATTGTCATTGCGAGGCAGTTTTTGCCGAAGCCTGTCCGCCTTCTCCCGACGAGTCGAGAGAAGGCGGGCAATCTTTCGTTTTTAGCTCAAAATAGAGATCACTTCGCTTCGCTCGTGATGACAAGCATACTTTTGAGACAGCCTCAGTGGTCCTCGACAGCCTTGGAATTTTAAAAGTATAGAGCTTCCAGTCAAAAAGTATAGACTATGAAGGGTAAAAGTATAGACTATGAAGGGTAAAAGTATAGACTGTAAATAGTAGAAAGATAGCCTATACTTTTATCAAACCTAACCTATACTTTTACTGAACCAAGCCTATAAATTTTCAAACCTAAC